>NZ_JBITIJ010000009.1:0-387443 GCF_044458825.1 Nocardia sp. NPDC050412
TCCGTTGTCCTCGATGACGAATCCGTACAATTTGCCGCAACAGCTGCAGAACCAGTACGGCGGCCAGAACGGTACGAACCCCTACTCGCAGCTGGGGAACAATGCGGCGACTGCCGCGACTGCGGCTGCTACCAATCCGCAGACCGTGACCAACGCGGTATCCGCCGCTACGGGCACACCGGTATCAGCGAATCCGAACGCGATGGTCGATGCGAAAATCCCCGGCCTCGGAGATGTGAAGCTGCCAGCAGGGCCGATCGCCCAAGCCTTCAACCATGCGATCAACGAACCGAACGTCGCCGACGCGCAGGCCGCATATACGGGCACGTCAGGGCAGGAAATGCATACGGGCACGGGGGGGCAGCAAACCGACACCTGGACGAACATCAGCGAGAGTCAGGTAAAAACCGGGGACGTGGTGCAATTCGAGCACCGGAGCGCGCTGGTTTATGTCGATGGTGAAAATAAACTCTTCGCCATTGTGGGCGGCGGCGCGATACCGCTCAACACCGCGTTTCCACCGGATTCCAGCTTCGGCACCTTCGTGACATTCAAGCATCCCAGCGGCCTCGATGGCATCGGCAATGCCACTCAACAGGCCGCGCTTCCGCCGGTGACCGCCGCGGCGACGGCACCGTCATCTACGCCGCCGGTTACAGCTGCCACGGCCGCGACCTGAGAACCCGATCTCGCGGCGGGAAGGCTCTACTCCGCCGCGAGATTCCGGAGTTCTTCAATCCAGATGTGATAGCGAATGCCCGCTGCCTGGAACATATTCCGGGTAATAAACCGGTCGGCGCGGGCGTGCAGCCGCACATCCAGGGCTGAGGGGCTCAGCCCATGCCTGGACTAAGCCGTCAGGCCTGGGCTGCGGGGGTGACAGCCGGGGGCGCACTCGGATCGCTCGTCACGGATGGAACGGGCGCGGCGGGTGCCTGCGTCCCAGGTGTGGTGACTGCTGGCGCGACCGTGGCCGCCGCGTTGGGGTCGGCAGGTACTGTCGCCGCGGCGGTGGCGCCCTGTGCCCCAGGCGCGGTGGCGCCCTGCGCCGCCTGCTCGGCCTTGGCTTTTTCTTCCTCTTTTTCCCTGCGCTCTTTATCGTTCTCCATCAGCGCCGTGACCACGGGTGTCGCGGCCATGACTCCCATCGGGACCAACATCGCGAGCGTCTGGAAAATCTGCCCGAGTCCGCCGTCGCCGCCACCGGCGCCACCACTACCGCCCGACGAATTGTTACCGGAGGAGCCGTTACCGGAGGAGCCTTTGTCCGAACTGCCACTACCGGAGCCGTCGGCGCCACCCTTTCCGGCCATGTTCTGGTTGTTCTGGTAGACCGCCTCGACCTTCCGGTACACCTGTTCGACCGCGGTGGCGATCTTCTCCATGAGCTTCATTTCCTGCTCGGCCTTATGCTTACCGGTGATCGGCACCTTCAGGTCGGTCTGCAGGGCATGCACGAGTTCCTTGATGGCCGCGAGCGTCTCATCCTTTTTGGCAGCCACTTCGATCGCGGTTTTGGCGACCTCGTTGTCGTACTGCAGTAGTGAGGACTGCCGGGCCTGCACGGCAGACAAGGCCTGCTGGTAGGCGACGGTGGTCTCGCCTTTGCCGAGCGCTTTGTACACCACTGTTCGCAGCAGATCACCGACCTCGGGCGGCGGTTCCGGAACACCACGACCGAGCAGATCCACCGCAGACTGAATTGCGGCCTCCGCCATGGCGACAAATGATTTCAGCGCCGCTGACGCGCCCGCCGGGGGATCCAGTTCGACGGGCCAATAGTGCTTGGCCGTGGTGGGCGGTTTATCGCGGTGATGAGGCCGCTTGTCCTTATCCGGCGGAGGGTTCTTGCCGTCGGGTGAGTTCTGCCCTCCGGGCGGCGGGCCTTGCGGATCGGGTGGCAGCTTCTTGTCGGCACCGGTGGTGTGATCGGCGGTGGCGCTGGGCGCACTCGCCCAGGCGACTGTACCGGTCGCGACCTGGTGGTGCTGGGTCGCAAGCTGACCCAATACGCCAGGGTCGATTTCCGTGCTCCCGTCCGCCATACGCAATCAGATCCTTTCCCGCCACCCGACGTCCACCATTGTCCAGCCTTCCCGCAACTGGGAAGTGGGATCGTTTCCGTTTCTCGGCGCGATTGCCGCATAGTCGTGTGCGACTTCGTAGTTCGAGAAGCTTCTACATTTCGTCGGCGACATGACAGCTGCGTCGATTCGGAAGGCGGTCGATGATGAGCGATGGCGGGTCGGTCCGATGACGCCGCAACTCACACTCGACCTCAACGGGGTCTTGAACTCTTTACTCGGACTTTACGGTTCGGGCCAACCGAGTCCGAGTACGATCGCGACCACCGTATCGTCGGTTGCGGCCCGCACAGACGACGGCCATCGCGGTTCATTGATGGTCGGCTACGGCGACATGCGAGGTATGCATCATTCTGTCGCCGAATCCCACGCTGGCAAGGACAATCTCGTGAACCGGGCGGTCGCCTCGTCCGGTGACGGAACCATGGTCGGCCGCAACATGGTGAACAATCAGATCGCCGATCTGCAGACTCGTCTGCAGGCGATCGCGACAGTCGGCGATACCCGCTTCAGCGGTCCAGCGCTGCTCGATGCCGCCCAGAACACCATCACCAAAGTCACCAAGCAGGTCGACGCCGATGTCTCGGCGGCGCGGCACCAGGCGGCTCAAATCATGCCGCCAGCCGTACCGCAGGTCACGCGGGGCCGCGTAACAGGTGGTGGGAGCCGTCGCCGTCGCCGGAGCCGAGCGCGCACCACGGCGCGCACGGCGGGCCGTGCGACCTCACGATTGCAAGCGATCGCCGGGCGTCCCGTGCCGTCGGACGGAACCACCGGCAGCAAGGCGGTCAGCGCGGCCAGTGCCTGGCTGGGCACGCCGTACATCTGGGGTGGCGGCGGTGCGGGTGGTCCGAGCGGCGGCGGCTTCGACTGTTCCGGACTCACCCAGTATGCCGTCGCACAGGCCACCGACGGTCGAGTCGTATTGCCCCGCACCACTTATGATCAGATCTACTCCGGTGTTCGAATTTCCCCGCACGACGTCCAGCCCGGCGACCTGGTTTTCCCGGCGAGCTCCTTCAGCGCGCGGGGGCCCGAGCATGTCCAACTCGCCGCAGGCAACGGTCTGGTGATCGAGGCGCCGTACTCGGGTTCGACGGTCAAATGGTCGCGCATGTCCAATGACGCCGTTGTTGTGCGAGTGATCTGAAGTCTGGACACAGCACAGCGGCCGATGGCTGCTGAATGCCATCGGCCGCCAGGGGAGCCGTCGGGGATGGGGGGTTCGGCGACTCGCCACGGATGTGGGGAATCCGTTCCGCACGGCGGCCTGTTGCCGGGTTGCGACTCCAGGCCGCCGCTCGAGGTTGTGGGCTGTCAGGATGAGGACCGCCAGCCCACTGTGAACTCTACCGCTAAATAGCGGTGCGATCAATAGTGTGCCGTTAAGTGAGCTGCGACCGGTCGGTCGATTCTTGATCTTCGCAGGGGTAGCGGTCGGCACCTGGGGAAAGAGCCGGGCCGACCGCTGTCATGGCCACCTGAAGGAGTGGGATTGGGAAGCGCCGAGGTGAATGTTACCGTTGAATGACGGCGCTATTTGTAACGGCTCTTTACTTGGGGGTGTGCGTTTTCGCTGCCCACCGGGGCTTCCCAGTGTTGGGAATTGGGTGGCAACGGCGGCCGCCTCGGAATGTCTATCGTTCCCGCAGGCGAGAGTGGCGGAAGGGAAGTCCAGGTGTCAGCGGCCGAGGACGCGTTCTACACAGGTGTTCAATCTTTGGGATTGCTCGCCGGGGGAGTGCGAAACGAACAGCATGCGGTGGCAGCGTTCCGAGCCGCCACCGATCTTGATCCGGATATGTGCGATGCGTGGCTCGGCTGCGCCATGGCCGGTGAAGTCACCTCAGAGGTGATCTACGGTGCCTACCGGTCCGTGCACAATCTCTATCGCGACCAGCAGCGCGCGGGTCTGGTCGACCGCTCGCTGTGGTGCCAGGTCGAGATCGGCATGTACGGACTGCGCGTCGCGATGGCCGATCGCGACCAGATCGCGATCGCGCAGGCGTGTTCGTACGCCGAGGGCGGTGAATGGCAAGAGGCCGCGGCGATTCTCGATCAGGTGCCCAGCGACGATGTGGCCGATTTCGTCCGCATGTCACTGTTCTTCCGAACCAAGCAGTGGCTGGACGTGCTCGGTGCGCGCAGTGCGAAGCCCGTGCTCGAGGACGGATTGCTGGATATCGCGGCCGAACTGATGACCGCCCAATCGCTGGCCCATCTGGGTCGGATGGGCGAGGCGATGCCGCGCGCGCAGCGCATCGCCGAGGATGCCGCCTCGGGCAATCTGTCCTACATCTGGGCGGATGCGCACTTCCTGTTGGGCATGCTGTATCGGCATAACGGCGATCACGAGAACGCCGACCGAATCCTCAAGGGGCTGCAGGGATCCGGCCTGTGGACCGAGCGGGAAGAGTGGCAGCGCGCAGTCAAGGACAAGTCGTATCGGCTCGAGATCACCACGCCGGACCTGCTCGCCTCGCGCACCGACAAATGGGATCCGAAGACCGGCGCGGATCCGGCCGAGGCCGCGGCATCGGCCGCGCGCGAGGAGCGCGAGACACTGCTCGCGGAAGCCTCGGAGCTGCTGCAGTCGCAGATCGGTATGGATTCGGTCAAGGAGCAGGTCGACCGGCTGAAGTCGGGTGTGCTGATGGATCAGGTGCGGGCCAAGCGCGGTCTGGCCGTGGAATCCAAGTCGCAGCATCTGATCTTCTCCGGTCCGCCCGGCACCGGTAAGACCACCATTGCCAGAGTTATCGCGAAAATCTTCGCGGGCCTGGGAGTGGTGGAGAATCCCGAGGTCGTCGAGGTATCGCGCAACGATATGGTCGGCACCCATCTCGGCCACACCGCACCCAAGACCAATGCGCTGATCGATTCGGCGCTCGGTGGCGTGCTGTTCATCGATGAGGCCTACACACTGATTCAGGAGGGCCTCTCCGGCGGCGACGCGTTCGGCAAGGAAGCCGTCGATACGCTGCTGGCGCGGATGGAGAACGATCGCGACAAGCTGGTCGTGGTCATCGCCGGATACGAGGACCAGATCGACCGGTTCCTGGCGTCCAACGACGGTCTCGCCTCGCGCTTCACCAAGCGCATCCGGTTCTCCAGCTACGGCGCCGACGAACTGACGCAGATCGCCGATCATATTGCGCGCAAAAAGGATTCGCTGCTGTCTGAATCGGCGCGGGAGATCCTGCGGGATCGCTGCGAGCAGCTGGCCGGACAAACGAAGAACGGTCGCAGGTTGATCGATCTGGCCGGTAACGGTCGCTTCATCCGCAATGTCGTCGAGGCCGCGGAGGCCGAACGCGACTATCGCTTCACCAAGGAGAATGTGGATGTCGCGGCGATGAGCAATGAGGAATTGATGACCATCGACGCGTTCGACATTACGGCCGCGCTGGCAGGTTTGGCGCCGACGGGCTGAGCCGGTGGCGCGTTTCCGGGTGGTGACCAAACACCAGATATCCGGCTGGCGATTTCTCCTGCGCCGTATCGAACATGCCCTGGTGCGCCGCGATGCCTCGATGGTCGACGACCCGCAGCGCGGGCGGTCCACCGCCCTGTCGATCGGCATCGCGCTCGCCTGTGTGGTGGTGGCGGGTTCGGCCGTGCTGGCATTTTTCAAGCCGGCCAAACAGGTCGGCAACTCGAATATCGTCTCGGAGAAGGACAGTGGCGCATTGTTCGTGCGCCTCAACAACCGGTTGTATCCGGCGCTGAATTTGACTTCGGCGCGGCTGATCGCGGGTACAGCCGAGAATCCGGTGCCGGTCTCCCGCGATGTACTGGCGAAGTATCCGCGCGGACCGTGGGTCGGCATCCCCGGGGCGCCGGGCACCATCGTCGACAGCGGTACTCGGGATTCGTCGTGGGCCATCTGCGATACCGCCTACATCGGTTCGGCCGCGCCGGTGAATCAGTCGACCGGACTGCCCACCACGGCCTCCTCCGCGGTCCGCACGACCGCGATCGGTGGCTCGCTCACCGTCGACGGTGACGCCATCCGCCCGCTCGGTGCCGATGAGGCCCGGCTGGTGCGCAACGGCAACGACACCTGGTTGCTGTACAACGACGGCGAGAAGGGTGTGGTCCGCGCGGCGATCAGCCTCGCCGACTCCGCGGTCACATTGGCACTCGGCATCGACCCGACCGCATCGGTGCCCAACGCGTCCAGCGGACTCATCGATGCGACGCCGGAAGTGCCGCCGGTACGGGTACCGGATGTCCCGGGCGCGGGCGGTTCGACCACATTGAGTTCCGGACTGTCGGTCACGATCGGCTCGGTGTTGAGCATGTCCACGCCGGATCGCGGCGCCTCGTACTACCTGGTGTCCCAATCGGGCTTGGTCCAGGTCAGCGCGGTATTGGCGGCAATTATCCGCAATGCCGACTCGCACGGTATGCCCGCGACCACGGCTGTCGGGCCGGATATCATCACGGCCAATATGCGACCGGGAGCTTGGCCGGGCACGGCCGATTATCCGGCTCGCCCGGTCAAGATCGTAGATGCCACCCGTTTCGGGGTGAGTTGCTACCACTGGTCACGTGACAACGGTGATCCGAATGCCCGTACCGAGTTGCTGGTCGGTCGGCAGCTGCCATTGACGACCGAGGAACAGGTTCGCGTCGTCGATCTGGTGACCGCGCCGAGTTCGGGTGGCGCCACTGCGGATTCGGCCTATCTGCCCGGTAGCAGCGGCCGTTTCGTGCAGGTCACCGGGGCCGATCCCGCCTCACCTCTGCGTGAATCGCTGTATTGGATCTCCGACAGCGGGGTGCGCTACGGCATCGATCCCGGCGACACCGGTAGCCAGACCTTGTCCGCACTGGGTCTGCGCAGCCCGGTGCCCGCGCCGTGGAGCATCGTCTCGCTGTTCGCGGTCGGTCCGGTGCTGTCGCAGAAGGATGCCCGCGTTCAGCACGACGGGATTCCCACCGACAAATCGGCCACCGGCCTGAGAACGGGCGGTACATCATGACGACCACGCGTCGCTTCGTGCGCCCGGCGCGCGCCGTCCGCGGTCCCAAGGCGCCCGCGGTAACCGAGTTGCGCTTGCAGCCACCCACCGAACTGCCCAAACCGGTGCCCCCGTCCCGAATCAAAATGATCATGCCCGTGGTGATGGTCGCGGGTATGGGCGGAATGATGGTGATGATGTTCCGCAATGGCGGGCAGATGTCACCGATGATGATGATGTTCCCGGTCATGATGCTGGTGTCGATGTTCGGCATGATGGGCGGATCGATGGCGGGCGGTGGCGGCGGCAACGCGGCCTCGCTCAATGAGGAGCGCAAGGATTATCTGCGCTCGATCGCCGATAACCGCAAGACCGTCCATGCCGCGGAATCGGAGCTCTTCACCTTCCTGCGCTACACCCATCCCGGCCCCGCGGAGATCTCCCGATTGGTCGGCGGCACCCGGATGTGGGAGGTGCAGGTCGCGAGTCCACAGTTCCTGCGGGTACGGGTGGGGCGGGGCCGGATCGCCAACCAGGTGCGCGTGATCGTGCCGGAGGCGGCGCCCACCGCGGATCTGGATCCGGTGGGCGTTGTCGAGGTAACCCGGTTCGCCAAGGCCTATTCGACCGTCGGCGGTATGCCGGTCGCGATCAACCTGCTGTCGGCGCCACAGGTCGGATTCGACGGTGACGAGGGTGCGGTGGCGGCGCTGGTGCGCGCGATGATCGCCGAGATCGCGGTTTTGCACGGACCCGACCAGGTGGCGATTGCGGCGGTGCTGTCGGACCCGGACGGACCGGAGTGGTCCTGGCTGAAGTGGTTGCCGCACACACAGCATCCCAGTGAGACCGACGCCATCGGATCGAGCCGGATGGTGTACCGGTCCATATCGGAATTGCGCACAAAGGTTCTCGCCGGTCTGAATCGCGGTCCGTTCTCCGCCAACTCACAACCCACACTCGACCGCACGCACTACATCTTGATCGTGGATGTGGGCGGGGCGGCCAATGAGCGCGATATCTCCGGTGTCGACGGCTGCACCTGGCTGCGGCTCGGCGCGGCCGAACAGACGCTGCCGCGGGCGCTGAAATTCATGGTGAGCGAGAACCGGGACCTGCACGAGGTGACCGCGCGTGGTCCGCGCCGGGTCGGGACGTCCGATGCCATGTCGGTACCCGCGGCAACCGCGTTGGCGCGCAATCTTTCTCCGCACCGCCTGTCGACCGTGGTGGAGGCGGTGGCCGCCGAACAGGCCAGCGGCGGTACCTCCTGGGAGGATATGGTCGGCATTCTGGACCCGGGCAATATTTCGGTCGAATTGCACTGGCCGCGCAGGCGCGACAGCGATCGGGCGCGGCTCAATATTCCGTTCGGCCACGATCCGACCAGTCAACTCGTCTTCCTCGATATCAAGGAATCGGCCGAGGAGGGCATGGGCCCGCACGGCATGTGCATCGGCGCCACCGGCTCCGGAAAGTCGGAATTCCTTCGCACACTGGTGCTTTCGGCAGTCGCGACGCATTCGCCGGATGTGCTGAACATGCTGTTGGTCGACTTCAAGGGTGGTGCGACCTTCCTCGGCTTCGACCGGCTGCACCACGTCACCGCCGTGGTCACCAATATGGAAGAGGAAGCCGATCTCGTCACCCGTATGGAAGACGTGATCAATGGCGAAATGGCCCGGCGGCAGCGGATTCTGCGCGATGCGGGCAACTTCGCCAGCGTCGCCGATTACGAACGGGCCCGCGAACAGGGCGCACAACTACCGCCGCTACCGACCCTGCTCATCATCCTGGACGAATTCGCCGAACTTCTCGAACAGCATCCGAATTTCTCCAAGCTGTTCGTGGCCATCGGTCGACTGGGTCGGTCGCTGCGCATCCACTTGCTGCTCGCCTCGCAGAAAGTGCCCGCCAACCGGATGGGTGAGCTCGAGGCCCATCTGTCCTACCGAATCGCGTTGCGTACCAACCAGACCGCTGATTCCCGTGATGCCATCGGTACCGCCGATGCCTACCACTTGCCGAAGAAGCCGGGCTCGGGTTATCTGCGGGTCGGTTCGGGTGATCTGCAGCGGTTCCAGGCCGCGTATGTGGGTTCCAGCTACAACGCGCCCGCCCAGGCCACCGCGGCCAGCGCGCAGCGTGCGCGCCGAATCGGCGGCGGATACCGGCCGCCGCAGCGGTTCACCGCCACCCAGATCGTCAATGTCCGGTCGGAGCCGGTTGTCGCACCCGACCCGGTCGCGCCCGATGTGGACACCGACGGCGAACCTGTCACGCTGATGGAGACCGTGCTGCAGCAGTTGGGAGGTCATGGTCGTCCGGCGCACAAGATGTGGCTGCCGCCGCTCGGTGTGCCGCCCACCTTGGACCGGCTGGTCCGGTCTGTCACCCCGGGTGCGCTGCAGATGGCTGTGGCAATCGTGGATAAGCCGCGCCAGCAGCGTCAAGACGTGTGGTCGGTGGATCTGTCCGGAGCGGGTGGGCATATGGCCGTCGTCGGTGGCCCGCAGTCGGGCAAGTCGACCGCACTGCAGACCTTGGTGATGTCCGCGGCGCTGACCCACACTCCGGAACAGGTCCAGTTCTACTGCCTCGACTTCTCCGGTGGCCTGACCGCCATGCGCAATGTGCCGCATGTCGGATCCGTCGCCTCGGCACGCGACGGTGATCGGATCCGGCGCACCTTCGCACTGATCACCAATCTTCTCGCGAGCCGGCAGGCGCTGTTCTCCGAACTCGGTATCGAGTCGATGCGCGAGTTCCGGCGTCGGCGCGGGGTACCGCGCGAGTCAGCGGAACTCACGGCCTACGGTGACGAACATGGCGACGTCTTCTTCGTCATCGACGGGTGGGATATCGGCTTCTCCGTCAACGGTCCGTACTACGACGAATATGTGCCGGTCATGGAGTCGATCGCGCTGCAGGGTCTGAACTACGGCGTGCACCTGGTGGTCAGCAGTTCGCGCTGGGCCGCCATCCGCCCGAACATCAAGGATCTGCTGCAAACGCGTCTGGAGCTGCGCCTCGGTGACCTCACCGACACCGTCTTTTCCCAACATCGCGGGGTGGTCTCGGCGATTCCGGCGGATCGTCCCGGTCGCTGCCTTTCCAGTGATGGACTGCATATGCTCACCGCGCTGCCACGCATCGACGGTGTCGGCGACGCCGAGTCGGCGCCCGCCGGTGTTGCGGGTGCGATCGAAGAGCTCACCCGCCGGTACCAGGGGCGCCGGGCACCCGAGGTCAAACTGCTGCCCGATCGGATCACCCTGGCCGAGATCCGCGCGAATCGGCCGGAGCCGACCACCCTGGCGCAGCGGCTGGTTGTGCCGTTCGGTGTGCGGGAATCCGATTTGCGCCCGGCCGCCATCGATTTCGGTGCCTCGACGCATATGGTCGTGCTGGGCTCGTCGGGCTGTGGCAAGTCAACGGTGATCGCGGCGTTGCTGGAGTCGATCCGGACGCAATTCACCAAGGACCAGGCCCGAGTACTGCTGGTGGACTACCGCCGCCAGCACATGGAGGCAATCCCGGATGAACAACTGGTCGGGTATCTGACCAGCGAGCGCGATCTGAAGGACGGGCTGCCTCCCTTCGCCGCGAAGATGCGCGAACGCCGTCCACCTGATGGGGTGACCCCACAGCAGCTGCGCGAACGCTCGTGGTGGAGTGGACCCGAGATCTTCGTGGTCGTAGACGATTACCACATGGTGGCGCCACGCGGTTCGATGAACCCGTTGGACGCGCTGCGCGACCTCATCGTCGACGGCCGCGATACCGGTTTCCATCTCATCGCGGCGCGCAATATCGCCCAGGCCGACATGGCGCTGTACGACAACGTGCTCGGACAGGTGAAGAATCTCAACAGCTCCGGACTGATCATGGATGGTTCAAAGTTGGATGGCATGCTCATCGGTGACGTAAAGCCGAGCAAGCAGCCCGTCGGTCGCGGGATCTTCGTCGAGCCGTTGCACTCTCGCAAGGATCTCGTGCAGGCCGCGTGGACCCCACAGCAGGAATGATCCCTGGTCAAGGCCTTTTCGGTGCGCATTCCCATAGTTGGGAATGCCTTAGCGTTCTTGGTGTATCGACTCGCGAAGAGTCGGCACCTCTCGTTAGGAGACTTCCATGAACCTGGATGTTGTTCCGGACTA
This sequence comes from Nocardia sp. NPDC050412, assembly GCF_044458825.1. Taxonomy (NCBI): domain Bacteria; kingdom Bacillati; phylum Actinomycetota; class Actinomycetes; order Mycobacteriales; family Nocardiaceae; genus Nocardia; species Nocardia sp. NPDC050412. The sequence goes on from NZ_JBITIJ010000009.1 coordinate 11,212, forward strand.
TCTCCCGGTTATCGCCTCGCAGCTCGGTGTCAGTGCCACCGATCTGATGCAGATGCTCGGTTCGGTCGCGACGGTGGCAGTCCCGTTTCCGCCGGGATTGGACGATGTGAGCGCATGCATTCCCACCGCATTCGGTCGGCAGGCAGAGCTGGTATTCCCTTGCACCGCAAACGGAGTCGTACACGGGGTGAACGGTGCGGAGGCGCTACCCGAAGTGGGTGTCTCGTACGCGGTTACGGATGTGGGTGGCGGCGCCGAGGTCATCAGTAACACCGTGATAGTCGGCAAGTAATCGAGGATAGCCCGAGCGAAAGCATGATGATATGCTCGTGCCTTTTTTCATCGCGCAAACACCCGAGGAAATAATTGCGCGACTACTCGGCGGTCCCGGGATCACGGGAACGCTGCTGACGTCGGCGGGCTATCAGGCCATGGCCTTGCAGTTGCATGCTGCTGCTGCGGCCACCGAGGGCTCGATGACCCAAATGAGCGGATCGTGGCAAGGGCTGTCGGCGGAGAAGGCGCAGCTGGCATTTCGCAACCATGCGATGTGGTTGCGTGAGCAGGCCCTCGTGGCCGAGCAAACCGGTCTGTTGGCCGACCAGGTGGCAAGTATCTACTCCGGCGCGGCGACCGCCATGGCGGGGGTAGCCGCGTGGCTGGCCGAGTTCCGGTTGAAGGAGGCCGCCTTGGTGGCCACGACCGCCATGGGGGCGCCGACCGGTCCATTGCTGATCGCCCAGGAGATGGAGTATTTCGCGATCAAAGCGGCTGCTACGGGTGTGATGGTCAGCTATGCCGGAGCGTTGCTTCCCACGCTCGCGGCGCTTCCGCCGCCGATCGAGGCGCCCCCCATCGTGACCGGCGGCGATCCGGGCATGCAAATGGACTACACCTCATACGACAACCCGACGACCTACGGCGGGACCGAACACAGCACTACCGGAACAACCGAAACGACGACGACCCACACCCCATCGGATACCGGAGGTCCGAACGACACCGGCGGCGGTGACAACGAGACCGGTGGATCCGATAACGGCGGCTCGGGCGGCAACGATTCGCCGACCGATCCCACCCCGACGGATCCGACGAACTCGGCAACACCCACCGATCCCGAACAGCTGGCGCCGCAGGCGGATCCCGGTGCGCTGAGCGGTGATTCGGGCGCGAACGGCCTCGACTACGGTTCGGCGGACCAGATGGAACTCGTCGGCACATCGCAGTATTCGACGACGCTCGCGGGGTTGAACGGCGGGGTCGGTAGCCTCGTCGCACTCAATATGTTGCGCGGCGGCGTCGGATCGATGCCGGGCGCTTCGACTGGATTCCGGATGCCTTCGAACTGGAATCTGGGTGCGAGTCGGGTCTTCGGTGCGACGCCTGCGCAGACGGGGCCAGGTCCGATGGGGCCGCGCAGCGGGCCACCGCGGGGTGCGGTAGCGCCCAAGTCCCGGATGCGGCGTCGTCGCGACGACGAGAAAAGGGGGTCGAAGGTTTTCGTGCCCGGCGAACCTCAGGAAGTGCCGGTACTCGAAAAGGCTCCGGTCATCGGCGTTATCGAGTACGCGGACGGTAGTGGACGCGACGAGCCCGTGCTCGAACCGGTCCTGGCAGTCGGCGTCATCGAGCGAGTCGAAGACGAAGCCGTACTCGCCTCGGCAGAACGTCCCCGGTGAAGCACACCGCGGTCGAATATCCAGTTGATGGAGAGGAATAACAATGGCCATTACGGACGTCGATCCCACTGTGGTCCGGACAACCGCGGACAACACATACATCGGTATGGGCGAACTCGAAACGCATCTCTCGAGGATGTCGTCCGCCCAGGACGAGTTGTACGTCGCGGTCAAGGGAAATACCGGTGACGCGGTCTACCACACGATGGGCGAGGCACACCAGCAGGGAAAGAAGCTTGCCAAAGACCTGCAGGCCATCATCGATGTGATGAACAAGAACGGTATTACTTTCAATGAGGCCGACATGGACGAAGCCCAAAGGGTTTTGGCACAGATGGGTGGCGACGGAGTCAACTCCGCCGACGGAACCCAGTGGGTCGGTGACAGTGCTGCCCATAGTGCGGCCGGCAAGCTCAATCTGAACGGTATCTGACGGTTTCGAACCGCGGAATCTTAATTAGAAAGGATTAATCCCGTGACCAAGCCAATTCACCTCAATCACGCTACCGCCGAGGCCGCCATCAATGACGTCTCGGCACTTGTCGGCGCGATGATGGAAAACACCGCGCGACTGCGTGGGCTCCAGAAGGGATTGGAGGCCGTACTGCAGGGCGCCATGGGCGACTCCTACCACACGACGATGAACAACTACAACGCCGACCTGGACGCCTACGACAACCAGGTCAAGAAGTTGAACACCGCCGTGCACGCAGCCACCTCGCAGATCCAGCACACCGATATTCAAGCGGGGAACAGGTTCGCGGCACTCGGCAGGTCGTAACGATTGCACGATCCCCGTCCGTGCTGTCGAACCGTTCGCGGCGCGGCCGGGCTGTTTCCGATTACTCGACATTCGGTGAAGGTGTGGAAGACGATCCAATCGCAATCGACCTGAATGTCGATGCCGCCCTGCTGCTTCAGCGGCTGGTCGGCATCGACTCCTATCCGCCGGTATTGGCGCTGCTGCCGAATATCTATCGGCCCGAGGACCGGGACCGGGTAGACGCCGTTGTCGTCGAACAGCTCACCGAGGTGGGCGTGCTCGAGGACGGCGTGGTCAACCCGGTCGTCGAGCATTGGCTGCGGTGTCTTTACCGGCCGGATGTGGAATTGGTTGCCCGGATCCTGGATGCCGGCTGGGATGACGAATCGCAGGCAATGCTGCGGTTGTCGCTGGTGCGCGCGGGCGAGACGCATGTGCTCGCGGTGCGCTCCGACGACCATGTGGTCATCCAGTCGGTATTCCAGCCGGATCGCCAGCTGGGCACGCTGACCGCGGCGATCGGCGCCGCGCTCGGTCCGATGCCTGCCGTGCGGTTCGAGCCGGTGACCGCGACCGCCGAACAATTCGGGGAGGTGCCCGACGACCAGGACGAACGGCGGCGTGCCCTGGTGGAACTCGGTGCCGAACCGCATACCGCCGGAGTGCTGAGCCGAGTAATGGATGAGGTGGTAAGGCGGGCCGAGGTGGTGGTGATCGAGCACCACGACGGCCGTGAGGCGCAGCCCGGATTCTGTGTGAGCGTGCTGGACGCCCCTTCGGGGCGGATCATTGTGACTCCGAGCGTTGCGATGGACGGGCAGCTGTGGTCGACATACGCACCCGGCGACGACGCGGCATTGCATGCGGGCGTAGGGGCACTGGTCGATCTTTTACCCAGCCGCAGCTGGTTCGAAACCAGCCGCGCCGACTGAATTGTGCCGCCAGTGTTTTCGAGAGGATGAGCGAAGTGAACCGAGCACCGAGTTTGAACGGTCATTCGACCGAGTCCGTCCGGGCTCGAGGCGGATACGATGCCTTCTTCTCACCCGTTCCCGAACAGAGCGGTCCCCCGGCTGCGGACGGATCGGCTCCCGCGGCTTCGAGCGCGGCCGGTGCATCGGCCACAACCGGACCTTCCGCCGGGGCGGATCGTGCTCCGGGCGGTACGGTTCCGCCCGTGCCGCATTTCGATGGTGGTGAGCCCGTGATCGGGGCCCCACCGCAACCGCCGAGCCAGACCGCCGCGCCGGAAGGTGTCGGCGCTCCCGTATCCGGCGCGCAACCGCCGCAGCCGAATACCGCTGCCGCGCCTGTCGTCGGCCCGCCGTCGGTGCAGAGGCCTGCGCCTACTGCCACGCCGCAGGCCACCGTCGAACCGCCTACCACCGCGACTCCGCCGCCAGCGTATCCGGCTCAGGCTGCGACGGCCGAAACATCGGGGGCGGCATGGCAATCCACCCAGACCTCGGCCCAAACCGCTGGCGCACCATGGCAATCCGCCGCGAACCCGGAACCTCCGAGAGCCGCGGAGCAACCCGCGTCGTGGTTGCCGGACCGCATCCAACACGCGTCCCATGATCCGTCCGAGCGTGTTGAGGTCCTGCCCGCGCTGACATCGGCGGATCTGCTCTCCGATATCGCGGCCGCTCGGCGTGCGCAGTTGAAGTCCACCAGCGGCATGCGCGGTGCGCTGAACAAGGTCGGCTTCAATCTGGGACTGTCACCGGCCGAACAACGCAAACAAGACCGGCGCGGCCGGATTCGCCGACAGCTCACCGCCCCCTATCAAATCGCGGTGATCAGTGTGAAGGGCGGTGTCGGCCGGACGACTCTCGCGGCGACTCTCGGTTCCACCTTCGCGCATCTGCGCCCCGACCGGGTAGTGGCCGTCGATGCCAATCCGGACTTCGGCGATCTGCCCACCCGCACGAGCCCGCATCCGTATGGCCTGACCCTGCGTGATCTGGTGCGCTCATCGAATCTCGAGGCATTTTCCGCAGTGCATTCGTTCACCTCGATCAATGACGCCGATCTCGCGGTCATCGCGTCGCCGTGGAATACCGAGGCCACCGAGGCGCTTTCGGGCCGGGAGTACTCGATGGCGGTCGAGATCCTGCGCAGGCACTACAACCTGGTGCTGGTGGATTGTGGTACGGGTGTGCTGGATTCGGCGACGAGCACCGTGCTGCAGACCAGCGACGCGGTCGTGGTGGCCACCCCGGCCACCGTCGGCGGTGTCAAGGGTGCGGTCGCCACCCTCAACTGGCTGAACTCGCACGGCATGCAGCATCTGATCGCCAAGTCGATCGTCGCGATCATGCACCACCACCCGACCAAGCCGACCGTCGAGGTCGACCAGATCGAGAAGCTGTTCGCGACCGCGCAGCGGCCGACGTTTGTGGTGCCCTACGATGAGCATTTGGCCGAGGGTGGGCCGGTCGATCTGCGGCTACTCGATTCCGAAACTTTGCTCGCCTTCGAGGAACTGGCCGCGACACTGGCCGACGGTTTCGACGGCTACCAGGCCCAGCGTCCGTCTCAGGACCGCGGAGAGTGGCGATGAGCACTGCCATAGCGCCCGCGCCCCCGCCGTCGCCGGCGGCGCCGCCGCCTTCCGCGGAGGTCGCTCGGGCCCGGATCGCGGTCCTGGTCGCCTCCTATCAGGTCGACGTGGTCGTGCCGACCAAGTTCACGATCGAAACCTTCATCGATGACCTGCTCGGCGTGTTGGTGCGCGCGATCGGTGACGACAACCTCGACTTCACACCGCCCAGCGGGCAATGGAGTCTGGGCCGTCCCGGTGAACCGCCGATGCCGCGCTGGCGCAGCCTCGCCGACCACGATGTCGTCGACGGCACCGTGCTCATGCTTTCGGTGGTCGAATCGGCGGAGGTGTTCACACCGGTCGTCGAGGACATCACCGATGCGCTCGCCATGATCAATGAGCGCGAATTCGCCGAATTCAACGTCGAGACCGCGGCGATCGTCGGCCTGAGTGCGCTCGGCGTCGGCTCGGCCACCATGGCGGGTCTGCTGTCGTGGTCGTGGACCGAGAGCGGTTCGATCCTGTGGTGCGGGCTGCCCGCCCTGTTGCTCGGGGCGATCTGCTGGGGTGCCGCGCTGGTCTCCGGTCGGCGTCGGGCCGCACCGCGGGTCTGCCTCGGCCTGGCCCTGGCCGCCCTTCCGCTGCTGTTCGCCGGTGGCGCGATGCTGGTGCCACCGGCCTATGACGAGCCGGGCGGCTTCGCCGCTGCGAATGTGGCGGCGGGGTCGGTGGTGGCCGCCATTGCCGCAGCGACCATGCTGCGCTTGACCCGGCTCGGCATCGCCACCTTGATGGCGGTGACAGTGCTCGGCGTCGTGGTTACCGCAATGGTGCTGCCGGTGACCTATCTCGATATTTCGGTGCGGCAGGTCACCGGTGGCGCCGTATTCGTCGGACTGGTGCTGCTTACCTCGGCCCCGAGGTTGGCCGTGGTGGCCGCGCGAATCCGTCCGCCCGACCTGCCGGATCCGGGCACCGATGTGGCCCCCACGAGCCTGACGGACATCTTCGACGCCGAGGCCGCCAGGGATGCGGAGCCGGAACAGGATGATGCCGAACTGCGCCGCGAACAACTCGGCCACGGTATCGAGGGTCGCGCGCGGCTCGCGGTGACGAGTCTGCGCGGATTGATCGCGGCGGTATCGGTGCTGCTGTCGGTGTCGGTCGTGCTGTCGGCCGCGGCCAGTCCGGGCGGTATCCGGGAAATCGTCATGGCAGCGGCCGTTGCCGGTCTGCTGGCCATGCGGGCGCGCTGGTATCCGGACCTGGTGCAGGCCATCTCCCTGCTCACGGCGGCCGCTATCACGGTGGTCGGCGTCGCATTCGTGCTGGTCGGAGCCTATGACACGGCATTCGCGCGCCTGGCGGTAGCGTTGGTGGTCGCGCTCGCCGGTATCGTCGGCTGCGTCGCCGCGACCCGGTTGCCGGGACGTCGGCTCTCGCCGGTCACCCGCCGGGTCATCGACCTCATCGAATACGCGCTGATCCTCATCGTTCCCGTCATCGCGTTCTGGATCATGGGCATCTACACGGCGATGCGAGCGATCTGATGCGGATCGGCAAGGCCGCGGCCGTCGGGTTGGCCGCGGTGGCGCTGGCCATTGGCGCCGCGCCCGCGAGTGCGCTGGAACCGCCGCAGGTGGTGGTAGGTACGCCGCCTGCGGATGGTCCGCCCGGACCGGAAGCACCGACCAAACAGGACAAGGGCTGCTTGGCCGCGGGCGTGCTGCCCGACAGCGATCTGACCCAGGCGCCGCCGCCGGAACGAGCGCTCGATCTGCCGCGCGCGCGGGCGTTGAGTCGCGGGGGTGGTGTCACCGTCGCCGTGATCGATACCGGTATATCGCCCGGTGCGCGGCTGCCGAATCTGACCGGCGGCGGGGACTATGTCGCGACCGGCGGTGACGGGCTGTCGGACTGCGACGCGCACGGGACGTTGATCGCCGGAATCATCGGCGCCTCGGCGAGTACGAGCGACGGTTTCGTCGGGGTGGCGCCCGATGCCCAGCTGATTTCCATCCGGGTCCGATCGGGTGCGTTCAGTCCCGAGAACAGCGCCAATAGTGATGCGAATCAACAGCTTTCACTTGAGATCCGGACCCTTGCCCGCGCCATAACACATGCGGCGAATCTCGGGGCCGGCGTCATTACCGTGGCATTGCCGGTCTGTGTTCCAGTGGATGCCAAGGTCGATCAGTCGATCCTGTCGGCGGCCATCGGATACGCGGTGCACATTCGCGGTGCGCTCATCGTGGCGGGTGCCGGCAATACCGGTAGCTCGGGCTGTGAGCAGAATCCGGCGATCGATCCGGCCAAACCGCTCGATTCCCGGAACTGGAAACAGGTGAAGACCATTTCGGTACCCGGTTGGTTCGCACCCGACGTGCTGACGGTCGGCTTCACGACGGCCACCGGTGCGCCGATGGCGGATTCGCTGTCCGGGCCGTGGGTTTCGGTGGCCGCGCCGGGCACCGGCATCGAATCGCTCGGGCCGGGCGGTGGCGGGCTGATCAATGGCGTCGGCTCGCCCGACAAGCTGGTACCGGTGGGCGGCGCATCCTTCGCCGCGGCGTATGTCAGTGGTGCTGCCACGCTGCTGCGATCACGTTTTCCGAATGAGACCCCAGGGGAGATCAGCGCGCGGCTGCAGGCGAGCGCACATGCTCCGGCCCGCGGTATCGATAATGCCGTGGGCGCGGGCGTGATCGATCCCCTTGCGGCGCTGAGCTTTCGCACACCGCCCAAGCCGCCGGCCGGGCTGTTCCGATCATCGACTCTGGTCATGCCGGAGCCGCCGCGTGCGCGAGACCGTCGACCCGCGGTCGTGGCTACGATCATCATCGCGGCGGCCGTGATATTCGGTCTCGGCGCGAGTTATGCGAACAAGGTGATCGGGAGACGTCGGTGAGCTTTCCGAGCATTCGAGTCGGCGGTCTCGAACGCGGACCGGTTGCCGTGGTGGTGATCGCCAGTAGTTTCGTGCTGGTCGGGTTGTGGGCCCGGGTCCCGTTGTGGGTCGGCCCCGCGGTGGTGACCGCATTGCTGGTGACGGTGATTGTGCGGGTCAACGGCCGTACCACGGCGCGCTGGCTGCTGGACTGGGGTGCGTATCGGTCCGGCCTCGAGGCCAGGGCGCGTGAGCGTGCCGAACGGCTGGCGCTGCGCGATGTCGAGGTGGCCGCCGGGGTCTGCGGTGTGCACGAGGCGGGCTCGACGCTGGTCGCGATGATCCAGCTGGCACCGAATCTGGATCTGCCGACCGTCATTTCCGAGAAGAGCCTCTACACCGAGGATGTGGTGCCGGTCGGTGCACTGCTGCCGCTGCGCGATCAGTTCGGCATCACCGTCGATATCGATATCGTGACCACCGGTCAGCGCGTCCGTCCGGCCAGCAGCTACAGCATGCTCTACGACCAGCTCATCGGATCTCATCCGGTGGTGGGCAGCCGAGTGACCTGGTTGGTGGTGCGCCTCGACCAGGAACGCAACCTGTCGGCGCTGTCGCGCCGTGGGCCGGTCGCGGTATCGGCGCCCAAGGCACTTGCTTCCGCGGCGCACCGAATCGCGGGCCGGCTGCGCGAACGCGGTATCGCCGCCCACGCGCTGCCCGCGGACGCACTGCGCGACGCGACTCGGCTGCTACACGCCGGTGTCGAACTGTCCGACCTGCGCGAGAAATGGGGCCATCTGGAATCCTCGGCACCGGGGCGGCTGGTGACCAGTTTCCTGATCGATTGGACCCAGCTCGACGATGCCGGACTCGACGACTGCTGGTCCTGGAACCGGGGCCGGACCACCGTTGTAGTGAGTCTGGCCGGGGGTGCGCTCGGCTCACGCGGTCTCGTCCGCTGTGTTGGGCCAGCGCCGACCAGCGAACCGCCCGGATTCCTGCGTCCGCTCGGCGGCCGACAGTCGACGGCTCTACTGGCGACACTGCCGACCGGCACGTCGGTGCACGATCTGGCGGTCGACGAAACCGGCGTCGATATCACGCCGGACGATCTACTCGATCTCGCCGTCACCATCGGTCCCAACGGCCAGATTCTCGGCGCGATCAGCGGACAGCCGCGACATACCCTGGCGCTGCCACTGTTCGATCCGGCGCGCTACAACCCGCGCAGGCGCACCATCGATGTGCACGCGAATCTGGCGGTGGCACAACAGATCGTGCTGCGCGCGATGGTCGTCGGTGCCGATGTCGAGGTCCATTCGGCCCGCCCGGATCGGTGGTCGCAGCTGGTATCCGCGGTCGGCGATCCCAATTCGTTGCGCCTGGCCACCGAAAGCCGGGAAGTGAATCCGGATGCGGATTCGGCCACGCCGCCCGCGACCATCGCGGTCTTCGACCAGGTGCCCCCGCAGGTATCCGCGGCGCATACGACCGTCACCATCAGTGAGCCGGGAACCCCGCGGCGCCGGTCGGTGGATCTGGCGATCAATCAGGTCAGTGCCACCGCGGTCGACGTCAGCATTCCGATGCGCACGGTCCGAGTCGATCTGATCGAGCCACGCGGCGAGACCAGGTACTACGACGCCTCGATCGGCCCGCCCGCGCGCAATGACAACGGAAACCTGCCCGCGCAGCCGGCAACGGTTCCGCAACCGGGTGAGGCGAGAACGGACGAATCGAGACGGTAATGTTTGTCGGTGTGGTAGCGGACCCCCAGTCGGATAGCGGCCAGATTCCCACCCAGGATGGCGAGGACGCGCTCACCCCGAGGCAAGCCGCGGCTTCGATCTTCTCCAGTCGACTATCGGAATTGATCGCGGAATCGGTGGTTTCGACCGAAGACGGGTCGACGCGCGGTTTGACGCTGTACTCGTTGGCGCAGCATTTGGAATTGGCGTATCCGGATGTCCCGGTTTCCCAATCCGGCCTGTATCGACTGATCCACGGTGACGCGATTCCGCGGCTCGATCTGATCATCGCGCTGGCCCGGGTATTCGACGTTCCCCCAGAGTATTTCGTCACCGAGGAAAAGCAGCGCTGACGAGCGGCTGTTCCCCCCAGCGGGAATAGTCTTCCCCGAGTGCGCCGTCCGGCCTGGATACGATCCGGATTATGCCCGCCGAGGACTCTGGGGATGTGATTCTCCGCCATCGAACCGCGGTATTGGACGCACTGCTGTCCGATCCGTCGTTCAGCGAAACCGGTGCGGGGATCGATACGCCGGAACTCAGTGGGCCGTTGACCGGTGAACCGACCGAGGCCCTGGATGATCTGGCGCATGCGATCGGCGGCTTGCCACCCGAGGCGGCCGGCCGCCGATCCGCCGACGGCCCCAAGGCCAGCGAACGGATCATCGCGCTGCTGAACGGCCAGACATCGGATTCCGCACCGGCACTGGACTTTTCGTCGGATTTCTCCGAGGCCGCCAGCCGGACGGCACCGGCGGAGTCCGCTTCAGCCGGCGCCGAGACCCGGGGATCGTCGGCAAAGCAGCCGGAGTTCTCCGAGCGGGTCACCAAGGTCGTCACGCACCTGAAGAATCCGAAGGTAGCCCTGGCCGTCTGCGCCGTCATGGCAGTACTGCTGGTGCTCGCGCTGATGACGACCGGCGGCAAAGACGAGACGAAACGACCGCAGCAGCTCGCGGTCGTCACCCCGACCGCGGCGCCGTCGTCGAAGCCCGAGCAGTCCGCGGTCCCGACCAGTGGGGGACCGCTGCAGGTGAAAGCCGCTCAGTCGCACTGCCCGTCGGGTAGTACGCCGGGTATGGACGCCTTCAGCGGACAGCAGGGCAAGGCTTGGTCGTGCGTGCGTGCCTTCAAGGTCGACGGTCAGGTGCTGACCATCGATCTCGGCAAGAGTTATCAAGTCGATTCGATCGGCATCGTCCCCGGCTGGGACAGCGTCGGTACCGACGGTTCGGACCAGTGGGCGAAATACCGTACGGTCAGCCGGGTTTCGTACCAGTTCGACGATTCGAACAAGACCACCTATACCCAGCAGACGTTGGATCAGCGAACCTTGGTGGTCACGAAGATGGAGCCGCCGGTGAGTGCCTCGAAAATAACTCTCACGGTCCTGCAATCGAAGGGCGAACAGACGATCAATACCGTTGCCATCTCGTCGATCGTGATAACGGGACATTGACCTTCGTCGAACGGGTCTGCCAGTACTGCTCGCACCCGAACGCGGGCACGGAATCCCGGTGCGCACATTGCGGCGCGCCGTTGCATCGCCTCGCGGCCGCGACCGGGGCGGCTGCGAGGGCGGGGGAGACCGTCGTCGGCGACACCGAAAAGGCGGTCGCGGGTGCGGAGAACGTGGTCGCGAGTGCGGAAAACGTGGTCGCGGGTGCCGAATCCGTCGCGACCGGTGTGGAAAAGTTCGCCCAGCGGTATCCGCAGCACTGGCAATGGCGCGCCGCTATCGGCGGAATTGTGGCGACGGTACTCGGCTTCGTCTTCGCGATCGTGCACTCGTGTTCGGGGCCGCTGGTTCCGTCGCTGCCCGATCTCGGTGCCTCCGTCGGTGCCTCCGTCGGTGCCTCCGTCGGTGCCTCTGCGGCTCTGCCGGAAGCGGTACGTGCGGCCGCGTCCTGTCAGCAAATCGATACTTCGGCAGAGCAATGCGTCATACGGTCCGATAATCCGCTACTCGCGGGCGGTATCACCGGCGGTCGGGAACTGTCTCTGTCGGTGACGCGGGATTCGCCGGATCGCTTGCCCGCCACCATCTCCCGCTGGCGGGCCGCGGGTGGCACGGTGATCGCCGATGGACCGGTCTTCGTGGCGATCGGACCGTCGGCAACGGTGTGGTACGCCAATATCGCGGCCGGGGTGCGCATCGAAACGGGCTCGTTCACCGGCCGCGCTGGCGCGCAGACCTTCTTATCGCGATCGGGCCTCGCACGGTGAGCCGCCGGGCCCGAGTTGATCTATGCCCTTGACCAGTACCGATTCGTCGGGGCACGTTTGTTACACATCTAACGTACCGCTATACAACGGCACATTAAACAGGTAACGTATGGGAACCGTACACAGCGGTCTCAAAATCTCGGGAAGGCACGGGTCGATGGCGGCACCCACCCAGCAGACGATTTCTTTCAAGCGGTTCCGTGATGATCCGACCGATCTCGAGGCGGCCTACTTCCGGTGGATCCAGCCGGGCGCCACCGCGCCGACGATCACCGATCGGGCCGAACAGATTTTCCGCCACCACCTGGAGCTGGCGGCTACCCGCCTGCCGGGGGCGGCGATCACCCGGGTGTACCGGCCCGAGGACGCCAGTGGGCTCGGCCCGGCGATCCAGATCGTCAACGACGATATGCCACTGCTGGTCGATACGGTGACCACCGCGCTGCGCCGGCTCGGCGCCACGGTGACCGAGGTCGTCCACCCGGTCTTCGATATCGTCCGCGACCGCCGCGGCCGGCTGCGCGCGATCGCCCCACGCGAGCGCGAGGGCGGCCAAGTGCCCGACAGTCAGACCCTGCCCGAGTCCTGGATCCACGTCCAGCTGAGCCCTTCGGTCGGTGCCGCGGAGTTGGACCGGATCAATCGCGAACTGCCGACACTGCTGCGGGTGCTGCGCAAGGTCGTCGACGATACGCCGAGCATGGCGAATGCGATGGTCGCGTTGGCCAGTCGGCTCGACCACATCGCGAACCGGTCCGATGACCCCGAGATTCCCGAATGCGCGAAGTTGTTGCGCTGGTTGTCCGATGGTCATTTCACCGTGCTCGGCTACGGCTACTACCGGTACAACTCGTCGGCCACGGCGGTCGAGCCGCAGCAGGCCCCGGGCACCGGCCTCGGCGTGCTGTGGAACGGATCGAATATCGATATCGACGTCCCGGTACTCGGCGGCGCGCGGCCGGTGCTGCGCCTGGCCAACGGTTCGGTCGATTCGCTGATGCCGGGTTCTGGTGAGCTCTACTTCGTCAGCGTGGCCGACTACGGCAGTGGCGGCGTGGGCACCAAGGGGCTGGGTCCGGTCCAGGGTGAGCACGTATTCGTCGGTTCCTTCACGGTGACCGGCCTGCACGAGAACATCCTCGACATTCCGGTGATCTCCCGCCGCGTGCACCAGGTCATCGAATGGGCCGGCTTCGAACTGAATTCGTTCTCCGGGCAAGCGATGCTCGAGATCCTGCAGTCCTTCCCTCGGGCCGAGCTGTTCTCCACCGATGCCCGACGGATGTTCGAAACCGTCTCCGCCGTCACGAATTTGGGACTGCGTCGCCAGGTTCGACTGTTCATCCGGCGCGACGGCCGCAGCGGCGCCGTGTACTGCCTGGTCTATCTGCCACGCGATCGCTATTCGACCGAGGTCCGGCTGCGCATGGAGGCCATCCTGCGGGTGCAGTTCGACGGCGAGCAGGTGGATTACTCGGCGCGTGCGAGCGAATCCGAGCTGGCCGTCGTCTATTTCACCGTGCACCGCCGTCCCGAGGCGGATCCGGCCGATGTCTCCGAATCCAATCGCGAGCGCATCCAGGAGTTGCTGTTCGCCAGCACCCGGACCTGGGCCGACCGCGTGGTCGCGGAGGCCACCGGGGTGAGCGCGGTGACATCGAAGGCCGCCACGGCCTATGCGGCCGCATTCCCCGCAAGTTATCAGCAGGAGTTCGAGCCGGCCCGTGCGCTGGCCGATCTGCAGCGTCTGGAGAACCTCGCCGACGGGGCCGTCGATACGAATCTGTACCGAAACGTCGAATCACCCTCGGGGGAATGGCGATTCACGCTCTATGTCGCGGGGGAGGGGGTATCGCTGAGCCGGGTGCTGCCGGTGTTGCACAGCCTCGGCGTGGAAGTGGTCGACGAGCGGCCCTATCGCGTCGCGTTCGAGGACGGGCAGCAGAAGTGGATCTACGACTTCGGGCTGCGCGTGCCCGCCACGCTGCTGCGCACCGCGATCGATGCCGATCTGGAATCCGATCTGACCCAGCCCGCCGACGAGCCCGTCGCCGAAGGCAGTGTGCGCAGACGCTTTCCGGAGGCCGTCGCGGCCATGTGGTTCGGTCGCGCGGAGGTCGACGGCCTGAACGAACTGGTGCTGCGTGCCGGTCTGCACTGGCGGCAGATCTCGATACTGCGCGCCTACGCGAAGTATCTGCAGCAGGCCGGATTCGCCTACACGCTCGGCAACATCTCCCGGGTCCTGTTGGCGCAACCGGCGATGGCGCGGCTGTTCACCGAACTGTTCGATGCCTACTTCGACCCCGATGGCCTCGGCGCCGTTGCCTCGGCTCGGGCCGCCGGTATCGCCGAGCGGCTGCAGTCGGAGATCGACGCGGTCGTCAGCCTCGACACCGACCGCATCCTGCGCGCCGTGCTCGGACTGATCACCGCGACCCTGCGCACCAACTACTTCCGGCGCGACGCCGACGGAAACGCACCGGAATCCCTGTCGTTCAAGTTCGATCCGCACGCCATTGCCGAATTGCCGCGGCCCCGACCGCAATTCGAGATCTTCGTGTATTCGCCGCGAGTCGAGGGTGTGCATCTGCGCTTCGGTCCGGTGGCGCGTGGCGGGTTGCGCTGGTCGGACCGTTTGGAGGATTTCCGCACCGAGGTCCTGGGTCTGGTGAAGGCGCAGGCGGTAAAGAACGCGGTGATCGTGCCGGTCGGCGCCAAGGGCGGGTTCGTGGTCAAGCAGCCGCCGACGGCGACCGGTGATCCAGCGGCGGATCGGCAAGCGCAGCTGACCGAGGGCATCGCCTGCTACCGCACCTTCATCTCCGGTCTGCTGGACTTGACCGATAACGTCGACCACGCCTCCGGCGAGGTGCTGCCGCCGGAACGGGTGGTGCGCCGTGACGGTGACGACACCTACCTCGTCGTCGCCGCCGACAAGGGCACCGCCACCTTCTCCGATATCGCCAATGATGTTGCGCGCCAATATGGTTTCTGGCTGGGCGACGCCTTCGCCTCGGGTGGCTCGGTGGGCTACGACCACAAGGCGATGGGCATTACCGCCAAGGGGGCGTGGGAAAGTGTCAAACGGCATTTCGCCGAGATGGATATCGACACGCAGACAACAGACTTCACCGTGGCCGGTGTCGGCGATATGAGCGGCGACGTGTTCGGTAACGGCATGCTGCTGTCCGAGCACATCCGCCTGGTGGCCGCGTTCGACCATCGGCACATCTTCCTGGACCCGAATCCCGATGCGGCGACGTCGTTCCGGGAGCGGCAGCGGATGTTCGCACTGCCGCGCTCGTCCTGGGCCGACTATGACAAGTCGCTGATCAGCGCGGGCGGCGGCGTCTACGATCGGTCCGCCAAGGCGGTTCCGGTCAGCCCCCAGGTGCGCGAGGCACTGGACCTGGATCCGAGTGTGACCACCCTGTCGCCGCCGGAGATGATCCGGGCGATCCTGCTCGCACCGGTCGACCTGTTCTGGAACGGCGGTATCGGCACCTACATCAAGGCATCCACCGAGACAAATGCCGATGCCGGTGACAAATCCAATGATTCCGTGCGTGTCGACGCGAACCAGTTGCGCGCCAAGGTGATCGGTGAGGGCGGCAACCTGGGCGCGACCGCGCTCGGCCGTGTCGAATACTGCGCCAACGGCGGCCGGATGAACACCGACGCCATGGACAATTCGGCTGGTGTCGACTGCTCGGACCACGAAGTCAATATCAAGGTGCTGCTGGACGCGGTCATCTCGTCCGGCGAACTCGACGCCGCCGACCGCACCGAACTGCTCGCCGCGATGACCGACGAAGTCTCCGAACTCGTTCTGCGCGACAATATTTCGCAGAACTTCCGGATGGGGCTCTCGCGCGCTCAATCGGTGCCGATGTCGGGCGTGCATCGCCGTTTGATCGCCGACCTCGAGTTCCGGCGCGGTGTCGATCGCCGGCTCGAGGCACTGCCCTCGGATAGCGAGCTGAAAAGGCGGGCCGCCGCCGGAAGCGGACTCACCTCGCCCGAACTGGCGAATCTGCTTGCGCACGTGAAGCTTTCGCTCAAGGATGACCTGCTGGCCGGGGATCTGCCGGATAGCGCGGCTTTCGCCGCTACGCTGCTGGCGTACTTCCCCGCGCCGCTGCGGGCACGGTTCGCCGACGCGATCGGCAGGCATCCGCTGCGCCGTCAGATCGTGGCCACCATGGTGGTCAACGACATGGTGGACCACGGCGGTATCACCTATGCGTTCCGACTGGCGGAGGAGGCGGGTGCGAGCACTGACGACGCTGTGCGCGCCTTCACCGTCGCCGTGGAGATCTTCGATCTGCACACGCTCTGGCAACGTATTCGGACCACGCCGATGCCGACGGCGGCGCGCGACGAACTCGAGCGCGAGACCAGGCGCACCCTCGACCGGGTCTCCCGCTGGTTGCTGACCAGCCGCCCGCAACCGATTGCCATCGGCGCCGATATCGCCCGCTACCGCGACGGAGTCCGCAAGCTCGCAGCCCACATGCTGCCCGCCCGGCTGCCCGCGGCGCACGCCGAGGATCTGGCGACGAATGCGCGCGCGGTCGTCGAGCGGGGTGCGCCGGCGGAATTGGCCGAGGAGGTGTACCGGCTCATCCACCTGTTCCCGCTGTTGGACATCCTCGACGTGGCCGACATCGCCGAGCGCGATGCGCTGGAGGTCGCCGAGCTCTACTACGCACTCGACGATCACTTCCAGATCGAGCGTCTGCTGACCGCCGTGAGCAACCTGGCTCGCGACGACCGGTGGCGCACCCTGGCCCGGCTCGCGGTCCGCGACGATCTCTACGATTCGCTGCGCTCGCTCACCCTGGACGTGCTCACCGCGTCCGAACCGAACGAGAGCACCGCCGACAAGATCGCCGAATGGGAGTCGGTCAACCGCCCCCGCTTGGCCCGCGCCGGTGCGTCACTCGGCGAGATCTTCGCCGCCGGGACCCACGACCTGGCTACCCTCTCGGTGGCCGCGCGGCAGGTGCGCAGCATGGTCAGCAGCGGGGAATCCGCTGCGGCGGTACCAGTTTCGAGCTAACTGGCCGCATGCCCCCGCGGTCTCGGCCGACGGTCCGCCGAGACCGCGGGGGTGCGCAAAGAGTTCGGCGAAAGTCCCCCGTCATCCCCGCGAACATCGGGACCCATACCTCCGCAGTGGGTCCCGGTGTTCGCCGGGATGACGGGGATTTTCCTTCGGAGCTGCACCACCGGAACACGGTAGCGATCGCTGCGGTAAAAACACAGGTGTCCTGGTCGAGGTCGCGCTGGCTGTGGATGCAGGCGGCGTCCGTCGCGAGGTCGGGCCGCACCAAACTTTGTGGAGTCTGGTGCTGTGGAATCCATGGTTCATGCTCGGTGGTGTGTTGTTCATTGGGGCGGGGCAGGGTATTGCGAAGCGTTGTTCACGGCCGACTGGCCGTGCCGAGGCTCAGGACGGGTCAAGACCACTTGCTGCGAGTGACCGGACCCAGCGATAGCGGCGGCAGTGGCGCGGGAGGACGTGGCAGGAACCTGTTGCCGGTCACAAATCTGAACTCACGCATAGCTTCTGGTCTTGCTACCGGTGCGTCGTGCGGTGAGTCGATGTGCGAGCGCGTCGAAGGTATGCGTGAGCTTCGGAAGGTGTGCGCGCGTCAGGGACTGACGGCGGGGCGGCTGGTATGAGAGCGGTCAGCTTGTGGCGGTGCCGCAGTTGCCGCAGAACTTCGCTGCGGCAGCCAGGTCCGCGCCGCATTCGGTGCAGTGGCGCGGGCGGGCCGCCATTGGGTCACCACAGTTCATACAGAATCGCGCATTTGGGGGATTGTCGGTTCCGCAGCTGGCACATACCGGCTGCGTGCCGGCAGGAATCGGTTGTGCGACAGCTGGAACCGCCTGTCGCTGCCATGGATTGCTCGGCGATTGCTGCTGGATGGCGTTCAAACCCAGTGCGGCGCCGAGGAATCCGTCGCCACCGCCGTGGCCGTGGGCGAACCCCTGACCCGCGCCGAGTGCCAATTCGCCTGCCGCGTAACGCTGGAAGTCACCAGCAAGGCGAATGTAGGTGACATCCTTGGCAAGTCGCTTGATGCGGTCGGCGTCTTCCGGCGCCAAGGTGATATCGAAGTTGCCGAGCCGTGGGATGCGCAGGCCGTATTCGTAGAGTGTCAGGTTGGTCTGGCGCACCACGGCGGCCTCGATCGGCTCCAACTGTCCGGACAGGCCGAGCACGGGCCAGTCACCTCGGGAAATGCCCTGTGTGACAGCGACTTTCATGGACTTCAGGAGCAGGTCCGAGCTCCAGGACTCCACCGTCGCCGGGGTGCTCAGGTCGGTGGTGCCCGCCAGTGAGGTGACCAGTTCGGCCGGATCCCGCACCGACAGCGCGAATTCCCCGAAGACCCGCAGTGTCACGACCTGTTCGCTGACCGGATCGGCGATATCGGCGAGGCGACCGCCGAACTTGATGCCCGGAAACTCGCGGGTGGAGACGAAATACAGTTCGGCGCGGTAGAAGTTGTTGCCGGTCAGCGTATCCACGAGCGCGCCGAGTACCGGCAGCTCATCGGCATCGATCCGATGCCGACCCGGGCCCATCGTGGCCAGGACCTGCCCGGACTTGACGAACAGGGCGATCTCGTCGGCATTGACGATGGCACGGCTGTAGCGCCGGATGTTGACATCCGGCCACTTGTAGACAAGTTGATTCTTGCGGCCCTCAGGGACCGCGATGAACTCCCGTTCGAACCATGCCATGCGCGCGCTCCATCAGCCGTAAACGTATCCAGCGTACCGATATTCAGCGGCACGATCAACTAACGCCGAGGTCACGGCGGGTGACAGGCCTCCACTTCGTTTCCGTGAAGTTACAACTCTTGACTCTCTATTGAACGTGCCGTTGAATAGCGATACATTAAGCAGCGATATGATCGCCGTCACGTGAAAGGCCTCACCATGACAACCGTTCAACACTCCGCGGAAGTGCCGGCGCCCGCGGACGCTCTGCATGCTGAGGATGCGGGCTATCACAAGGCGTTGCGCCCGCGCCAGCTGCAGATGATCGCGATCGGTGGCGCGATCGGGACCGGACTGTTCCTTGGTGCGGGTGGTCGGCTGCACACGGCCGGTCCCGGACTGTTCATCGTGTACGCGGTCTGCGGCATCTTCGTTTTCTTCATCCTGCGGGCGCTGGGCGAGCTGGTGCTGCATCGTCCTTCCTCCGGATCGTTCGTCTCCTACGCGCGTGAGTTCTACGGCGAGAAGCTGGCTTTCGCGGTCGGGTGGATGTACTTCTTCCACTGGTGCATGACCGGCATCGTAGACATCACCGCGATCGCCACCTATGTCCATTTCTGGGGAGCCACCGAGGCGATACCGCAGTGGTTGATCGCGCTGGTGGCATTGGCCATCGTGGTCAGCATCAACCTGATCTCGGTGAAATGGTTCGGTGAGCTGGAGTTCTGGGCCGCACTGATCAAGGTCATCGCGCTGGTCGCATTCCTGATCATCGGTACCATATTCCTGGCGGGTCGATTCAAGGTCGACGGTGAGACCACCGGTTTCACCGTGATCCACGACAACGGCGGCCTGTTCCCGACCGGGCTGCTGCCGCTGGTCACCGTCACCACCGGTGTCGTATTCGCCTACGCCGCAGTGGAATTGATCGGCACGGCCGCCGGTGAGGCGGAGAACCCGGAAAAGATCATGCCGCGGGCCATCAATTCGGTCATCGCCCGCATCGCACTGTTCTACGTCGGCTCGTTGGTGCTGCTCGGCCTGCTGCTGCCCTATGTCGCCTTCAAGTCCGGCGAGAGCCCGTTCGTCACCTTCTTCTCCAAGCTCGGTGTCGGCGGTGCGGGCTCGATCATGAACCTGGTGGTGCTGACCGCGGCCTTCTCCAGCCTCAACGCGGGCCTGTACTCGACCGGCCGCATCCTGCGGTCGATGTCGATGAACGGTAGTGCGCCCAAGATCGCCTCGCGGATGTCCAACGGCGGTGTGCCCTACGTCGGTATTCTCGCCACCGGCGCGATCGCGCTGGTCGGTGTCGGACTCAATGCGATGGTGCCGGACAAGGCCTTCGAGATCGTGTTGAACATGTCGGCGCTGGGCACCATCGCGGCGTGGGGCGCGATCGTGGTCTGCCAGCTGCAGCTGTTCCGTTGGTCGAAGAAGGGGCTGGCCAAGCGTCCTTCGTTCCAGCTGATCGGCGCGCCCTATACCAGCTACGCCACGCTGGTGTTCCTGGTCGCGGTGATCGTGCTGATGGCATGCAGTCACGAAATCGAGCAGCGCGGTGCGGTGATCGCCATGGCGGTGGTCGTGGTTCCGGCATTCGTCGGCGGCTGGTTCCTGGCCCGCAAGCGGGTGCTGCAGGTGGCTCAGGAACGCGAGGGCATCACCGGTCAGTTCCCGGTGCTGGCCGAGCGGCCGCCGCGCAAGCATGACGACCCGGTCGTCGTTCTCGACAAGCCCGACGAGGAATAAACCCGAAGCTCCGCCCCGGACAACATGTCCGGGGCGGAGCTATTCCCATAGCGGGGAACAAGGCAGGCGCGCAGCGGCGAACGGCGGAAGAGAATGGGACCGCGATTCAACAGGCTCGAAAGGTTCCCATGCCGGAGCAAGCCAGGCCCTCCGATAATCCGCTGCCGCACCCATGGGCGAATCGGCGGATGCGCGGCACCGAGGTGCCACGGCGAACTCCGCTTCCCTGGGCGACCAGAGGCATGTCGAAAGTCGATACGTCCCAACGTCTTCCGCATCCGTGGTCGCGCCCACGCACTATCGAGGGCACGCCGTCGCAACGGTTCCCGCTCCCCGGTCCTGGGCCGCGGGGCTCGCCGGTCGAGGCGACCATGACCCAGCCGATCGCGGATACCTCCGAGCCGGTCTCCGGTCCGATCGTCGGACTCGACGAGCTCGACGAGGCCGACGAGCCCGGTTCCGGGCGAAGTGGTCGCTCGCGCCCGAGTGTGCGCCGACTCGGCGCCGGTCTGGTTCCGATGCCACAGGTGGCGCCGGTCGATCCACGCAGCGCCATTCTCGCCAATCCCGAAGTGCCCGAACTCAAACGGTTCTGTTGGAAGTGTCAGGAACCGGTGGGTCGGCGCAGCGAATCCGGGCCGGGCCCGGTAGTCGGTGAATGCGGGCGCTGCGGATCCCCGTTCAATTTCCGACCCGCCCTGCAGCCGGGCGAACTGGTGGCCGACCAGTACGAGGTCCAGGGGTCCCTGGCACACGGTGGCCTCGGCTGGATCTATCTGGCCGTCGACCGCAACGTGAGCGACCGCTGGGTCGTGCTCAAGGGATTGCAGAATCCGCTCGACTTCGAGGCGCATGTGGTCGCGCTCGCCGAACGACAATTTCTTTCCGAAGTTGCCCACCCTGGCGTTGTGAAGATTTACAACTTCGTCAAGCATCGGTCCGGCCGTGACGTTCCGGACGGCTATATCGTCATGGAATATGTCGGCGGGCAATCGCTGAAGAAGCTGCTCGACTCGCGCGGCAAGGAGCGTATTCCGGTCGTCGAGGCCATCGCTTACATAATGGAAATTCTGCCCGCGCTGGACTATCTGCATTCCTTCGGCTTGGCCTATAACGATCTGAAGCCCGACAACATCATGGTGAGCGAGCACGAGGTCAAACTCATCGATCTGGGTGCGGTCGCGGCCATGGACTCTTACGGCAGTATCTATGGCACGCCCGGCTTCCAGGCACCCGAGATCACCGAAACCGGACCAACGGTGGTGTCGGATATCTACACCGTCGGCCGAACCCTGGCCGCCCTTGCGCTGAACCTGCCGAGGGACCGGGACGGCCACTTTCTCGGCGGGATACCCGAGCCCGATGAGGATCCGCTACTGGCGCGCTATCAGTGCTTGTATCGAATTCTGCTGCGAGCCACCGATCCGGAGCCGGAGCGCCGGTTCCCGTCCGCGTATTCGATGTACTGCCAACTCGCCGGTGCGCTACGGATGGTGCTTGCCATCGACACCGGACTGGAACATCCACAGCCATCGGTCGAATTCAGTGCGATGCGCGACGATTTCGGCACCGACACGCTCATCGGCCAGACCGACGGGATCACCGACGGGGTGACCCGCATGCCCATGCTGACGGTCGGTGATGTGGTGGCCGCACTGCCGACACCTTTGATCGACAGCGAGGATCCGAGCGCCGAATTGCTGTCCAGTCTGTTGCACGGCGAGCCGAGGCATGCGCTGGATGCCCTGCGCCGCGCCCATGAGCGCATCCGCTCCGGCACGATCGTCGCCCCGGAATCCTTCGAGTTGGAGGGGCCGCTCACCGCGGTGCGCGCATACCTCGACCTGGGGGAGACGGCAACGGCCCGCCAACAGCTCGCCGATCTGCGACCGAGCTACAGCGCGGACTGGCGCATAGAGTGGTACGAGGGTGTCGCCGCATTGCTCGACGGCCACTATGACCGGGCCTGGCAGCATTTCGAGATCGTGCACGCGATGCTGCCCGGTGAAATCGGCCCGGAGCTGGCACTGGCCGCCACGGCCGAGCTGGTGCTGCAGCATCTCGATATTCCGGTCGATACCGAGCGCTGGCACCGGGCCGCGATGGAGCACTACCGGGCAGTATGGCGGACCAACCACGGGGTGGTGAGTGCGGCCTTCGGTCTGGCTCGGCGGCTCGCGGCCGACGGAGAACTGCTCGAGGCCGTCGCGGTGCTCGATCAGGTGCCGGCCGCGTCACGCCATCACGGCGTCGCGCACACCACCGGCTGCCTGCTACTGGTGTCGCGGCCGATTGCCGAAATCACCGAGGCGGATATCTGTGCCGCGGCGGGACGGCTCGAGACACTGCCCGATGACGCTCGTACATTGCAACTTCAGGTCATCGTGGTCGGCGCCGCGATGGAGTGGCTGCGCGTGGGTGGTCGACCGCGGAAATCGAGTCAGACCATCCTGGGTTTTGCGCTCACCCCGGCGGGGTTGCGGCTCGGACTCGAGACGAGTCTGCGCGCGCTGGCCCGAACCGCGCCGGATCGCTGGCATCGCTACCGGCTGGTGGATCTGGCCAACTACGTCCGACCGCGCACCAGGTGGTAGGGCGGCCGTCACTCAGCGCAGTCGCTCGACCACCCATACGACGACGATGCCGGTGCCTGCCAGCAACCACAGCCAACTCCCCGTCGCGACGGCGAGTACGACGGCGATGATCGCGATCACCGCGGCGACTGTCGAGAGCTGTCGCAGTCGATTGTCGGGCTGTACCAAGGGTGCGGCCGGTGTGGTACCCGGCAGGTCGACGAACAATTCCGCCAATTGTCCTTTGGTGGTCGCCGCCGCGGCAATGGCACTGCGTTCGTCGAACTCGGTCAGGCTCAGCCGCCCTGTCCCGAGGTGGTGCGACAGTTGCTCCAGCGCCCGTTCCCGTTCCGTCACGGTAATTCGAGAAGCCTGCGCCTCGGTCATATCGGAAGGATAAGCCCCCGCTGCCTCCGATTCGGAGGGTCGAATTGCCAACGGCGGGAATAGGTGGGGGTGTCATTGGGGGTTGACAGCGCCTCACTGACCATAGGTGTCCGACATCACTGACGTATGCTTACCTCTGGGTAATGTTTCTGTGTGGTTTCCTAGACATATGGCAGGGGACGTGGAATACACGATCGACGAGCTGGCGCGCGAGGCCGGTACGACCGTGCGCAGCCTGCGCGTTTACGCCGAGCGCGGCATCCTGCCCCCACCACAGGTGAAGGGCCGCACCGGTTTCTACGGACCGGATCACCTCAATCGGGTACAGACGATCAGCCGTCTGCTGGACCGGGGGATCAAGCTCAACGGAATCAGGGAACTGCTGGAGGCATGGGATCGCGGTGACGATCTGGGCGACATCCTCGGCGTCGCGGAGCCCGGTGCGACGCAGACCACCGCGCCGTCAACGGATGACACGATCGCGGCGACCGAACTCGAGCAGCGCTATCGGGATGTGCCCAACGGCTTGGCGCGCGTGGTCTCCGCCGGTCTATACGAACCGGTCGACGCCGCCACCTACCGCATTGCCGATCCGCAGCTGATTCGCACCTTCGACCAACTGGAGGGGGCGGGCATTCCGGTAGATGACCTGCTCGGTGAATTGGAGCGGCTGCGGGCGGACTGCGACCGGATCGCCCGCCGATTCGTCGACCTGTTCCATCGGACCGCCTGGGAGCCCTATCAGCGGTCCGAACGTACGTCCGCGGATAAGGCGGCCCTTGCCGCGCGGGCGGCCGAGACCCGGGTGCGGCCAGGGGAGGCGACCGCCGAACTCGTGAATCGCTTTATCGCGCGGTATCTCGAGCAGGACAGCGAAATCGCTGAGGCGCTGCCGGACGCCTGAGGCGTTCTCGTTCATGCGTCCGATGGCGGGTATGCCTTCGCCCGATCGGCGGGTTGATCAATCTGGCCTGGCCAGGACCTTCCCCTTTCATCGTTCCCACGTGTGGTGATACTTAGACCAACGTGCCGTTAAATAGCGTTACATTAGGCAGCGGGAACAGCACCTCCCGTCGGCCCGTATCGACGTCGGCCGGTGGGCGAGACAATGATGAAGGAGACGTCGATGATCAACGTCAGCGAACTGCGCGGCACACCCAGACCTACGGAATGTCCCGACCAGGCACGTAATGCCAAGGGGCGCAATAAGATCCGAGCACTGTCGTTGCTTGCGGCGATCGCGGCGGGAATCGGCGGATTCGGTATCGGTACCGAGACACCCGCGGCCAACGCCGATATCGGCGTGCGCTGCCTGTGGGCCGGTGAAGCCGTGCCGCAGGGCGTGGCGATCGCCGCGGGCGGCTGGATGTACCGGTGCCAGTCCGATTTCTTCGGCTTCGCGCGCTGGAACCGTGAGGGGTACGCCTCCGGTCGCAGCAGCGTGTACAACCCCGGCACCAACGGCAACCCCGCGGGCAAGTTCAGTCCGGGCGCGCGCCAGCCGGGCACCGATTACATGGACTACTGCGTCGGCAGTCAGCTGATCGAGGGGCGCGAAGATATCTACGAGGCCGTTGCGGACGGTCGCGGTGGGCTGTATTGGCGTGCGGCCGGGCCGATTTCGGACTGGACCTTCGATATGGCCGCGAACCGGCCGGGACCGTCGTGGCGGTCGTCGAGCCTGTGCGTCGACGGCAATTTGACCTGAGTCATCGACCGCGAAACTTCATACCGCCGATGCCCTTTCGGACGGTCGTGCAATTCCGTGCACGCCAACCGGGAGGGCATCGAGCTGTGTCGAGGAGTCAATTGCGTACTCGCGGGGTGCAATTGACTCTTTGGCACGGTTTGCGCTGGCAGGGGTAGGCGGTGCGGATGTCGAGGTGATCAGTCGGGTACGTCGCACATACGAATACGACCGCCGCTCCATCCGGAGCGCCGGTCGCATTCGTAATATTAAGAGCCGCAAGGGGAGTGGGTCAGCGGCTGTTACCCTCGCCGGGTACCCAGACCCACCGTCCGCCGTCCTTGCTTTCGTAGCCGCCCCGGCTCGAGTTGTCGCCGGAGGCGGCGTGATCCTGATCGGCGACACGACGGCTGCCCGAGTTGCTGTTGCTGTACCCGCCGCCGCGGGCACCCCCGCCATTGCTGTTGCTGTGGTTCCCAGGGGCCGCGACGGTCGACTGAATCGCCATCGCGGCGGGCGTGATCACCAGTGCACCGGCAACCGCACCGGCTATGACGACCTTCTTCGACTTGAGGTTCATGGTTACCGATATCTCCTTCGTCCCGCCGAGCCCGGACTTGGTCGGTAAGTGAAGTGTGCCGGGAATGCAGGTTGTCTGAGATCTATTGTGCCGCTATTCAGCGGCACAATCAATAGTGACCCGTTAGGAAATTCAATATCTTTCCAGATTCGAGGGTTCAGGCAGGGGTTCGGTGCATGCTGATTCGAACGCCTGTGCGGCAAGTGGATTCGGCCACGCACGCACAGTAGTGGGTGCCGTACCAGGCTCCTTCTCGAGAGCGGGGACAACCTGCTTCAGGTGGACGACGCGCTGTTGCTACTCGCCGTCGAGAACATCGGCCTGCCAGCGCTTGTTCAGCGTCGGCCACGCTCGGGAGTCACGCATACTCTCGTGACCCGCGCGGCGAGCGCCGAATGCGCGAGGAACTGCGAGCGCGGGCCGGGCCAGCGCAGCACCGGTTCGCACTGTCGGTTGTCATCGGCCGACATATGGATCACATGCTGTGACCCGATCTCGTCGAGCGGGTCGATCCGACAGTTCTTGTGCCAGCCGAACGGCATGAGATGTACCTGCTCACCATGTTCCTCCAGCCGCTCGGTGACCTCGGTCAGTACGTCGAGCGCCTCGGCGAGTTCGGCGAGCACATCGAATCCCGCTGGCGTGCTGTGTCTTTCGCCGGGACGCGGCAGGCACGCGAAGCCCTCGACGACGATCGGTCCGGCATCGGATTCGGTGACGATGCGCCGGAGCAGTTGCACGACGGTGCCGACGAGTGTGCGATCGCCGCGATCCACCCCGATCGTGATCAGCAGGCAGTCGTGGAAGCATCGGCGTGCTCCGATCACCGACGGTTCGATATCAATAGCGCACGGGCTCGCCGTCGTCACCGTGTATTCGACGGTGCGGCAACGATTACTGACGATGCGCATCGGCTACCTTCCGTCCGTTCATCCGGCCGCCTCGACGGCACCGGCGGCATCGAGGTCGACTACGGCGGTCGCCGTGCGCTCGATGATTCCGAGGCAGACCTCATCGGGCTGGTACTTCGGCTGAATGGCGCTGTGCCCGATGGTCGAGAGCCAGATGAAGTAGGGGTACAGAGCTTGCTGGCGGTAGGCCAGCCAGGCAGTGTCGAAGTCCGGTGCTGGCGCGCCGCAGGCCGCCAGGCGTTCTAGGTACACGGTTAATAGCTCGCGTTCCCAGGCTCGCCGGTCGGCCACGTCCAGACCGGAGGCGACAACATACGCGAAGTCGTAGGCCCAACTGCCGCGCAGCACGACCTGCCAGTCGGTGAAACCCATCCGGCCCGCGGAGGTGACGTAGGTATTGCCGATATGGCTGTCGCCGTGCAGGAAGGTCTGCGGTCCGGTACTGGCGATCTCGAGCGAGCGTTCCAGCGTGCGGTACAGCCGATCATGTTGGGCGGGAAGTACTTCCGGAATCACCGAAGCCGCGCGTCGAGCCCCGACCCGCGCCCGCTTGGACATGCCGATCAACCGGTCGAGATTGGCGAAATGCGAGCGCGGCGCCTTGAGCCAGCTGTGCAGTCGGAGCCCTTCGTCGTCCCAGTACCGGGCGTGCCAGGTTGCCATGGTGCGCAACAGATCTTCGATCTGTGCGCGTCCGATGGGCGTGGCAGGGGTGCAGAAGCTTGCGCCCTTAGTGCTGACGATGTCTTCTAGCAGCGAGATCGAACGCCCCGACCGGCTGTCGACGGCGCTGTGATAGCCGCGCGGTGCCTCGATTTCCAGATTGGGGCGTACATGTTTGAAGAAGCCGGGTTCACCGTGCAGGATACCGGCCAGGTCGAGGGTGAGCCGCTGTTTGAAGTCCGCGGTGGTCTTCCCGAACAGATTTTCCGGCAGGCCCGCGACCTGGCCGATCTCGTTGTAGCCGACGGTGAGTTTCCACCGTGTCGAGGTACCGCTGCTGTTGCCCCCGATATCGAACGCTTCCACCTTCGCACCCGGATGGTCGTAGCACAGCACGGCGCTCAGCCAATCGGTGGTCAATTCTCGACCGGTCACCGGCACATCGCCCGCACGCAGGGCCTGTGGGCGGGTGACCGCTTCCCGCGCGAGATGACCACCGATGCGGGTGATTCCACGCACAACCGCGAGGGCGGGGTGCCGGGCGGGTGCCTCGGACTGCAACGGATCTCCTCTGCTCGGCGACCGATCGGATGCGCTGCCGATTCGCTGGTAGCGAGCCGCCGCTCTCGGACCCTATGGCAAACCGGGTAGCCGGAACATCCGTCATAGCGGGTAGGAATATCCGCATCGCGCGGCGAAATATCGCGCTGAGCGGGGGCGTGCATTCTGCACAACGTCGTGCTGGGGCATAGGATCTCCTGAGTGCAGGGTCCCCTTACCTCCGTATTCGTCGGTCGAGACGCCGAGGTCGAGCGTGTGGTCGCGCACGGTCTGCGAGCGACTGCGGGCAAGGGGGTGGTGGCGCTGGTCGAGGGCGAGCCCGGTATCGGCAAAACCGCGCTGCTCGATGCGGCTGTTGCCCGATACAGGACCAACGGTCTGACCGTGCGCCGGGGAGCCGCGAAGGAGTTGCAGCGGCAGGTGCCGTTCTCGGCCGTGTGCTCCTGGCTGGATAGCGATCGTGGCTCCGATCCAGTGCGTGCGCTGCTGCGCAGTGGCGATCGAGCGGGCGACGGTGCGGCCACGCACGAGTTCGCGATCACCGAGGCGATCCTCGATCTGGTCGACACTTGGTGTGCCGCTGGTCCGGTCGCCTTGATCATTGATGACGTGCACTGGGCGGACCGGCAGAGTCTCGCGGTGCTGAACCGGCTCTGCGGTGTCATCGCCGATTTGCCACTCCTGCTGGTCCTGGCGGCGCGTCCGCTGCCGCGCGACACCGGATTCGTCGCGTTGACGGCCGAACTCGCCGAACGTGGTGCGCCGACGATCCGGCTCGGCGCACTGCCCGAACCGGCCGCTACGGAACTGGTTCGGCATATGGTCGGTGCGACGCCGGGGCCGGGCCTGATGCGACAGGTCGTCGGTGCGGGCGGAAATCCGCTCTACATCACCGAATTGGTGGCCTCGCTCTTGCGTGACGAGGCGATTACGGTGGTCGCCGATACCGCCGACCCGACCGATCCGGCCGATAGTCCCTCCGCATCGCTGGCGGGAGCGATCGCGCAGCGGCTGGAATTCCTGTCACGGTCGGCTCGGCAAGTACTTCCGATGGCCGCCGCACTCGGGCCGACCGTGTACGTCGCGGAACTTGCCGCAGTACTGGACAGTCCGATCCTGGAAATCTGGAATGTCGTCACCGAGGCGACCGACGGTGGTCTGCTCACCCGCGCCGACTCCGAACTGATCTTCCGGCACGACCTGATTCGTCAGGTGCTCGCCGATCAGCTGCCCGATTCACTGCGCGCTGGATTGCTGCGCCGGGCCGGTCAGATCCTCTTGGCCACCGACGCACCCATCGAGCGGATCGCGTACTACCTGTCGGCGGGGGAGAACGAGCTCGATTCGCAGACGCTCGACTGGTTGGTCGCGGTGGCCGACAAGCTGATCGTGCGCGCACCCGAGATCGCGGTGCAACTCCTGCAGCGCGCGGCGGGCACCGCGCACCTCGGCATGCGTCCGGTACTGCTGCGGCTGCACGCCCAAGCGCTGCTGTGGAACGGTCGCGCGGCCGAGGCCGAAGCCCTGGTGCGCACGGCTCTGCTGAACCGGCCGGAGGATGATATTGAACTGCGTTGGTTGCTGATGCAGGCCTGCCATGCGCGCGGCGATCTGCGCGAAGTCGTCGCGGTTGCCGAAAAGGCCCTTGCCACACCGAATCTCACGGCCGAGGATGCGGGCAGGTTCCACGGGATGAGCGGCTTGAACAATTTCTTCCTCGGTCGGTTCGACGCGGCGGAGGCGGCCGGCGCGCAGGCGCTGGCGATCGGGGACGTGACCGAAAATCCGCTCGTGACCGGATACGGACTGTTGACCGTGGGTGCGGTGCGCTATACCCACAGCTATCTCGACGAGGCCCTGGAGCTGAGCAGCCGCATCCTGGCCGTCTTCGAGAACGGATTCGGTTCCGACCAGTTCGATCCCTATGTGCTCTACGCGCACTGCTTGATCGAGCTCGATCGGCTCGCCGACGCGGAAGCGGTGCTGCACAAGGCGATCGGGCACAGTCGGCGGATCCACGGTGTCTATCTGGGTGCGAGTGTGGTCGCCAAGGCCCGGCTCTATGTATTGGACGGCCGCTGGGACGATGCGCTGGTCGAATGTACTTCCGGCCAGTCGATACCCGACGCCTTCGGCTACACCCCGATCCTGCACAGTCTGTCCGCGCTGATCGGCATCCACCGCGGCACCTTCCTGCCGGATCCGGACGGCATCCCCGCACCGAACGACCAACTGGGCAGCAGTGGTTACGGCCAGTTCTATCCGTGGGTCAAGGCCCTGATGCTCGAGACCCGAGGTGACCCGCGTGGCGCGCTGGATCTACTCGTCGATGCGCATCAGCGCCTCGCGGGCGGATTGACCTCGCCCACGCTGTATTACATCTTCCCGGAGATAGCCCGTCTCGCCGCCGATGTCGGCGACGAGAAGGCGGCTGGCGCGGTGGTCGTGGCCTCCGCCGAGCTGGCTCGACGCCAACCGACCGCGGCCAGAACCGGCACCGCTCTGCTGTGCCGCGGTGTTGCCGAGCGCGATCCCACCGTCCTGCGCGCCGCTGCCGCCGAGTTCCGACGGGCGGGACGACCGTTCTACGAGGCGCAGGCATACGAGAACGCGGCACTATTGTTCGCCGCAGATGGGTCCGGCTCCGACGCCCGTAGCGCCCTGGATGCTGCCATAGAGCTCTATACCGGCCTCGGTGCATCTTGGGATACCGCTCGAGCGGTAGCGCGCATGCGCCCGTACGGAATTCGCCGCGGCGTCCGCGGACCTCGCAACCGCCCCAAGTCTGGACGGGACGCCTTGACCGAGACCGAACGCAAGGTAGCCGCCTTGGTGGCCGAAGGCTTTTCGAACTCCGATATCGCGGCGCAGATGTTCCTGTCGCGCAGGACAATTCAATCCCACGTCTCGAACATTCTGGCGAAACTCGGCATCGGATCCCGCCGCGACATCGCCGCCGCACTCTCTGGGAAGTAACGCTGACTTCGAAGTCCCGCATGGTTTGTGGCAAGCCGATGCACTCGGGCGGAGATCTGCCTCGCCCGCCTGCTCGGCACGCAATCGCCCTAGTCATCCTGCCCGACACCTTCGACCCGGACCGTTTCGCTCCCACCGCCGTCGCGGCTCGGGACCGGAATTCATACCTGCCCTTCGGCGCGGGCGGTCGCTTCTGTATCGGCAACGCGTTCGCGATGATGGAGATGCAATTGGCGCTGTCCACCATCGTCCGGCGGTTCGAGGTGACCATCGAGAACCCGGACTTCACCCCGATGTCCGGCCTTACCCTCAACCCCAAGTTCCCGATCATCGCCAAGGTAGCCGAACGGCAATCGAGGGTCGGCTAGACCCGTTCGATAGTCGCGATCCACGCGGGTGCGCCACTGTCGTGGTATCTCGTGTGGAGCCGATCCGGTTCGATCGCGCTGACCTTCCATTGGTTGCCCGCATCGAACGCCGAAGTCAGCTCCTCCCGACATACCGGGTGCGGGCCGGTGTCGGGACCAATGTCGCTGAAGCACAACACATACAGGGTGCCGTGGTGCTCGGTCACCGACGCGAGACTCGCCACGTATTCCGGGCGTTCGTCCGCGTCGAAGGTGTGGAACAGTCCACAGTCCAGCACTGTGTCGAATCTGCGTCCCAAACGCTCCAACCGCAATGCGTCAGCCACGGCGAACTCGACCGCGATCCCACGCTCCGTGGCCTTCGCCCGCGCGAGCGCCAATGCCGTCTCGGCCACGTCGACGCCGAGCACCGGCAATCCCAGCGCGGCAACGTGCAGCGCATTCTCGCCGGACCCGCACCCCGCATCGAGCACGGCCCCGCTGAATCCGCCTGCCGCCGCCAATCGCACGATCGCCGGCTGCGGCCCGACATCCCAAGGCGCAGGCCCGTCCTGGTACGACGCATCCCACGGCAGCCCCGTCGTCCGCTCGTGACTCGTCGGCCGCCGACCACCGAACGAATCCCCAGCCCGTTCCGCCACCGCCATCACCTCCAACACCATCCTGGCATTCACAAGGCCGCCGCACGCGGCATTCCGTCCATCACAGCTGGTCAGACGATCACCGTGCGTTGCCCTGGTTTCTCGCCATTCGTCGGGGAGAACCGGGTCAGCGCTTCGATGACGACCTCGCCGAGGTCCGTCGCCACATCGGCTCCTGGCACGACCCGATTCCCGCGCTGCTCGACGCGACACCGCTGGATTAGATACTGCGCCACGACATTTCCGACCTCGACCCGCTCGCAGCGGCCGCATCGTCTTACTCGGCGACGCCGCCCACTCCATGGCACCGTTCCGCGCCCAAGGCGGATGCCAGGCGTTCGAGGAGGCCGCCGTGCTCGCGGCTGAACTCACCGGCACTGTCGAATCCGCACGGCTCTCGCGCAATACAATCGGCGACGCCGCCCGCGGGTGCAGCGCATGGCCCGACATGATCCGAGGATCAGCCTGCCTGTCCACCAGTCCGCTCGGCTACGGACTGTTGACCCGGTTCACCCGGATCGTCGGTGGCGGCGTGGCCGCACGCGAGGCCGTCCGCCTCTGGAACTGGACGCTGCCAACCTCCCGGCACCGAGAAGAAAAATTCGGCAGGCGCTAGTGTGCGCTCTGATCGATGGTGTGCGAGGTGCAGGAGCAGGTGGATGCTGTATGGCCGGACGGCGGCGCAGCGGACGATCGACGAGCTGCTCGTTGATGCCGTAGCGGGGCGGCCGGGTGCCCTGGTCGTGCGTGGTGAAGCGGGAATCGGCAAGTCCGCGTTGCTGGAATACGCCAAGTCGGCGGATGCTCGCCTGCTCTGGGTTACCGGCATCGAGTCGGAGACCGAGCTTCCTTTCGCCGCACTGCATGTGCTGTTGGGTCCAGTGCTGGAGACGGTTTCGCAGTTGCCGCGACAGCAATCCGATGCGCTGCTGGCGGCACTGGGGTTCGGTTCAGCGACACCGGCGGACCGTTTCCTGATCGGTCTGGCCACCCTGAGCCTGCTGACCGAACTTTCGATGGACGGACCGCTGCTGTGTCTGATCGATGACGCGCACTGGCTCGATCAGGAATCGGCCGACGCACTGCTGTTCGCGGTGCGTCGGCTACACAGCGAGCCGGTCATGCTGATCTTCGCCGCCCGCGACGGGGAACGTCCCTTTCTCGCACCCGGCGTGCCCGAGCTGAATTTGACTGGGTTGGATCCCACGGCTGCGCAACAGCTCGTCGATGCCACCGCCACCCTTGCACCGTCCGCGCGCGACCACGTGGTTGCCGAGGCCGGTGGCAATCCGCTCGCCCTGCTGGAGATTCCGCGGACGCTCACACCCGCGCAGCGCGCTGGATCCGCGCTCGCATACTCACTCGGAGGTTCCGAACCGCCGTCGAGTCGGGTGCTGACAGGATTCCGTGAACGGATCCGGGCGCTGCCGGACGCCGCCCGACTCTGTCTGCTCGTTGCCGCCCTGGAAGACAGCGGGCATATCGAGCCGGTGACCCGCGCCCTACCCGCGGTTGGTGCGGCACTGACCGATTTCGCGCCCGCCGAGCATGCCGGTTTGGCCCGAGTCACGTCCTCGGGCATCGAATTCCGGCATCCGCTCATCCGTACCGCCGCCCGCTTGGCCTGCGATGTCGCCGAGCGCGTCGCGGCGCATACGGCGCTGGCCGGAGCCGTCGACGACGACCGCAGGGCCTGGCATCTGGCGGCGGTGACCGCGCTGCCGGACGAGGAGGTGGCCGCACGATTGGAACGGGCCGCGGTGCGAGCACGACGGCGCGGTGGGCAGATCGCGGTCAGTGCGGGCTATGCCCGCGCCGCCGAATTGTCGCCCGCCGCCGCGGACAGGGCACGACGCTGGACGATCGCGGCCACCGCCGCATATGAAGCCGGGTTACCGCAGCGCGCAACCGAGTTGACCGAGCGTGCGTCCGAGTTGACTGAGCGTGCACCTGGGTTGGCCGAGCGTGCGTCTGGGTTGACTGAGGGTGCGTCTGGGTTGGGCGGTCGTGCACCTGGGTTGAATGAGAGTGCATCCGAGTCGACGGAGGGTGCATCCGGGTCGGTGGAGCGCGCAACCGGGTTGGCCGAGCATGCAGCTGGGTTGGCCGAGGGTGCGTCTGGGTTGACTGAGGGTGCGTCCGAGTTGGCCGAGCGTGCATCCGGGTTGGCGGAGCGGACAACCGGGTTGGTCCAGTGTGGCCCCGGGTTGGCCCAGCATGCACCCGGGGCTGAGCCTGTAATCGAATCGGCACGGCACGCGGACTCAGCGGCGCTGCCCATCGAGCCAGCGATCGTCGCGGAACTCGCCAGGGTGCGCGCCGGGCTGGCCTTCGAGGCGGGACATCCGCTCGAAGCCACGCGCCTGCTACACGACGGTGTCCTCGCACTCACCGCGGCACAGGATCAACAGGCCAGCCTGGCGATGCTCGGCTGGGCCGCCATCTACGCCTGGTCCAGCCGCCCGCATCCGGATCAACTCGTACTGGCCCGCCGCACCGAGGAACTCGCCGCCCAGGTGTGCGGGCCGGAGCACGCGATTCACGCGCTCGCGCGCGATATCCGGCTGTTGTTGGAAGGGGATCGGCTGGCGGTCAATATCGCGCCGCACGATCTCGGCGATGTTGCCGCCCTACCGATCGACCTGCATCTTGTCGCCGCCTATCTGGGCTTCGCCCGCGGCGATGTGGACGGTATGTACCGCGACGCGACGCGCCTGGTCGACGCCTGCCGCACCGCGGGCCGAATCGGACGCATGCCCCAGGCCATGATGATGCTCGCGATCGCCGAACTCTCGACCGGTCGGCACCGGGCCGCACAGGCCACCGCCGCCGAGGGACGGCGGCTCGCGGAGGACATCGGCCAGCACTACTGGAAGTACTACCTGGCCGGTATCGCCGCATGGTTGGCGGGAGTGGCGGGTGCGGAGCAGGAATGTGCAGCCCTCGCCGCGGAAGCGATCGAGGAGGGTGGGATGTGGATGACCGGCATGGCCTGGGCCACCTACGCACTGGCCGCGCTCGACTGTGGTTACGGCCGGTATGCGCAGGTGCTGGACCGGCTCGACAAGGCGGCGGCCGGTCCGTGCAGGCACGCATTCGTCTGGCGCTACGCCTATCCCGACTATGTCGAGGCCGCCGTCCGTACCGGCGATCCGCAGCGCGCACAGCAGGCGCTGACCCGGTTCACCAACTGGGCCAAGGCGATCGACCAAACGTGGGCACTCGCGGTCCTGCATCGCTGCCACGCCCTGCTGACCGACGGCGATGCGGCCGATCTCTATGAGCGCGCACTGCGATTGCACGCGCGCGGCGATCAGCCCTTCGAACAGGCCAGGACCGAGCTGATGTACGGCGAATGGCTGCGCCGCCACAACCGCCGTATCGAGGCGCGAACACAGTTGCAGGCGGCGATGACGACCTTCGATCTGCTCGGTGCGGTCCCGTGGTCCGAGCGTGCGGCGGCGGAATTGCGGGCGACCGGGATCTCGGTATCGGACCAGAGCCGCGGATCCGATCCGCTGGCTTCGCTTACCCCGCAGGAACTTCAGGTGGTTCGACTGGCCGCGACCGGGGCTACCAACCGGGAAATCGGCACCCAGTTGTTCCTCAGCGCCCGAACAGTCGGCTATCACCTGTACAAGGCTTTCCCCAAGTTGGGTGTGGCCTCGCGTGCCGAACTCGCCAGGTACGCGATGACCTAAGTGTCTGTGCGAATCTTGCGGGCTACTACAGTCATTCGACAGACGCGGCCACGCTGTGTTCGTCCGTAGCGTCACCGGCATGAACATCCCCACCCAGACAGATGTGCTCGTCGTCGGCGCCGGACCGGTCGGCATGGCACTGACCGCATCGCTCGCCGATAAGGGCGTTCCCGTCGTCCTCGTCGACAAGCAGGCCGCAGGCGAGAACACCTCGCGGGCCGCCGTGGTCCACGCCCGCACACTCGAGGTGCTCACCGAGCTGGGCGTCACCGAGAAGATGATCGCGCGCGGAATCATCGTGCCGCAGGCCACCGTTCGGGAACGCGACCGGGTGCTGCTGCACGTCGGTTTCGACGATCTGCCCACCGACTATCCCTATACCCTGCTGATCCCACAGGACAGCACCGAGCAGATCCTGCTGGAGCGACTGGAGGCCACGGGTACCCGGGTGACGCGGCCGTGTGAACTGACGGCGCTGGCTCAGGACCCGGACGGTGTCACCGCCACCACGGCCTCCGGCGACGTCATCCGGGCGCGCTATGTCGTCGGCACCGACGGTATGCACAGTCTTGTTCGGGAGCAGGCCGGTATCGCCTTCGAAGGCGACAGCTACGCACAGTCCTTCGTCCTCGCCGACGCCGTGCTCGGCGGTGATGTTCCTGATGCGGAGATCCGGCTGTACTTCTCGCCGGAGGGCGTTACCGTCATCGCACCGTTGCCGGGCGGACGGCACCGCATCGTGGCGACGGTGGACGATGCCCCACCGCAGCCCGACCAATTCCATGTCCAGCATTTGCTGAGTACCCGTGGTCCACAACGGAATCCGGCTACCGTCGAGAAGATCGTGTGGAGTTCGCGCTTCCGTGTGCATCATCGTTTGGCCGAGCACTACCGCGCCGGGCGGATCTTCCTCGCCGGTGACGCCGCGCATGTGCACAGCCCGGCCGGGGGACAGGGCATGAACACGGGTTTGCAGGACGGACTGAATCTTGCGGCCAAACTCGCCGCGGTCATCCGCGACGGTGCCGAGGACAGTGTGCTGGATACCTATGAGGCCGAACGCCGTCCGGTCGCGGAGAACGTCGTCGCATTCACCGACAAGATGACCCGCGTCGCGACCGTCGGCAGCGCACCTTTGCGCGGCCTGCGCAATACGGTACTGCGCGCGCTGGACTGGGTCCCGGCCGTGCACCACACGATGGCCATGAACCTCTCCGAACTGGGCATCGATCCGCAGCGCGTCGGCTGAAGGTGACGAAAACCTAAGCCGATGTAAATGTGCGATTCGCCGGTTGGCGGGGGTGTGGTGGCTGCGTCAACAATTCCGTTGTCGGAGAAGTGGACCGCAAGGTTTGTACTCGACGGCGTAGGCGATTCAGCATCGATCGGAGTAAGCCAGTGCGGCCTCACGTCAGTATCGATATCCAACTCACCGAGGACGATCTCGCGGCCGCACTGCGTGCCGATGTCCTGCGGGGGCTGACCGGGCGCCGGAAGTGGCTGCCGTCCAAATGGTTCTACGACGCGCGGGGCAGCAAGCTGTTCGAAGCGATTACCGAGCTGCCCGAGTATTACCCCACCCGCACCGAACGAACGCTGCTTCGCCGCTCGGCCGATGCGATCGCGTCGGCGGCGGCCGAGGCCGGGGAACTGATCGAACTCGGCTCGGGTTCATCGGAGAAGACACGTCTGCTCTTGACCGCATTGTGCGCGCATGGATCGTTGAAATCCTATCTACCGCAGGATGTTTCCGAATCCGCGCTACGCGCGGCCGTGACCTGGATCCACGAGGAGTACCCCGAACTCGCGGTGCACGGTGTGGTGAGCGACTTCACCAGCATGCTGCATACCTTGCCGCGCGGTGACCGGCGGATCATCGCCCTGCTCGGAGGCACACTCGGCAACCTCATCCCCGAGGAGCGCGCGGATTTCTATCGGTGCGTCCACGAGGTCACCGAGCCGGGAGAACAGCTGCTGCTCGGAGTCGGATTGGTGGTCGATCCCGCCGTCATGGTCCCGGCATACGACGATGCCGCGGGTGTGACAGCCGAGTTCAACCGCAACATCCTGCAGGTTGTGAATCAGCGGCTCGGCGCGGATTTCGAGCCGGATCGTTTCGCGCATATAGCGGTATGGGATCCCGACAACCAGTGGATCGAGATGCGGCTGGAGGCCACCGCCGATATGTCGGTCACGGTCGCCGAGCTGGATCTCGTCGTCGACTTCGCGGCGGGCGAGCAGCTGCGCACCGAAATCTCGGCGAAGTTCCGGCTGACCGAATTTCATCGAGAACTCGAAACTTCCGGCTTCCAGGTGCAGCAATCGTGGGCCGATCCGGATGATCGGTTCGCGCTGGTTCTCGCCCGCAGAGGATGAGCGACCTCGTCGCACCGAACCGGGTCGCGCCCGCACCACCGCGGCTGCGTTCGGTCACCGGAGGCTGGATTGTCGCGGCGGCGGTACTCGGTTCGGCGGTAGTGGTGCTCGACGCGTCGGTCGTCAATATCGCTGTGCCACGGATCGGCTCGAGTCTCGGCGACGATGTGGCCGATCTGCAGTGGGTAGTCGGTGGTTACACCCTGGCATTGGCATCGCTGATTCTGGTCGGCGGGGCGCTGGGGGATCGGTTGGGGCGGCGCACGGTATTTATCTGGGGCAGCGTCGGTTTCGCGTTGGCGTCACTGTTGTGCAGTGTCGCGACCTCGATGGAAATGCTCGTCGCGGCGCGGGTGGTGCAGGGTATCGCGGGTGCGTTGATCACACCGGGCAGCCTGGCACTGATCTCGGCCTCGATCGATCGTCGCGACCGCGGTGCCGCAATCGGCTTGTGGGCCGGGCTCATCGGCATCATCGAGGCGGTGGGTCCGATCGTCGGGGGCTGGCTGACGGAGCTGGCCGGGTGGCGCTCGGTATTTCTCGTCAATGTGCCGTTCGCCGTAGCCGTTGCCGTCGTATCGGTGCGCTACCTTCCGGAATCTCGGGATGCGGACGCGCGGCCGCTGGACCTGGCGGGTGCGGCGACCGCCGTGGCCGGGTTGGGTGCGCTGACCTACGGGTTCATTGGTGCGCGCGGGTGGATATCGCTGCTCGGCGCGGCGCTGCTGGGGATATTCGCATTGATCCAGATGCACGGGGCACATCCGCTGTTGCCGCCGGCACTGTTCTCCTCGCGGGTGTTCACCGCGGCCAACTTGGTCACCGCCGCCGTTTACGCGGGTCTCGGCGGCGTCTACTTTCTGTTGCCCTTGCAATTGCAGATGGTCGCGGGGTACTCGCCGCTGGCGGCGGGCCTGGCGACGGTGCCGATTAGCGGCATCATGCTGGTCTCGTCCGCGTCGGTCGGTCGGTGGGCGCAGCGACACGGCGCACGGATCCCGATGATCCTCGGGCCTTTACTCGCCGCGTGTGGCGCCGTTCTACTGACCGGGATCGGTTCGCGCGCAACCTATCTCAGCGCAGTATTCCCGGGAACTGTCGTGCTCGGTATCGGGTTGGCGGTGTTCGTGGCTCCGCTTACAGGTGCGGTGTTCGCGGCGGTATCCGCAACGGACTCCGGGATCGCCTCCGGGGTGAATAATGCCGTCGCCCGCACCGCGCAGTTGCTCGCCGTCGCCGCGCTGCCGGGGCTGGTCGGTATTTCCGGCGCGCGACTCACCGATGCCGTCGTGTTCGGCAGTGGCTTCCGCATTGCCGTGTTGATCTGTGGCGCACTGCTTCTCACCGGTGCCGTGCTGGCCGCGGCCTTGATGCCGCGGCGGTCGGACTCAAAGCTGCGGTGATCGAGCTCGGTGGTGTGCTGGCCGTACACGTGCTCGCCGTCCCCGAACGGCGGGAAGGCATTTCCCGGGCGCGACTCGTCGTAGCGTTCGGTATTGGCTTCCGTGTCGCTCTGTTGATCTGTGGCGCACCGGTACCGGCCGTGGCCTTGATCCTCGGCGGTCGCAATCGCCGACGGTGATCGAGCCTGATGGTTTGAGGATCGGCCTGTTCGCCCGGTGCCGAGCTGATCCACGGAATCCCGGAATTTCGCGTCGGAATGGGTGCTGACGCTCATCGAACGGCCCGAATGAAGGCCAGTGCGGTGCGACTAGCTTGATTGCGAGTGCGTCACTCGCCGCGGCGTCGACGCCGTGCGGTGGTCGCAAATCGCGGATCCGGTGCCCGGTCGGGCGGTGCGGCTCACCAGCGTGCTCATGGTCAGCGCCGCTTCGGCATCGACCGAATTCACCGCGGCGGCAGCCGGATTCCATCGGTAGCCGTAGCTGTGGATGGTCGTAATCAATCCCGGGCGGTTCAACTTGGTTCGCAGCGCATTGACGTGCACGTACAGCGAATGCGATACCGCGACGAACGCATCTCCCCAGATACGATCCAGCAATTGCTGACGGCTGACCGCCGCACCGGGCTGTTCGAGCAGGGCCCGCAACACCGCGAACTCGACCCGGGTCAGCTGCACCTGTCGACCGGCGACCTCGACCGTCTCGGTCTCCAGGTCCACCTGAACATCGCCCGCGACGACCGCCGTTGTCGGCGCTGAGACGGCGGCCACTGGAATGCGTCGCGTGATCGCATACAGCCGAGCCGCCAACTCGGCCACCCGCGGCGGTTTCACCAGATAGTCGTCGGCGCCACTGCGCAAGGCCCGCACCACCGAACGCTCATCGGTATCCGCGGTGAGCACGACCACCGGCACCGAGCTGACTTCGCGCAGCTTGCGCAGCGCCGTCAGCCCGGACATATCCGGCAGATCGAGGTCGAGGATGACCGCGTGATAGCGATGATGCGTAACCAGCAGATCCGCGCCCCGACGTTTGCGATCGACATGATGCCCACGCAGGCGCAGCTTGTGCACCAGTGCCTCGCCCGCATCGTCGTTATCGTCGACCACGATCACCCGCATACCCGACACCTCTCGGCAGCATTCGAATGCACTGCCCGGCCGACTTTCGCCGGGACCGGACTACTGCAATTCGAAATCTAGGGCAGTGGCGCGGCAACATCATCCGCCATCCGGGACCGAAATATCCGCATCGGCGATAGGTAGGGAGGGCCGAGACGCCGAGTGTCTCATTCAGCGGTCCGGCACGCAGCGCGCCGAACCGACCGTGCCGCAATCAGCACGGTCGCCCATCCTGTCCTGAACTCCGGGCAGCCGCGAGACTATCCTCGGTTCATCCCGCGACACCCGTACCACGGTAAGGCGTTGCCACGGTTGGGAATCGCCCTCGAATCAGTCGGCCGAAACCTCGCTGCGATCGCCGCTCCACAACGTGTGGTACTTGCCGGGTGCGTCGATGCGCTCGTAGGTGTGGGCACCGAAGAAGTCGCGTTGGCCCTGGGTGAGGGCGGCGGGCAGTCGCTCGGCGCGCAGTGCGTCGTAGTACGAGAGCGAGGATGCGAACGCGGGCACCGGAATTCCGAGCAGCGTGGCGGTGGCGACCACGCGACGCCAGCTGTCGATTGCCGTCTCGATCGCCTCACGGAAGTACGGCGCGAGGATCAGGCTCGGCAGTTCCGGGTTCTGGTCGTAGGCCTCCTTGATCCGGTTCAGGAAGCGGGCCCGGATGATGCAGCCGCCGCGCCAGATGGTGGCGAGGTCGCCGGGGTGCAGGTCCCAGTTGTATTCGGCGCTGCCCGCGGCGACCTGATCGAAGCCCTGGGCGTACGCGACGATCTTCGACGCGTAGAGCGCCTGGCGGATGTCCTCGGTGAATTGGGCGACGTCGGTGGGCTTTTCGCCGAGCTTGCCCGCGGCGAGACCGACCGCCGCCTTGCGCTGCGCACGCGATCCCGACAGCGCACGTGCGAAAACCGCCTCGGCGATTCCGGTGACCGGGATGCCCAGATCGAGTGCGGACTTCACGGTCCAGCGCCCGGTGCCCTTCTGCTCGGCCGCGTCGACGATGACATCCACCAGCGGCTGACCAGTCTTCGCATCGACCTGGTTCAGCACCTCGGCGGTGATCTCGACGAGGTAGCTCTCCAGTTCGCCGGAGTTCCACTGCGTGAAGACATCGGCGATCTGCTTGGCGCCGAGGCCGAGCGCGTCACGGAACAGGTGATAGGCCTCGCCGATCAGCTGCATATCGGCATATTCGATGCCGTTGTGCACCATCTTGACGAAGTGTCCTGAGCCGTCGGGGCCGATATGCGTGCAGCACGGTGTCCCGTCCACCTGCGCCGCGATGGACTCGAGCAGCGGGCCGAGGGATTCGTAGGATTCCTTCGGGCCGCCCGGCATGATCGCCGGACCGTTGAGCGCGCCTTCCTCGCCGCCGGAGATGCCCGCGCCGACGAAGTTCAATCCGCGCGCCTTCATGGCGGCCTCGCGGCGAATGGTGTCGGTGTAGAGCGCGTTGCCACCGTCGATGATGATGTCGCCGGGCTCCATCGCGGCGGCGAGTTCCTCGATGACCGCATCTGTCGGATCGCCCGCCTTGACCATGATCAGCACCCGACGCGGTTTCTCCAGTGCCGCGACGAACTCCTCGATCGTCTCGGTGCGCACGAAGTTGCCGTCTCCGCCGTGTTCGGCCAGCAGGGCGTCGGTCTTGGCGATGCTGCGGTTGTGCAGTGCCACCGTGTAGCCGTGCTTGGCGAAGTTCCGGGCGATATTGCTACCCATGACCGCCAGGCCGGTAACCCCGATCTGTGCGGATCCTGTTGCGGACGCCATATATCAGCCCTCTCCGTTCGGCGTTGTTACCGTCGGTCGAAGCCTAGTCCTAGTCCTACTCGGCGCTTCGCTGGTGTTCGCCCGCTTCGAACAATTGCGGGTCCGTCGGAGTTCCGCGCTTCGTCCGGGGGCGCCGGGTAGCAGTTCGGGTTCGTCGGCGGGCTCATCCCGGCGACCGGCGTCTCAAGGGCCGAACTGGGTGAGGACCATAGGATTCGGTCCGCCGTGGACGGAGGCGTTCGCCTGGTCCACCCAGATCTCGTGCGCACGGCGCGGGCTGATGCCGAGGGCCGCCGCGATGGTGTCGGCGCCAGGGGGCATCGCGCCCCGCGCTGGGACGTCCGTCGGATCCGGTGGGGGGCCGCCGACCGCCGTCTGCGTGTCGGGATCCGGAAATACGCTGAGTGCCACGCGCCGCGTCCAGTTGCCGATTCTTCCGAGCACGTGTGCGATGCCAGCTAGGGCATCGGTTCCGGTGCCCCACACCAACTCTCGCAATTTCCCGGGAAGAATGCCGAGCAAGTAGCCGTCGACGACCTTCATCATGTATTCCTCGGCCCGTCGACTGCCGATCATCGACCAGAGTCGGGCGGCCAGATACCGGGAGCGCAGGTACTCGTCCGAATCGGGGTCGAGCGCTCGGCAGCCGGGGAAGTGCAGTGCCGACCACAGGTCGTCTTTCAGGTGCGCATTCCAGATCTTGTATTCCTCGGGGGTGAGTACTCCGCGCATCCGCTCGCGGTCGCCGTCGAGCATCGGCCTGCCCGAGAAGTACTGCATCCGGCCGCGCGCGATCGCCAGGAGCTGGGGCAGTTCGTCGAACGATGTGTCGCGTGCGAACTGCTGCCCCCGGCTGATGCGCTCGGCGGTGTCGCGGTTGCTCGGTTGCTCCGGCTCTTCCTCGGGCATGGTCCGGAACTTGTACACGATGGTCGTCTTATCGCCCTGCACCCGTTTGACCTGTTTGAAGAACAGTGAGCCAGGGCTGGTGCGCGGCAGGTGCAGTAGCTGCTCGGCCTTCAGACCCGTTGCGACGAGCAGGGTCAGGGTCACATAGGCGGGAAATCGCTCGAGTATCCGTCCCAGTTCGAGGAAGTCCTTCTCGGTGAGCTCCACCTTGCGCAGCGTCTTGATATCTCCCGAGAACAACGCGTCGAACCATTTCCCTCGATTGCTGACCCACTCGTCGCCGTACAAGTCCTCTGGTTCCGGCATCGGCAGGTCGCGGATATACCAGAAGGCATCTGGATCGATCTCGAGCAGTTGCCGCTTCAGGTCGGCGATCGTTTCGAGTTCCTCGGCGGTGAATGCCTTCGGATTGTCCGGCGGTTCGGGTTCGGTGTGTGCCGTAGCGCCGCGCGCCGATTCCTGCTGTGTGCCCGCTGTTCGGGTGAGTGGCACTTTGTCAGCGGCAGCAGCGGCGTCGGAGGCCGCCGGTGGTCCCGTGATCGGGCCTCGGCGCGGGAATGATCGGGCTGCGTCGGGGAGCGGTTCGTCGCGGGCGGACAGCTTGTTGCCAGCGGATTTCAGACGGGCGACGAAGGCTTCCTCGATATGCGGGTAGGGCTGCTCCCACTTGTCGAGCATTCGGATGCGGGGCGTCGACGGCTCTTCGGCGTCTGGATCGGGGTCCCCGACGTTGGTGTCGAAGACGATGACGTCGTCGTCGACTCCGGTGACCAGCCAGCTGTGCATTTCGGTGCCGTCGTCGACGAGGAACGCAATACTGTCGGTTCCGTTGTCCCGGTTGCGGACCTCCTCGATGCTCGACGCGAGCATATCGGCCACGGTCGCGCCGGTCGGCGGATGCACCGGGACGAGCTGTGCTGTGATGGCTGCTTCCAGGGCTTCCCAGTCGTTTTCGCCTGGGGCGGGCTGGATTCCGGCGTCGACGCCGAGCGCCCAAGCTGCCCGCGATGTTTGGTTGACGCAATCCTCGAGGGGGTGACCCACGCGGCGGAGCCGGGTCAGTGTTCGTTCGAGTGCGTTCGTGCCAGGCATCGAGGGCGCGAGTCGGCTGGACGCCAGGTTCGTTATTTCGTCGCCGCGGTCCTGCGTTGTGTCGTCGAGCAACGACGTGAGCTCGCCGTGTAATCGGCGTATCTCGCGATGGGCGGTCCCCGGTGCCTGCCCGAGTGT
This sequence comes from Nocardia sp. NPDC050412, assembly GCF_044458825.1. Classification (NCBI taxonomy): domain Bacteria; kingdom Bacillati; phylum Actinomycetota; class Actinomycetes; order Mycobacteriales; family Nocardiaceae; genus Nocardia; species Nocardia sp. NPDC050412. The sequence goes on from NZ_JBITIJ010000009.1 coordinate 55,419, forward strand.
CAGCCGGGTATCGACCACGGACAGGACTTCGGTGATTCTGCTCAGCAGGTCGAGTCCGGTGGTGCGATCGCCGGTCTGCGTCAGGTGATACCGCGCGACGGTCATCAGATCCGATAGATACGCGTGCGCCGCGGCGGCGAAGTCGCGGTCGGAACCTGCCTGACTTTGCGTGAATGAATCCGCGTGGTCGGGCAGCGCCCGCTGGGCATCGGTCACCGGATCAGGGACCGGTGTCGCGGCGTTCTCGATCGAGACCGCCTTTCGGTGCCAAAGCAATCCGAGTAAACCACCGCCGCGGTTGACCACGCGGCGGGCGGCAGCCCCGGCTGCGGCGGCTCCGATGACAGCCACCGGAATCCAGCCGGCCGGCGTGATGCCCTGAGACGACAACAGGGCGCCGCCGAGTAATCCGCCGATTGCGGGGCCGGCCCCGAGGACCAGACTTTTCGCGCTTGTCGCCCGGCTATAGACGCTGCGCGGAAGAACATTCTGCTCGTAAGACGCGATCCTGGCGTTCATGCTGACACCGAGCGCTGAGATACCGAATGCGCCCGCTGCTAGCGCAATAGGGTTGGTGCTGACCGCCTGTAGCGCGGCGACACCCGTGAACCCAGCCAGTGACACCGGATACACGGCATCGGCCCGCACCTTCTCGATGAACCGGACCGGCAACAGTCCGCCGACAACGCCACCGACCCCCGTGGCGGCCAACACCGCCCCGGCGGCGACACCGGGCAGTGCGGCATCGTCGAGCACGGCGGCGGTGCGGAGGTTGAGGGCCGCGAAGCTCGCGTTGGTGAGCAGAGTGAGACCGGAATATTCGCGCAGAAACGGCTCCTGCCATACCGCCCGCACGCCCTCACCGATATGGCGCACCGAATCTCGGAAGCCATGCGTCGGCGCCGAGGTGCGGCGCGGAAAGGCGTCGCGCAGCCGAGACAGCGTTCCCAGGTTCCACGCGTAGGAGGCGCCATTGGCGGCGAACGGCAACGTTTTCACCGCATCCAGCAGGATGGGGCCGAGTGCTCGTCCACCGGTCGCCGCGATGGAGGCTTCGATTTCGGATAGGCGGTTCGCTCGCGGGCGCTGCGCGGGTGTGACCAGGTCCAGGACTACCGACCGGAGACTGCGCAGGTAGAAGATGGTCGCTGTACCCTCGACCATCGTTGCCGCGGCGAGCGCGGTGCCGAGATGCCCGCGCGCTCCGGACAGGACCAGCGCGCCGGCGCCCGCGGTACTCATCAGACCGACGGACTGTGCGATGAGCATTGTCCGCCACCGGTCATGGAAATCGGCGACGTAGCCGGCGGGGAGTTCGAACAAGACCTGCGGGATGAACACGGCGAATGAGGCCAAGCCAGCGGCCATCGGCGAGCCGGTCAGCTCCAGCATCAGCAGCGGCAGCGCCGACCGTTGTACGTTGTCGCCGATGCCGGTGAGGGCGTTGGAGATGTACAGCTGCCGGTACGGCTTATTGGTGCTGAGCAGTTCGCGCAGCGAAACCGGTTCTTCGGCAGGCGGATTCGGCTGTCCGTCCGATGGTCCCGTCGCGTGGGCGTCACCGTCGAGGTTCGGGTCGCGGGCAAATACCATCCCCATGCTGTGTTGTCCGGGCAGCACCGGGATTCGATCGAGATCGAGGCCGGTCGGGTCCGGGCGCTTGCCTTTGGGGAGGTCGAGAGCCTCGACCACATCGGGTACGGCACCGCGGCGGTGAGGTGCGGGTTCGAGTCCGCGTCCGGCGTCGGCGTCGGCGTCGGACCGTTGCCACGGCGACGCGGTGGTCGCGTGGGTAACCGGACCGGTGGCGCGCCGAGTTCCATTGTCCGGCAGTATGTTCGGCTCGTCCTCGGATTCCGGCGCATCGGCGCCCATGGCCGCGGCCAGTGCCGTCGCGTTCGCTCGCCACCAGAACAGGTCACGTAGTCGTCCCGCCGCGTCCGAGGGTGGACGGTGCTGTGCACGTTCGGCCAGGTCGGCCTTACCGGCGCAAACCAGAGCGATATTGCGCAGCGATATCGTCGGCACGCGCAGCTCGGAATCGAGGTAGATCAGATAGCCCCCATGGATCCGCTTGACGCTGCGGACGGTCGACGGCATAGCGGCGGCGAGCCGGACCGCGCCCCAGCGGCCCACCGGGTTACGGCCGCGGCTGAGGCCCAAATACCGGTCCGTCGCCTGCGGGGCGGAGCCGCCGGCATGCGTCACCGGATCGCGATCGTCGGCCACGGCGAAGACATTGTCGGCACCGATACCGAATTCGTCCGCGTGAGCCATCGGCCCGGCCCCCGGGGATCCGGTGAGGACCACCTGATCGATATGGGCGGCAAGTCGGCGGCCCATTCCCGCGTAGCAGAGTGTGGTCGAGCCATAGCTGTGCGCGACCACGGTTCGCAGTCGCGGCGGTGCGGCGCCCCCGGGTAGGCCCGCCCAGGTCGCGCGTGTCGCGTCGTAGGCGGCGATCTCGGCGGCCACGATATCGCCGCCCTGTTCGGCAAGTTCCGACGACCTGATCTCCTCGACCGTATTCGGGTGATGGAAGCCGATATCGATAATGGTGGCCGTCGGGACACCCGGATTGTGTCGGGCCGACTCCGCGTACTGCGCGAGGACGGCCTGCGCACGCTTCGGCAGTTTCTGGAGCGTATTACCCACTCCACCGAGCTGCCTTGTGACGATCGCCGCTTTGTCGGCATCGTCGATCGACACGATGATGCGGCCGTCGCCGTCATAGGCGGTCGCGTCGTAGGCGATCAATTGCACTGGGGGCGAATCGAACTCGCGCACGTCCTGTTCCAGGGCGGCCAGGTGTTGCAGAGTTCGCACCAGGTTGGTCAGGTGCACGGTCTCTTCGGGGGAGAGGACGTGGCCGGGCCGTCCGAGTCGGAGCAGGGCCCGTGCTTCGGTGAGAAGTCCTTCGTTGTCGGCGTCGGGCTTGCGTTCCAGGAAGCCCTTGATGTCGTCGATGATCGATCGGCGGTTCGCCTCGTCCCGCACGGTGTACGGAACACCGTCGGCGTTGCCGATCTGATGTGGATGTCGCAGGATCAGCGCGGCCTGCTGAATGTCGGTGAGGGCGTTCCACCATCGCGCCACCGCGTTGGCGCGGGCAGCCGACGCCTGGACCACATCTTGGGGATCCACCGGCATCGTCAACGACAACAGCGCCGCGTCCGGTCCCAAGTACTTCCGCAGTTCGGCGATGCCACCTACGGCCAGTTGCTCCACTTGGGCCGGCCCGCACCCGAGCCGGTCGAGCAGAGCCTGCGCGCGGTCCGGAATCTCGGGGTCGACTTCGGTGTTCGGATTCGTCTCGGCGGACGTGTCGGCGGCCGGAGTATCGCCAGCATGGCGGAAGCGCTTGCCGGCGTTGCGTTTCAGCGCGGACCACGGGTTGTCGGGGTCCTCCTGCGCCCGTTGGGTACTGCCGCGCCTCCGGCCGCCCGGTAGCCGGTGAGCGTGACCCTTCATATCCTTTCCGTAGGCGTTCAGCACGCCGAGATCGTCCTGGTTGCCGCGCGGTGCCTCACTGAATTCGCTTGGCCTGCCGCCGACGCGGTCGAGGGCGTGATCGGTGCCCGCAGGGTCCGGCTGCGTGGGCGCTGCCGACTTTTGCCATGGCGTCGATGTGGGCTGGTCTGTGTATGTCTTGCCCTCCGCGATTCCGCGCAGTATCGCGCTCTCGATTTCGGATAGTTCGGGACCGGTGTCCGCCCGGTGCATCGAAGATATTGTGCGGACATGCGCGGCCAGTTTGTGCGGAGACTCTTCGGCACCAGCGGAACTGGCAGGCTGCGGTGCGAGCTCACTCCGTCGTGACACGCCGAGCTTGTCACGGATCCGCCGGACGTGGGTTTTGACGGTTTCCACCGGCATCCCCAGACTGTCGGCGATTTCCGCGTTGGTCTTGCCTTCGGTGATCAGTGTGTGGATTGCTTGCTGGCGTTTGGACAGCGGGCGATTGCCGGGGGTGGCGGCGCTGGCGGTGTCCGGTAGGTCGGCAGACCGCTCTTCGGACGGATTCTCCTGTCGTGCAGTGGGTTTGCGTAGCTGCCGGGGCTTTGCGGCGGCCGGCGCGAGTTCGGAGTGGATGTTGGCTCCGGCCGGCGCGGTACCGGTGGGACGATCTGCGTCGGGTGCATCGGAGGACACTCCGGTTTGGTGGTTGTTGATGTCCTCCAATATCTCCGTCAGCGCCACCGTCGTATCGAATGGCTCTGGGGGGCCTGGCTGGTCGAGAGTTGCTCGGAGACGCTGCGCGACTGTCAGGAGATGCGCTACCAGCGGGTCACGAATTTCCTGCAGCAGTTCGGGTGTGCGGGCGGCGCTGACCAGGCTCTGCGTCTTCGCGTCGGATCGGAGCATGCGGCGGGACGATTCTCGATGCGCGCGCAGTTGTGGGTCGGCTTCGGCGGCACCGAACGCGAGCAAGGTAAGTCGTGCGATCTCCGCGTCGAGACGGTGGAACTCGCGCTCGAATTGTGCTGCGCGCGCTGCCGCCATTTGGTGCGCCGCCGATGCGGTGTCGTCGGCGCGCGCCGTGGGCAACCGGTCGCGCGCCGCGCGCCATCGGTCCCGTGCTGCCCGCGCGCGCTCGCGTTCAGCCACCAGGGTGGTGCGGTCATCGAGCAACTGCGACAACGGGATTCGATCGCCGGATGATTCGGTGACACCGTGGCGTTCGAGGAGCCGATCGAGGTGAGAAACGATGCTGTCGATGAGTGATTGTGCGGCCTGACCGGCAGGTGTAACGGGCTGCGGTTCGAGTCGCGTCGGGCTGAACGAGGTGGACCATGCGCGGCCTCGGCCATCGACCTGCACACACCGGTATTCGACCCGAATCCCAGCCTGCGCCAAGGCTTCCCGGGTTGGCGGTGGCAGGAAATGGTCGGGATCGGCGAACGGTGCCGCGATGGTGAGGAGATCGCCGTCGAGCCTGGCCCACCGTCCGATTCGTTGTCCCGGCAATTGATCAAGGCACTGCTGGGCCGCGGCGGCCGCGGCTTGTACCCGGATTGTTCGCAGATACTCGGTGAGCATCTCCAGGCGCGCAAGCAGCATGCGCTGTCTGGCAGCGTCGGCCGGAGTCATCCGGTCCGGATCCACCGGGTCGGGGAACAGCCGCCGTCGAACTTTTGCGGTTCGGGCGAGCTTGCGCTGTGCGTCGCCGATCCGCGCGCCCCATACGGGCTGGGCCTGCGGCAGCTCCGCTGTCGATGCATTGTGCTGCCGCGGCCTCGCCGAGGGCTCGTCCGGTTCGTCGGCCGCCCACAACGGTTGCATGTCGGTGTTCGGGGAACACAGCTGCCACAGTCGATCTTGGCGTCCGGCGGTCGACGCCCGCACCGGCTCTGGGGGTTTCTCGACCAGGACTCGGCCGGTCGAATCTACCCGGACTCGGCGCGTCGTCACCGGAATCCCCAACTGCTCCAGCATATTCCGCAGTATGTTGGTTGCCTCGGAAGGTTGCCCTCGGCCTTCGAAAACCTCTACCCCGACCTCGTCGACGATCCGTCCATAGGGACCCAGCGACAGACCACCGCGGGCAGCGGCGACATGCCGCATCGCCTGCCGTTCGGCTCGGGTACGCGCGAACGCCAACTCGGCGTCGAAACCGGCGCAGCGCCGCATGATCGCATCGATATGACTCAGCAACGCCCGCAACCGGCTTCGTATCCGGTCGTCGGTATCCGGATGGGACAGTGCTGCCTCGGCCCGGGCACGCAGATCGACCACATCCAGGTATGCCTGCGCGGCACCGGCGTCGGCCCAGGCTCCGAGACCGAGGAGTTCGGCCAGTCCATCGGTCCCGACCAGCAGCTGCCGGACCTCTCGCAGGAGATCGGCCCGCTGCCAGGCCGTTTCGGACATATCATGCAGCCATTGCCCCAGTTCGCCGGTCGGTGCATGCTCCCACTCGGTGAATCCGGGCAGCGGGTCGCCGGTATCGGATTCATGACTGTGGGTATTGGCGCCCCACATTTCGGCTCGTTGTCGATCCACCGAGCGGGCCAGCTCATCCAATCCGAAGGTCTGTCGACCGTCCCGGCCGACGCACATCAGGATCGGATCGGTGGTCTTCATCTGCTGCTGTTCGTCGGGCGACAGGTCACGCCATCTCCGAGTCAGCCGTACCAGTACGCCATCGGGGCGCATGCTTGCGCGGAATCCGAACGCTTCGGGAATCGGTCCGCGGTCCTGTGCTCGGGCAGCGGCAACCACATCGCGCCGCTGCGCATCCCGCCATACCTGCGCCACCGGAATCCCACGCAGTAGTGCCTGTAGCGCGTAGGCCGGGTGGGTGAAATCGGCGGGGGCGCTGTTACCGAATGCATTGTTCGCCTCGGCGAGCGCCTCTTTCGGGTTGAAGACCGGGCGATCACCGAGGGTGGGCTCGGCTACGCCCGGCTTCCGGGATTGCTCATGCCCTTCGCCCGGAAACAGCTCCTTCAGTTCTCGGCTATAACCATCGAGCAGGTCCAGCCACTCGTCGAACCGAGTTTCCTTCGGGAGGGCACCCGCCTGCTTCAGTCCCGCGAAATGGGTGTACAGGAAGCCGAACGCTTTTGCCTCCAGCCAGCCGCTGTAGTCGCGTCGCCTATCGAAACGAGCGTCCGAGGGGAGCGTGCCGGCGATCCGCTGTTCGGTGAGTTCCGGGTATCGTGGTTTTGCCTCCCTCGACAAGTAATGGTATGGATCGCGCAAGTGGGCTATTTCATGGCGGATAAGATCGTAGGCGGGATCTCCGGTCGGTGCGTTCAACAAGCCCGCTTCGACATTTCTTTTGAATCCAGCTCGAAAGCTTTCCGGGTTTCCAAAATATGTCTCGTTGAGGAGAATGAGATGTTCCGGGCCGCCCCATGGTCCGGTGGCAGCGTATGTTTCGTTTTCAATGGGCAGGACGACGATCGCATCGATTCGAACCGAGTCGTCCTCCGTCAACTCGTCTACGATCGCATTTCGGATCGATGGGGCCGTATCTATCGAAATCGTCGACTTGTCCAGACCCACTATTTCTATTCCATAGGTCAGGAACAAATCTGCCGCGATCGCCTGTTTGAGGTATTTCTCGGCTTCCGCGTCGGGATGCGGAACGGGGGATTCGGGCAACGAGTATGCAGGCGGTATCCACGATGCGGTGGCGGAACCGGATGTCACTGCGGAGGCGGCTTTGCTGAGGTTGCTGCCGTTACCCGTCGGCGAAGGAGTTGGCGGCGTGTCGGGGGTGCCCGACTCCTCGCGGTCGATCTCTACCTGAGCGGCCGGTGGGGTCGGCTCCGATTCGTCATGCGACTGCGGCGAGCCGGGTTGGGCCGGTCCATCGGTGGATGGGCCGGACGGCCCGGCAGGGTGATACCAATACTTGGCCGAGGCTGCTGCGGCGCGTGCCCGACGCACCCCGCCGGGGCTTCCGATTCCCCGCAATGCCCGGCTGGTCGTCGACAGATTCATACCGACGCTTTCCGCCACGTCGATCATCTGCGGTTGATCCTCGAACCAGGCCGGTACGAACCTACCGTCGACAAGGTGTGGTGGAACGAATCGCTGTTCGACGTATTCCGGATCGATGACATCCTCGTAGGTGTCAAGGCAGCCCAGCCATTGTGCCGCGACCAAGACCCGCTGCGCGGACTCCGAATATCTCGGCTCGGCGCTGTTCAGGACTTCGTCTACGAATGATTCGCTCACCGTGGCCAACTCGGCGATGTCGGATCTGCTGGGCTCGCGGTCCACCTCGGCTGCGCTGAGCCCCAGCGCCAGCAGCTCTTCGCGACCGACCTCGTGCGGTGCGCATCCGATTGCCTCGGCCAACCGTCGACGGATCGCCCGCACCTGCACGACATCGAGAGCGGGCGCCGATTCGTCGCTCCCGTAGTTGTCGAGGAAGGCTGCGACCGCATCGATGAGGCGACCGATCTCCGAGGAGCCTGTGACACTGACGACTTCACGCAGCACAGCAAGCGGATCGTCCTCGGGCGTGTGGCCGATCGGACTCCGCCTCGGAAGTCCCAGCAATCGGCTGAGCCGAGTAGCCAGCTGTTCGTTCCGCTTGATCAAGTCCCGCTGAACATCTGGATCGGCCCGAGCGACCTTCGCACCTTCGTTGGTCGCGGTTTCGATGTCGTCATGTAGTTCGATCCATGATCGGATCCATCGCGTAATCGGTTCGGCCACAGCGGCGACGGCCTGGGGTTCCACGCTCCCGCCTCGGATCTGTTGTTGGACGACGTACAGGGCCAGCAGAACCGATCCTGGGCGAACGAGATAGGGATCCACGTCCAACAGGTCGGACAGCTCGGCCGTCTCGGCCCGCGTCCGGGCCCGCGCGTTGCACAACTCGGCGCGAAGTTCGTGCAGGACTTCTGGACCCGGGGAACTCGCCGCCCCGATATCCGCGACCGCCGGTGCAACGGCCCGCGTGGAGGTGGCTTCGGTATGCGGTGCGGCGGCGGGGGTGCTCCCCGGCGCTTCGGTAGGAGCCGGACCGGAGCCGTCGACCAGTCCCCGGCGTTGCGCTGCCAACGCCAGGCCGACCCTGGTGTCGACATCCAGGGTCTCGTACAGCTGGGCGAGCAATGGCGTCACCCGGTCCGCCCCCACCACAGTCGCGATGTCTCTGTTCGTCCGGCCGTCTGCCACCATCTGGACCACCGTGGTTTCGGCCTCCGACAGCTCGACCGGCTCGAACTGCTCGGTGTTATCACCGAGTTCCCCGGCCCGAGCGGCCGCCAAGATCGTGGGGATCACGCCACTGGTGTGGAACTTTTCTCCCGCGCGAGCGAGATAGCTGTGGACCGTGGTGGGTGACAAGGTCAGCGTCGCACCGACTTCCGCGGCCGACAGACCCTGAGCCATCAGGCGTAGTACTTCGCGCTCGCGACTGCTCAGTTCGCTGGGGCCCCGATCCGCGACGTCGTTCGCCGTCGTCGGTGCTGCTGGTGGTGGCGCGGTTGTGTGGTCGGCGGATGCGGGTGCGTCACCGTCGATTCCGTCGGCTTGGCGCGGATTCTCTGGCACCGAGTCGACCGGATCAGCGGGTGCGGAAGTCCGGTCCAGATCCAGATCGCCCCGGCGCTCGGAATGTGAAACCGGATCGGACGAAGCCGGCTCTTCGGCGCGAGCACGTTGGTGCACCTGCCGTGTGAGCCGGTCGATCTCGGCGGCCTGGCGGTCAGTGAGATCGATCCGGTGGCGTCCTGAGTCGGTGGCGTTCGTGACGAGTTGGCGTTGGGCGGAAGTCAGTTGAGCGAGGTTGTCGAGCAATGTATTTCGCGCTGCGGCGAACACCCATTCGCTGATATCCATGCCCTGTGGGACCGCCCAGCGGCCGCGTTCGGCAGAACGCAGCGCGGTGAGGCTGATCGCGGATGCGAGCCGTCGGACCGGCCCCGGTGGTGTGCCGTGGGTCGGATCCCAGCCGAGCAGGGCCGACACGCGCTGGGTTGTGCCGCGCCGTAGGCGTCGTCTCAAGGTCTGGGTGGCTCGGTGGTTGCCCTGCTGCGCCAATGGCAGCAGGGCGATCAGGTCGTCGGTGGGCTCGTCCAGGGCATCGGACGGTAGGGGTTGCTGCGGAGCGTCGGTCGAATCCGCGTGGGCCACGTTGCTTACCTGCGGCGATTCGGCTGCGGTATTTTCGCCTGGATCTCGGGGTGTCGACTCGGGTCCGAGCGCAGCCGGTTCATCAGAGACGGTCGGTCGGGCGGGCGAAGTAGGGGTTTCGCTGTGCCCGGTGACCTCCGGGTCGTTGCCCGCGGCGGCTGGCCGGTACGGGACGCGTGCGCTCGGTCCGATGGGGTTGGCGGGGTCGACAGCGGTGACCATTGCGGGGTCGCGGCGGCTGCCGGGCGGATTCGCGACCCAGGATTCGTCCTGGAACAGGTCCGATGCTCTGGAGTGGGACGCCGAGCGGGTGGCGACGACCGGCTTCGCGGGTGCCGCGGCGTGAGTGCCTGCGGGCGGCGTGGGTGCGGGTGTCGGCTCGGGGTCGGTCTGTCCGGGGTCTTGCCGAGCGGATGCGGCAGGACTGCCGGATCGTGTCTCGGAAGTGGTGTTGTTCGTGGTCGGGGCAGTGGATTGGCGGGTGTCGGGTGCGTCGCTCGCGACCTGTGCCCGCGCTGCCTCGGTCATCGTTCGGATCGCGGCGAGTTGTAGCGGGCTGAGGTCGTGTCCGTTCCGTAGTGCGTTGTGTGTGCCGGTGATGGTTGCGATCTCGGTGTTGCTCATATGGAGGGTGCTGTCCACCAACGCGTTTCGTATGTGCTCGGCGAGCCAGTCGCCGAGTTGTCGGCCAGCGGTAATCTGCCATCCGTTGAGTTGCGCGGTGTGGAAACCGGCCGCGTTGATCGCGTGCGCGAGTTGCTGCACCGGCTCGGGTGGCGTGCCGTGCGTCCCGTCCCAGCCCAGCACGGTGAGCACATGCTGGTACGTCGCCGTCCCGAATCGCCGCTGCAATATGTGTGCCGCGGCCGGATCACCGCTCTGTGCCTGCTGCAGGACCTCGGTTGTATCGGCCAGCAACGGCCTGCCGGACTTGCTGATTTTGTCGTCGAGCAGCGACTCTTGCCCTGCTGTGGCAGCGTTGAGTGTGCCACTGGACAATTCCTGTGGCATTTGATTGATGAAGTGTCTTCGGTTCGGGTCCTCCGACTGGGTTGTCGGGGGAGCGTGCGCGGGTGGGCCGGGGGTGTGGTCGCTCGATTGAGCCGCCTGGTTGGCGCGTCTGATCGCGCGCCCGAGGCGGGCGCGTTCGGCGGCTTCGTTTTGCAGTGTGGGGGTCAGGCTGCGGAGTTCTTGCTCGGCTGCGGTGAGTTTCTGCTGGGCTGTGGCGACGTCGGCGGCTGTGGCGTCGACTTTCGCTTTTGCCGCGGCGGCGTCGGGGTTGGCTGGTTGTGTGGGGTCGAGTGTGTCGGCTTCGCGGGTTGCTTTGTTGTGGTCGTTGACGGCTTGGGTGTGTTCGGCTGCGGCGTCGCGGTAGTGGGTGATCGCGATCTTGGCTCGGGGATTGTGTGTTTCGCTGTAGAGGTTTCCGGTGATTGTGTCGTTGAAGCGGTAGCTGCCGTTGCTGCCGTTGCGGCCGGCGCGTGCGGCGCATTGGGCGTCGGTGTCGGCGTTGGTTGAGCGGCCGAGCATGTGGGCGTGGAGTCCGCCCAATTGGTTGACTTCGGCGTCGACGACCGCGTCGAAACCGCGGCCGAGCATCCCGGGGGTGCCGACGGTGACGTTGCCTTTCTTGCCTGCGGTGTCCATGACTCCGGAGAGGTGTTCTTCGGCGGCGTTGTTGTCTCGGTGTTCGGCGAACCATTTGCCGGTGATGGCGGTGTGTTCGATATCCGCCTTTTTCAGCATCAGCGAGAATTTCCATGCGACGTCGTTGGAGGCGATAACCAGAACTGGTCTGCCCTTGTCCTGCAACTGGCGGACCTGCTCGACCGCGTCTTTGAACATCTCGGGTCCGGTGAGGAAAATCTGGTCCTGCTCGCCCACCAGGTTCGATTTTCCGAAGTTCTCGATCTTCGCCAGGCCACCTTGGACGGGGAAGTTTTCCTTGATCTCGGTGGCGGTCCGCTCGAGTGTGCCCGACATCAGGTTCAACCGCCGGTATCGGCCGAGGACGTCTTCCACGGTGACCTGTTTCGAACCGGTCCCGTCGGAATAGACTTGGGCATCGAACATCGCTTCCACCATTTTGTGGCGGCCCCCGAACCAGCGGCTGTCGGTGCCGACTTTCGGGTCGCTGCGGGGTTTGCCGTTCTCGTCGAGGATCTGGATCTTGTCATCGAATTTCTGGAAATCGCGATTCAGTTTCAGCCGGCCCGCTTTGACATCGAGGAAAGTACGGGCCATCTCGGTTTCCTCGGCTGTGAATTTCCGCCCGGCGTAGCTTTCCCACAACCGGCTCACCCTCGCCAGGCTCTCTTCTGGACGGGCACGCAGATCCGCGGATGTCAACTCCCGGTGCGCCAGAACACCCCGCAGGAAATCCCGTACCCGATACACTCCGGCGGCCTCGACATCGGAGGCAGGCGCACGCTGTCCGTCGGATTGGTAGTGCACCGTCTGGTCGTGGACCAGTACCGCGTCGGCCTCATCGATCGTGGCGGTGTCCCCCGGTGGCAACCGGTCGAACAAGTTCGCTGTCGCAAGTTCGTCATAGGTCATGTAGTAGACGGTCGGGCGTTGCGGATCAGCGGGCGGATTGTGCGGATCCCAGCGAGAGACCTCGTAACCGAGGCTGCGCATCATCGTCCCGAACTGCCGGAAACCTTCGTTGGCCAGCACCTCGGTCGTGGTGATCACATGATGGACCCGTACCCACCGCCCGTCGGCGAGTTGCACCGGCTCCCCGCGCGAGAGCTGCCACAGCGAGTCCTCTGAGCCGACAATCGTCTTGCCCTGCGCCGTGCCCATCTGCCGCATGTATCCGTGTTCTGCGACCAGGAATGCCTTGATCTGATTCCACCGCGGCGTTTTGCCCGTGCCTTCGCGTACTGCGTGGATGTAGCGCAGCAGCGACTCCACCTCGTCCCCGTCCTCCATCACCTGCCGGCGCTGGGCCCACGACTCGCCAGCCAACTCCTCGGTCCGAGACCGATACAGCGCGAGCATCTTTTTCGACGCCGCCGTGAACTGCTCACCTTGCTGCTCAGTGAGATCGTGTTTCACCGCTGGATCACCCGAGGGCAACTCCGCCAACTCGGTCCTCAGTTCCCCCGCCAACCGGACCGCTCGCTCACCAACATCCGGTCGATCCACAGCAGAGGAATCAGCATCATGGGACACCGGGTCTGCTGCCTGCTCAGCGGTCGAAGGGTCGGTCTTGTTCGACGGCGAATCGGCGGGGTGCGGGCGAGGACCGGTGGTTGCTTCGGTGTCGGCGGTGTGCGGGCGAGGACCGGTGGTTGCTTCGGTGTCGGCGGGGTGCGGGCGGCCGGATGTGGAGGCATTGTCCGGTGTGGGATCGTGGTGAGCTGTCGGTTGGGCTGTTGGGTCGTCGGCGTGGTTGCGCGCGTTGGCTGGCTCGTTGTCGGCGGGATGCCGCACGTCGGTAGCCGTAGCGGTCGCGTGGTCTGTGGCGGCATCCGGTGCTGCTGGTGGTTGTTTCGGTGCGGGGGCGTCGATGGTCTGTTGATCGGGTTGCGGCTCAGGGGCTCTGATGTGTTCCGGAGTGCTTTCGGTTCTGTCGGTTCCGTTGCCGTCGGTCGAGGCGTTCCTGTCGCGTGCCGAAACTTCGCCGCCAGCAGGTGCGTCGGAAGTTGTTGTGGAGTGGTGTGATTCGGCTGCTGTTGGGGTGTGGGATTCGCCCGGGTGCGGCTGGCCTGCAGATCCAGGTTTGCTCGATGCCGAATCGGCGGGGTGTGCTACCGAAGCTGCTTCGTCGGGAGCTGCGACGCTCACGAGGACGGGGGCGGTCTCCTGTGCGTTGGCCGGCGTGACCTCGAGTTCTGGGGGTTTGGTGTCGGTTTGGGCGGTGACCACCGTGCGGCGTCTGTCCTGTCGCGGTGTGCCCGCCGCCGCGCCGCCGCGGCGATCCTGCCCTCGCTGCGGTGAGCCAGTCGGCGTGTCCGAACGGGGACGTGTACCGGCCGGGCGGCCATCGGCGAGTTGCGGCTGGGCGGTGCCGGTCCGCGCGGGGCTGTTGGGTGTCGCGCTCGAACCTGCCGGGACCGGTTGCGGCTGTTCACCATTCGGGCCAGCACTCGAGGGATGCGGCCGCGCGCCATCGTCGGCGTCAGAGGGGTGCGGCCGCGCGCCGCCGTTCGCATCGGCGTCGGAGGGATGTGGCTGCGGACCACCGTTCGCATCGGCGTCGGCCGTGTGTTGTTCGCTGGAGGCGCCGGTATCGTCGGGCGCGGAACCTTGCTGCTGGGCGTCTCGTTGAGCTGCTGGTTCGTCGGAGTGGATGCGCGCTTTGGGGGGATCGCTGTCGGACGGCCGCGGCTGCGGGCCAGCCGCGGCCTGCTCAGCAGTGGAATGCCGGGCCGGGGCCTCGGAATCGAGCAGTGGGGCGGCATCTGCCATCGGGGCTACCAGGGAGGGTTGTGCTGCAGTGCTGCTCGAGCCGACGTGGCCAGGGGCCGGTACCGAGCCGTGCCCGTTGTCCGCGGTGGCGGGCTGTTGGACCCGAGGACGGGATTGTTCGGATGTTGGACCGGAATCCCGAACCGGTCGTGCCGTTGGTTCATTGGTATGCGGGCGCGTAGGCTCGCTATCGGCCGGATGCGGGGTCGGCCGCGGCGCATCCGGTGCCGGACGATCGGTGTGTGGGCGGGCGTTGACCGGGTCACCGTCGGCGCGTTGGTGTGTCGGGCCGTCGGGCGCGGGGGCGTCGGCGGGAGGTGCTGCCGCCTGGGGGGCTGCTGGGTTCAGGTGTGGAGCACCGCCGTTATTGGCCGCGTACACCGCCTGGATCGGTGCCGCGATATTCGTTGGCACCCGAGCGCCTGTGGGGTGTTGGATTTGGTCGGCGGTGGCGGTGTTGACGCCATCGGGGGGCACAGCGTCGGGACTCTTGGGTTTCCAGATACTGCTGATGTGGTAGTCGTCGCGCATGAACGATGCCGGCGCCGGCAGCGGGTTCGGTTCGGCTGCTGGCTGGCGCAGCCGCGCGAGGATTTGGGTGAGTTGCTGGTTGGACCCGGCCGGGTCGGTCGGGTTGATAAGGCCGTTGTCAGCGAACGCGTTGACGAGTGCCTGGGTTCGCGAGTGAGGGGCGGGCGCGGTGGTGGCGGCAACCGTGGACTCAGGTGTGGTTGTCGCGTGTGTTGTTGTGTTGGTGCGGATTTCGGCGGCGCCGTGGGCGGCGGCGCCGAGGAATCCGCCGGTGATGGCGGGGAGGAGGCCTTCGGTGAGGGCTTTGGTGGTGAAGGGTTGACCGGACAGCAGGATGGAGGTGAGGGCGCCGAGGATACCGCCGGCGAGGCCGCCGGTGGCGCCGACGAGGGAGGTCCCGGCGAGTTGGAATCCGACGCGGGCGGCGGTGCTGGTGGCTGCTTCGGCGTGGGTGATGGTGTTGGGGATGATCCAACGCCCACCCACCCAGGATCCGGCGAGGGCTCCGGCGCCACCGCCGACGCCGCCGGCGGCGGCGGCGATTCCGACCGTTTTCCAGTCCATCGACTCACGGTTGCCGGCGAGGATTTGTCCGGCTTGAACGGCGGCGGAGATGCCGCCGACTTGGGTGGCTCCCCAGAACATGGCTTTGCCGGCTAGGACGATGGTGCCGCGTTGGGTGGCGTATTTGGAGGTTTGCCCCGCTAGGAAGATCAGGAACCGGCGTTTGGCGACCTGACAGGCGGTGTCGGTGGCCATGGAATCGATACGGAACTCCAGGGCCGCGCCGGCCGGGGAGAACATCAGCGCGGCACGGGACAGTTGCCACGCCAGGACCGTCGCGAAGCCGATGACGGTCCATTTCTGCTCTTCGATGCTGTTGGCGGCCTCGTAGAGTTGTTCGACCACAGTGTCGATGAACTCGGCCTGGGCGCGGAACTTCTCGGCCAAGTCGCGGAAGTTTTGGGTGATGGCGGTGCCGGTGGCGCCGCGCAACTCGTTTGCGATGCGTGCGGCCAGGGTGTCGTGGTGTTCGGCGTGGCCGCGACATTGTTCGGCCTTGTCCGACCAGTAGTCCGCCGCGCGGCGGGTGGCGGTTTCATCGCCGCGGGGGAAATGTCCGGCAACACAGTCGATCACCGGCGCGGGCAAACCTGCGGGCAATTGCAGAGTCATCTACCCTCTGACCCCGTCACACCTCGCCCGGTCCAATCCGTTACCACCGCGCTGGGCAGTCACGTCGGCAAACACAACGTCCTCCGTGCTCGAACCCGTCAATGAATGTCCGCAGGGACACCGCGCCGGCTCAACCTCTGAACCCGAAGAACCCCGCAATTCTCGCGCACACCACTGCACCTTCCCGTCCGTGGGAAGATTGGGTCTCCGAACGAGATCGCCGCCAGGGTCCCCCCATTGTGTGCGGCGACCTCGCAGAGGATGCCGGGCACGACAGGTTCGGTGGCGCGAAACGAGGGCACGTAGTCGTCGAGGTTCAGGGCCGTGCGGTGACATCCCCGTTCGAGCGCCGAGCGCGGCACATCGAGCCCGGTGCGCGCACGGTGACGCCAGAACGCGTCGTAGAGGGTCGGTTCGCGCAGGAGCGTGGCCTAGCTCTGGTCGTGCGCCGCGGAATCGGATTCGAACACCCGAAGTATGGACCGTATTACATCAAAAATGACGCTCGCTAGGGTTGCGTCATATGCCGGTCCGGCGTAACCACGGCGTCCGTGGCGCCGAGGCTGGCCAGTAGGCGCAGGTTGTCGTGGGATTCGCTGCCTGGTTCAGCGGACAGGATGACGAGCTCGGTGCCGGTTTCCTCCGGTAGCGCGAAGTTCTCCTGATGTAGGTCCAGGGTGCCGACCAGGGGATGGACGAAGGCCTTGCGGCCGTGGGTTCGGGAGCGGACGTCGGCGCGTGCCCACAGCTTGCGGAAGCGGTCGCTGTGCACGGCGAGTTCGCCGATCAGGGCCGACAGTTTCGGATCGTCGGGATACTTGCCCGCCGCGAGGCGCAGGTGGCCGACGACATCGCGGGTGCAGACCTCCCACTGGGCGTAGAGCGAGCGTGCGCCGCAGTCGTCCAAGAAGATATGGCGGGCGATATTCAAGCCCTTCATCGGGCTGTGTCCGTACAGCAGTTCCGCGAGCCGGTTGCCCGCCATCACCTCGAGGCGGTGATCGACGATGAAAGCGGGTGCGTCAGGGATCAGATCCAACACCCGCCGTAACTCGGGGCGAATGCGGACATTCGGAACCGGCTTCACCGGGCGCTGTGGACGGCGGGCCAGCCGGTGTAGATGCTCGCGTTCCACATCGGCGAGGCCGAGCACCCTGGCCAGCGCATCGAGGACCTGCGCGGATGGCTGCCGGGCGCGTCCCTGCTCCAAGCGAACGTAATAGTCGACGCTTACCCCGGACAGATGCGCGACCTCCTCCCGGCGCAACCCGGCCACCCGACGGCGCGAATCGGCCGCAATGCCGACGGAGCCGGGATCCACGCGGGACCGCCGCGTGCGCAGGAAGTCGCTGAGCTCGTCCATCCCTCCAGTATTGCCACGATTTCGCGGGGCAAGGGTGGTCCTGCCGATACCAGGAAGTCCCGTCCGATGGAAAAAGCGTCCCTGAACGGCGGCCGCACAGACGCCGAATATCGAACACATCCGATCCGAAGGAGCAGCAAATGCGGACACTCATCGTCCACGCACACCCCGAACCGCGGTCACTCAACGGCACGCTCAAGGACATCGCGGTGACAACCCTGCGCGAGGCCGGGCACGAGGTGCAGGTCAGCGACCTGTACGCGATGCGATGGAAGGCGACCGTCGACGCCGACGATTTCGGCGGGACGAGCGGCCCGCTGCGGGTCGCCACGGACTCCGGTCGCGCGTACGACACCGGCACACTCACCGCCGACATCGCGGCCGAGCAGGAAAAACTGCTCTGGGCCGATACCGTGATCTTCCAATTCCCGCTGTGGTGGTACTCGATGCCGGCAATCCTCAAGGGCTGGGTCGACCGAGTCTTCACCTACCACTTCGCCTATGGCGTCGGCGAACACAGCGACACCCGCTACGGCGACCGATACGGGGAGGGCACCCTCGCGGGCAAGCGGGCCATGCTGTCGGTGACGATCGGCGGCCGCGAATCGCATTACACCGACCGCGGCATCAACGGCCCCATCGACGATCTCCTCTTCCCGATCCAGCACGGCATCTTCTACTACCCCGGCATGGACGTGCTGCCCCCGTTCCTGACCTACAGCACGGACCGCCTTTCGCCCGAAGACTTCACCGACACCGCCAAGGCCTGGGAGCAGCGCCTACTGTCGATCGAAGAGACCGACCCCATCGCCTTCCGCACCCAGAACGGCGGCGACTACGAAATGCCGTCCCTGCGCCTGCGTGAAGGTCTGGAAGCCAAGGGCCGCACGGGCTTCGGCCTACATATTCGCGCCTGATCGGCCGCGCGGCCACGGCGAAGGCGCGCCGAGAACTAACACGGGCAGTGGGGCGGTTGTCGGATTCGTCGATCGAAAAGGATGCGGCTTGCCGGGCGTACTCGATCGCGCGATCCCACTTGTCGAGGTGCGCCCGCGGTGCGGCCGCACCAGTGCGAAGACGCGCTCGGCTTGATCGAGCCGACCCGCGCCCGGAACTGGGTTCGGCGTACGTCGAACCTGGTTCGGTTCGGTAGCCCTCCAGGCGACCCACCTTCCGCACCGGTTGAGCGGCGCTGCGGTTATGCCACGTGGCTGAGAACTGCTGTCGCGATATCGATTCCGAGCGCGCAGGTGTCGACGACGGGTGCCGTGTCGCTGCCTGCGCCCGCGATTGCGACCTCGACGTTGAACGATCCGCCGGTCGTTGTGGCGACGGTGATGGTGCAGCCTGCCTCCTTGCCGTCCTGGAGGGACTGGCGGATCTGGACGGCTCGATGGTCCGCGACGGTTATCGCAGTCGCGCCCGGGACTGGCGGCAGCGGTGTTGTCAGATCGGATGAGGGATGGGGATAGAAACTGAATCCGGTGGTGGGGGTTGTCCAGAAGCATCCGCGAGCGGCGGCGGGTTGTTCGGTGCCGGGGGCGGTGACCCCGAATCGGGTGGTATCCGCGGCATCCAAGGCGCTGCAAGGGTGAGTTGCGAGATCGGCGAAGGTACGCGGCGTGGTGCGGGTCGGGCTCACCGCCGACGGGCTGGTGCTCGGAGATGCGGGCGAACTCGGGTCGTCGGCATCGCAACCGGTTGTGCCGAGCAGCATCAACAGCCCGATGGCTGTGAGCGTGTGATAACGCGAAAGATCGAACATGATCGGCTCCCTCCCTGAGCGCGTACGCGACCGATCTTAGGCGGAGCAAGCCCGTGTTGTGCCGTATGCGGAGGGATCGTGCTCCCGCGCATCTTCTGTCACGCCGCGCAGGTAATCGGGGAGCGAAACACGGGTGGCGTGGGAATCGGTGCGCGCGAGCATTCATGCCGTCCGCGCCGGTACCGCGTGGTCAGTGGGTGATGACACCGCTGAGTCGCCGAACTCGCCGTCTCCTGACAACCACCGGGCATCACAGCATCCTCGTCGGTGCGGTTGGGGTCAGTGCTGCGTGTCGGCGCGAAAGGGCGGCCGGTGCCGCAGCGGGCGCGGCCCAGGAGTTCAGAGTTTGCGGGTTGGCGCTGGGACCAAGAGAGGGTGGGCGAAGTTCCAGATCTGTTCTGCGGCATCGAATTCCAGGGTGACTGCCGAGCCGGGGGTGTCGGCCCATTCTGCGGGAACAGGGGTGCCCGGCCAGGTGTGGCCGCCTTCGAAAACTGTCCACGCCGAGACCTCCGTCCCGCCGACGCCGCCGGTCACTGTGTGGCGGCTCGAGTTGTCCGTCGTAACCGTGCCCCCGTCGTCCGCACAGCGATCCAGGCCCTGCCAGTGCCGGGCGGTTTCGATCAATCCCAATGTGTGGCCGCGAGATTCGCCGTTCGCCCTGCTGCGCCGTGAGTATCCGCCGGTGATCGGTTGAATCGGGTCGGCATCACCATTGATGAGCATCGCCGACACCGCATGGGTGGGCCGTATATCGAGCAACGCCGCGGGGAACCCACCGGCGACCGCGGCCAACACCGGCACTCGATCGGCGGCCTCCAGCGCGAATCGGTGAGACATGAACGCGCCGTTGGATATACCGGCGACGAGTGTCCGATCCGGCGCGGTACCGAACCGGTCGGCGCACCAATCGATCACCGCGCACAAGAACGACACATCGTCCACCCCGGCCTCGTCGGCCGTTGTGACGCCGCGCCCGTCGGCCCAGCAGCCGCCGTGACCATCGGGGTACGCGACGGCAATGCCCCATTCGTCGGCATGGGCGGCGAAACTGGTCCAGTCGTACATGATCGGCCTGGCATGCGTCCGCTCGCTGGCCGAGAAATTGCCGTGCAGCACAACGACCAACGGTGCATTCCGTTCCCGCGGTGGACGCACGGCAACGCTGCGCATGAGCCCATCAACGGCCAACTCGCCGGTCACTAATTCATCGCCCACCAGCTGAGGTATACCACTGTTCGAACCACCACCTCGGCCACGTAACGAGCCTGCTCGGTGTCACGCGTCGACCAGATGTACCGCGCGGCGTTGGGCCCAGCGCGCTATCGGCCCGATGCCGAGTCCAGCGGTCAGCAATACGCCGGCGAGCAGAACCCATCCGGCCGGGCCGCGATCAATGCAGACCACGCTGAGCAAAGCCGGGGCGGCGGCGATGAAGACTCCCGTTCCCATGCCGAAGATCCCCTGATAGCGGCCTTGTGCATGATCCGGCGCAAGGGCGAAGCTGAGCTCGAATTCTCCTGCGGCGTGGCATATTTCGCCCAACGTGTGCACTATCACCGCGAGCGTCAGGACCGAAGCGGCGAAAACTGCCGAGCCGGCACCGCTTACGCAGAACAGCAGGCAGCTCAGCGCCAGCAGGACAGCGGCCCGGCGGGTGATCGTAATTCCGTCGGCGATGGAATCGACGCGGCGGCCCGCTCGCACCTGAAGCATGACGACAAGTAGCGTGTTCGTCAGCAGCAGCGGCGAGACCAGCCAGGC
Organism: Nocardia sp. NPDC050412; assembly: GCF_044458825.1. NCBI lineage: Bacteria > Bacillati > Actinomycetota > Actinomycetes > Mycobacteriales > Nocardiaceae > Nocardia > Nocardia sp. NPDC050412. The sequence continues at coordinate 76,037 of NZ_JBITIJ010000009.1, forward strand.
CGGAGCGCGGGTATGGGAGACGATCCACAGCGGCAGCGCCACTGTTAGCACCGCATACTGCAGCGACAGCAGGCCGTATACCGCGGTGACGGCCAGGAACGGCAGGTCCAACCGGCCGCGGCGCATGGTGCGGCGCTCGGGCCGTGGCAGCGGCGACTGTCGCGGAATCCGAGCGATTACCAGCGCGGTGAGCAGGAAACTCGCGGCATCGACAAGGATCAGTGCCGAATATGCTGTGCGCGTATCGGATCGGATGGCCAGACCCGCACCGGCGGCACCCAAAGCCACGCCGATATTGGTGACGGATCGCAGATAGCCACGCAGCCGCGCTCGCGTATCCTCGCCGATCCGTGCGATCAGCGCACCACGCACGGCTCTACTGCCCTGCTCGGCAACGCCGACCGCGGCCGCGACGACCACGAAAACCGCGAAACTGTGCACCAGGACAAGACTTCCTGTGGCAAGCGCCTCGGCGGTCAGTGTGAGCAGATAGATCTCGCGCGCACCGAAGCGATCGGCGAGGTGACCCACCACCGGCCCCGCGCCGAGTCCGGTCACGCCCGCCATCGTCAGTCCGATTCCCACGTCGGTGCCGCTCAGCCCGACCGAGCGGGTCAGAAAGAGCACCGCACCGGCGAGATACAGACCGTTGCCGAAGGCGGTGATCAGCACCGCGCAGGCCAGTGCCCGAGCGGCCCCGCTCACCACAGGACCATGGCTTGGGCAGGTCCGGGACATGGCAGGTCCGCCCATTCGCCGGGCGGAATATCGCCGAGCGCGCCGATGATTGCCAACGCTGTATTCGCATGTGTGACCACGACGAGCCGCCCGGTCGTCCGAGGCCGCCCGGCGCACTGCTCGAGCACTACGGGAACAGCCCGCCGCGCCACCGCCGCCAGTCCTTCTCTACCGTCGAATGCACCGATGTCACCTGCCAGCCAGCGGGCGTAGCCATCCGGGTTGGTGCTGGCGATTCGGCCTGGAGTGCGGCCTTCCCATGATCCGAGCGATTCTTCGCGCAGCCTGCTGCTGATCGCGATCAGGCTCGGGTCGAGCCCGGCGGCTAGGGCGATTGCTTCAGCAGTCTGTCGTGCCCGGGTCAGGTCGCTGCTGACGATGCGTTCCGGTAGCGGTCGCCGCAGTGCGCTGCCGAGATCGGCTGCCCGGGTCCGCCCCTCCGCGGACAGTGGAATGTCGGTATGACCGCTGAATCGCCCGGCTCGTGACCATTCGGTCGGGCCGTGTCTGGCAATGACGATCTCCCAATCAGGTACGGCCACCCGAACCGCCCGAGACATCGATGGAACTGCCGGTCACATAGGAACAGATCGGCGAAAGCAATAGTGCTGCAATGGGAGCCACGTCCTGCGGTGTACCGAACCGCCCCAGCAGTATCCCCCTTCGGCTCGCCTCGGACGCGCACCAGTCATCGAAGGGCTCGGCTCTCCCGGAGGCGAGGTATCGCGCGTGCTGGCGGTCGGTCGCGATCGCACCGAGGCTGATCGCATTGACCAGAACCCCGGACGGCGCCAGTTCAATGGCGAGCGAACGGGTCAGGTTGGCCACGGCGGCCCGCGTCGCGCTGACCGCAGCCATGCTCGGCTCGGGCGCGTGCGCGGTGACACCGTTGACGACCACCACCCGTCCAGCGTCCGACTCTCGCAGCGCGGGCAGCGCCGGGGTAACGAGGTTCAGCACCGATCCCACTTTCATCTGGAACTGGTTGTGCCACTCCGATTCCGGTGTCGTCAGTACACCGCCGGACACCCCGGCCCCCGCATTGGCCAGCACACCATCGAGCCGTCCGAACTGTTCGAGCGCCCGCCCGACGGCCTGTTCCAGGGCCAGCGCATCCCGAACGTCGGCGGTGTGCGTCAGCAGCCGGTCGACGTGCTCGGGTGGTAGCGCGGCCCGCATCCGCTCCAGCGCCCCAGTGTCTCTGGCACAGGTCGCGACCGCAGCCCCTTCGGCGAGCAGCAGCGCCACCACCGCTGCTCCGATGCCGCGGCTGCCCCCGGTGACGAAATAAGCGCGTCCGGCTAGTCCGAGATCCATCGCGGGTCAGCACCGCCCATTCGCGGACTCGGGCAGCATGTGCTCGTCCAGCCATTCGATGACCGAGTCGTACACCCGGCGCACCCCCACGTGGTCGTCGTCCGCCAGCAGCGCATCGATCACGTAGTCCGACACCTTCGCGGCACGTCCGGGACGATCCTTCCGGTGGAACCGAATGACGCCGGGGAGATCGCAGCGCAGACCAACGGGCAGTGATCGCGGAGACCGCGGCACGACGATATCCCCGTAGCAGCGCCCGGATTCGGGCATCGTGCGTTCGACCGGCACGTCTATACTGGCCTGCCCGAGACAGCAAGCCTGGTCCAGATCAATACCGAGAGCTTCGCGGGCGATCAGGTTCACATTGCCGCCGCCCGTGCGGCAAGCGATCTCGCAGAGTATCGGGCCGTGGCGGGGGTGATCGAAGAGCTCGCAATGAAAACTCATGGTCTCCTCTGGGGCAGGCAGTGCGCGCAGCAGCCGGTCGAGGTAATCGCGGGCCGAGGCGGCACGCGGATCGTCGGCGTCGAGCAGCAGAATGCCATGCGGCTCCAATTCGACCAGCGAATGCAGGCAGGTCCGGGTGTAGGCGCCGACCATTACGGCCTGGACCCGACCCGCTCGCATGAGTCCGTCCACCGAAAGCATCGGTGTCGCAACCCATTCTTCGACGAGGTAGTCGGCGGGGTCGTCAGATGACAGCGCGCGGGAATGCGCCCAAGCCTCGATCTCGGTTCGGCCGTGCAACACCACGACGCCGACCGAGCCCGATCCGTCGACCGGTTTGACCACGACACCATCGGGGTGGTTGTCCGCGAAGTCCATCAGGGTGGCAATCGAGTCCACGAGGCGATGCTCCGGAATGCGCAACCCGGCACGGCCTGCCAGCGACTTCATGACAGACTTGTTCCGGAACGCTGTGGCCGATGCCAGGCTCTGCCCCGGAATATCGAGGTAATCGCGAAGTTCGGCGGCTCGGACGAGATCGCATTCGCTCAGCGCGATGATCCGGTCGAAGGGCTGTTCGGCATGCTCAGCCGCGACCGCTTGGTCGACAGCTCGGTTGCGCTTCCAATCCGGGAAGAGGTGCCAGGTCGAGTATTGGTGTTCCCCGGACAATAAGGTGCGACTCGCGGGCGTGTCCTCGGCGAAAAGTGTTGTCCGGAATTCCGATAGCCAGCGATCGTATCGATGCGTGGTCAACGGTTTCTTCGACAGCACCGCCACCCGACGTGGACGCTCGCGGATCAATTCAGCCACCGAACCTCCTCGGCCCACCAGCGCGTTGTCTCCCGGATTCGTTCCCGCACCTGTGCGGCGGTGTCGGCATGCACCGCGACCGCCGCCGCCGAATGTGCGGCATATTCCGGCCCTTGCGCGAAAGTGCCTGCGGGCATGTGCAATTCGACTTCCGATCCGGAAACGGGACAGGCGCCGGTTGGCGGTTCGAACCGGCCGTGTCCGGGTGGGAAGAGCACCCAGCCACCGGCGCGCCGAGGCACGGCGGGTTGATGCCTCAGTTCGAGGCCCAGTCCGCACTGTCCGCGCAGATTCTCCCGGGAAAGATGCACGCCGAACGCTTCCCGATAGGTTCGGGCAATAAGAGCACCACCGGTCCGGGAGGCGACCTCACACAGCACCGGCCTGCCGTGCGCAGGTATCCATGCCTCCAGATGGAAGCTCGTCGGAAACGAAGGCGTCGACATAGCGCGATGGACGTCGGCGGCAAACTCTTGCAGTGCAAAGGTTCTCGGGTCGTCCGCAGCAAGCAGCACGCTGGACAGTTCGGACTCTGTCTGTGCGGCTTCGGCATTGCCGCTGTTGTACTGGCTCGGCCAGCAGTGCACCACCGCCGCATCGGCTATTACGCCATCCACATGGAAGAAGTCGCCGTCTATGTATTCCTCGGCGATCAACCGGCCCGAACGCTGTGGCGCCGCGGGCAATTCGCCCGACGCCAGAAATGCGGTGACATCGGATCCGTCGCGCAGGATGCGCACTCCGATGGATGCGGCGCCGCGGCGCGGCTTCACGACGACGGGAAGTCCCACCTCTTCGATGAACTCCATCAGGTCGGTTGGCCGGTCGATCGCTCGCCGTCCAGGGACCTCCACTCCGGCCCGTGCCGCCCTATCCTTCATGATCAGCTTGTCGCGGTAGGCGCACGCGGATTCCGTTGTCTGCCCCGGTAATCCGAGCCGTTCCCGCAGTCGTGCGCTGCGCAGCACATCGTCCTCGCTCGAACTGGCGACGAGTCCGACTCGGTGCTCGCGCGCCGCGCATTCGGCCGTCCATTCCGTGGACCACGATTGGTAGTCCGTTACGGTCCGGCAGTCGCGAAACCGGCCTCGAACATCCGCTCCGATATCAGCCAACGCCCCGGGCACGGTGATGAGAACAGTGTCGGTCACCACCTCCGCGAGCCACTCGTGCAACGGGCGCTCGACGAGCGGCTTACGCGAAAGGAGCAAAATCCGCTGTGGACTCATTCGGCATTGATGACAGCGAGCGGCAATAGTGACGCGGGTTTCCACTCGGGCGCGGGGTTGACCACCGCGGTGGGGGAGGACCAGTTCAGCCGGGCCGGGCACGATGCGACACCGTTGGCGTCCATGATCTTCGGATACAACTCACGGCGGCGTTGGACGCACGCGAGCAGCCCACCGTCCTCGGGAAACCAACTGCCGAGGTATTCGTCGGAGAAGTTGCACACCAGCGCATGGCCGCAGGGCTCACAGTAGATCTTGGCCACATTGGCGCAATCCTTGACGGTAAAGCCCAGATTCCGCGCGGGTGGATAGCAGGAGACGGTCACCTCGGGACCCCCTGGCTGCTGGATTTCCTCGTACAGCTCTTCCATGATTCCGGTGAACCGATCGAAAAGCACGGGGGGACTCAGGCTCAGCTCGGTCTGATTCGCCGCCGCGAGTCCGGACGGAATCCATGGCTTGATCTGTACGACATCGACGCCGATCTCGCGCATGATGCGATAGATCCGCGGTGCCTCGTCGAAGTTGTGCTTGCCGAGCCCGATTCGGATGAACACCCACAGTCCGGCAGCCTTGGCCAGCCGGATATTGCGCAGAATCCGTTCGGCGTCATCGGATTTCGAGCCCTTCATCAGGGTCGCCAGTCGCGCGGCATCGGCGGTGTTGTAGGTGACCTTCACCCCGGATAACTTCATGTCGACCAGTCGGGCGATCCGCTTCTCGTCCAGCAACGTGCCATTGGTCACCAGGCGCGTGGTGATGCCGCGTTCGCCGAGCGGTCGGAAGACCTCCTCGACCAGATCCAGCGCCATCAGTGGCTCGCCGCCGGTGCCGTAGACCGCCTCGGGCCGCTCCGGCTCGGTGGGCGAGTCGATCCAGTCGAACAGCGACTGCGCGAAGCGACCGGTGTCCAACGGATTCAACCGTTTCCCGATGTAATCCTCGTTCACACAGAAGATGCAAGATCGATTGCATCCGTCGAGAAATTTGACTTCGACGCCGTCGACGGGCAGATAACCGGCCAAATCGGTTTGCGGGAAATTCTCGACCCGGAACTTGCGGTATCTGTCCGAGAGCGCGTCCCGCTCACTGGTCACGATATCTCCTCTGCTGGAGTCGATTCCGCAGTCGTTGCGCCCACTCGGTGCTATGACTCGTAAAGCATTGGGGGGCAAAGAAAGCAGGCCCACTTCGAGCCAGAAGAGATTGTCCGGCATCGCCCCGACAACAGCTGTTCCCCATACTGAGAAACCAGCCGGAGATTCAGTGGGAAGCGGAGATTCGGATTACCGTCGAGTCTCCCCGGTGTTCATCGGGAGGCGCGGATCGATTTTCATATCGGTCCAGGTGCCGCGCAGCCACGTCTGTGCCGGGTGGTCGCTGATCCGCCAAGCCCGCTCCGGTCCGGGACCGGCCATGATGTTCAGGTAGTACATGTGATAGCCGGGGGCGGCGATAGATGGTCCATGGTAGCCGTGCGGCACCAGCACTACATCACCGTCGCGGACCTCCTCGAGCACATCGATCGGGCGCTCGGGAGTCCCGTACACCCGGTGATAGCCGAATCCGGGCGAATCGTCTGCGCCACGGGCGAATTCGAAGTAGTAGATCTCCTCGAGCGGGGTCTCGGTATCGGAGAGCTCATCGTGTTTGTGCGCCGGATACGACGACCAATTCCCGCCGGGCGTGATCACCTCGCAGGCGATGATCGAATCGGCCTCGAAGGTGTCCGCGGTCGCGAAATTGTGCACCTGGCGGCTGCAATTGCCCGCACCGCGCAACTCCACCGCCACATCGGCTGCGGGCACATAGCGCAGCGGCAGCTGCCGCTCGGCACGGGCACCGCCGAGCGCGAATCGTCCACCACCCGTGCTGGTTACGGTGTAGGAGCGATCGCGCCCGACATAGGCGAAGTCGGTCGGACCGTCGAAAACGCTGTTGCGCCCGGCTAATTCGTATGTCTCGCCAGCACTGGCCACGGTGCACGAACCGGATAGCGGCACCACGACGATCTCATCGCAACGGCTGTGCGTGCGATGCGACTGTCCCGGCGCGAGTTCGATGATGTGCAGGCTGGCGTGATCCCACCCGGCCGCCTCCTGGGTGAGCGCCACCGTGTACGGCGCACGGTAGGTGCGGGCGGCGGGTACGTAATGCTTGCTGTGCATCGCGATCACCGCACCAGTGACACGGCAGTATCGACCGCACCCGCGACATCGTCGTCCGGCGGATACAGCAGTGCACGACCCACGATCAGACCCCGAACACCCGGCAGCGCAAGGGCTTTCGCCCAGCGCGCATAGGTTTCGGCAGGGCTGGTCTGCGGGTCGCCGCCGAGCAGGAGGGTGGGCAGGGTGGTGGCATCCATGACGCGCTCCATCTCCGCGACGACGGGCAGCTTCAACCAGGTGTAGGCCGAGGTCGAGCCCAACCCCTGCGCCAGATGCACGCTCTTGATGACCGCATCCGGTGACAGGTCGTTGACCACATCGGTCCCCGGCCCATCGGGCCGGTGCGATATGAACGGCTCGAGCAATGCGGTCAAACCGAACTCGGCGAGATCATCGATGGCGGCGGCGCTCGCGGTCATCATCGACAGCGTGCCGGGATCGGCGAGGTCGAACCGGTTGAGCATTTTCGCGCCGTTGAGCCCGGCCGCGGCAGTGGCCCGCGCGGTATAGCCGGTCATCCGGTCGTCGAGCTCGAAATCCGCACCAGCGATACCACCGCGGTTCATCGAGCTGAAGACGACCTTGTCCTCGAGCGCGCCGAGCAGCAGCAGATCCTCGAGGATGTCAGCGGTGCCGAGCACGCCGTCCACACCCGGCCGAGCCAATGCCGTGACCAGCCGGTCCAGCAGTTCCTTGCGGCTGTTCATGGCATATGGGTTGCCGGATGCCGACAGCGCGCCGCGGGCCGGATGATCGGCGGCGATGATCATCAACCGGCCGTCGCCGCGCACCAGACCCCGGCGGGTCCGCGTGGCGAAGGCTCTGGCGATGGCGCCGGGATCGGCCGCACGCAACTCGGTCAGCTCGGCATAGGACCGCACTGCCGCAGGTGCCGAGGTTGAATCGGGCCCGCCCGTCTGCCGGCCACCGCCCCTCATCGAATCGCTGCGCGACGCTACCTTCATTTCTGGGCCTCCCCGGTCAGTGACAGCGCGACGAGATCGTCGATTTCGGCGCTGGTCGGCATGGCGGTGGAGCATTCGAGCCGGGCGGCCACAATCGCACCGGCGGCATTGGCGCGGCGCAGGATGGTCTCCAGATCCCATCCGGCCAGCAGGCCGTGACACAGACTGCCGCCGAAGGCATCGCCCGCGCCGAGGCCGTTGACCACTTCGACGGTGGCCGGTGGCACCATCACTGATTCGTGGCGGGTCTTGCCGAGCACCCCATCGGGCCCCTGTTTGACGATGGCCAGTTCGACACCCAGATCCAACAGCGCGTCGGCGGCGCGGTGCGGATCGGTCTCGTCGACGGCGATGCGGCACTCCTCGCGATTGCCGACCGCCACCGTCACCCGGGGCAGGGCCGCGCGCACTTGTGTGCGGGCCTGGTTCTCCTCGGCCCAGAACATCGGCCGGTAGTCCAGATCGAGTACGGTGAGCGGCCGCCGTTGCCGGATCGACCAGGCATCGAAATGCGCGGCACGAGAAGGCTCTTGGGACAAGCCGGTGACCGTCGACCAGTAGACGCCCGCATCTCGGATGATGTCGGGATCTACTTGGCCGCCGGTTATCTGCAGGTCCGGTGCGCTCGGCTTGCGGTAGAAGTACAGCGGGAAATCGTCCGGCGGGAAGATCTCGCAGAAGGTCACCGGGGTCGGCAAGCTGTCGCTGGTCTGCACGAGGGCATCGGATACGCCGAGTCGGACCAGTTCGCGCCGTACATATCGGCCGAAGGGATCAGCGCCGACGCCGGACCACAGCGCGGTGCGCCGCCCGAGCCGAGCCGCCGCGACGGCGACATTGGCCGCACTGCCACCGAGGAACTTTCCGAAGGTTTCGACATCTTCCAGACCCACGCCGGATTGCAGCGGATAGATGTCGACGCCGACCCGACCGGTCGACACGACCTCGAATTGAGCGTTCACAGGCTGACTCCAGGGTCCTAGGGGGACGGGCATCGCCGCGTATCCAGACTGTGCGCCCGTCATTCCCACTTGTCAAGACTTTGTCAGGACATACTGACTTACGGACATATGCATCAAAACCTGCCGGTCGTGATTTACAGTGGAAGAAATGGGCGCTGACCTGCGCCCGCTCGCCCCGAGGAGCCGACGATGCCAGCGCCACTGGATATCGCGATCGACCGCACCAGCCCGGTCCCGCTGTATTTCCAACTGGCACAAGGCATCGAGAACGCCATCCTGGAAGGCCGGCTCGCTCCTGGAGACCGCCTCGAAAATGAGCTGGACCTGGCCAAACGGCTCAATCTGTCGCGGCCGACCACGCGGCAGGCGATCCAGGCGCTGGTCGATAAAGGGCTGTTGATGCGCAGGCGCGGAGTCGGCACCCAGGTGGTGCAGAATCAGGTGCATCGCCCGGTCGAATTGACCAGTCTGTACGACGATCTGCTCACCGCGGGCCAAGAGCCGACCACCGAACTGCTCGACTACCAGCTCGGCGCTCCGGATCCCGATATCGCCAAGGAACTCGGCGTGCCCGAGGACGCCCGCTTTGTTACCTTCCGCCGGCTGCGGCGCGCCGGAAGTGAGCCGCTGGCGGTCATGACCAATTACGTGCCTGCCGAATTCGCGCCCGCACCCGACCAGCTCGAACTGCACGGATTCTATGAATGCCTGCGGGCCAAGGGCATTCACATCGCACTCGCGCGGCAGCGGATCGGCGCGCGCGGTGCCACCCGGGCCGAGGCGCAGCTGCTGGACGAGCGCACGAACGCGCCGTTGCTGACCATGCAGCGGGTCGCCTTCGATGATTCCGGGCGTCCGATCGAAGTGGGCAGGCACGTTTACCGGGCCTCGCGGCATTTCTTCGACACCACGGTGCTGAGCCGCTGAAGATCTCAACTATTTCCCTGCCTACGCCCCGCGCGGATCCCAGCGAGCACGGTGCGTAGCGGTGCTACGTGAATGTCCTGCTCTGCCAAGTATTTGCGGTTCCCCAGCCGGGTGATGGCGAGCAGCCAGATCTTGTGTTTGAACCAGCTAGGCCAGGCGGAACTACGAGAAGCTATATCCGCCAGCGTGGTCGAGCACGATGCCGATTAGACGAAAGGTCTTCTGCTACGGCTGCTCTCGGGTTTCAGCTCGGCTCGACATGTGCACGAGGATGAGTCCGACGGCCGCTATGAGGAAGTTCTGCAGCGCCGCCGACGTGGCGTTCACTTGTTTGTTCGCCCACATCCGGAACCACTCGCCGCCGATGGTGAGGAAGCCGCCTGCGAACAGCAGGACCGCCATGGTCCAGCCGAGGCTCGACAACTTCGCTGCGAGTGCGGTTCTGGCGGAGTTCCGGCCGATCAGTGCCCACCAGCCGGTCGCCGCACCCGCGAGCAGCACGAAGCCGGTCAGATACTCCCAGGTCACGATGAGGATGTAGGCGATAAGAATGACCGTGCTGTTGGTGATGGCATGCCAGTCGGTACCGGAGTGGTGGAGCGTGGCTTGCATCGACAGCACCGCTTGCACACCGCGCCGATTGGTATCGGTGTCGATACAGTTGGTGACCGCGACGATCAGGTAGTACAACGCGGTGATCGATGCCAGCACCGTCACGGCCGTATCCCTGCTCCCGGCCACATCCAGGAACCGCTTACCACTCAGACCCATATCCGCCACCTCGGTCGACCCGGCACAAGATTTCGATACGGCCGCCTGCACTTCGAGCGACTGCCCGCGCCATCATACTTCACCCTGCGTGATTCGAAATGCTGTGATTCACAAGAGGTTCGACACCCGCCGGTCACCAGTACTCGGAGAATCTCACTGCCCCCTGATCAAGATCAGGTGGAATCTACGGCGGCCTCGCCCGACTTGGGCTCGAGGGGTGATTGCAACAGCACCGTCGAGTTGATCGAAGGGATTGTTGGATGGAGTCGTTGGGGCCGCTGTGGCTCCGGTGGTCGGGTGTGTTTGCTGCATTTCGTCATCCGGTCGACTCGTCGAACCCCTCGTCCATGCTGATCCGGTGGGGTGTCGGCGCACGGCCGACGTTGACGAAGCGCGGCGGTGGACTGTCGAGTCCACCGCCGCGCTGACGTCAGCGGGATGTGTTGGGCTGCAAGGGTTTACTGACCGGGCTGGCACTGTGGCGGCGGCCCCTGCGGGTGGTCCCCGTCCGGGTGGTCACCGGGCGGCGGTCCCTGGTGGTCGCCGGGCGGCGGACCATCCGGGTGGTCACCGGGCGGCGGGCCCTGCGGATGATCGCCAGGAGGCTGGCACTGCTGTCCGGGCACCGGTCCCTGTTGTCCGTCGGCGCTCGCCGCACCGGCTCCGATGCCGAGCATGCCGAGCGCGACGGCACCGGCCGCCGCGGTCACTGCCAGCTTCGATGTGAAACTCATCTGCATTCCTCCTGTTGTCGGATCAGATCCGAAACTCCTCGGCCGCTTCTCCGTGCCGACACCGAGAATCGTTGAGCCCCAACATTTGTCCATCGTGGGCGCAAGTTAAGTGCGAGCTGTGAACCGATCAGTTGCCGGTTCGACTCTGCCCACCAGCCCTGCCCGCTCCGGACGTACCGTCGCCGAACTGGCCGGGCCCACTACCCAGCTGCCCAGGTGCACCGCTCATCGCACCCGGGCCGTTCATCCCGCCGGGCGCGGCCGCATTGCCCGCGATGATCGAGGTCGCGGTGGCGGTGCCATCGGTCTTGGTGGCGCGAATGCTCACCGTATCCCCGGCTTTCACCGTCGACGCGCTGGTCGTGCCGGAGATGGTGTAGGTCTGGGTGTAGTTGTCGCTGCTCGTGGCGGTGATGGAGGTTGCGCTCACGGCGGTGACGGTCCCGGTCTGAGTCAGCTCCGTGGTGTAGCCGCCATTGCCGTCGGCAACGACGAACTCCCCGTGCAGCGCCGCGGGAATCGTGGCATTGCCGAAACCGGGTCCGCCCGCTTGACCGGATCGACCCGACGCGCCGTTCATCGACATCCCGATGCCACCGGGGCCGCCCGGTCCATGGCTGCTGTTCGAATCGGACGAGGATGCCGCATAGATGGCACCGCCGCCCGCCGCGGCGATCGCTCCGGCAATCCCGACCGCGGCCAGGGTCTTCTTGGTGGACCAGGTGCCCGGCTGCGCGGGTTGTGGCGCGCCCCAGACCGTGTCGGGTTCCGATGGCGGCTGTTGCGTGGGATGACTCATGGTGCTCCTTGCGGTGCGGACCGAATAAATGCTCGGATCCGACCTTGGTCCGCCGACCTTGGCGTCGGCTGTGCGCTGGTTCTGGATCGGCTGGGTACGCACTCACAGCTGACGCATAGATTCGGCACAGCTACACCCCAGCGTTCGCGGTCATGGTAGGACGATGTCCGTGATGAGCGCCGGGAACGGCCCGGCCGAACGAGTTGTCATGCGCCGCGCCGACGGCAGCCCCATCACCGTGCTGGTCGTCGACGACGAGCCCGTACTGGCCGACATGATGTCGATGGCCCTGCGATATGAGGGCTGGGAGGTCGCCACCGCGGGCGATGGTCGAACGGCCGTCACGAAGGCGCGCGAGGTTCGCCCGGATGTGGTGGTACTCGATGTGATGCTGCCGGATATGACCGGGCTCGAGGTGCTGCGCAAGTTGCGCGCACAGTTGCCGTACCTGCCGGTGCTTTTGCTGACGGCCAAGGATTCGGTCGAGGACCGCATCGCCGGGCTGACCGCGGGCGGCGACGACTATGTCACCAAACCCTTCAGCATCGAAGAGGTGGTGCTGCGGCTGCGTTCGCTGCTGCGCCGCACCGGTGTGGCAACCGAGGACAGCGGCGCGCAGCTGGTGGTCGGCGATCTGGTGCTCGACGAGGACAGCCACGAGGTCACCCGGGCCGGTGAGCTTATCGTCCTGACCTCCACCGAATTCGAATTGCTGCGTTTCTTCATGCGCAATCCCAAGCGAGTGCTGAGTAAGGCGCAGATCCTGGATCGGGTGTGGAGTTACGACTTCGGCGGTCGGTCCAACATCGTCGAGCTGTATGTGTCGTATCTGCGCAAGAAGATCGACAGTGGTCGGGCACCGATGATCCATACCCTGCGCGGCGCCGGATATGTCCTCAAGCCCGCAACCTGAGGTGGCACGCCGGGTGCTGAAGCCGCGGCGCTGGTCGCTGCGGGCCCGCCTATTGGTCGGACAGGTGCTGTTGCTGGTGATCGTGGTCGTCGGTATCGGGGCCGTGACCGAATTCGCATTGCGGCAGTTCCTGGTGCACCAACTGGACACCGAACTGATCGATGTACAGAAGCGCTCACTCGGTGATGTCGGCGGCGGTCCGAGCCTCGGGCCACGACCCAGCGGCCAGCCGTCGATGCCACCGCCGCCTCCGCCGCCATCGGGTTCCGGTCCGGGACCGGACTTCCTGGACCGGCGCGGCATCCAGCCCGACACCATCGGCGCCATCGTGAACCAGGGCAGTGTCAGCAAGGCGGGCCGGATCGATGCCGACGGCACTCAGCGTTCGCTCTCGCATACCGCACAACAGCAGCTCGCCGCGGTACCGGCAAACGAGAAGCCGGTCGATGTCGCGCTCGACGGTCAGGGGCGCTATCGGGTGGTCGCGGATACGTCGTGGTCGGGTGAGATCGTTGTCACCGGCATGCCGTTGACCGCCGTCGACGCCACTCTGCTACGCGTCTTGCTGATCCTGGGGATCGTCACGGCGATCGTTTCGATCATCGCGATTACGGTCGGCATCTGGCTCATCCGGCATGCGCTCGCACCACTGGATCGGGTCGCGGCGACGGCGGCGCGGGTGGCCGATCTAGAACTGGATTGCGGCGAAGTCGTACTGCCCGTGCGGGTTCCGGCCGCGGACGCCGATCCGCGCACCGAGGTCGGTCAGCTCGGTTCGGCGGTGAATCGGATGCTCGATCACATCACCAGTGCGTTGTCGGCGCGGCACGACAGCGAGACGCGTGTCCGGCAGTTCCTCGCCGATGCCAGTCACGAGCTGCGCACCCCGCTGGCCGCCATTCGCGGCTATGCCGAACTGGCGCAACGCAAACGGGCCGAGGTACCCGCCGAGGTGGCCCATGCGATGGGTCGGGTGGACTCCGAATCCCGTCGGATGACGGGTCTGGTCGAGGACATGCTCTTGCTCGCGCGGTTGGATTCCGGACGTGGGCTCGAACACGAACCGGTGGATCTGACCCAGCTCACGGTCGACGCGGTGAGCGACGCGCATATCGCCGGTCCCGAACACCGCTGGGATCTGGAGTTGCCCGACGAACCGGTGGTGACCACCGGTGACGCGGCCCGGTTGCATCAGGTGCTCACCAATCTGCTCACCAACGCGCGCGTCCACACCGGTCCCGGCACCACGGTGCTCACGTCGCTGGAATTCAACGGCGCCGGGGGAGCCGTGTGGCGGGTGACCGACGACGGTCCTGGCATCCCGGAAGCCTTGCAGCCGATGGTCTTTCAGCGTTTCGCGCGCGGTGACTCGTCACGCTCCCGACGGGCGGGCAGCACCGGTCTCGGCTTGGCGATCGTCGCGGCCGTCGTCAAGGCACACGGCGGCGATATCTCCGTCGAGAGTGCGACCGGCCGTACCGAATTCACCGTGCGTCTGCCCGGTGCCACCGCCGCGAACTGAGCGCTGCGCCACACAGCGAACTCACAGTTACGGCAGAGCTTGCAACTATGTCCGGTCGCGACGATCGAAGCATGACGACAACATTGCTGGGAGCTCTACCCGCTGCGGCGGTCGAGCCATCGGATGCGCGGCCATCCGGGTGCGGCCCGCTGTGGCGGCGGGTATCGCTCGCGGTGCTGCTCATCGCGACAGCACTGCTGTATCTCTGGAATCTCGGTGCCAGCGGCTGGGCGAACGACTTCTACGCCGCGGCGGTGCAGGCCGGATCGCAGAGCTGGAAGGCGATGCTGTTCGGTTCCAGCGATGCGGCCAATGCGATCACCGTGGACAAGACCCCCGCAGCACTGTGGGTGATGGATATTTCGGCACGGCTGTTCGGCTTCAACTCATGGAGTCTGCTCGTGCCGCAGGCGCTCGAGGGCGTCGCGGCGGTCACGGTGCTGTACGCGGCGGTGCGGCGCGTCAGCGGCCACTGGGCCGGAATTCTGTCCGGTGCGGTGCTGGCACTGACACCGGTGGCGACGCTGATGTTCCGCTTCGATAATCCGGACGCACTGCTGGTGCTGCTGCTGACCGTCGCGGCCTATAGCGTGCTGCGGGCGATCGAAAAGGACAGCGGCACTTGGTGGTTGCCGCTCGCCGGGGTGGCGGTGGGCTTCGGCTTCCTGGCCAAGATGATGCAGGCATTCTTGGTGCTGCCCGTCTTCGCGCTGGTGTACCTGCTCGCCGCACATGCGCCGCTGCGCACCCGGATCGTTCGATCGGTGGCGGCGGTACTTGCGATGGTGGCGTCCGCGGGCTGGTATCTGGCCCTTGTCGCGCTGTGGCCCGCTTCGTCGCGGCCCTATATCGGCGGATCCCAGCACAACAGCGTGCTCGAACTGGCATTGGGCTACAACGGTTTCGGCCGGTTGACCGGTAACGAGACCGGTGGACTCGGGAACCTGAATTTCGATGTCGGCTGGGCTCGTCTGTTCGGTTCGGAAATGGGCGGCCAGATCGCCTGGCTACTGCCCGCGGCATTGATTCTCGGCGTTGCCGGACTCTGGCTCACCCGCCGTGCGCCACGCACCGATCTGATCAGGGCGGCACTATTGCTGTGGCTGGGCTGGCTGATCGTCACCGGCGTGGTATTCAGTTACGCCAACGGCATCCTGCACCCGTATTACACGGTCGCGCTGGCACCGGCGATCGCGGGCGCGATCGGAGTCGGTGCGAACCTATTGTGGCTGCGCCGCGGCGATATTCGCGCCACCGCTGTGCTGTCCGGTGCGCTGTTGGTGACTGTCGTGCTGGCCTGCGTCCTGCTCGCACGCACCCGGGACTGGCTGCCCTGGCTCGGCCCGGTGGTCGCGATTGCCGGTGTCGGATCGGCGGCATTGCTGCTGGTCGTCGGTAGGTTGCCGAAGGCCGTTGCCAGTGGAGTCCTCGCAGTCGCCTTGGCCGTCGGGTTGGCCGCACCCGGTGCTTATGCGCTGGCCACCGCGGCGACAACACACAGCGGCGCGATTCCGTCCGCGGGACCGGCCGGCGCGGGCCGGGCCTTCCCAGGCGGCGGACGGCCCAGCGGCGCCGATGGTGGCGCTGGTACGGCGGGTGCGCAGGGCGGCACCGCTGGCGCGGGTTCGCAGAGCGGTGCCGGTGGCGGGGCGGGTTCGTCGACCGGTACCGGTGGCGGGGCGGGTTCGTCGACCGGTACCGGTGGCGGGGCGGGTTCGTCGGGCGGCATCGGTGGTGGGGCGGGTTCGTCCGGCGGCACTGGCGGTGGCGTGGGTTCGTCGGGCATAACGGACGTTGGCACAGCTGGCGGCGCACCGATGGGCGGAATATTCGGCGGCATAACACCGGGCGCGAACCTGACTGCGGTACTGAGCACCGATGCCGACGTCTACACCTGGGTCGCCGCCGTCGTCGGCTCCAGCAACGCCGCTGGATACCAATTGGCCACCGGTGATCCGGTCATGGCACTCGGCGGTTTCAACGGCACCGACCCGGCGCCCACGCTGTCGCAGTTCAAAGACTATGTGGCCCAACACAAAATCCACTACTTCATCAGCGCCCAGATCATGGGTGGGATGCGCGGATCGGCGAGCGGTGGCAGCCAGGCAGCCAGCGAAATCGCGGCCTGGGTTCAGGCCAACTTCAGCGCCGAGACGATCGACGGTGTCACGGTCTACGACCTCACCGCCACCAACTGACCAAATCTCGAGTACACGAGAGGGACTGGATATGACCATGACCGAAGCGCGGCCCGTGCGGTACGCCGAACCAGCGGGTCCGCGGCACGCGGGCGCGCACCAGAAACGAGCGACTCGATGGCTGTTCGGCCCGCCCGAGCAACCACGCTGGGCGCGCCCCGGATTGTGGACCCTGCTGGCGGCCACCGCCGTGCTCTACCTGTGGGGACTGAGTAAATCCGGTTGGGCCAACGACTTCTACGCGGCCGCGGTCCAGGCGGGCACGCAGAGCTGGAAGGCGCTGCTGTTCGGTTCGCTGGATTCGGGCAACGCCATTACCGTCGACAAACCACCCGCATCGCTGTGGGTAATGGGCTTGTCCGGCAGGCTGCTCGGCTTCAGCTCGTTCTCCATGCTGCTGCCCCAGGCACTGATGGGAGTGGCATCGGTCGGCTTGGTGTATGCCGCGGTGCGCCGCTGGAGCGGCCCGGCCGCCGGATTGCTGGCGGGTACGGCGCTCGCCGTGACTCCCGTTGCGGCACTGATGTTCCGGTTCAACAACCCGGACGCACTGCTGGTGCTGCTGCTCGTCGCCGCGGCGTACTGCACGGTCCGCGCCACCGAGCGGGGCAGTGGACGCTGGCTCGTATTGGCCGGTGTGGCAGTGGGATTCGGCTTCCTCACCAAGATGATGCAGGCCTTCCTGGTGCTGCCCGCGTTCGGGCTGGTGTTCCTGGTCGCCGCGCCGATCGGCTTCTGGCGTCGCGTCGCCGAGCTGCTCGCGGCCTTTGTCGCAATGGTGATTTCGGGCGGCTGGTTCGTCGCCCTGGTCAGCCTGTGGCCCGCTGACTCGCGTCCATACATCGGCGGCTCGACCGGCAACAGCCTGCTCGACCTCGCGCTCGGCTACAACGGTCTCGGCCGCGTCCTCGGCGGCGAGGGCAATGGTGGTGGCGGCGGTGGCGGTGGCAACACCGGCTTCGGCGGCAGCACCGGGATCACCCGCTTGTTCGGCGATTCGATGGGCACCGAAATCTCCTGGCTGCTGCCCGCGGCCTTGATCGGTCTGGTGGCTGGTCTGTGGTTCACCCGGCGCACACCGCGAACCGGACGCACCCGCGCGGGCCTGATCCTGTGGGGCGGTTGGCTGCTCGTCACCGGCGTCGTATTCAGCTATATGCAGGGCACCATGCACCCGTACTACACCGTCGCCCTCGCCCCGGCGATCGCGGCGCTGATCGGTATCGCGGTGGTCGAGTTGTGGCGCGGCCGCCAATTCGTCACGGCGCGTATCGCACTCGCGGCCATGTCCGCCTCGACCGGTATCTGGAACTTCATCCTGCTCGACCGCACACCCGACTGGTACCCGGCACTGCGCTGGCTCGTGCTGATCGGTTCGATCGTCGTCGCGGCCATTGTCGCGGTCGGCGCACACCAACTCGGCAGGTTCACCGCCGTCGTCGCCACTGCCGGGCTGCTGTTCGGCCTCGCGGGGACCACCGCGTACACGATCGAGACCGCGGCGACCGCCCACTCCGGCTCCATTCCGACCTCCGGCCCGGCCGTCGCGGGCAAGGGTATGGGTATGGGTATGGGTATGGGCGGACCAGGTGGCGCCGTCCCCGATGGTTTCGGCGAATCAGGAACCGGCGCACCGTCATTCGACGGCGCGGCACCCGGACAAGCGGGTACCGAACAGGCCGGTACGGAACAGGCGGGGACCGACGCGACCGCCAACCGTGACGGCGGCGGCGGACCGGGCGGCTCGAATTCGTCGAACGCCGAACTGCAACAGTTGGTGCGCAATACCGACACCCGTTGGGCCGCAGCGACAGTGGGCTCAGGCTCGGCGAGCGGACTCGAATTGTCGACCGGCGCTTCGATTATGGCGATCGGCGGTTTCACCGGCAGCGACAATTCGCCGACGCTGGCGCAATTCCAGCAGTACGTCGCCAATGGCGATGTCGCCTACTTCATCGCGGGCGGCGGCATGGGCGGTGGCCCCGGCGGGGGATCCAATAGCAGCGGAAGCGAAATCACTGCATGGGTCAAGGCGCACTACACGGCCATCACGGTCGGCGGCAGCACCGTCTACGACCTGAGCCAGCCCACAGCCTGACCCTCCCCAACCGCGGCGCGCCTGCCCCTCGAGCGGGCGCGCCTTTCGGCTGAAAATGTCGTGTATGATACACGTCACGTGTAATATGCACATTTGAGGGTGTAGTGCACGTCCTGTGTGATACACATGCGTCATTGGTGACGCGCGCATCGGCAGAAGGGTCGGGATGGATAAGCCCACGCATTTGATCGAATTCGAGACCATGCTGCTCGGCCGGTACAGCCTGGCGTCTCGGCGTGGCGCCAATCGCATGGACCGCAGCGCGTACACCCTGCTCAATCGACTGCACGGCGAAGGCCCGATGTCCATCGGGCAGCTCAGCGAAGCGCTGGGGTTGGAGGCATCCACCCTGCGTCGGCAAACCGCCGCGATGATGCGCGCGGGCCTGATCGAACGGATCCCGGATCCCGAGGGCGGCATGGCTCGACTGTTCCGCATTACCCCGGAGGGAAGTCGCCAGCTCGACTCCGACCGCACCAAGAGCGTCCGCGATCTGGACAACATCATGGCCGACTGGACGCCCGGCGATGTCGCCGCCTTCGCCGCCTACCTCGAACGTTTCAACACCGATATCGAGCGCTACCACGGCCGTCCATGGCCGCGGCATTCCACCATCGGCCATTGATCACGCCGCACGCAGACTCTGTCGGATCCGGTACTTCTGCACCTTGCCGCTGGGCGTGCGCGGAAAGTCCTCGACCACGACTAGCTCCTCTGGCCATTTCTGCTTGGCCAGCCCCGCCTCGGCGAAATGCGCCTGCAGATCCGCCAGCGTCGGGGCATCCGAACCCGGGTGTAGTCGCACCACCGCGGCCACATGCTCGCCGAGCCGAGCATCGGGTGCTGCGACGGCGACCGCTTCGGCGACCGCCGACATGGTCAGCAGGACCTCTTCTACCTCGAGCGCGCTGATGTTCTCGCCGCCGCGGATGATCAGGTCGGAGGTGCGGTCGGTAATAGTGAGGAATCCGTCCTCGTCGAGCACGCCGATATCGCCGGTGTGATACCAGCCCTCGTCGTCGAAAACCTTCGCGGTGAGCGCCTCATCGGTGTAGCCGAGACACAGATCCGGTCCGCGGCTGAGGATTTCGCCGTCTTCGGTGAGCCGGATCTCGATGCCGGGCTGCGGATCGCCGTCGGTATAGAGCCGCTTGGGCTCCGGTGCGGTGCAGTTGGAGGCGGTGATCGAGGGGTGTTCGGTGCTGCCGTAGGAGCGGTAGACGATGAGGCCGAGTTCGGTCAGCCGCTCGGTGACCGAACTCGGCACCGATGCGCCGCCCATGCCCGCGTACTTCATGTGCAGCAGATGTTCGGCGGTGAAGGCGGGATGGTCGACCAGGCTGGTCAGGTAGTAGGGCACGCCACCCGCGACGGTGATGCCGTAGGTGGTCATGAGGGTCAGGATCTGTTCCGGATTCCAGGTGTCGACCAGGTTGACCGCGATGCCGTCGCGGATCGGGATGAGGAAGGCATTGAGCATGCCGATGAAATGGCCGACCGGCGCGGCGGTGATCTGCGGACCGAGGTCGGCCGGGTAGTGCTCGGCCAGTTGGCGGGTCTCGCAGCCGAGGGTTTGATGGCTGTGGATCACGCCCTTCGGCGCGCGGGTAGTGCCCGAGGTGAAGGCGATCAGCGCCGGATTGGCCGGGTCGACCTCGACGACTCCGCTGAACGGCTCCGCATCGAGCAGATCGTCGAAGGTGTGTCCGACAACCCCGACGATCGGCACCTCCGCGTATACGGCCGGGTCGTAGTCGATCGAACCGAATCGGTCGGTCGTGACGAAGACGCGTGGACGCACCGCACCCAGGATGTAGCCGACTTCTCGGGGGCCGTAGATATGCACGATGGGTACCACGATCGCGCCGAGAAAGGTTGCGGCCCAGAAGGTTGCGGCCGCCTCCATCCAATTGGGCAGCTGGAAGGCCACTACATCACCGGGACCGACACCCCGCTTGTGTAAGCCCCTGGCCAGTCGGCGGGCGACCAGCTCGACATCACGGAAGGTTCCGGTGTAGGGCCGGACCGGCGAATGCACGCGGAACCTGGCGTCGGGGGCGGCGGCCAGACCGCGCGCCAGCAGGTCGCCGAGCGAATCGCGGGTCCACCAGCCTTCGGCTTCGTACCGTTTGACCAGTTCGGCGGGGATTGTGCGCATATGGACTCCAAGTACCCGGCGCGCGGGCACAAGTCGGCCACACCCGCGGCGCTGTCGGGTGGTTACGGGATGGGTGTCGGGGGCTGCCGCTCTGAATATACTATTCTCCAGAAAGTAGAATGCCAATATCTTGATCGGAGAACTGACATGGTGGAGCTCGAGCTGAGTGACGGGCTTGCGGTCGTCACCATCGATCGCCCGCAGGCGCGCAATGCCATCGCGCCGGAGACGATGGATCAGCTCGAGAAGGCACTCGATGCGGCCGAAGGAGCCCGCGCGCTGGTCATTCGTGGCGCCGGGGACAAGGCCTTCGTCTCGGGTGGAGATCTCAAGCAACTCAGCGCGATTCGCACTCTCGAGGCCGCCGAGGAGATGGCATGGCGGATGCGTGGCATCTGCGATCGGCTCGCTGCCTTTCCCGCCCCGGTGATCGCGGCGTTGAACGGTCACGCCTTCGGTGGTGGCGCCGAAGTCGCGGTCGCCGCGGATATTCGGGTCGCCGCCGACGACATCAAGATCGCGTTCAACCAGGTCGCGTTGGCGATCATGCCCGCCTGGGGCGGTGCAGAGCGGCTCAGCGCATTGGTCGGTCGAAGCCGAGCGCTGCTGCTCGCGGGCTCGGGGACCGTACTCGACGCCGCCGAGGCCGAACGCGTCGGCTTGGTGGACCGGATACTGCCTCGCGCGTCGTTCGAGGAGGGTTGGCTGGCGCTGGCTCGGTCGCTGGCCAACCCATCCTCGGGCGAGATCAAGCGGGTGCTCTCCGGGGTATCCGCAGCGGAGGCGGTGAATGCCTTTGCGCACCTGTGGGTTTCGGACGAGCACTGGACGGCGGCGGATAAGGTGCTGAACCGGCCGCGCTGATCGGCTCAGGAGCCGGGCGCGTTGGTATATGTCGCGCCGAATTCCGCAATGAAGTCGAAGGTCGCGGCGGCCTCGCGCGTGTGACAGGAGACGACGATCCAGTCGACACCGGCCTTGGCCAATGTCGCGAAGGCCGCGCGGTGCCGGTCGGCATCGACCGCCGGGGTGCTGATGCTCGCGTCCGGGTAGGAGTAGACCAGATCGATGTGCTCGGTCCGGTCCGCGTCCTGGGCCGCCGATCGCACCTCGGCCATCTTGGCGGCGAGCTGGTCGAGTGTGCCGAGTTCCGGTGTGCGCGCGGTGGTGCTCAGCTCCGCGCCGCCGGTCATCGGGATCCAGCCCTGGGCGCGCGTCGCGACCCGGCGGCGGCTCAGCTTCGAGTTGCCGCCGATCCAGATCGGGATCGGCTTCTGCACCGGCCGCGGCCGGGCGATCACATCGCGGGCGCTGAAGTGGCGACCCTGATAGCTGAACGGTTCGCCGCTCCAATGCAGTGGCAGCACGTCCAGCGCCTCGTCGAACAGTGCGTTGCGCTCATCGAAATCGACTCCGAGAGCGTGGAATTCGCTCTTCTGATAACCCGTGCCCAGACCGACGATCGCGCGGCCGCCCGACAGTTTGTCCAGCGTCGCCGCCGCTTTCGCCAGCAGGAAAGGATTGCGGTAGGGCAGGACCGCGAGATAGGTGATCAGTCGGAGGCGTTCGGTCACACCGGCGACATAGCCGAGTGCGACGAACGGATCGAGCGTCTGGTGTCCGCCGGAAGCCAACCATCGGGCGCCGGGAACCGGGTGCTCGCTCAGTGACAGTCCGTCGAATCCGGACCGTTCGGCCGCGATCGCCACATCGCGCAGTGCGCCGACGTCGAGCATGTCACCGTCGTAGCCGGTGGTCTCGGGATAGTGCAGGATGAATCGCATCGGTGGGTGGTCCTCCCTGTGCTCTGCGTGCTCGACCGGTGTCGAGGCGTGCGAGTGCTCGTGACCGGAAAGGGCCTCCGCAGGATAAGAATCACCTTTCCGGTAAATGAGAACCGTACTCTCGAGAAATGTCGACCGGCAAGGGGCCGATAAGGTCATCGAGCGCCTGCGACAGCGGGCGTACTCGATCCTGCCATCGGACAGTAGGGAAGTAATGGACGATCACACCCTGGCAGCGGCGCTGGCCGAGGAAGCAGGCGAACTCCTGCTCGATATCCGCTCCGAAGGCGGGGCGGTCGGCGACCGGAAGTCCAATATCCTGCTGCTGGATCGGCTCCGGGAGGCGCGTCCCGAGGACATCGTGCTGTCGGAGGAAAGTCCGGACGACCGGAGTCGCATCGGACGGTCCCGGGTGTGGATCGTCGACCCGCTCGACGGCACACGGGAATACGGCGAACCACCGCGTGCGGACTGGGCCGTGCATGTCGCCCTCGCGGTCGACGGCCGAGCGGTGGTCGGGGCGGTGGCACTGCCCGCTGCGGGACTGGTCTTACACACCGGGCAACCACCCGCGTTGCTGCCACCGCAATCCGGTCCCATCCGGGTGGCCGTGTCGCGGAGTCGGCTCTCCGAGGAGGTCGCGCAACTGATGACCAGGTTGTCGGCGACGCCGGTCCCGATGGGGTCGGCCGGCGCCAAGGCGATGGCAGTCGTGCGCGGGACCGCGGATGTCTACGCCCACTCGGGCGGTCAATACGAATGGGATTCGTGCGCCCCGGTCGCCGTCGCAGCTGCGGCTGGGCTGCACGTCTCGCGTCTCGATGGGACCCCGCTGCGCTACAACCGCCCCGACCCCTACCTGCCTGATCTGCTCATCTGTCGTCCGGAACTACGTGACACCGTGCTGGCCGCCCTGCACTAGAGAATGTAATTCTCGGATATGTAAGTTATATTATCGCGGTGTTGAAGGCTCGGTTCCGCGGGATCCGGACAAGAATCCTTGTCATTGCGCTGGTACCCAGCCTGCTGCTGATCTGCATTGGTGTGGGTACCTCGGTCTATCTGTTCAATGACGCGCGGCACGCCGAGGGCTTCGCGCGCACACTGGACACTCACCTCACCCCGACGCGCGAATTGGTCCTCGCCGTGCAACAGGAGCGACTGCTGTCGGTGTCCCAGTTGGCGGGTGCGGTCGTCGATCCCGGTGCACTGGTCGCTGCCCGGATGCGGTTCGATGCCGCGCTGAATTCGCTGGCGGCGGCCGAAGCCGAATTCCAACGCGTGGGCGGCAGCGCGATGGGGAACGTCGTGGCGGCCTTCGAAGAGTTGAAGACTCGGTTACCGGAGCTGCGCAGTGCGATCGATGCCGGTCGGCTACCGGTCGCCGACGCCTACGACTTCTACTGCCGACTATTGGACGGCATGGACGAGGGGTCGGCAACGATCGGACAGTTCGCTCCGGATGCGGCCACCGGCTCCGAACTCACCCGCAATCTGGGGCTGTTGCACGTGGTCGAATCCATGTCGCGCGCCAGCGCGCTGACCGCCGCGGCCGTCCGCCCGCAGGGCCTGCCGCCCAACCTGTCCGCCGAATACCGCAACCTGGTCAGCTATTACCACGTCGAGATCGCGCGATTGGCTACCGAACTCGATGCCGCCAACGCGCAGCGCGTCGCCGATGTCACCGCTTCCCTCGCCTGGCAGCAGGTCAGCGCGATGGAAAACACCATTGTCGAGGTGCGGCCCGCAAGTGCACCGCAATTGCCGATGAGCGTCGCGCAGTGGCGCGCGGCGGCGGACGAGGTGAACCAGCAGTTGGTGACACTGTGGGTCGGGCACGCCAAGCAGAGCCAACGGCATGCCGCCGATGCGGGTGCCCGGCACGCGCGCGACTCGTTGCTGGCCGCGAGTGTCGTGAGTACGGTCGCCGTGCTGGCGTTCCTGTTGTCGCTGTGGCTGGCCAATCAGCTGATCGGACGCTTGAAACGCTTGCGCTCGGAAACGCTTGCGGTGGCGGAGGTTCGGTTGCCGGAGACAATGCGACGCCTGACCGAAGGGGTGCGCATCGATCCGAAAATCGAAGCCGCACAGCTGGATTTCGGTACCGACGAGATAGGTCAGGTCGCACAGGCATTCAATCGGGCGCACGGCGCTGCGGTCGCGGTCGCGGTCACCGAGGCGAATACTCGCGAGGGTGTGCGCGCGGTATTCAGCAATATCGCCCATCGCAGCCAGATCGTCGTGCACCGACAGTTGGAGATTCTCGACGCGGCCGAACGGCGACAGGAGGATCCAGCGCTGCTGGAAACACTGTTCCAGCTCGACCATCTCGCCACCCGAGGGCGTCGCAATGCCGAGAATCTCATTATCCTCGGCGGCGGCCGCCCGGGTCGACAGTGGCGACGTCCGGTTGCGCTCCGGGATCTCGTCCGCGGTGCGATCGCGGAAACCGTTCAATACACGCGGGTGTACACCAATGCCGGACTGCCGTCGGTATTCGTCAACGGCGCGGTGGTCGCCGACCTCATCCACCTACTGGCCGAACTGGTCGACAATGCGACGGCGTTCTCGCCGCCGCAGTCGCGCGTGGATGTCAGCGGCAATCTGATCGGCACCGGCGTTGTCGTGATGATCAGTGATCAGGGCATGGGCATGTCGGATTCGGAACTCGAACGCGCCAACGAAATGCTGTCCGACCCACCGGATTTCAGCGTCGCGACACTGTCGGCGGATGCCCGGCTCGGGCTGTTCGTGGTGGCTCGGTTGGGTATTCTGCACGGCATTTCGGTGCGCCTGACCGAATCCGACTACGGCGGAGTTCGGGCCGATGTCGTGATCCCGACGGCGGTGCTGGCCGCGGAGAATGCGGCCATTGCTCCACCGACCGCTGTGCAACCGTGGTGAATCCGATTCAATCGGACCGGGCGTCGGTCATCGTGGTCAGCGCCACCGGGCCGCTCCACCCGCACGGCTGCCCGCAAGTGGCGACTAGTTGCGATTCGGTGGCGCCGTCGGCGAAGGTCTGAGTCATCGCCGCGGCGCTGGCGGGATAACCGCAGCGCGGGCATTTGCCGAAGTAGTGCGGCACCTCGACGACCGAGAATCGGATGGGCGTATTCATGGTGTGGGCCTTAATGTTGCGTGGACCGCGCGTCCGCCCAGCGCGCGATATCGGTTTGGTCGGCGCTCGGCCCCAGATCGGCCGCGGCGCGTGCCCACAGCTCGACGGCGCGCTCGCCGAGTGCGGCCGGTATGCCGAGCGAGGCCGCCAGATCAGTGGCGATGCGCATGTCCTTGAGCATTAGTCCGAGCGCGAAACCGGAATCGAAAGTTTCCGGCAGAATCGCCTGCGGGAACTTGAGTTCGGTTGCGGCACTGCGGCCGCTTGCGGAATTGATGGTCTCGATGATCACGGCGGGGTCCAGGCCGAAACGACGTCCGGCCGCGACACCTTCGGCGGCGGCGAGCAGGTTGACCGCGGCGAGCAGATTGTTGATCGCCTTAACGGCGTGACCGGCTCCCGATGCACCGATGTGCCTTATCTTGCCCAGCGGTGCCAGCACCGAATCAATTTGGGCAACAGTGTCTTCCCGGCCCCCGACCATGATCGTCAGAGTACCGTCGGTAGCCCCGCGCACGCCGCCGGACACCGGTGCGTCGACCAACATGATTTGGCGCTCGGCCAGCCCCGCCGCCAGTCGTTGCGTCGACTCCGGTTCGGAGGAGCTCATATCGATCACGATCGTGTCCGGCCCCAGAGCGGCCAGCACTTGCTCGTCACCGAGTACGGATTCGACGACGGCGGAACTGGGCAGCATCAGAATCAGGTGAGTGGCTCCGGCGGCGGCCGCGGCAGCGCTGGTCGCGACCCGACCGCCGATGGCGACCAGGGCTTCGCGGGCGGTCTCGGACGGGTCGAATCCGACGACATCGAAACCCGCTGCTACCAATCGCCGCGACATTCGCGCGCCCATGGTGCCGAGACCGAGGAAGGCGATGTGTTCACGTTCAGGCATCAGCGTGCTCCGGCAGGATAGGTCCGGCGATTCGGAACGCTTCGACTCCGGCGGGGACACCGGCGTAGATCGTCG
The DNA here is from genome assembly GCF_044458825.1 of Nocardia sp. NPDC050412. NCBI lineage: Bacteria > Bacillati > Actinomycetota > Actinomycetes > Mycobacteriales > Nocardiaceae > Nocardia > Nocardia sp. NPDC050412. Next base: position 102,674 of record NZ_JBITIJ010000009.1, read on the forward strand.
CGTGCAGCAGCACCTCCCGGATCTCCTCCGGGGTGACGCCATTGGTCAACGCTGCCCGCACATGCGTAGCGAATTCCGTGGACCGGTTGAGCGCGGTCAGCATTGCCAGGGTGATCATCGACCGGTTGCGGCGGTCCAGGCCGGGGCGGGTCCATACTGCGCCCCAACAGTATTCGGTGATCAGATCCTGCAGTGGCTCGGAGAAGTCGGTCGCGGCGGCCAACGCCCGGTCGACGTATTCAGCGCCGACGACCTCGCGGCGGACCTGTAGTCCGCTCTCGTAGCGCGTGCGTTGGTCGGGATCGATTGTCATATCCGGCAATCCTTTCGGTGATCAGTCGAGGAACAGGTCCGGTGTCGGGTGCGCGCCGCCGCCGTAGCGGGACAGGTCCTCGACGCCGCCGAATCGGGCCAAGGCCTCGGCGTCGATGAAGCAGTTGCCGGTGATCTCCCGTGCGGGCTGGGACACGATCTCGATCGCGGCATCGGCCATGATCTGCGGACTGCGCGCGGCCGCGAGTTGATTCGTGCCGTCGTCGAGGTTGGCCACGGCGGAGGTGGCGATGAAGGTCTCGGGCCACAGGCAGTTGAATGCGATTGCGGCCTTGGCGTATTCGACGGCCCAGCCCTGCGACAGCAGCGTCATTCCGTACTTCGACAGCGTGTAGACCGGGTGCGCGCCGAGCCAGCGCGGATTCATGTTCACCGGTGGCGCGATGGTCAGCACGTGCGGGTTTGCCGAATTGCGTAGGTGCCGCACGCAGGACTGGGTCAGCAGGAAGGCGCCGCGGATATTGATGTCCATCATCAGATCGAACTTCTTGGGCGACAACCGCTCGGTCGGCTCGGTCGCGATGGCGCTGGCGTTGTTGACGCAGATATCGATGCCGCCGAAGCGTTCCAGCGCGGTGCCCACCACCCGCTGCACATCCTCCTCGCGGCGCACATCACCCACCACGGCGGCAGCCTTGCCGCCCGCGGCCTCGATTTCGGCGGCCGCGGTGTAGACGGTGCCGGGCAGCCGTGGATGCGGTTCGGCCGTCTTGGCCAGCAGCACCACGTTGGCGCCGCGTCGGGCGGCGGCGACCGCGATGGCCAGTCCGATACCGCGGCTGGCGCCGGAGATCACCATCGTGCGGTCGGTCAACGGTCGGTGCTGATCGGGCATCGTGCTCCTCGGGAAAACGGGGCTGTGAGAACTCACTCGCTTCAGATGGTATTGGCATTCTCTTTTTTGGCAAGTAGCGTATTCACTGATGAACGACCAAGTGCAGACCTCGTCCGGTATCCCGCTCGAGCCGGTCTACGGACCGGACGACCGGCGTGCCGATCCGCCCCGGCCGGGCGCATATCCCTTCACGCGTGGCAACTTCGCCTCCGGCTACCGGGGTCGGTTGTGGACGTTCCGGCAGTACTCGGGCTTCGGCACAGCGGAGGAATCCAATCGGCGCTATCGGTATCTGCTCGACCAGGGCGGCACCGGACTGTCGGTGGCGTTGGATCTGCCGACTCAGTGCGGCTACGACTCCGACGATCCGGAGGTGAGCGAGGAGGTCGGTCGGGTCGGCGTCGCCGTGGACACCCTCGCCGACGCCGAGGTGCTCTTCGACGGCATCCCGCTGGACAAGATCAGCACCAGCTTCACCATCAACGGGACCGCGGCGATCCTGTTGGCGTTCTATGTGGCGGCCGCGGAGAAAAAAGGGGTGTCGCGGGAAAAGCTCACGGGCACCATCCAGAACGACATCCTCAAGGAGTACGCCTCGCGTGGCACCTGGATCTGGCCGCCGGAGCCGTCGCTGCGTTTGATCGCCGACACCATCGAGTTCTGCGCGGCCGAGGTGCCGCGGTTCAACGCGATCTCGGTGGCGGGCGCGCACTTTCGCGACGCCGGGGCGACCGCGGTGCAGGAGATGGCCTTCACCCTCGCCGACGGCGTGACCTACTGCGACACCGTGGTGGAACGCGGCCGGATGACGATCGATCAATTCGCGCCGCAGATCTCGTTCTTCTTCTACACTCACGGCGACTTTTTCGAGGAGATCGCGAAATACCGTGCGGGTCGGCGTCGTTGGGCCACCCTGGTGCGCGAGCGATACGGCGCGAGCACGGATAAGGCGTCGATGTTCCGGTTCGGCTGTGTCGCCGGCGGCGCGTCGCTGTATGCGCCGCAGGCCCAGAACAATCTGGTGCGGGTCGCCTACGAGTCGATGGCCTCGGTACTCGGCGGGGTGCAGTCGATGTTCACCGCCGCGTGGGACGAGCCGTTTGCGCTGCCCAGTGAGGAGTCGGCGACGCTCGCTTTGCGCACCCAGCAGATCCTCGCCTACGAGACCGGTGTGACGCGGGTGGCCGATCCGCTCGGCGGCTCCTACTTCGTCGAGGCGCTCACCGACGCCACCGAGGCCCGCATCGTCGAGATCATGGCCGATCTGGAGCAGCACGGTGGCATGGTGCGCTGCATCGAAGACGGATATCTGCAGGGGCTGATCGCCGACGAGGCCTATCGGCTGCATCAGGAGGTGGAGTCGGGCTCGCGTCCGGTGGTCGGGGTGAACCGATTCGTCTCCGACGAGCCCGCACCCGATATCGGCACCTACGAACTCGACGCCAAGGGACGGGAATTGCAGCTCGAGCGCCTGGCCGGGGTGAAGGCCGAACGAGATCCCGCTGCGGTGCGTGCCTGTCTCACCGCTTTGTCGCATGCCGCTGAAGGAGACGGAAACCTGATGCACAATCTGATCGACTGCGCCAACGCGTACTGCACGGTCGGCGAGATGACCGCCGCACTGAAGTCGGTATGGGGCGAGTTCCAGCAGCCGGTGGTGTTCTGATGCCCGCACGCGTACTCGTCGCCAAGCCGGGGTTGGACGGGCACGACCGCGGCGCCAAGATCGTCGCCCGCACCCTGCGCGACGCCGGGTTCGAGGTCATTTACACCGGCATCCGCCAGCGTGTGGAGGACATCGTGTCGATCGCGTTGCAGGAAGACGTCGCCGTAGTCGGTTTGAGCATCCTGTCCGGCGCGCATGTGTCGATGACGACGCGCGTCGTGGACGCGCTGCGGGCCGGCGGCGCGGGGGATATCGCGGTGGTGGTCGGCGGCACCATCCCGCAGGCGGATGTGCCGCGTCTGCTGGAAGCCGGCGCGGCCGCGGTCTTTCCGACCGGTACCGCGCTGGAGACGCTGGTCACCGAGATCCGCGCGCTGTGCTTACCCACCCCGTCGGCTCCGCCGACTGCCGTCCCCGAGACCGAAACCTCGACGCCGTCGTGATCCTGAGCGGCCGCAGTCATCTGAAAGAGCTTGGAAACTGGAGGAATTCATGCGAATCGGAGTGATGATCGGGCCGGAGAAGGGGGACTCCGCGCGCAAGCTCGCCAGGATGCTCGACGATATCGAATGGGCCGAAACCGCGGGCCTGGACACCGCCTGGATTCCGCAGATACCCACCGATTTCGATGCACTGATCACCATCGCGCTGATGGGTATGAAAACCACCCGCATCGAATTGGGCACCGCGGTAGTGCCATTGCAGGCGCAGCACCCGATCGCCCTTGCCCGCCAGGCACTTTCGACGCAAGCCGCTGCCGGGGGGCGGCTCGCACTAGGTGTCGGTCCCTCGCATCACTGGATCGTGCAGGACATGCTCGGGCTGCCCTATACGAAACCGGCGGCCTACACCCGCGACTATCTGGACGTGCTGAATGCGGGTCTGCGCGGGCCCGGCCAAGTCGATATCGAAAACGACAGCTTCACCGTGCACAATCCGCTCGACCTGGGCCCGGTCGCGCCGGTGCCGGTGCTGATCGCCGCACTAGGGCCGGTCATGTTGCGCATCGCCGGGGAACAGGCCGACGGCACTATTCTGTGGATGGCCGACGAGCGCGCGGTGGCCGACCATGTCGTCCCGAAGATCACCAAGGCCGCCGCCGACGCCGGGCGGCTCGCACCGCGCATCGTCGCCGGGCTGCCGGTGTGCCTGTGTGCGCCGTCGGAAATCGACGAGGCCAAGGCGCGGGCCAACCGGATTCTCGGCGAGGCAGAGGTCTCGCCCAACTACCAGCGGCTGCTCGAACAGGGTTCGGCGCGCGATATCGGTGACATCTGCGTCGCGGGCGACGAACAGGCGATCGCGGCGGGACTGCGGCGCTTCGCCGACGCCGGTGCCACGGACCTGTCGGTGCGGCTGCTGCCCATCGGCGACACCCGCGACGAACTCATCGCCTCCAAGCGCAGAACTCGGGAGATGATCGCCGAACTGGCGAAGGAACTGCGGTGAGCGAGCGTCGGCGAGTGAACCATCGACACAGCGCGCAATGGCGCACGACGGAGCCGAGCGTCAGCGAGGTGCAGTCGTGAGCGAGCGTCAGCGAGTGAACCATCGACACAGCGCGCAATGGCGCACGACGGAGCCGAGCGTCAGCGAGGCGCAGTCGTGAGCCAACCGGTGCCCGGCGCGGCGGCGGGGCCGCTGGCGGGGATCCGGATACTCGAGGTGGGCACCATGCTCGCCGGTCCCTACGCCACCATGATGCTCGCCGATCTCGGTGCCGAGGTGACCAAGATCGAACCGCCGAACGGGGAGATTTCGCGACAGGTCGGCGACTCCTATTTCGCGAGCCTCAACCGCGGCAAGCGCAGTATTCGACTCGAATTGGCCAGCCCCGCCGGACAGCGCCGACTGGCCGAACTCGTCGCGCAATCCCATGCGCTGCTGGTGAATTTGAAGCCGTCGGCGATCCGTCGCCTCGGCCTGACCTACGAGTCGCTGCGGCAGTTCAACGACCGGATCGTCTGCGTGGCGATCACGGGCTTCGGCTTGGACGGCGGTGACGATCCCGCCTTCGATTATGTGATCCAGGCGGCCGTCGGCATCGCCGCGATGACGGGCGATCCGCAGGGGCCGCCCACATTGCCCGGCTATTCCTCGGCCGACAACTCGACCGGCCTCACCGCCGCGCTCGGCCTGCTCGCCCAGATTGTCTCCGGCCGCGGTGGGCAGGTCGACGTCTCGCTGTACGAGGTGATGCTCTCGCAGCTGAACTACCATGCGTCGGCCTATCTCAACGACGGCAAACAACCGCAACGCCGAAACTTCGGCGCACATTCGTATTACGTTCCAGCACAGCTCTTTCCAACCGCCGACGGTCATCTGGCGCTGTTCATCACCCACGATGGTTTCTGGAAGGTCTTCGCCGCCGAGGCCGGTGTCGACGGGTTCGAGACAATGGCCGAGCGGGCCGCGCATCGCGACGACGTGCTCGCCGCGGTGACCGCCGCCCTTGCCACCGATACCGCATCCGGCTGGGAATCTCGCCTGCGGCCGCTCGGTATTCCAGCGGCCGCGGTGCGCACCCTGCCCGAGGCACTGGCCGCCTCCCCTGAAACCATCGTCACCGTCGGCGATTACCGGCTGATCGGCAGTCCGATCCGGATCGCCGGATACCGGCCGCGATACGGCCCGCCGCCGGTGCTCGGCGAGCACGAAATGTAGGCGTGCCGCTGGGCTGGCGGTGCCTGAGCGGGCACGCAAAGTCTGTCCTGTTTTCGCGGGACGAGTCGGTTTCGAAATATTGCTCACCGGTGGTGGCAGCCAGTTGTGAGTTCCAGGAAATATGCTGGCCACGAAGGGAAAACGGGCTGCGACAGCCGACTAACGGAACGGAAACCGACCGGTGCTGTTCTGAATGCATGGAAATCATGTCATGGTTCAAGTCCAAGTCCGGCGCGGCCACGATCGCCGAGCCCGGCACAATCTACGAGCAGATCGGGGGGCAGGAGGCACTCGAGGCGGTAGTCGAGGACTTCTACGTCCGCGTCCTCGCCGACGACCAGCTGGCGCCATTCTTCACCGGTACGAACATGTCTCGGTTGAAGGGACGGCAGGTCGAGTTCTTCTCCGCTGCGCTCGGCGGCCCCGGCCCGTACACCGGTGCCCCGATGAAGCAGGTCCATCAGGGCCGTGGCATCACGATGCACCATTTCACCCTTGTGGCAGGCCATCTCACCGATGCGCTGACCGTCGCCGGGGTGCCGACGGCGCTGGTGGAACAGATCATCGGGGCTATTGCCCCGCTGGCCGACGACATCGCGTCCGGCTCGGCCTCCGAGTCACCGCGCTGACCCTGCCGCCGTTGGCCACCGCCTACGCTCGGCGACCATGAGGTGTAGGCGCAATGCCCGTACCTGGCCGGGAACACTTCGACTCCGTCGCCGCCGAACTCAACATCCCGCAACCCAAAACGCTCAGGTCTTGTCCTGCGCGAACCAGCAGCGGCGCTTTCGTCATTCCGGGGGCCGTCTGCATCGTTCGTCGAGTGCTACCCCGATCAACTTCCGTACATACTCACCGATAACAGATTGTCCGGCAAGGCTTTGAATGCGCGGCCGTAGCTTGCTATCCCGCGCGGCTGCGCGATGGCCGCGGCCGGGTCCGATCGAACCGACTGAGCCTCAGGCCAATCGCGGTGGCAGGGCAAAGAGCTGAAATACCTCCTCGACCTGGTAGGCGACCATGTGCGTGATGCGGTCGCCGTCAATGGTGAAGACCTGCAAGGTGTGCAGCATGTAGCCTCCGTCGGCATCGCGGACGTAGGCCGCCAATGCGGGTCCGCCGTTGGCCCCGACCGGCACCAATTGCCAATCGGTGCCGCGGGTGTCGAAGACGCGGGCCATGAACCCGACGTAACCCTCCCGGCCGAGGTACCAATTGAGCATGGGCGGCATTTCCATGATCACGTCGTCGGCCAGCAGTTTCTCCAGCGCGGCCAGGTCGGCGTTCCGGAAGGCGGTGACGTAGCTGTCCAGCACGGCCCGCTGCTGCGCGCTCTCGGTGACCTCGTCCTCTCGTATTCCATTCTGGCTCAGCGCCTTACGTGCCCGCTGCAACGCGCTGTTGACCGCCGCCGGTGTCATATCCAGCGCCTGCGCCACCTGCGCGGCGGGCCAGTCGAGTACCTCGCGTAGCACCAGTACCGCCCGCTGGCGCGCGGGCAACTGCTGCATGGCCGCGACCAGCGCCAGTCGCAGACTGCCTTGCGCCAGTACGGCTTCCGATGGATCGGCCAGCATGGAGTCCGGAATCGGTTGCAGCCAAGGGATTTCTCCGCCGTGAACCAATGCCTCGCGTGGATCGTCGCCGGGCGCGTTGCCCAGACCGGAGGGCATCGGTCTGCGCCCGCGCTGCTCCAGCGCGGTCAGGCAGGCATTGGTGGCGATCCGGTACAGCCAGGTCCGCATCCCGGCCCGGTTCTCGTCATAGCTGTCGCGTGCCCGCCAGGCTCGCAACAGCGTCTCCTGCACCAGATCCTCGGCGTCTTGCACCGACCCGAGCATGCGATAGCAATGTGCGAGCAACTCCCGCCGATACCGGTCGGTGCTCGCCGCGAAATCCACGTCCGCCATGCCCTCAGCTCCTCGAAAACGCCCCCACCGAACTTTTCTACACCGCGAGCGATGAATCGGGCACGGTCCGCCGGTAGGTACTCGTGAGCCGCTCACCGCGGCCGTGACCTCAGGAGGAAATCATGACCGACACCGCAATGCGCACCGACCGCGAGGCCGTCCTCGACGTGCTGAACAATCTCTACCGCGCCTGGGCCGCCAACGACGCCGACGCCTTCGTCGCCGACTACGACCCCGACGCCACGTCCATCCTGCGCGGCGTCTTCAACTCCGGTCGCGCGGCCGTCCGAGACCGGATGGCCGCAGGTTTCGAAGGCCCGCTGCGCGGTTCGAAAACCCTGGACGAACCCCAACTCGTCCGTTTCCCTACCCCCGACACCGCCATCGTCGTCAGCCGCAGCGCAGTCGTGATGGCAGGCGAAACCGAGCCCTCTGCCGACCGCTGGGTGATGGCCACCTGGACCCTGATCCGCCGAAACAACCGCTGGCTCCTCACTGCGTACCATAACTGCCCGGCCTAGTACTGCAACAGCACCGGGCAGTCAGGTGAGTGGATGCCCAGGGCGGCGGTAGTGCGGGCTTTGTGTTGGCGGCGTCGCGGCCAGCACGAAGCCTCAGCGCTCAGGTTGGGCCGCCGCACGGCCAGTGTAGCGCCGCTCCACCTCGTGAAAGCCTTCCGGCACAATCGGTCTCGCCCACAGCTGCCCACCGGATTGTCGACAGAAAGCGTCGGTGTTTGCCAGCACAGCGCTCAGCACCCCGGTAGTTCCGGACCACATCGGCGACCGGAGTGCCCGCTGAGCCGTCACGCGCGAGTGCGGTAAATGTCTCCGAGATCCAGCCCGGACTCACCGAATTCAAGCGGATGCCGAGCGGCCGATTCGAGCACCGCCGCGGGCACGAAGCCACCGAGACCTTTGTTGTGAGCCTGGCGATGTTGGCCCGCAAGTCCTGATACGCATGGCGCGATCTTGGCGGTCAGGGGCGTTTCTGCCGCTGTCGGGATGCCGCGTCAGCAACCATGATTTCAGTGTTCGCAGAAACGCACGAGACAAAGGAACGCACTCCATGATCGTCCGTTCACTGAAAGAGATCATCGGCACCGAGCGAGAAGTGAAGGGCCCCACATGGAATAGCCGTCGCCTGGTGCTCGCCGAGGAGAAGGTCGGGTTCTCCTTGAACGACACCGTGGTGGACGCGGGTACCGAGCTCGAGATGTGGTACGCCAACCACATCGAGGCCGTCTACGTCATCGAGGGTCGGGGTGAACTGGTGGACGCCGAGACCGGTGCAGAGCACCGTCTCGAGCCCGGGGTGATGTACCTGGTCGACGCACATCAGCATCACACTTTGCGCACCCACACCCGCTTCCGCGCGGTCTGCGTGTTCAACCCGCCCCTCACCGGCCGCGAGGTCCACGATGAGAACGGCGCCTTCCCACTGCTGACGGAAGAGGATAAGTGAGCGAAACCTTTCCCGAGTCCGAGCCACTGCGTGGTTTCGCCAGTGACAACAACGCTTCCGTGCACCCGGAGATCATGGCGGCGCTGGCCGCCGCCAACGAGGGCCACCAACCTGCCTACGGCGCGGACGTCCACACCGTACGGCTGCGCGAACTGGTCGAGGACCATTTCGGCGAGCGTGCCGATGTCTATCCGGTCTTCAACGGCAGCGGCGCCAATGTGGTTGGGCTGCAGGCGATGTGCGACCGGTGGAGCGCGGTGATCTGCCCGGAGTCCGCACACATCAACCTGGACGAGTGTGGCGCACCCGAGAAGGTGGCCGGGCTCAAGCTGATCCCGGTATCCACCCCCGACGGCAAGCTGACGCCGGGGCTGCTCGACCGGTACGCGTGGGGCTTCGGCGAGGAGCACCACGCCCAACCCAAAGTCGTCTCGATCACCCAGAGCACCGAGCTCGGCACCCTCTACACACCCGGCGAGATCGCCGCCATCAGCGCGCTGGCGCGCGAGCGCGACATGCTGGTGCACGTGGACGGCGCCCGACTGGCCAACGCGGCCGCCGCGCTCGACCTGCCGCTGCGCGCGTTCACCACCGACGCCGGGGTGGACGTGCTGTCGTTCGGCGGCACCAAGAATGGCTTGATGCTCGGCGAGGCGATTGTGGTGCTGAACCCGGACGCGGTGCGCGGCATGACGTACCTGCGTAAGGCGTCGATGCAGCTGGCCTCCAAGATGCGGTACGTGTCGGCCCAACTCGTCGCCCTGCTGGAGGGCGACCTGTGGCTGCGCAACGCCCAGCACGCCAACGCGATGGCGGCCCGGCTGGCAACGGCCGTCGCCGAAGTGCCCGGCGTCGAGATCGTACGGCCGGTCCAGACCAACGCCGTCTTCGCCATACTGCCCCCGGAAGTCACCGAGCGACTGCAGAAACGGTTCCGCTTCCACACCTGGGACGACCGCACCGGCGAGGTCCGTTGGATGTGCTCATTCGACACCACCGAACCCGACGTAGACGCCTTCGCCTCCGCCATAGCCCAAGAGGCCGCAGCCTGAAGGTTGCCGCTGCCGCGCACCGATTTGCGCGCCACGCATGCTTTCGCCCGGCGAATTCGTGCGCGGCACCGGAAAAGGTGCGTGGCGCCCTTTCGTCGGCCGCCGCGCGTCAGTGCTTGGCGGTCAACCTGGCGATATTGGCACGGAAGTCTGCACTCTGGAAGGTCAGGTCTTCGGCCGCCAGGGCGTAGTCGAGCGTGGCCAGCACGGCACGCTCTAGTTGCAGGTTGAGCACGCGTTTGGTGCTTTCCACTGCCTGCTGCGGAAGTTCGAGCATCCGTTGCGCACATGCCAGCGCCTCGGTTACCGGATCTTCGACGACATGGTTGGCCAGGCCCATCTCCCTAGCCCTGGCGGCGGGGATTCGTGCACCGGTGATCGCGTATTCCTTGGCCAGCAGCAGGCTCGTGTGCAGCGGCCAGGTGAGTGGGCCGCCGTCGGCGGCGACCAACCCGACCTGCACGTGTGGATCGGCCAGATACGCGGTTTCGGCGATGTAGACCATGTCGCTCAACGCGACAAGGCTGCAGCCGAGACCGACCGCCGGACCGTTGACCCCGGCGATCACCGGGATCCGGCAGCGGGCCATGCCGAGCACGATATCGCGGCCGTCGGCGATGGTCTTGGTGCGCAGTTCGCGATCGCGGCTGAGTTCCTCGAGGTAGGTGAAGTCGCCACCGGCGGAGAAGGCCCGGCCCGCGCCGGTCAGCACGGCTACCCGCGCCTGCGGGTCCGCGCTGAGCCGCGGCCACAAGCGGGCCAGCCCGTTATGCAGCGGATCGTTGACGGCGTTGAGAGCATCGGGTCGGTTCAGCGTGATGATCCGGACCGGTCCCTCGGCGCGGACGTCGATTTCGGCTGGCATGTCATACATTTCAAACTCCCAATCCCAGGATGCGCGCGGCGATGATGTTCTTCTGTATCTGTGAGGTACCGCCCATGACGCTCTGTGCGCGGCTGTAGAAGTAGGACCCGAGCAGTTCCGGATCGCGGGTGCCGCCGACGGCCAGCGCCGCATGGCCGACCGCCTGGTCGGCCCAGGTCATGAGCAGTTTGTCCAGCGACCCGTCGGGCCCGTGGGTGACGCCGTCGAGCTGTTCGGAGAGTCGGCGCCGGACGTGCAGGCGCAGCATCTCGGTCTGCACCGCCGCCCAGACGAGTTCCTCGGGCGCCTTGCCCTCGACGCGAGCGGCCAACTGGCGCACCAGCTTTCCGTATCGAGCAGCGAATCCCAATGTGGACGGTTCACGTTCATGTCCGACGACGGTCATCGCCAGCTTCCAGCCCGCACCGGGCGCACCGACCAGTTGATCCGCGGGCACGATCGCCCCGTCGAATTCCACCTGACCGAATTCCCGGGTCACCCCGCTGATCATCCGCAGTGGCCGCTGCCGCACACCCGGTTGCTTCATCGAGATGATGAATGCCGAAATACCTTTGTGTCGTGGCGCATTCGGATCGGTGCGCGCTAACAGCAGGCACCAGTCGGCGACATCGGAATAGCTGGTCCAGATCTTGTGGCCATTGACTACATAGTGGTCGCCCGCGCGCGTCGCGGTGGTGGTCAACGCGGCCAGATCCGAACCGGCCCCCGGTTCGCTGAAGCCCTGGCACCAGCGCTCGGTGCCGTTGATCATGCCGGGCAGGAACCGTTGGCGCAGTTCCTTGCTCGCGTGCCGTCCGAGGCCAGCGACCAGGTAGCCGAGGCTGGGCCGCGGCGGTGCGCCCGCGATCGCCAACTCCTCGTCCAGGATGACGTCGTAGACCGGCGAAAGGTCGTGGCCACCGAATTCTCGCGGCCACGACAGTCCGAAGAATCCGGCCGCGTACAGCGCTTGATGCCATTCGCCTTGGCGCGCCCAGTATTCGTCACCCGAAGTCGGAAAGGTACCGGCCACCTCGCCCAGCCAGGCGCGCAGCCGGTCCCGGAATTCGGCCTCCTGCGGTGCGTCACGAAAGTCCAAGGTCGATCTCCTCCAGGCTGACGGGGAACAATTCGGTCGAGGTCAGGGCCCGGCGCAGGTATATGTGCGCGAGGCACTCCCAGGTGTTGCCGATGCCGCCGTGCACTTGAATCGCGGTCTCGCATACCGTTCGTGCGGCCCGCGCGCAGTACAGCTTCGCGATCCGCGCCGCCCGCATCGACTCGGCGTGCGACAATTCGTCGACTGACCAGGCCGCATGGCGCGCGACGCTGATCGATCCCTCGATCAGGGCCTGACTTTCGGCGAGCAGGTGCGCAACCGCTTGATACGAACCGATCGTATTGCCGTACTGCGCACGGACTTTCGCGTATTCGACGGTGAGGGACTGCGCGCCGCGCGCGACACCGACCAGATCAGCGGTGGTGGCCACCAGCGCCAACGCCTGCCACTGAGCCACCTGATCGGCGGACAGTTCGCCGAGGAAGTCGAGGCGACCGGTGAGCTCCGCGTCGAGCCTGGTGAGATCCGCACCGGGCAGTTCGGCGCCGACGCGGCCGACAAGCAGTTGTCCGTCGTCGATCACCAACGCGCGCTCGGCGCTGTGCGCGTCGAGCGCCCGGCCCGCCACCGCGACCGTCCAGCGCTGATCGTCGTCGGCCGGTCCGCGCAGATCGTCGGCCAGTACCGGTCCCAGGAACGGCACATCGACCAGGCCGCGCCCGAACTCCTCGGCCACGATCGCCACCTCGACTCCGGAGGCGCCGTCCGAACGCAGTGCGCGCCAGCCGGTCTGGTCGACCGCCTTCTCCAGCCGGGTGACCCGCGCCGCGTCGTCGAGGTCGAGTACCGAGCCGGGGCCGAGGTCATCGGCCAATTTCGCGGCGGCGTCCCGCAATTGTCGCTGTTCACTCGTGAGACGAACGTCCATACTGCTCCTTGAGAATTCGGCGCAACACCTTGCCGGAGGGCAGGCGCGGGATTTCGGGGACGAACACCACGCGGCGCGGTCGTTTGTAGCCCGCCAGCCGGTCGCCGACCAGTGCGATGAGTTCGTCGGCGGTGACCGTCGCGGTGCACGAGACTGCCGCGACGATCGCCTCCCCGTCAGCGGTGTCGGCGATGCCGAACACCGCGCAGTCGCCCACCGCGGGATGCCCGTGCAGCACGGCCTCGATTTCGGCGGGTGCCACCTGGAAGCCGCGGACCTTGATCATTTCCTTGGATCGGTCGGTCAACTGGACCCAGCCTTCGGCGTCGATTCGGCCGATATCACCGGTCCGGTACCAGCCGTCGTCGAAGGCTTCGCCGGTCGCCTCGGCCGGTAGATAACCTGCCATCAGTGATGGCGACCGCGCCTGGATTTCGCCGATCTCGCCCGGACCCAACGGTTCTCCGGTCGCCGTCGACACAACCCGTAGTTGCACTTGCGGCGCTGCTGTTCCAACGCTGTCGTACCGCACATCCCCGATCGGACTGCACGCGATGACCGGCAGCTCGGTGGTTCCGTACGCGGGCAGCCAACCGACACCGGTTCGGGCGGTTACGGTTTCGGCGACGGCGGCGGTGACCGGCGTGGCGCCCCACATGATGAAGCGCAGCGAGGACAGGTCATAGGACTCGAGCTCGGGGTGCGCGGCAAGTGCCAAAGCGATGGGCGCGACAGCCATCTCGATGGTGATCCGGTCCTCGGCGATGCACCGCAGCATCTGTTCCAGATCGAAGCGCCGGTGCAGCCGCATCCAGGCGCCCGCCTCCAGCACGGTGACGATATTGAGCAGCCCCAGGATGTGCGAGGGCGGCGTGACGATCTGCAGGCGGTCGTAAGAGTTCAACTCCAGCACCCGGGTCCAGTGCCGCACCGCGGCGGCGAGCGAGGCGTGGGTGTGCCGCACCGCCTTCGGCAATCCGGTAGTACCCGAACTGAATACGAACACCGCGTCGGATTCCGGATCGGGTCGCCCGAACGTGCGCGTCAGCGGGGTGATCGGGTCGTCGAGGTGACGGGTCGGCAGCAGCTCGGTCAATATCGGCGAATCGCCGAGTCCGTACACCGGTCCGGTCAGCGCCAGCGCATGTTCGACCTCGGCGCGTTTCCATGCCGGACTGATCAGGACCGGTGTAGCGCCCAACCGCCACGTCGCCAGCACGGCGACCACGAATTCCGGCCGGTTCGACGACATCAGCGCGACGCGATGCCCGGCACGCACGCCCCGCCCGACCAATTCCACGGCCAGACCCGCGGCCAGCCGCTCCAACTGCCCGTGCGTGTACTCGCGGTACTCGAACGCGAGCGCGACCGGTTCGGTGCGCGCGGTAGCGGCAGGGGCGGCACCGCGGTGGCTGTCGTTCGACCCCATTTGAGAAGATCCTGTCTCGTCGGAGAGAATACAATTCTCCTTGTACTAGAATCTTAATACCAGGAGGAGGCAGTTCATGGCGAGACCCCCGTTGTTCCAGCGCGCGACCGTAACGCGGATCGTTAAAGAGAGCGCCGACGCGCGCACCTATGTGCTCGCCCCGCACGACGGGCCGATCGCTTATCAATCCGGGCAGTTCTGCACCTTCCGAGTCCACGTGGACGGCAGGGACCTGTTCCGCTCATACTCGATGTCGAGTGCGCCGGAAACCGACCGCGAACTGATGACCACGGTCAAGCGGGTGCCCGGCGGACAGGTCTCGAACTGGCTGCACGACAACGTGGTCGAGGGCGACGAATTGGAGCTGACGAGAGCGGCAGGCCGATTCTGCTTACGTTCCACCGAACTACCGCTGCTCGGTTTCAGCGGCGGCAGCGGCATCACGCCGATTCTGTCGCTGGCCAAGAGCGCGCTGGCGAGCACCGCCAGGAAGGTGCGGCTGCTATGCGCGGACCGTGATCCGGAGTCGGTGATCTTCGAGGCCGTGCTCGCGGAACTGGTCGACCGCTATCCGGGGCGGCTCGAGGTGGTCCGTCACCTCGATGCCGACGGGGGCTTCCTGACACCCGACGCGATCCGCGATTTCGTCGGCGCGGACGGCGGCGGCGACAGTTATATCTGCGGACCCGAGGCCTTCATGGAGATGGTCGAGAACGCTGTGCCCGGACCGGGTCTGGTGTTCAGTGAGCGATTCGGCGCACCGGCTCCGGTGCTGCCCGTAGCCGTCCAAACCCCTACGGCCACACCCTCCGTCGCGGCCGTCGAAACCCCCACTGCGACCACCCCCGTCGCGACCACTGACCACACAGTCACGATCATTCTCAACGGCAAGAAGAAGTCGGTTCCGCGCAAGGACGGCGAAACCTTGCTCGACAGCGCCCGCCGCGCTGGTCTCACACCCCCGTTCTCCTGCGAGGCCGGTAACTGCGCCACCTGCATGGCCAAGGTGACGAAAGGCCATGCCACCCTGCGCCGCAACGACGCCCTGACCGACGACGAACTCGCCGAGGGGTATGTCCTCACCTGTCAGGCCGTGCCGGATACGGACTCCATCACCGTTGACTACGAATGAGCGATACCGCGCACCGTGCCGCCGACATTCGCCCCGCCAAAGCAGCAGGGCGTTGCGATTCGCATCGACTACATCTCGTTGGCGCCACCGGATGGGCAATTCGAGGACTCACCTGATGCCCCATTCGGCTGATGACATCCGGGATGCACTACTGGACAGGTGATCACGTGGAACTGGCGGCGCACTCCTCTCGGGCGATGCCGCCACCGTTTCCACCTGATCAGCTGACCAATCTGTGGGTTGTCGGCGCGGTGACACGTATCGGTGTCGCTTGTCAGGACGGGCTGCTGTGTCGGCGGATCTGCGACACCCCGACCGCGGCGCTGGCGCCCAGTCGTCGGCTAGCGACGGAGCTACCGGGGGCTGCGTCGGAATTGTGTGATCCCAGAAATGATCTCGGTCCGTTGATCGTGTTGGCGCGTTTTGGCGGAGGTCGCGAGCGCGAGCCTTCCTACTTGTCGTGTTGTCGGCGCACCATCTCCGTGATCCAGATGGGCGCGAACGGAGACGTGCAGTTCGGTGGAGTCGGGTAGTCCTCGAGCACCTTCAAGCGCTCACCGATGTCGATTGCACGGGCCCGCTGCTCGGCGTGCTCGATCCCGATCTGAGCCAGGCAGTGGTTCATCGCCCACTGCAGGCGATCCGGGGCGTCTTTCATCTGTGCCTCGATGACGTCGAGTAGTCCTGCGAGATCGAGGCTCTCGGGCTGCTTCGCCACGCGTTCGGTGGTCAACGCCCAGCCTGCGCTCGCGACCACTGGATCCGGGTCGGCGAACCAGGACAGGCGCAGCTCTTCGGCGTACGGGTTCTTCTTCACCACATAGTTCACCAGCCAGTCGTGCACCTTGGGTGTGCGCGCCTCGCGCACCATGACGTCCAACTCGTCACGCTCGAACGCCTTCGGGCGGCAGATCAGGGTCGCCAGCAGTTTTGCCGCGGTGTCGTCGGTCTCCCAGAGCTGGCGCGCGAGTTCCTGCTGCGTTTTCAGCCGCTTCGCGATCGCGCGCAGCTTGCTGAGGTTCACACCGTGATCATCACCGTGTTTCTCGTTCACCACGCGCGTCCTCGGGTCCTCGAGTGCGGCCAGCTCGGCCATCACCTCGGCCACCGTCGTTTCGGCCACCTCGGCCTCCTGTTCATCACGTGAGGGATTCAGATATGCGGGACATGATGAGGCCATGACGATACCGACGCCGGCCCGGGATACGGCGAACTCCGACAGGCCGGCAGCCGGTCGGGCCCTCACCTGGGGGATTGACCCTCGGCTTGATCGGGGGAGCGCTCGTTACGACCCATGACGGCGGTCGGCCTGTTCATGCATCGCACCGACACGGTCCGTACGTATCCAGCACCGAACAGCACCTATGCCGCCGCCGTGAAACGATTCCACCGCGCGATCGACACCGACAGCTACGAAATCTGGCTCGGACCGTTCACCAACGGCGGGGTGCCGCGCGAGCACATCGTGACGATCCCGACTGTAGCTTGCGGGAAGTACTGGCGCAGAAGGCCATTGGTGTTCGCATCGGTCGCACGCGTCTACCGGTCGTTGCGCACCGCCCGGCGCAGCCGAGGATCTTGTTCCAGAGCGAGAGTTTCCGTGCCGATGCCGCCAAGTGTCGAGGTCCGCGCAAGGCCCCGAAGACCATGCTTCTTCGGGGCCCTCGCGCCGATCAGCCCCTCGGAATCAGCACTTCCGAACGCTGCACCGTGCCGGTGATACCGGCGGCGTCCTGGCTCGCCAGCAGCACCGCGGCACGGGCGATCGTTTCCGGCGGCTCGACCATGTTCGCTGGAATTTCCTGGCCACCGCCTCCGGCCTGCCAGCCTTCGGTCAATACCACTCGGGACGGGCTCAGGCAGTTGACCGCGATGTTGTCTTCCTTCAGTTCCGCGGCCAGACCGAGGTAGAGGCGTTCGACGGCGGCCTTGGATACCCAGTACGCATTGGCGCCGCGGATCATATCCACGCCGGTGGTGGTGATCGCGATGAGTGAGCCACCGCCGCGGGCTTTCAGATGCGGAATGACGGCCTTGGTCACGAGGAAGACGCCGGTCAGATTGACGTTCATGCACAGCTGCCAGCGCTCGAGTGGTGTGGTCTCGATTGGACCCAACCACATCACGCCCGCGTTGGCGACCAGGATATCGATGCCGCCGAATTCGGAAACTGTTGTGGCCACGGCGTTTTCGACCGACTCCTCGCTGGTGACATCGCAGACCACCGGCAGTGCCGTTCCGCCCGCGGCGGTGATCCGGTCGGCGACCGAACCGATGGTGCCCGGCAGCTTGCCCTCGGTTTCCGAGCGCGCGGCGACGGCCACCGCCGCACCGGCACCGGCCAGGCCGGCGGCTATCGCCGCGCCGATACCGCGACTAGCGCCGGCGACGAATGCGACCTTGCCGCTGAGTGGCGAGCCCAGACCAAGGTGCGGCTGCCCGTTCATTTCGGTGGGAAGCGCAGTGCGCCGTCGAGTCGGATGATCTCACCGTTGAGGTAGTCGTTCTCGATGATCGACTGAGCCAACTGCGCGTATTCGACCGAGCGGCCCATCCGCTTGGGGAAGGGCACCTGGGGTCCCCAGTAGCCTTCCAACTGGTCGGCGGCCTTGCCGTAGGCGGGTGTGTTGACCGTGCCCGGTGCGATGGTGACCACCCGGATGCCGAGCGGGGACAGGTCACGGGCCGCCACCAGGGTCATGCCTATGACGCCACCCTTGGCAGCCGAATAGGGGAGTTGGCCGATCTGGCCCTCGTACCCCGCGATCGAGGCGGTGTTGACGATGACACCGCGGGCACCCTCGTCCAGCGCCTCGGTTTTGGCGATGGCCGCAGCCGACAGGCGCAGCACATTGAATACGGCGGTCAGGTAGAACTCGATGGTGGTGCGGAAACCGTCGAGTGCCAGTGGCGAGCCGTCCTTGCCGACCAGGCGGCCGCCGGTGGCCGGGCCGCCGTGGGTGTCTACCGAAATTCGCAGCGGTCCAAGGGATTCCGCCTCGGCAATGGCCGCGAGCATCGACTCCTCACTGGTCGCGTCGGTGTGCACGTAGTGGATGCCGAGTTCTTTCTCGAGTTCCTTGCCCTTGTCGTCGGCGACATCGGCGACCACCACCTTCGCTCCGGCGGCGTGCAGGCGACGCACGGTGGCCTCGCCGAGTCCGCCGGTGCCGCCGACGACGATGGCAGCGCTCCCACTGATCTGCATATCGCAATCCTCTCTTGCAACTAACACTCTCCTATGGAGAGAATAATGTTCTCATGAATATCAGCATGATCCTAGACATGGCCGCATCGGCGGGCGATCGGACCGTGATCACGGTCGGCGATCGCTCGCTGACCGCCGCCGCCCTGCTCGGCAATGCGCGTCGCGCGGCCGTCCGGTTCCAGCGGCACCCCGCGGTGCTGTATCTGGGGGCGAATCACCTGGCCTATCCGGTCGCGCTCTTCGGAGCGGCGCTGGCCGGGGTGCCATTCGTGCCGCTGAACTATCGGCTCGGCGAACAGCAGTTGGCCATGCTGCTGGATCGTCATCCCGCGGCGCTGGTGCTGCGGCCCGAAGACCTCGACACCTTGGTCGAGGAGAACACCGATGGGCCCGAACTCGAGGCGCCATGGGATGGCAATGCGGTCGCCGCGATCATCTACACCAGCGGCACCACCTCCGAACCCAAGGCGGCGCTGCTGCGGCATCGGCATCTGATGGCTTACTTGCTGAACACCGTCGAGTTCGGCGCCGCGGACGAGACGGATGCGGCGTTGGTATCGGTGCCGCCCTACCACATCGCGGGCCTGACGAACCTGCTGTCGAATCTCTACTCCGGCCGCCGCGTGGTCTATCTCGCGGCGTTCGACGCGTCCGGCTGGCTGGAAACCGTTCGGCGCGAACGGATCACCCACGCCATGCTCGTGCCGACCATGTTGGCTCGCATCGTCGCAGCCGTCGACGGCGCTGACGCGGGTGTGCCGACGCTGGCGAGCCTCGCCTACGGCGGCTCGCGCACGCCGCGCCCGGTGCTCGAGCACGCGCTGCGGGTGTTCCCGGATACCGGCTTCGTCAATGCATACGGACTCACCGAGACCGCGTCCTCGATCGCGGTACTCGGACCCGACGATCATCGCGCGGCCTTCGGATCCGACGATCCGGCCGTCCGCGATCGACTCGGCTCCGTGGGGCAGCCGCTACCAGGGATCGAGATCCAGATCCGGGCGGAATCGGGTGAGCCCGCCGGGGCGGGGGAGGCCGGGCTGGTATTCGTGCGCGGCGATCAGATCTCGGGTGAATACGGCGGCCGCAGCGCACTCGATGCCGAAGGTTGGTTCCCCACAAGGGATCTGGGACGGCTCGACACCGACGGCTATCTCTTCATCGAGGGGCGCGCCGACGACACCATCATCCGCGCCGGCGAGAACATCGCGCCCGCCGAGATCGAGGACGTGCTGCTGGGATATCCAGGCATCACCGAGGCCGCGGTGATCGGGGTGCCGGATCCGGAGTGGGGACAGCGGCTGGTCGCGGTGCTTGTCGGTGTCGGCGAGCCGGAGGAGATCAAACAGTGGGTCCGCACGCGGCTGCGGTCGTCGAAGACGCCCGACACCATTGTGTTCCGCCGCGAACTGCCCAAGACCGAAACCGGAAAACTGCTGCGCCGCAACCTCGTCACCGAAATGGAGAACACCAATGCCTGAAGCTGTCATCGTGTCCGCGCTGCGCGCTCCGATCGGAACCGCCCGCAAGGGCACGCTGCGCGATACCAATGCCTTCGACCTGGCCAAGCATGTGGTGGCCGCGGCCGCCGAGGGGCTCGACCGGGCCCGTATCGATGACGTCGTCCTCGGCGAGGGCCGCTACGGCGGCGGCGTACTGGCCCGGCACGCGGCGATCACCGCCGGGTTGACCAATGTCGCCGGTGTGGCGCACAACCGGCACTGTGCCGCGGGCATGGCCGCCGTGCAGACCGCGGCCGCCGGAATCCGGGCGGGGATGGACGAACTCGTCATCGCCGGTGGCGTGAATTCCGAATCCACCGCACCACGTGTGCGTTTCCGGGTCGGCGCGGACGAATGGATCGACCCGTGGGTCGCGCCGAGCCATCCGGATCGGCCGGACGCGCCGTGCCTGGACATGTCGATCACGGTCGGGTGGAATACGGCGGTGGCGTCCGGAATCTCGCGCGCGGAGATGGATGCGTGGGCGTTGCGCTCGCACCGCAATGCCATCGCCGCCATCGACGAGGGCCGGCTCGAGGAGGAGATCGTGCCGATCGACACTCCGCACGGACTGTTCGCGGTCGATGAGCACCCGCGCAGGGACACCAGTCTGGAAAAGCTGGCCGGATTGAAGGTGCTGCACCCGGAGATCGAGGGCTTCAGCATCACCGCGGGCAATGCGTCGGGCTCCAATGACGGTGCCGCGGCCTTGGCCATTGCCAGTGACCGGCTCGGATTGCCCGCACTCGGCATCATCCGCGGGTGGGCCTCGGTCGGCGTCGATCCGCACGACACCGGGCTGGCACCGATCGAGGCGATTACCAAGGCGGTTGCGCGGGCGGGTATTTCGCTGTCGGAGGTGAGTCTGTACGAGATCAACGAGGCGTTCGCCTCGGTGCCGATCGCGGCGACCAAGGCCCTCGATATCGATCCCGATCGGGTCAACTTCAGCGGCAGCGGATGCTCGCTCGGCCATCCGGTCGCCGCCACCGGAGCCAGGATGATCGTCACGCTGGTGCACGAATTGCGCCGTCGCGGCGGCGGTTTCGGAATCGCGGCGCTGTGCGCGGGTGGCGGGATGGGATCGGCCACCGTCATCGAGGTTCCGGCTCCCTAGCGCGTGGGAACCATTGCGGAGCTCATCGCCGCCGCGCGGGCCGGATCGGTGCGGGCCACGGGGCGGTTGCTGAGCGCGGTCGAGGGACCACAGCGCGACGAGGTGCTCGCGTTGCTCGACGCGGCCCCGGTTCGGGTCATTGGAGTCACCGGCCCTCCGGGCGCGGGGAAGTCGACCACGATCGCGGCACTGGTGGCCGCCTACCGAGAGCAGGGCCTGCGGGTGGCGGTGCTCGCGGTCGATCCGTCCTCGCCGTACAGCGGCGGTGCGCTGCTGGGTGATCGAATTCGGATGGCGCAGCACATCAATGATCCCGACGTCCTGATCCGCTCGGTGGCCACGCGCGGCCATCTGGGCGGTCTCGCGGCAGCGGTGCCCGCCGCCATCCGCCTGCTCGGGACGCTCGGCCACCAGCTGATCCTGCTCGAGACCGTCGGTGTCGGGCAGTCCGAGATCGAGATCGCCGCGATCGCCGACCCCACCCTGGTGATTCTGAATCCCGGTGCGGGAGACGCGATTCAGGCCGCGAAGGCAGGTCTGCTCGAGGTCGCCGACATCCTGGTCGTCAATAAGGCCGACCGGGAGGGCGCCGACCAGACGGTACGGGACCTGCATCAGGAGTCGGCCGCCCCGATCCTCGCCCTGGTCGCAGCCAAGGGCGTCGGGGTCGCCGAGCTGGTGGCCGCGATCGACGCGCACCACCGCGCCGACACCCTCGACCGGCGGACCGCGCGGGCACGCGCGCAGATCCTGTCGCTGGCGCAGACCCGCTTGCGGACCGATCCGGCGTTGGCGGCATTGGCGGACTCGGTCGCGGCCGGACAGTTGGACGCCTACACCGCAGCGGAGCGACTGGTTCGCATTTCGCCGGAAATAGCGTATACATCTTATGAGAATGACATTTCCATCTGATGGAGGACGGCATGGCAAAGGCCCTCGCGCCCGATGTCTCGACGTGGCCGGCGGAGAATCCGCAGTTGATCGGCAGCCGCTGCGCCGCGTGCAGCGCGGTCACCTGGCCCAAACAAGCACGCTGCCCCAGGTGCAGCGGCCCCGACATGTCCGAACGGCTGCTGCCCCGCCGCGGCACTCTCGTGGCCTGGACCACCCAGGGCTTCGTCCCCAAACTGCCGTACGCGGGCAAGGAGTCTGCCGAGAGTTTCGAGCCGTTCGGGATCGGTCTGGTGCAACTGGGCGATGACGTACGGGTGGAGGCCCGGCTGACCGTGGCCGATCCGGCCGAGCTGCGCTTCGGGATGGATGTCGAGTTGGCCTTCGTCCCCCTTTATGTCGACGACGACGGGAACGACGTCGTCACGGTCGCTTTCGCACCGGCCTGAAGTACGGCTATCGAGGAGAATTGACATGAACGACGTTGCCATCATCGGCGTCGGCCTGCACCCGTTCGGCCGCTTCGCCAAGTCGGCCATCGAAATGGGCGCCGACGCAATCCAATTGGCGCTGACCGACGCCGGTGTCGAATGGAAGGACATCCAGTTCGGCTTCGGTGGCAGTTATGAGGTCAGCAATCCCGATGCCGTGACCCGGCTCGTCGGGCTCACCGGAATCCCGTTCACCAATGTGTTCAATGCCTGTGCCACCGCGGCCAGTTCGATCGAACAGACCGCGGAGGCGATCCGGTCCGGACGATACGACATCGGCATCGCGGTCGGCATGGACAAACATCCCCGCGGCGCGTTCACCGACGATCCGGCCAAGCTCGGGTTGCCCGCTTGGTATGCGGAGAACGGACAGTTCGTCACCACCCAGTTCTTCGGGATCAAGGCGAACCGCTACATCCACGAGCACGGCATCTCCCAGCGCACCCTGGCCAAGGTCGCCGCCAAGAACTTCCGCAATGGCGCGCTCAATCCGAACGCCTTCCGGCGCAAGCCGATTCCGGAAGACCAGATCCTGAACTCGACGATGCTGAACTATCCGTTGACGCAGTTCATGTTCTGCTCGCCCGACGAGGGTGCCGCGGCCGTGATCATGTGTCGCGGAGATATCGCGCACCGCTACACCAGCAATCCGGTATACCTGCGCTCGACCGCGATCCGTACGCGTCGCTACGGCGCGTACGAGGTGCACAGCACCTGGGCGGCCATCGACGAGGACGTCTCGCCGACGGTGTACGCCTCGCGGGCCGCCTTCGAGGCGTCCGGAATCGGCCCCGAGGATGTCGACGTGATCCAACTCCAGGACACCGACGCGGGTGCGGAGGTTATCCATATGGCCGAGAACGGTTTCTGCGCAGACGGCGACCAGGAGAAGTTGCTCGCCGAGGGGGCGACCGAGATCGGCGGCCGCCTGCCGGTGAACACCGATGGCGGCCTCATCGCCAATGGCGAGCCCATCGGCGCCTCCGGTATCCGACAGGTCTACGAACTGGTGCTGCAGTTGCGCGGCCAGGCGGGCGAGCGTCAAGTGCCGGGTAATCCCCGAGTCGGCTACGCCCAGGTCTATGGGGCACCCGGTACCGCGGCGGCATCGGTTCTCAGCCTCTGACGGCGTTTCGGCCCCACCCGGCAAGGAGGAGTAGCCGATGCTGATACGTGAGGGACAGGTCGCTGTGATCACCGGCGGTGCGAGCGGCATCGGCTACGGCCTGGCCGAGGCGCTCGCCGCGCGCGGCGTACGGCTGGTCATCTCCGATATCCGCGAGGACGGCCTGATCGCGGCGGCGGCAGCATTGCGCGACGCTGAGATCACCGCCGTAGTGGCCGACGTGAGCGATGAGACATCGGTGCGCGCGCTGGCCGAGCGCGCCATGGATGCCTACGGCCGGGTGGATCTGGTCTGCAATAACGCCGGTGTGGTGTGCCCGGCCGCGCCGCTGTGGGAGCAGGACGCGGCCACTTGGCAGCGGATGATCGGGATCAAGATCCTCGGTGTCGTCCACGGCGTCAAGGCATTTGCGCCGTTGCTCATCGACCAGGGCGCCGGCCATTTCCTCAACACCGCCTCCTCCGGTGGTCTGGCACCGCTGCCCGGCCGCACGCCCTACACCGGCACCATGCACGCGGTGGTCGGTCTGACCGAGACGCTCGACCTCGAGCTGAAGCAGGCAGCCCCCGCGCTTGGCGCAACCGTGCTGTGCCCGGGACTGGTCGACACCCCGCTCGGACAGAATTCCGCCGCACTGGGTGCGATCGAACTACCGGTGGGCGCGCCCCCCTCGATGCGCACCCTCGCTGGCGCCCGCGGCGGAATCCTGTCCCCGCGCGAGGTCGCCGAGTCCGCCATCGCCGCGATCGAAGCCGGCCGTGTCCACGTGGCTCCCGGCGACGGCGTGGCCACGCGAGCGCGGGCACGGGTAGACACGCTGCTGGCCGACATCACTGGCTGATGACCGCGAATTACCCTTGCGACAATAGATACCGAGCCGATGGGTTCTGGAGTCGACGACCGTTCAGCCGAGAACGGCCGTGATGTGCGGTAAGTCGAGCGTCGACCGGATCCCGGGCTCGGCGGCACAGACCGAGGGAATCGCATTGACCGCACGGTTGGCGGTATAGGCGGGGGATACGGCCGCCATTTGTTCCAAGGGAATCGGGAAGCGCAGGTCGACTTCCAGTGGCGCGTCACCGACCACCGATATGTGCCATCCGGTATCGCGCAGGTCCCAGTCGGGCTCGATATCGGTGGTGCAATACCAATTGGCGCGAAAGGTCAGCACCGGTTCGCCTGCCACCAGGCCCGAAACCGTAGTGCGTTGGGCTGCAACGGTTCCCTGTTCGATCGTGCCCGCCGCAATCCGGGTGACTGTGCGTGCCACCGCCACCGAGCCGTATGCCTCGATCGAATCCAGCGGCCGGCCGAGTGCGTCGCCGACCAGCCGCAGTGACGGTCCGAAACTCGCGGCCAGATGTTGCGCGCGGGCCGCGTCGGAATCACCTGGTGGACGCCCGAAACCCATGACGTCGAATAGCATGGCGGGTGAATCGCGTTGCGACAGATCCGCGTACTCGTCGATCATCAGCTGGTCCAGTCGGCGCTGGATCGAGGACAGCACCAGCGGCACCGCCTCGGTGATGAAACCCGGACTACTGCCGGTGCTGTGGACGGAGGTGCCGCCGAGTGCACAGGCTTGCTGAACACGTTGGCGCAGAACAGGATCCATGCTCGCCGGATGATGGAACAGGCCGCACGTTGTCACCACATTGGTGCCCGATGTCAGCAGGCGGATCACCGCCTGCGCGTCGAACACGAGCGGCATATAGAGCACGCAGTCCGCGTCGAGCTCGATGATCTGGTCGATGTCGTCGGTGGCCAGCACACCGGTGGCCGGAATATCGCAGAACTCACCGGCATCGCGCCCCACCTTGTCCGCACTGTGCACGAACAGGCCGACCAACTCCATCTTCGGATGCTCGACTACACCGCGCAGAGCGCGCGCGCCGATGGTGCCGGTGGCCCACTGCACCACCCGGTGCGGCCGGCTTTCGGGTGCGTCGGCAGATCTCTTGATCCCCATTCGATTCACGACCACGTCGTCACCCGACCTCGGAGGGGAAGCGCACCATGGCTTCCTGCGCGTACGAGGCGACCAACCGGCCGTTGTCGGTCAGCACATCGCCGCGGCCGAAACAGCGGCTGCCCGCTATGAGCGGGCTGTGCTGACGCAGCAGCAGCCACTCGTCGGTGCGGAACGGTCGATGGAACCAGATGCTGTGCGAGGTCACCGCCGAATGGAATGCGGTGCCGTTGCCGCGCTGGCATACACCGTCGATTGGCCGCAGTGCGGTGCCGATGAGGTTGAGATCGGTGGCGTAGGCAGTGATGGCCGGGGCCAGCCGCGCATCGATGTCCGGCGTCCGCATCCAGAACTCGAATTCCGGTGGGCCCGAAGCGGTGTCGTCGAGATCGACGGCCGATCGGGTTTCCCAGGGCAGCAAGTCCCACGTCACCTTGTGCTCGGCGCTCAGCAATGCGGGCACGGCGGGTACGCTCTGGTGCTCGGGCCCCTCCGCCTCCGCGTGCAGCGACACCGATGCGGTGGCCACGATCCCATAACTCTGCTCGGCGACGATGGTGACGGTGGCGAAGGAACGGCCCTCGTGATGACGGCGCACCCGATAGCGGATCGGCTCATCGGTTCGGCCTTCGCGCGGGAACAGTGCGTGCAGTGACTTGACCGATTTCTCCGGGCAGGTCAGATCGGCCGCGCGGATGAACTGGCCGAGCAATTGCCCGCCGAAAACGCGGTAGTACTCGAGCTGCTGATTGCGTCCCTCGAAGACGGATTCGTCGTCGAGGGACGGCCGAGCGGTCAGGTCGAGACAGCCGAGAAGATCATTCCAGAGGTCGGGCATACCCCCGAGTGTAAGTGAAACTCTTCGTGATTGAGAATGATATTCTCAATCCTTGGTGAAGCCGTGTGCGCAGAAGTTCCAGACTTCGGTCGCGGTGATCGGGTGCACGGTCTCCTCGTCGGTGCCGCCGGTGGACTGCGCGATGAACATGACCGTCTGCATGACCATCGCCGCGGTACGCCGCGGATTCGCGTCCGAACGCAGCTGATCGGCGTCTTTGGCCTGCTCCATCAGCTCGGTGAACAGTGCGAGCAGCGGTGCGTGCGCGACCTTGACCTGCGCCGGATGCGTGACGAGCAGCTGTGGCGCGAAGTCGGTGAACAGCGGGCGCTGTGCGGCCGGATCGGGTCGGGACAATTCGAACAGCAGCTCGACGGTCACCCGCAGCTGCTGCAGCGGATCGGCCTTGGCATCGGCGGCGGCGCGCAGTTGATCGGCGGTGCGCACGAGCGCGTCTTCGAAAAGGGCGAGTAACAGCTCGTGCTTGCCGTCGAACTGCAGATAGAAACTGCGCAGCGACTGACGTGAACGATCGACGACTTCCTGCACGGTGAAGTCGGTGCTGCCCTTCTCGGTGATGATGGCCTGCGCCGCGTCGAGGAAGCGCTGAACGCGCTGTTCGGCGCGCAGTTTCGCGGTCCGTAACGAGCGCTCGACGGCGCGCTGCTTCCAGGCTGGCTCTTCGCTCGGGCTGGTCACCGGCGCTCCGGTCCTCGGTCATGTGGAGAGAACATGGATGCACTGTACCGGAGAACGTGCTGTCTCCGTGTTGGCTGGACGCAGTGTCAGTGAACAAATGCGAGACTCTTACTTTCCGCAGTGGAGAATGTTATTCTCAGTTCTGAAGTGTGTCGGAGCGCAAGGAGGCAGGCCGGATGCTTTTGGAGTTCGACTCCGATCAACTGCTGTGGCAACAAACCGTCCGTGAGGTGGTCGCCAAACAGTGCCCGCCGACGCTGATCCGCGAGGTGGCCGATAAGGGCGCGGATCCGGAGGGACTGTGGCGCACCTATATCGAGCTCGGATGGATGGACCTGACCGCTCCAGCCGACGCGGTGGAACTGGCAATCGTGCTCGAGGAGTTGGGGCGGGCCACCGACCCCACCCCATATCTCGCCACCATGACCCAATTCGCCCCGCTCGCACCGGATTTCGTGCGCTCTGGTGAACCGGGTGCCGCAGTGTACGACGGGGTGTCGGCGGTGCGAGACCGGGATGGCTGGGTGCTGAGCGGCACCGCGCGTCATGTGCTCGACGGCGATCGGGCGCGGCAGTTGGCTGTCGTGACCGAGGCCGGTGTCTTCGTGGTGCCCGCCGCCGACGTGACCATGCGGCGGGCGACAGTGTTCGATCCGGTACTGCACGTCGCCGAGGCGAGCTTCGCCGGTGTGCGGGTTCCCGACGATCGCTACCTGCGCGTCGATCCCGAGCCCGCGCGTCACCTGGCCACGACGGGACTGGCGCTGACCATGGTCGGCGCGTGTCGACGGGTATTGGACATGGTGCTCGAGCATGTGCGCACCCGACAGCAGTTCGGCGTGCCGATCGGCTCGTTCCAGGCGGTCAAACACAAGGCCGTCGATATGCATGTCGCGATCGAAAGAGCGCGCGCCCTAGCGTATTTCGCGGCGATGACGATCCGGGAGAACGATCCGCGGCGGCGGCTGGCGGCGTCGATGGCCAAGGCCGCGGCGGGCGAATGTCAGTCGCAGGTGTTCGGCAGGGGCATGCAGTTATTCGGCGCCATGAGCTTTACCTGGGAAAACGACCTGCAGTTCGCGCTAAAGCGGGCCAAAGCCGGTGAGCTGCTGCTCGGCGGCGCGGCCGAGCACCGGGCGCTGATCGCCGAGGAGTACCGTGCGACTGACTTTTGATACCGAGGTCGAGGAGTTCCGGGCCGAATTCATCGCCTTCCTCACTGAATTCATGCCCGACGAGGCGGTAGCCGCCCGGGATCGGCCGATCTCCAGCGCGGAGGTCCCGCCGTGGGCGCGGGAATGGCAGCGAGTGCAGTTCGACCACGGCTGGTTGCTGCCCGGCAACGCACCGGAATTCGGTGGCCGCAATGCCGGAATCCTGCAGCAGTACGTGCATTTGGAGGAGCTGTCCAAGCGGCGCATCTATCACAGCTTCAATCCGCAGGGGCTCGGCATCATCGCCGCTTCGCTATTGTCGTTCGGCAGCGCGGAGCAGAAGAAGCAATGGGCGGTAAGGATTTTGCGTGCCGAGATCACCGCGGCGCTCGGCATGAGCGAACCGGGTGCGGGTTCGGATCTGGCCGGGCTGCGCACCCGGGCCGTGCGCGACGGCGATCATTTCGTGGTGAATGGGCAGAAGGTATGGACCTCCGGCGCGCACGACGCCGACGTACTGCTCACATTCGTGCGAACCGATCCGGATGCGCCCAAGCACAAGGGAATCAGCGTGCTCCTGATCCCCACCGAAACTCCGGGCGTGACCCGGCGACCGTTCGCCTCCATCTGTGGACCACACGATCTGGACTTCAACGAGGTGTTCTTCTCCGACGTCCGAGTGCCTGCCGAGAACCTGGTCGGCCCGCTGCACGGCGGCTGGGGCGTGGCCAATGGTTCGCTCGGACATGAGCGCACGCTGCTGTGGCTCAGTTTCGCCGACCGGTTACAGGAGTTGATCGAGGACTTCCACCCGCGCACCGTCCTCGACCGCGACCGTTACGCGACGCTGGTCATGGATGCCCAGGCGCTGCGGTTGCTCGGTTCGGCGGCGCTGGCGCGTGCGGCGCGGGGCCAACAGGATGTCGCCGCGCTGTCGGTGCTGAAACTGCTCGGTTCGGAGGCGGTGCAGAACGGTTCGGAACAGGCACTGTCCGCGCAGGGCTCCGACGGGCTGATCCATCCGGCGATGACCGCCCCGTTCAATCCGCTGAACAATGACAATTTCATCAGCAGCTGGTTCGAGCGGTATGTCCGCAGCTTCGCCGGAACCATCGCCGGCGGCACTTCCGAAATTCAGCGCAATATCGTCGCCGAGCGGGTGCTCGGACTGCCCAGGTAGCGGAGTTCGGTATGCATATTCTCTACGGGGTCGCCGATAAGATCGCGACCATTACCCTGAATCGTCCCGAGGTCGCGAACGCCCAAAACGGTGAACTGCTGGACGAACTCGATGCGGCATGGGCACGGGCGGCGGCCGACGATGACGTGTCGGTGATCGTCTTGCGGGCCGAAGGCAAGCATTTCTCCTCCGGTCATGATCTGCGCTCGGGCGGGCCGCTACCGGACAAGATCACCCTGGACATGATCTACAACGTCGAATCGCGCCGCTATCTGGAATATTCGCTGCGCTGGCGAAATGTGCCGAAACCATCCATCGCCGCGGTGCAGGGGCGCTGCATCTCCGGTGGGCTGCTGCTGTGTTGGCCGTGCGATCTGATCGTCGCCGCCGAGGACGCGCTCTTCTCCGATCCGGTCGTGCTGATGGGTATCGGTGGCGTCGAATATCATGGGCACACTTGGGAATTGGGGCCGCGCAAGGCCAAGGAGATCCTGTTCACCGGGCGCCCGGTCACCGCGCGCGAGGCCGAGCAGGTCGGCATGGTGAACAAGGTGGTGCCGCGCGCCGAGCTGGATGCGCAGACCACCGCCCTGGCCACCCAGATCGCCGAAATGCCGCCGTTCGGACTGCGTCAGGCCAAGCGCGCGGTGAATCAAACGCTGGACATACAGGGCTTCTATGCCGCCATCCAATCGGTGTTCGATGTGCACCAGACCGGCCACGGCAATGCGCTCAGCCACGCCGGGCTGCCGATTCTGGCCCATCTGGACGAGATGAAGCAAAAGATGCAGTAGGTCGACTGCGGCGTGTGCGGGTGACGGCGACCTGGGAGCTGATTCTGGTTGTGGCGGAATGGCTTTTCGCCGAATGCGGATGGTGGCGGTGTCGAATCGGCAGATAGGCGAGGCGGCGAGAACGATCTCTCGCTTGCCGATCTGGCGGCGTTGCTACCGGGCGCTTGCGATCAGATCGAGCAAGAGCGGAGCAATGGCCGGGCTTGCCGCGATGGTATGTTCCGCAGTCAGGCTGTGCGCGCTGCCATCGGAATCCGTTACGAAAGCGCCACTTTCGCCTGCGATGAGAACGTCAGCCGCTTTGCCGGCCGGGACCTGTTGCGGGAGTTGGCCTCCAGTCACAACTACTGAAAATCAGCCGGATTCCGAGGAGATCGGTTCTACTTATTGTCATGTCTTCCACCTCCACAGTCAGCGGCCTGCCCCCGATGGTCGCCGGCCGCCTCCGGAATACCAAACATTTTGTCGTCGACCCGATCTCGTTCCTCTCCGACTCCATGACCCACCACGGCGACGTCTTTCGGTTCCAACTGATCAACGGGAGCATGGTCGGGATCACCCATCCCCACCACATCAAGTACGTCTTGCAGGAACGCATGGCGAACTTCACCCGCGAGACCCAGATGTACGACATCATCGAGCCGTTCGTGGGGCGAGGGCTGGCGACCATCGCCGACCACAACCGGTGGAGACGCAACCGGCGCCTCGTCCAACCGGCCTTCCACCACAAGAAGATCAGTGCGCTGAGCGAGATCATGGTGGCCGAGATCGACTCCATGTGTGACGAATGGGCCGAACACGCCCGCGCCGGACGGACGGTCGACATCGGTGAGCAGATGAGCCACCTCACGCTGCGGATCGTGGTGCGGGCGCTGTTCGGATTGGATCCCAACGGCCCGGAGGTCACCGGCTTCGCCCGCGCGACGCAGAAGGTGAACGCCGAGTTGGGGAAGTTCGTGCGAATGCCCTTGGTTCCCTTGAAGTTTCCGACGCCCAGCCATCGCCGCTTCTGGCGCGGGATCGCCGAAATGGATGCCATCGTCTACAAGGTGATCGACGACTTGCGCGACTCCGGCAGCGGTGGGCTGCTGTCTATGCTCATCAACTCCACGGACGCCGATACCAACGAGAAACTCACGGACCTGGAACTGCGTGACGAGGTCGTCACCATGCTCTTCGCCGGTCACGAGACCAGCTCCTCGGCATTGACGTCGGCCATACTGCTGTTGCAACTGCATCCGGAGGTGCACCAGCGGCTGCGCGATGACGTTGACAGCGCCTTGACCGGCAGGCATGCCACCCTGGCCGACCTGCCCACGCTGCCCTACAGCAAGCAGGTGCTCGAAGAGGTGTTGCGGCTCAAACCGCCGGCATGGATGGGGCAGCGGCGCGCCGCCGAAGACGATGAGATCGGGGGCTACCACATCCCGGCAGGCACGCCGCTGATGTACAGCTTCTACCACGCGCACCGAAACCCCGAGTGTTGGGACCGGCCCGATACCTTCGACCCGGACCGCTTCGCCGCCGACGCGGTCGCCGGCCGTGACCGGAACTTGTGGCTGCCCTTCGGCGCGGGCGGACACCTCTGCATCGGCAACGCATTCGCGATGATGGAGATGCAGCTGGCGCTCTCGACCATAGTCAGCCGGTTCGAGCTGACCATCGACAACCCGGACCTCACACCGATCTCCGCGCTGACCCTCAACACCAAGTTCCCGGTCATCGCGACGGTGACCGAACGGCAATAGCCTTGTGAAGAGTTGGTTGGAAGCAGCCGAATCACCAAGGAAGGAAATGGGTTACACGGCAGGCGGGAGAAAAGGATTACGGCTGACATGTCCGTTCCTGTTGCCAGGAGCTCGGTGAATCGGTGCGGCGGGTGAACGTCATCGACGGTGACAGACCCATCAGTGGGCGGCGTTCCATGTCGTAGTCGGTAATCACTTGCAGCCACAAGTTCTTCAGGTCTGGGGCGGCGGCGAGCATCTGGCCGAGAAGTGTGGGTGCTCCATCCGCTTCGGCGGGTTGTCGGAGCGCCTGAACGCGACGATGTGGATATTGCTGTCGATCGCGTGCCAGGTTGCGGTGGCGCCGTCGCAGTGGGTGACGCGAAGCTCTCCGATCAGCGGGCGTAATTCCTTTCGGAAGTCAGTGACTCGTTACCGGTTGCGACGAGGCTCCAGAACTCGGTTCGCACGGCGTCCCACAGCGGGAAGTAGTGGGGGAACCATTCACGGGCCTGGGCGAGATCGGGCAGTGCTCGTTCATCGAATGCAACTAATCCGTTGCCGATCTGGCGGCGTTGCTACCGGGCGCTTGCGATCAGATCGAGCAAGAGCGGAGCAATGGCCGGGCTTGCCGCGATGGTATGTTCCGCAGTCAGGCTGTGCGCACTGCCATCGGAATCCGTTACGACAGCGCCACTTTCGCGTGCGATAAGAACGCCAGCCGCGGTATCCCACGGCTTGTTGGACATCGAGACGCATGCGTCGAGGCGCCCGTCGGCGACCCAGGCGAGATCCAATGCTGCCGATCCGAGCATGCGCACTCGCTCGACTCGTCCCGCGAGCGCGGTTGTCACGGCGAAGCGCTGCCGATTCTTCTCGGCAGCATCGGCTCCGACGGCATAGTCACCTATCGAAACGATCGCATTTTCAAGAGAATTCGTGTGACTCACCTTTATTCGAGCATCGTTTCGGAAGGCACCATGCCCCGCGCTCGCATGGTACTCCAGGTCCAAGAATGGCGCCTTGATGATGCCGATCACCGGAATACCGTTGTGCACCAGAGCTAATGACACAGCGCACAGCGGGATCCCATGAATGAAATTCGACGTCCCGTCTATGGGGTCGAGTATCCAGCGATAGGGCTGTTCGTGGTCGGACTCCTCATGCTGGCCAGCTTCTTCTCCAACGAATCCGATGCCCGGAGTACGGCTGCCGAGAAACCGGCAGACCTTCTCTTGGATGCGTAGGTCGAGATCCGTAACGAAATCACGGTCGTCTTTGACCGTGATTTTTCCTGGTTCAGCAGTCCTCAGAAGTCGGCAGCCTTCCTCGGCCGCTAAACGCCCAACCGTCAGCAGCTCGTCGGAGCTCGTCACCCGGGAACCCTTTCTTTGGCTCCCAACCACATGCTCTCGAATACTTCTGTGAATATTTCCAAGATCCCCGATTCTTCGGACTTCCGCGCTACGAACGTCGGCGATTCAACGCCCCTGACCAGAGGTAAGTACGGCTGCATTACGCATACCGTTGAGTCGATAATCGTTATGTTGAATCTGATGGGCTGATCGTACGTGCGAATCTGAAGCGATCCGCGTGCGTCCGACGCGATCCTCTTGCGGACTCTTTCCAGGGTACGAATGTTCGTGTCCGTTAGGTTCACCAGTAGTCCGGCGGGATGCCCTTCCTCGATCTCTCGGGATCGAATCGAATTTCCGTTTGGATCTAGAAATAGACACCTGATGACCGAGCCGTTCTCCAACAATCTCAGGATTTCACTATCTGAGTACTGCTGGCACAGCATATTCAGTGACAGTCCCGCCATGTCGATTGTCTGAGCGGTCTTCAGTAGCTCTTGTGGCGGCATTGCTCTCAAGAATTCGAGTCGGTTCGAGAAAACTGCCTCGATACCTGCGAGTTCAGGCTCGCCACTGATCGGCCTTGATACAGGTTGCTTCGTCCGCCTCAGATCATCTGGCGATCCGGAGTATTGCTCGAACAGTTCTGCAATTGTCCAATCGGGAAACATCATCTGGAGAATGCGGCAATGATCAGGGTACGGATGGCCGGATATATCTCCCGAGAGCCAGCGATAGAATTGCGCTCTTTTAGGGCCGTAACCGACGAGATCACGGTCGATCTTCTCGGCTACCCGGTCGTACTCGCGGTTGAACGCCGCGACGGTTTGCAGGTGACGCTGCTGGAGTAGGGCTTTGAGGACAGTGGTCACAAGGTCGCCCCCCTTGCAGCGTAGCTCCGATGCCTTGGCAGGACTCTAGCACGAAGAAGAGACAGAGAAGAGACCTTTTCGCGGAAGCTGAGACATCGGCGGCGGCGAGACGAGATCTCCGTAAACAACATCCTGGGTGAGCAGATTGTCAGGATCTTACCGAGGGGAGTTACATGAAGCCGAAAGTCGTTGGTCCGGTAGGGAAGTCGCCCAATGCCCACTGAACTGATCACACTGATAATTATCGTCCTCGCAGTGGGATTCCTGCTGTGGACCATCTTCTATGGACTGCCCTACATCCTCGGCAAAGACGCTCTTCCCGAAGGCGCCGTGCCTGCCGCCGAGATCCTCGACCGGGTGGCGGTCGAGCGAATTCATCCCGCACCACCGGAAGGATTCACCGCCGACGACGCCGCGCTCGTCCTCCAACAGCACCTCGAATGCAGTAGTGAACTGTGCGACTCTAAGCACAAGGCGTATTGGACTCGCGTGGATGCTGGACTGATCCGTCCGACTCGGGAGGCTGTCCGATGAGCACCGAGGCGATGACGTTACCCACTAGTGAAAGCCTGGTCGAGGCGATCAAAGGCGGCAGCACCGACGCCCCGGTCTGCGCCGCTGTCACCGCGATGTCCCAACTCCATCAGCGGCGGTTCCTGTCCCTCGCGATACTCGCCGACCACCACAACCCAGCCGATGCCGCCGCGATGCTCCAGGCCGCCGGTCAGCTCGCCACGGCGGTCTCCGGCACCGCGCGGTGCATCCGCGTGATCGACCAGCACATTGCCGCCTCGGTGCGACTCGATCCGTCCCCGGACGCCGAGGTGGCCGCGTACACCGTCGGAGAGTTCGCTGCCGCGATCGGATACGTGGCTGTGGTTGCGTACGCCGAGCGCAAAGCTGGCCGAGGTGGTGGCAACGAGGCCCGGTTGGCAGGGCTGTTCGACGCATACGACGAATTCCGCGCCGCGTTGCTCTCTGGCACATCCCGTTTGCCCCTGCGCACACCCTCTCGGCGTCACGTGGAGTGCGAGCCGGAGCAGGGCGAGTCATGAGCGGCTACATCGAGTTCAGCGACGGCACAAGGGGTCTCGTCGGTGACGACGGATGGGTCGACGAATTCGATGCCGTCGAGCTGCCCGAGCCCGAGCCCACTCCAGCGCTTGGGGCAGCATGCATCGACATCGACGCCACCTCCATAGTCGACACCGAGATCGCCGACTTGCCCGAGCGGACTGCGTTCGTCGGGCCACCGCGCCCGATTAGCCAGTCGGTTGAATTCGTCGAGCGGATAGCTGATGCGGTCCGCGAATGGAGCGAACGGTGAACCGGCTCACTCCCGAGATGGCGCGCGAGATGGACCGCTGCGACAAGGTGCCCCCCAGCCTGACCTACGAGCACGCCCACGGCATCGTCGTCGTCCACCGGGATAAAGGCGCCTGCACCTACACCTCCTGCCCGCGCCTGGCCGCCGCGCTCGAGCGCATCCGCATCGCGGAACAAGCCCAGTGAGCTACGTCCCGCCGCCGTCGATCGCCAGGAAGCGCGCAGAAGAACGTTGTGACCCGTGCACGTCACAACACCGTCCCCGGCTGTGCGTGGCAGGGGACGGTTCTGACCGTCATATCCTGGTTCCTTCCCTTGGCGACCGGGCCGCTGTGGGGCGGTCCCAGGTTGAGCCTGGTCCGGGTGGCCGACCGGTTCTATGCCAGCGGTTACCTTGCGGGTATGCGTCCGGCGCATATTCGGCACGCTGGCCGCGCATTAGGCTCGGGGCGCTTCACGAGCTTCTGCCGCAGGGGCGCGGCATCAACAACAACAATTGAGCGAAAGGAAGCATTTATGAGTAGTACGGCAACCAAAACTACCTATGAAGCAAAGCCGCAGCGGTACAAGGCGACTGGCGACGTCCACCTGATTCTGCGCCGCGGCGACAGTGTGCTCTATGGGCAGCGCCAGAACACCAGGTTCGAGGATGGCGCATGGCACCTGCCCTCCGGGCATCTGGAAGCCGACGAATCCGTGATCGCCGCTCTGATCCGCGAGGCCGAAGAAGAGATCGGCGTGACGATCAAGCCCGAAGACGTGCAGTTCAGCCACGTCATGCATAACTCGTCGTCTGGTGGCCGCGTGGCCTTCTTCTTCACCGTGACCGTCTGGCAGGGCGAACCAACCAACCGTGAGCCTGAAAAGTGCAGTGCGCTCGATTGGTTCGCGCTGGGTGGCTCGCCGGACCACATGATCGACTACTGCCGGGTGGCGATGAAGCACATCACCGACGGAACGTCTTTCTCGATTTACGGCTGGTAGCTCGGTGGCCGCATGCGGGGGTCCGGTTGTGTGCGTCAGCTACTTGGCGCTGGCCGAGTTGTGGAGCGTGCCGCACTTCCTCCCGGCAAATCATGGTGCGGCAGTCAAAGGCGTCGAGTACTCGATTGCTGCTGATGCGCCGATGACCGCGGCGGCACTGTCGGCGTCAGATGTGCCAACGCTGCTCATAACCAACGACATTGGCATGGACGGCCGTGGCCGTCAGGCTCGTCGCTGGTTGTCGGTGCGCGGTGTTGATGTTCCTGCGGCGAGTAGCGCCGATATCGTGACGCCGTGGATCGTGGTGGCGGCCGATGATGACCAGACCCGCACCTGGGACTCCTTCGTATTCGGTTCAGACAGTTTCCGATACGACGGTGATCACGGCCGTGACCTGGTCCAGTTCGCGCGGTATCACACCGCCGAAATGGATCAGGCCGGGCGCGATTACCGCGTCCGCGTTCATCTTCCGGGCCAGGGCGACCAGTCGTGTCACCGGATTGTCGGTCTTGGCGCTGAAGGCAACGGTTTTGGTGAGGTTGTAGCCGAGACGTCCGGCTAGGCTCCGGATCTGGGTTTCGTCCCACCCTTGCCGTATTCCGGATACATCGCTGCGGAGATAGCCGATCGCGGTTGGAGCGAATTTCATGGCAGGTGCCTCGGGGGATTGGTTTACAGATGAACCAGGCGCGGTGCCGCGCCGGTAGTGCGGATGCGGGTGCCCGCCTCACGGGTGAGTTCCCTTGTGCTGCCGAGCAATCCGTCCAGAATCAGGACACGGCGGATATGCCGCTGTAGGTCGTGTTCGGCGGTGAAGCCGATACCGCCGAGTGTCTGCTGACAGTGTCGAGCCGCGATCAATGCGGCGCGCCCGGCGGCGGCTTTGGCCAGCAGGGCGCCGAACTCGTCGTCGGCGGCCGTCAGTGTGGCCTCGGCGCCTTCGATGGCGACCAGCGTCTCGGCGAGGCGGTGGCGGATCGCTTGGAACGATGCGACGGGACGCCCGAATTGCTTGCGGTCCAGGGCATGTCGGCGGGCCAGCGCCAGCATGGCGCGGCTACAGCCGAGCAGCCACCAGGCCAGGGCGCGACGACCGGCAGCCACCCCGCCAGCGGCTCCGGTCCGTACCGAGTGCAGGGGGAGTTCCTCGTCCACCGTGGTGCCGGGGCGATCGGTGCGTTCCCAGACCACCCACGACCCGCCCGCGAACGGCAGCGGGTGCGCGGTGCCGAGCGGCGTACCGGTGGCGTGGGCGATGACGTCGTTGAGCAGTGGCGCGTGCGCGCCGGTCTCGCCCAGCAGGCGGAACACCAAAGGTATTGCTACGTCCGGCATTGCGGTGAGTAGGTCGGGCCAACCGAGGTCGGTCAGCGCCTGATCGAGTTGCTGACCCGACGACGCCGTCATCGTCTTACGCAGCGTGTCGGTGAGCAGTTCGAGCTCGGCAGTATCGGTATCGATGCCGGTCACGGCTTACTCCTTGCCCAGGTCGAGCAGACGGCGCGCGATGATGTTGCGCTGGATCTCGGCCGTTCCGCCGTAGATGGTGGCCGCGCGTGAATAGAGGAATTCGGTGCGCAATTCGGGATCGGTGAGCTCCACCGAGCCGGGCAGCACGTCGCGAATGGTGTCGAACAGTTGCTGTTCGGCGCTGGCCAGCAGCACCTTGTCGATCGAGGTTTCCGGTCCGAGGTGCGCACCGGCCGCCAGTCGCTGCTGGGTCAGCCGGGAGCGGCAGCGCAACGTATGCAACGCCAGATAAGCGGCACCGAGGTCGGCATCGTCGGCCACCGTGGCCGCCGCCGCCAATCGGTCGAGCCGGGTGAAAAGATAAGCGCCCCGGTGCCAGAAGCAGGTGGAGCGCTCGTGCGGGAGCAGATCCATCGCGACCCGCCAGCCGTCGCCGGGCTGTCCGAGCATGCGGTCACCGGGCACCACGACATCGTCGAAGTACACCTCCGCGAATTCGTCGACACCGTGCATGGTGCGCAGCGGACGCACCGTGATGCCGGGGGAGTCCATGTCGAGGAAGAACGCGGTGATCCCGTCGTGCCCGGGGGCCGTGCGGGTCAGCAGGACGCAGCGCGCCGAATACTGGGCGAGGCTGGTCCACACCTTCTGGCCGTTGACCACCCAATCATCGCCACGCGCAACGGCTTTCGTCGTCAGCGAGGCGAGGTCGCTGCCCGAACCCGGCTCCGAGAAGCCCTGGCACCACTGTTCGCGGCCCGACAGCAGCAATGGCACCATTTCCGCGGCCAGGTCCGGGCGCGCGTATGAAATCATTGTGGGCGCAAGGACTTCGACCATCGAATAGAGTCCGGGCTCGGCCAGATCGCGGGTGGCGACCTCCTCACCGAGAATCGCGCGGAGCATTGCGGGCCCACCGAGACCGCCGACCGCGGCGGGCCAGCCGTAGCGCATCCAGTCCGCGTCGTAGAGGGCCCGGCGCACGCGGGCCAATTGCGCGACCTGACCGTCCAGCGAATGATCCGGACCGGGGGAAAGATCGTGTTCGTCCAGCCAGGCCCGCACGCCGGACCGGAATTCGGACACGTCCATGGTCATCCGCGGGTGTTCTCGAAGGCGTGTGGGATGCCCGAATCGTGCACGCCGCTGCGGCGAATGAAGGTCATTCGGCGCGTCTTCAGCCGCCATCCGTCCTCGGTCCGCACGATGCTGTCGGTGTAGTAGCCGATGCGCATATCGTGGGTGCTGTGGTCGATGAAGCACAGCGGCTGGGTGCCCGCGGCGGTGTCCCCGTCGATATCGAGAACCGGTGTGCCCGTGAGGAATAGCCCCTTCGGCGCGGCCGCGACCAGATCCGGGAACAGATCGAGGGTGTAGGTGTCACCGAATGCGCTGTAGGTGCCGTCGGGGGTGAATACCGCGAGCAGGCCATCGATATCGCCCTTGGTGATCGTCACCGCGTAGCGGGCCAGCAGCTGCTGGATCTCCAGCAGATCATCATTTCTGGACATGGACCTTGCCGCCTTTCATGACGAACCGCACGTTCTGGGTGGCGGTGATGTCGCGCAACGGATCTCCCGGCACGCCGATGATGTCGGCCAGCTGTCCCTCGGCCAGCCGTCCACGGTCGGTGACATCGATCAGTTCGGCCGCGCGCACAGTGGCCGCGCGCAGGACATCGATCGGGCTCATGCCGCGATCGACCAGTGCCACCAATTCGTCGGCGTTGCGGCCGTGCGGGATCGCCGGTGCGTCGGTGCCGACGGCGATCTTCACTCCGGCCTCGTAGGCCGCCCGGACCGAGGTGCGGGCCTTCGGGAACATCTCGGCGGCCTTGGCCTGCAAGGCCGGATCCGCCTTGGATACATCCATCGCATCGGCGAGCCGGGTGGTCGGCACCAGCCAGGTGCCCGCCGCCACCATCATCTTGATCGCCTCGTCGTCGATGAGGAAGCCGTGCTCGATGCAGTCGATTCCGGCGTCGACGGCATGTTTGACCGCCTCCGCACCGTGCGTGTGGGCGGCGACCTTGAGCCCGCGCCGGTGCGCCTCGTCGACGATCGCGCGCAGCTCCTCGTCCGAATAGTGTTGCGCCCCAGGAGCTCCGGTGAGTGACATGACGCCACCGGAGACGCAGATCTTGATCAGCTGCGCGCCGTGCTTGATCTGGTACCGCACCGCCTTGCGCACCTCGTCGACGCCGTTGGCGATGCCCTCCTCGAGGGTCAGCTTCAGCACGTCGGGCGCGAAGGCGGAGAACATGGTCGGATCCAGGTGGCCACCGGTGGGTGTGATCGCGTGGCCCGCCGGGACGATCCGCGGGCCCTCGATCCAGCCCGCGTCGATCGCCTTGCCGAGCGCCACATCCAACAGGTAGCCGCCGGTCTTCACGAACAGCCCGAGGTTGCGCACGGTGGTGAAACCGGCCCGCAGCGTGCGGCGGGAATTGCCCACCGCACGCAGCATGCGCAGTGCCGGATCGTCTTTCACACTGGAGGCCAGGCCGGTCTCGCCGCGACCGCCCATGAGGAGGTTGACCTCCATATCCATCAGGCCGGGCAGCAGCACCACATCACCGAGATCGATGACCTCGTCGCCGTCGTCCGCGGTCGCGCCGACGCCGACGATCCGATCGCCGTCGATGCGAACGATGCCGGGTCGGACTATCTCGCCGGTGTCGATATCGAGTAGACCGGCCGCCTTCAGTGTCAGCATGGTTTAG
Organism: Nocardia sp. NPDC050412; assembly: GCF_044458825.1. Classification (NCBI taxonomy): domain Bacteria; kingdom Bacillati; phylum Actinomycetota; class Actinomycetes; order Mycobacteriales; family Nocardiaceae; genus Nocardia; species Nocardia sp. NPDC050412. The sequence goes on from NZ_JBITIJ010000009.1 coordinate 143,437, forward strand.
ACCACCGGCTCCTTGATCACGTCGAGGTAGGCGGCGCCGGAATCGGGCACCCGCGGCTGCTTCCACACCTCGATCGGGAACGACACCATCACCAGCGACTGCAGCAGGTGGAACAGGTGCCGGGCGTCATCGGGCAGGTCGGACCACTCGAACTTGTCGCAGTAGTCCAGCGCCGCCTGCAGGCGCGGGAAAACGGTGTCGTACAGGTCCTGCATCTCCTCCATCGGGGAGGCCAGCCGCTTGGCGTAACGCTCGGGCTCGGTGGCCAGGATCCAGTCCGAAAACCGGTCCAGGTCGGCGAATTCGGCGGGCAGCGCCTTCTCAGTTGTTTCGGGCATCGCGGTACTCCTTGACGATCTTCTGAACGGTGAGGTGCAGGTGGCGCAGCAGCACTTCCTGGTCGTTGAGCGGGAATTCGGTGATCACACCGGTCTCGAGCATGGTCTGGGTCGCTTCGAGGGTGTTGGCGTCCTGCAGCGCGTATTCCTTGAAAGTGACCGCCGCCAGTTCCTTGCCGAGACGTTCACGCGCGCTCGTCGACGGCACGAAGTACAGATTCGCCTCGAAGATGTGCTTGTTCACCGCGGTCGGCCAGTAGTGGTAGGTCAGGTACCAGCCCGGCGCCCAGATGAGGATGCCGAAGTTGGGGAAGACCTCGAATTCGTCGATGCCCCAGGCCTTGTGGCCGGCGGGGTTGACCCCGGACGGCAGCGGATCCAGCCCCTCGATATCGGGCCGGTCCCATGGACCGAACAGGCCGCTGCGCAGCTCCCGCTCGATCGGCTTGACCATATTGATGTCCTTCGGCGGGGCCATACCGCCCCACGAAGACACCATCGAGTGCGGGGTCCAGCATTCGTAGTGCAGTGCCTCGAAGCCGACATTGAGCAGCTTGTCGGCCTCGTCCTTGACCGCCTGCTTCATATGCAGCACCGGCGCGTGGTAGAACTCGGCGAAGGCATCGATGAACAGTTTCCAGTTGCTGCCGATCTCGGCCTTGTAGCTGTAGACCTCGGTCATCTCGTGGAAGGGGTAGCCCTCCAGGCCTTTTGCCCATGCGCCGAGATATCCCTGCAACGGCTGGGCGTTGTCGTCGAGGTTGACGAAGATGAAGCCTTCCCACACCTCGCAGCGCACGGCCTTGAGCCCGAACTTGCTCTTATCGAGGTCGAAGAACTCCTTCTCCTGCTGGACGAAGGTGGCCTCGCCCTCGAGGCTGTAGCGCCAGGCGTGATATTTGCAGGTGAACTGTCGGCAGCTCCCGGCGGTCTCCTCGCCGGGGTAGTCGTCCCAGACCAGTTTGTTGCCGCGGTGCCTGCAGATGTTGTAGTAGGCCCGCACCTGCTGATCGTGGTCCTTGACGATGACCAGCGAGGCGTTGACGCAGGCCAGCTCCCTGGTGAAATAGCTGCCGACACGGGGCAGCCGCTCGACGCGGCCGACATTGAGCCAGCTCTTTTTGAAGATGGCTTCCTGCTCGTCCTTGTAGAACTGGGGATCGGTCGAGTCGGTGAAGTCGACGACCTCGGTGCCGAGTTCGGGATAGTTTTCCGTCCAGCTGCCCGCCGTCGGTTTGGTGAAGTGTGGCAAGGGATTTACCTTTCAGGGTCGGGCTGTACGCCGAAGGTGTTGAGCGCGATGGCCAGCAGGATGTAGCCGCCGACCGTGAAAACCAGGTCCATGCGCTGCTTTTCATCGAGTCGTTCGGCAAGTGCCGCCCAGGTCTGGTCGGACAGTTCGGATTTGTCGTCGAGTTCGTCGACGGCGGTGAGGACGAGGCGGTCGAAGTCGTCGGCGGCCTCACCGCGGGTGACGGCCTCGATCTCGTCGAGGGTCAGTCCGGCCTCCTGGCCGAACTGCAGATGATGGGCCCACTCGTAGGCACAGCCGCGCCGGTGGGCGACCCGCAGGATCGTCAACTCGCGCACCCGGGGCGGCAGTGTGGACCGGAACAGCAAGTAGACGCTGAATCCGAGATAGGCCTCGGTCAGGTCCGGGTGCCGGGCCAGCGGCCCCATCGCTGGGCCCGCCCCTTCCGCATTGCGGATCGCGCGCGGCAGCAACGTCTTGAAGGCATCGCGGGTCCGGTCGTCCCATTGGTCCGCGGGCAACGGCGGCAGACGCACTCCTATCCCTCCTCTCATGAGAATCAGATTCTCCAAAACTGAAGACTAGATTTCCATGGACGTCTGCGATAGTCAACGTCGGCGTTGTAACTGAGCGAAATCCCAGCTGATGACGTGGTCCGGCGTCAGCCGCAGCCAGCCGTGTCGGCCGTCGTAGCGAAATGGCTGCCCGCCCATGTACTTGTCGGCGAACAGCCGCTCCGGTTCGGTGAGCTCTTCGACCGGTGCGCCGGTGCGCGGCGTTTCGCCGACCACTTCGGCGCGGCCGCGCAGTTCGACGCCGCGCAGCTGCAGGAAGTCGGTTCCGCCGTCGTCGACGATCGCGCTGATGCGTGGATCGCGGGTGATATCTGTCCACCGCTGGCTGCGCACCAGCGAATTGAGCCACAGTGCTGTGCCGTCCCAGGCGAACCACAGTGGGCGCGTATGCGGATGTCCGCCAGGGCCGATGGTGGCTACCCGGCAGATCGGCCGGCTCTGTAGGAAGGCGTCGCGTTCGGTGGCGGTCATCGCGATCGCCCGTGCTCGTCGCTGCTCGGTCATGCTCATTTCCGATCAGATGTTGATTCTCCTATAATGAGAATATAGTTTTCTGATAGCGAGAGCGTGATGACTCAAGGGGTCAGCCCGAGTGGAAGGAGATTCACCATGACGGCGCCGATTCGTCCCGGTGAGCAGTTCGCCAGCACCGTATGCGGCACGCGGGTGGTGGTGGTCCGGGCGCCCGCCGACGCTCGGCCGGAAATCGCGTGCGGTGGTGCGCCCATGGTGCCCGCGGCCTCGGTCACGCCCGCGAAATCGGCTGGGGCGGATGCGGTCACGCTGATCGGGAAACGCTATGTCGATGCCGCGGAAACCGTCGAGTTGCTGTGCACCAGTTCCGGCACCGGTCAACTGACCTGCGATGGAGCCGCGATGACCTTGAAGGCCGCCAAAGCGCTGCCCGCCTCCGACTGAAAGGGGTTGCCCCGTGCACGACGACACGAACCTCGGAGGCATGAATTTCGAACTCACCGAGGATCAGCAACTGATCCGCAGCACGGTCGCCGAACTGTGCCGCAAATTCGACGACCAGTACTGGATGGAAAAGGATCAGGCGCACCAATTCCCGACGGAGTTCTATAACGCCATCGCCGAGGGCGGCTGGCTCGGCATCACGATCCCGGAGGAATACGGCGGACACGGGTTGGGCATCACCGAGGCCACACTGCTGGCCGAGGAGGTGTCACGATCGGGCGGCGGTATGAATGCCGCGAGCTCGATCCACATGTCGATCTTCGGCATGCATCCGGTGATCGTGCACGGATCCGCGGAGTTGAAACAGCGGACGCTGCCGCGCATCGCAACCGGTGATCTACACGTCTGCTTCGGCGTCACCGAACCCGGTGCGGGCCTGGACACTACCCACATCACCACCTTCGCGCGTCGCGATGGCGACCACTATGTCGTCAACGGCCGCAAAGTATGGATCTCCAAGGCGATGGAGTCGGAGAAGATCCTGCTGCTGACCCGCACCCAGCGCTACGACGAGGTCACCAAGAAGACCGACGGCATGACGCTGTTCCTGACCGACATCGATCGCGCACACGTCGATATCCGGCCGATCGCGAAGATGGGCCGCAATGCCGTCACCTCCAACGAGGTATTCATCGACGGGCTGCATATCCCGGTCGAGGATCGCGTGGGGGAGGAGGGCAAGGGATTCAGCTATCTGCTCGACGGCCTGAACCCCGAGCGCATGCTGATCGCCGCCGAGGCACTCGGACTGGGCCGAGTCGCACTCGACCGGGCCACGAAATACGCCAAGGAGCGAGTGGTGTTCGGCAGGCCGATCGGCATGAACCAGGGCATTCAATTTCCGCTGGCCGATTCGCTGGCCCACCTGGATGCCGCGGAATTGGTGCTGCGCAAGGCAACCTGGCTCTACGACAACGGCAAATCGTGCGGACGTGAGGCGAATACCGCCAAATATCTGTGCGCCGACGCGGGATTCACCGCGGCCGACCGGGCGCTGCAGACCCACGGCGGCATGGGTTACGCCGAGGAATACAACGTGTCCCGCTATTTCCGGGAGTCCCGTGTTATGCGGATCGCCCCGATCAGCCAGGAAATGATTCTCAACTACCTGGGCTCCCACACGCTGGGCCTACCCAGAAGCTATTAGCAGAGGCAGGAACTTACCGAATGGCAGCCAGGAACGAACTTTTCGAGCTGACCGGGCGGGCCGCGATGGTCACCGGCGCGGCAGGCGGTATCGGCTCCGCAGTGGCACATGCCCTCGCGGCGCAGGGGGCCGCAGTGCTGGTCACCGACCTCGATGCGGATGCGGCCGCGGCCGTCGCCGAGAAGATCACCGGAAACGGTGGTAGCGCGGCGAGTTTCGCCCTCGACGTGTCCGATCGGGCGGCCGCCGACGCCGCGGCGGCCAAGGCGGCCGAATTGGCCGGCGGCACACTGCATATCGTGGTGAACAACGCCGGTGTCACCGATCCGCACATGTTCGCCGATACCAGCGTCGACTCGATGCGGCGACTGTTCGAGATCCACACGCTGGGCACCTTCAACTGCTCGCAGGCTGCCTTGCCGTATCTGCCGACCGACGGCACCGGGCGCATCATCAACGTCACCTCGTCGGCCGGGCTGGTCGGCACGCTGGGGCAGGTCAACTACTCCGCGGCCAAGGCGGCCATCATCGGCATCACCAAATCCCTGGCTCGCGAATTGGCGCGCAAGAACATCCTGGTGAACGCGCTCGCGCCGTTGGCTGCCACGCCGATGACCGAGACCATTCGCACCGGCGACAAGTTCGCGGCGCAGATGTTGAACCGAATTCCGTTGCGGCGCTGGGCCGATCCGGCGGAGGTGGCCGGTGCCTTCGTCTTCCTCGCCTCCGATGCCGCCTCGTTCGTCACCGGGCAGGTGCTGCCGGTGGACGGCGGCATGGTGATGTGATGCCGGGTACGGCGCAGGCGGGACCGTTGGCGGGGATTACCGTCGTTGCCCTGGAACAGGCGGTGTCGGCGCCGATGTGCACTCGCACACTCGCCGATTTCGGTGCCCGGGTGATCAAGATCGAAAATCCGGACGGCGGCGACTTCGCCCGGTATTACGACGATGTGGTCGAGGGGCAGGCGGCGCATTTCGTCTGGGTTAACCGCGGCAAGGAATCGGTGACGCTGGATCTGAAAAAGCCTGCGGGCGTGGCGATTCTGCATCGTTTGCTGGATCGTGCCGAGGTACTGGTATCGAATCTGGCGCCGGGTGCGACCGACCGGCTCGGTCTCGCACCGGCGGATCTGGCCGAGCGGCATCCGGATCTGATCGCGGTATCCATCGACGGTTTCGGCTCGGGTGGGCCGCTGTCGCACAAGCGCGCCTACGACCTGCTGGTGCAGGCCGAATCGGGGGTGTGCGCGGTCACCGGGTATCCGGATGCCCCGGCGAAACCGGGCCCGCCGATGGCCGATGTCATCACAGGACAGTATGCGGCGCTGTCGATTCTGGCATCGATGTGCGGACGGCAGCGTCGAGGATCCGATGCGGGCGCGACGATCGCGGTCAGCCTGTTCGACACCATGGCCGACGTGATGGGCTATCACCTCACCTACGCCAGGCACTCCGGAATCGATATGCAACCGCTGGGTATGAGCTCGGCGGCGGTCGCGCCCTATGGCGCCTACCGAACCGCGGACGGACAGACCGTGGTGATTGGCACCACCAACGATCGGGAGTGGCAGCGGCTGGCCCGCGACATCATCGACCGTCCCGACCTGGCCGACGACGAGGGCCTGCGCACCAATCCGGACCGCTGTAAGCGGCGCGACATCCTCGACGAGGCCATCGGATCCTGGTGCGCCCGACACGATCTCGCGCGGGTTCAGGAACTCGCCGACGCCGCCGGGATCGGCAACTCCCGCTATAACCTGCCCAGCGAGGTTATCGCCCACCCGCAACTGTCGGCCCGCGATCGCTGGCGCAGCATCGACACCCCATCCGGCCCGATCCCGTCGCTGCTGCCACCGGCCATTGTCGACGGTTTCGATCCGCCCATGGGGGCGGTTCCCGGTCTCGGCGAGCACACCGACGCCGTGCTGTCCGAGATCGGCTGCGGCGGTGCGGAAATCGACGAACTTCGCGCGGCGGGTGCAATCGGTCCGGCATATCGCCAACCCGCGGAGCGGGCATGCTGAGGTCGCTGCTGACCGAGGATCGTGACGGCGTCCGAACCTTGACCCTGAACAGGCCACATCGCAAGAACGCGATCGATGCCGAACTGTGGCAGGCGCTGGCGGATGCGCTGCGGGCCGCCGCGGTCGATCGCTCCGTGCGAGCACTGGTGCTCACCGGGGCCGGTGGTGCTTTCTGTTCCGGCGCGGACATTTCGGTGCCCGATAACGGACATCCGGTCTATCGCATGCGGGCATTGACCGATGTGGCGTTGCTGCTGCACGAACTGCCGATGCCGACGGTCGCGAAGGTGAGCGGTATTGCCGTCGGCGCCGGATGGAATCTGGCGCTCGGCTGCGATCTGGTGGTGGCCACGCCCGAATCCCGTTTCTCGCAGATCTTCGCCCGCCGCGGACTTTCGCTGGATCTGGGCGGCTCATGGCTGCTTCCGAAACTGGTCGGGCTGCAACAGGCCAAGCGGTTGGCATTGCTGGGCGAAATGATCGACGCCGAACAGGCGCGGGAACTGAACCTGGTGACCTGGGTGGTTCCCGCGGACGAAATCGACGTCTACGTCACCGATCTCGCTGCGCGGCTGGCGGTGGGGCCGCCGGTGGCGCTGGCGCAGACCAAGGCGCTGCTCAATACGGGCGCCGATCACACCTTGCGCGAAGCGCTCGCGGGGGAGGCCGCCGCGCAGGGCCTCAATTTCGCGACCTCGGACGCCCTGGAGGCGTTCGCGGCCTTCGCCGAGAAACGGGAACCGCAGTTCGACGGTCGCTGGACCGTGCACAGACCACCGGTCCGCGGCGCGGACCGGTCCGAACAGGGGAGTACAGCAGATGCGTGAGGTAGTCATCGCCGCAGCGGTGCGGACCGCGATCGGCAAACGCAATGGCGGACTGTCGGGTACGCATCCCGCCGATCTGTCGGCGATCGTGCTCAATGCGCTGGCGGGCCGCTCGGGCATCGACCCGGCGGTCATCGACGACGTCATCTGGGGTTGTGTCTCCCAGGTCGGCGACCAGTCCAGCAATATCGGGCGCTATGCGGTGCTCGCCGCGGGCTGGCCGGAAACCATTCCGGGAACCACGGTGAACCGGGCCTGCGGATCCAGCCAGCAGGCCCTGGATTTCGCCGCGCAGGCGGTGGCCTCGGGGGCGCAGGAGGTCGTGGTCGCGGGTGGCGTCGAGGTGATGAGCCGGGTGCCGCTGGGTGCCGCGCGCGCCGACGGCATGCCTTATGGCCCGAAAGCTCTTGCCCGCTATGACGATTTCTCGTTCAACCAGGGCATCTCCGCCGAATTGATCGCGCAGAAATGGGGTTTCGACCGGACCCGGCTCGATGAGTTCTCGGTGCTGTCACACGAACGGGCCGCCGCCGCCCAGGATCGCGGCGCGTTCGAGGAGCAGATCGTCGCCGTCGCAACCGATTCCGGGACGGTGATCGCCGACGAGGGCATCCGACCCGGCAGCACGGTCGAGAAACTGGCCGGGCTGAAACCCGCCTTCCAGACCGATGGCGTCATCCATGCCGGTAACTCGTCGCAGATCTCCGATGGCGCCGCGGCGCTGTTGGTGACGACTGCGGAAAAGGCGCGCGAGTTGGGGCTGACGCCACTGGTGCGGTATCGGGCCGGCGCGGTCACGGGTGCCGATCCGGTGCTCATGCTGACCGGTCCGATTCCGGCCACCGAGAAGGTATTGCGCAAGGCCGGTATCGGTTTGTCGGAGGTCGGCGTCTTCGAAGTGAACGAGGCATTCGCCCCGATCCCGCTGGCCTGGCTGGCCGAAACCGGGGCCGACCCGGACCTGCTCAATCCGCTGGGCGGCGCGATCGCCCTGGGCCACCCGCTCGGCGGCTCCGGCGCCGTACTCATGACCCGGATGATCCACCACATGCGCGACAACGGAATTCGCTACGGCCTGCAGACCATGTGCGAGGGCGGCGGCACCGCCAACGCCACCGTCGTCGAACTCGTGCACTGAAGGAGCCGACCGTGCGCCGAGACATTTTCACCCCAGACCACGAGGCATTCCGGCAGCTGGCCCGCGAATTCATCGATAAGGAGGTGGTGCCGCACTACCCGGATTGGGAGCGGGCCGGGCAGATGCCGCGCGAAATCTTCGAGCGGATGGGCGAACTCGGCTTACTCGGCACCGCGATCCCCGAGGAATACGGGGGTGGCGGCGTGCGGGACTACCGCTTCAATGCCGTGCTGCAGGAGGAGGCCTACCGCGCCCTCGTCACGCTCAGTACCGTCCGCACCCAGATCGACGTGATCCTGCCCTACTTCTTGGAATACGCCGATGCCGAACAACGCGACCGCTGGTTTCCGGGTCTGGCCAGCGGCAAGCTGCTGACCGCGATCGCCATGACCGAGCCGGGCACCGGCTCGGATCTGGCCGGTGTGCGTACCACCGCGGTTCGCGACGGCGAGGAGTACATACTCAACGGCGCCAAGACATTCATCACCGGTGGCCTACTCGCGGATCTGGTGATCGTGGTGGCCCGCACCTCGTCGGATCCGGACAACCGGCGCGCGGGCCTGAGCCTGATCGTGGTGGAAAGCGGCCGAACCGGATTCACCAAGGGTCGGGTCCTGGACAAGCTGGGCTGCAAGGTACAGGACACGGTGGAGTTGGCATTCGACAATGTGCGGGTCCCGGTGGCGAACCGGCTCGGCGCCGAGGGACAGGCGTTCTCCTATCTCGGCCACAATCTCGCGCAGGAGCGGATCACGGTCGCCGTGGGCTCGGTGGCACAGGCCAGGGCCGCGATCACCGCGACCATCGAATATGTGCAGCAGCGCAAGGTTTTCGGCCAGCCGGTGGCGGCGTACCAGAACACGAAATTCGAGTTGGCCGCGCTGTCGACGGAGGTGGAGGCGGCCCAGACGATGGTCGATCGGGCGGTGCTGGAATTGGTCGCGGGACAGCTCTCGGGTGCCGATGCCGCGCGGGTCAAGCTGTTCTGCACCGAGGTACAGGCGCGGGTGGTCGACCGCTGCTTACAACTGTTCGGCGGCTACGGCTATATGACGGAATATCCCATCGCCCGGCTCTATGCCGATGCGCGTGTCGCCCGCATCTATGCCGGTACCAGTGAGGTGATGAAAATGATCATAGCCAAATCTCTGGGGCTGTGAGCCAGCGCAAAAATCGGGCCACCTGAGACCCTTGTCACAGTGTCGGAACCAACCTACTGTGTCTTCAGTAGGTTGATCGAACGAAGGAGTTCGGTGTCCGATCCCGAAACCGGTAGCCCGCGGCCATATGAGACGTTGCTAGCCAAGGGTGAGCACCGCAAGCTGCAGATTCTCGCCGTCGCACAGCGACTGCTCACGCGCAACGGCTGGCGTAATACGACGCTGGCGCAGATCGCACGGGAGGCCGGAGTCAGTACGGCCGGGGTGCTCCATCACTTCGAGTCCAAGGAGCAGCTGCTGCATGCGGTACTCGAAGCTCGCGACACCGACGACGAACTCCATTCCGACCGCCGACGCGATCTGATCGAGCAGCTCGAAAACGTCGTCGACCGGTTCCGGCGCTCGCCGGATCTGGTCGGCATGTTCACCGTGCTGCTCGTGGAGAACCTCGACCCGGATGCGCCGCTGCACGATCGCCTGCTCGGTCGGTACCGAGCCGCCGTCGCCACCATTGCCGGCGGCATCCGACGCGGCCAACGCGCAGGCCGCTACCGCACCGATCTGGACCCTGCCATCAAGGCTGTGGAGATAGTCGCATTTCTCAACGGGATGGAAACCTCATGGCTGCTCGACCCCTCGATACCACTGAACCGGGTCTTTACGGAGTACGTCCGCTCGCTCGAGCGCGAGCTCATGCCCGCAAGCACCCTCTGAGATATCGGCTGGCGGTCATCGCCCCCGATGTCGCCGACGTGGTGCGGTATTCCGGCGGTTGGCTATTCGATCGGGCGATGGCCGGATGGGAGGTGACGGTCTGTGTCGGCGCCGCCGCCGATATCCGACCGCTGCGGATCCTCGGGGCAACCGTGCTGGATCTGGAGAGCTCGCTGGCATCGCTATCGGATGTGAGCGTATGGCCGAACGGAATCGCAGTCGCCGCAAAGGTTTTCGAGACCGATCCGCGGGTCCACCAGGGCGTGCTGAAGAATATCGAGGAGCGGTCGCTGGAGGTGACCGTCTGGGGTGCGGACTGTCCGGGCGAACTCGATTGCCGCACCGAGGGCGTGCAGCACCGACTGAGCGTGGCCGCGCAAGCGTTCAAGGCACGGGCGCTGGCGGCCTTGGCGCAACCGGTCGACGCACTCGAGGCTGTGGAAATGTTCCGCTGCAGTGAAACCCCGGATCACTTGTCTGCGGATCTGCTTCCGGTGGGGTGAGCTATGGCCGAGCGCCCGGTGCACTCGTACCGGGCGCTCGTGACGGCTTACGCCGAGACATCGAGCGGGACCTGGTTCGAGCGCGCCATGGGGGCGACTCCATCGACGAGTTCATCGCATAGGCGCGCCTCACCCACGGGTACGGTGGCTTCGGCGCAGATATTGCCCCACGATGATCCGATCATGAGCGACGTGCGCCGCAACACCATCTCCGCTGCGTCTCGATCACGTCGTCGACCCGGTTATAGTGGTTCGAGTTGGTGGTCAACAGGTTTGGCTGCCTCGGATGATGCCTTCGGATCGAGCAGGATTTTGCCAATGGCCTGCCCGTCGGCGACCCGCCGTAGTGCGGTGGCGGCCTCGGTGAGCGGATACACCGCGCTGATGTGCGGGAGGACGCGGCCGGTGGTCAACAGTTCTCGCAGTTCGTCCTCGTTGCGGCGGAATTCGGCCGGGTCCAGGTCTTGGAATTGGAAGCCGAGTATGTGAATTCCCTTGACCAGCACCAGATTCAGTGGGATCCGTGGAATCTCGCCGGAGGCGAAGCCGACGGTGACGAATCGACCGCCGCGGCGTAGCGACCGCAGCGCGGGCTCGGACAGTCGACCACCGACCGGGTCGACGACGGCATGGGCGCCGTCGGGCAATGCCTCTTTCAGCGCCGCGCGCAGGTCTGCGCTGGTGTGGTCGATGAGCTGGCTGGCACCGTGAGCCGCTGCGACGCTGAGCTTTTCGGCGCAGGAGGCGACCGCAGTCACCTCGGCACCCAAACGGACCCCGAGCTGTACGGCCGCAAGCCCAACTCCGCCACCTGCCCCGAGTACGAGCAGCCGGTCCCCGGGCTGAACCCGGGCTACCGAACGCAGTGTGTGATACGCCGTCCGGTACGCGACGCCGAACGCCGCCGCACAATGGTCGTCGACTCCGTCGGGGATGCGGCCGAGTCCAGCGGCGGGCACGGTTACCTCTTCTGCGAACGCCCCGACGATTCCGGTGCCGGTGACCCGGTCACCGATGGCGAATTCGGTGACGTCGTCGGCGGTTTCGGTGATGGTGCCGGCGAATTCACTGCCGGGCACGAACGGTGTCGGCACCTTGATCTGATATTCGCCCGCGACCACAAGGACATCCGGAAAGTTGACCGCGGCAGCGCCGACCCGCACTCGAACCTGTCCCGATTCGAGTGCGGGCGACGGACGGTCTTCGATGCGCACGACCTCCGGCGGCCCGTAGGCCGGGCAGATCACCGCGCGCATATCACCGGCCTCGCCAGTTCGGCGTGCGCTTCTCGGCGAACGCGCGTGCGCCTTCCTGGGCGTCGTCGCTGCCGAATACCGATGCCTGCCACTTGCCGAGCCGTTCGGTGGCTGCGGCGGCATCCGAAACCGCAAGGCGAGCCAGCTCTTTCGAAGCGGCCAGCCCGAGCGGTGCGTTGGCGGCGATGCGCTCGGCCATGGCCAGTGCGGTCGAGAACACCGCATCCGGTTCGGCTACCGCGTTCACCAGCCCGATCCGTTCGGCGCGTTCGGCGTCGATGAGATCGCCGGTCAGCAGCAACTCCAGTGCGATGCCGAGGGGGATCCGGGTGCCGATGAAGGTACCGCCGCCACCCGCGAACAGTCCGCGCTTGACCTCGGGGAAGCCGAATTTCGCCGCCGCGGAGGCCACGATCACATCGCAGCCCATCAGTAGTTCCAATCCGCCACCGACGGCGCTGCCATTGGCCGCGCCGATCACCGGCACGCTCACCTGTCCCTTGGTCAGCCGCCCGTAGGCCTCGGCTTCCGCACCGCTGCCGAAATCTTCGCCACTGGCGAAGGCGCGCAGGTCCATTCCGGAACAGAAAGCGCGATCACCGGTGCCGGTGAGCACGACGGCCCGCACCAGCGGATCGGCTTCGGCCGCAATGATCGCCGCACCGATTCCGCGCATCATGGTGGCGGTCAAAGCATTTCGCGCATCTGGACGATTGAGCCGAACGACCATGACCGGGCCGCGCCGGTCCAGCAAGAACTCCGCGTCGCTCATGGCTGCGCCTCCCTGGCGCTCGGCTCCGAAATGACCAACAGGTCGCCTGCGTTAATCGACAGTGCCGCGCCCGGATACCTTGCTGCGCCGCCCTCTCCGGTTGCTCGTCGAGCGTAGTGATACTGCGGTCGAATGCGGCGTGGACGATCACTACTCGGGTGCGTTCGACGGCACCCTCCGAACCGAGGCTCGATACCGCAGAAGCTATCTCGACGCGGTACTGGCTCGCTCATGACCTGTACTCCGTACTCTCGGCCAATTCGGCTGCGGCGCGCATAGTGTCGACCACAATCGGGCCGAACGCCGACAGCTTGATATCCCCCTTGGCGCGTTGGAAACCGCGCTCGAGCACGATCGCCAGCTTCCACTTGGCCAGGATCAGGTAGTAGTCGATATCGTCGACCTGACGCCCGGACACCTCCGCGTAGTGCGCGAGCATCCGCTCACGCGAGGGCATGTACTGCATATTGACGTAGCCCTTGGTAGCCACGGCCGGGTCGCTGGTGTCCTCCGGCCACCCCTGCAGCATCCAGCCGAGATCGAGCTTCGGGTCGCCGACCGTACCCATCTCCCAGTCCACCAGCGCGGCCAGCCGCGCCGGGCCGCCGTGCTGGAACATCACATTGGCGAACTGGTAGTCACCGTGCATCAGGCCCGGGATGTAGTCCAGCGGGCGGTGGGTGCGCAGCCACTCGGTGGCCACATCCATGCCGTCGAGCGTGCGCGCGCCGTCGATCTTGTCGTAGAAGTTCAGCCACCGCGACACCTGCCGCTCGTGGTAGCCGTCCGGACGGCCCAGATCCTGCAGACCTTTCGCCTGCCAATCCACCTTGGACAGCAATGCGATTCCCTCGGCCAGCTGGTAGCCGAGTCCGGCCCGCGCCTGTAGGTCGGAGTCGAACGGCTCCGGCCAGATGCCGCGATGGTCCATCGGCGACCAGCCGTCGACGAAGCCCATCAGGTAGAAGGTGCGTCCGAGCACCGAGGAGTCGGTGCAGACTCCGACGGCGGCGGTATGCGGGACATCGGTGCCGTCGAGGGCCTCGATGATCCGCCACTCGCGCAAGATGCCCGCGTCCCGGTCTGCGGGCGCCTCGGCGGGTGGGATACGCAGGACACTCAGGTGTTCGCCGCGACGGATCTGATAGATCTCGTTCTGGGTGCCGCCGGACAGAAAGCGGGTTTCGAGAGGTTCGCCCTTACCAGGCAGACCGTGGCCGTCCATCCAATCGGCGAGCCGGGTGGTATCGATGCTCACTGGTTCCCTACTTCATGCTCGAGATATTCGGCGAACTTCGCCCGGGCGGCTTCCTGCTTTCCGGGAATCCATTCGGTGGGCCACATGCCGTCGGTGGGCTGGTAGTCGCGCAGCACTTGCTTGGCGACGGTGGTCTTGTGCACCTCGGTCGGACCGTCGGCCAGTCCCATGACACCCGCTCCGTGGATCATCCGGAAGAACGGCATCTCATTGGTGGTGCCCAATGCGCCGTGCACTTGCATTGCGCGCCAGGCGATATCGTGCAGCACCGTCGGCATGACGATCTTGGCCGTGGCAATGTCCTTACGGACCTTCTTGTAGTCGTTGTACTTGTCGATCTTCCAGGCGGTATGTAGTACGAACAGCCGGAACTGGGCCAGCTGGGCATAGGAATCGGCGATATAGCCCTGGACGAACTGCTTATCGGCCAACCGGCTGCCCGCGGTGGTACGCGACAGTGCCCGCTCGCACATCATGTCGATGGCCTTCTGCGCGAGTCCGATGGTGCGCATCGCGTGGTGGATGCGGCCGCCGCCGAGACGGGTCTGCGCGATGACGAAGGCCTGGCCCTCGCCGCCGAGCAGGGATTCGGGGGGCACGCGCACATTTTCGTAATGGATGAGTGCGTGGCTGCCATCGTTCATCGGCTCGCCGTAGAGGCCGACATTGCGCACGATCTCGATACCTGGGGTATCGGTAGGTACCAGGAACATCGACATCCCCTGGTACGGGCTCACCTCCGTATTCGTCACGGCCATGACGATCAGGAAGGCGGCGGTTCTCGCATTGGAGGAGAAGAACTTCCAGCCGTTGATGATCCAGTCGTCACCGTCGCGCACCGCCCGGGTCTCGAACCGGGTCGGATCGGCGCCCGCCTGCGGTTCGGTCATCGAATAGCTGGAGAACAGCTCACCATCCAGCAGCGGCCGCAGGTAGCGCTGTTTCTGCTCGTCGGTGCCGTAATGCGCGATGATCTCGGCATTGCCGGTATCGGGCGCCTGGCAGCCGAAAACGATCGGCGCCCAAGAGGAACGGCCCAGAATCTCGTTGAGCAGCGCGAGTTTCAGCTGGCCGTAGCCTTGGCCGCCCAACTCCGGTCCCAGATGCGTGGCCCACAGGCACTGTCGCCGCACCTCCTCCTTGAGCGGCTGGATCGCCTTGCGCCGCGCGCCGTCCAGCGGCACGAATTGCTCGTGCTCCCAGACGAGGTCGAGCGGTTCGACCTCCGCGCGCACGAACTCATCGGCCCAGTCCAACTTCTTCTGGTACTCCGGATCGGTCTCGAAATCCCACGCCATTGCATCTCCTCTCGTTCAGTGAGAATATCCTTCTCGTGATCAAGAACGCAATTCTTTGTGCGGGAGCGGAACCGGAGGTTCGATTGTGAAGGCCGAGGATCAGTTCCATATCGGGATCGTGGCGACGGACTTCGAAGCCACCGTGGCGACGCTGTCCGCGGTGCTCGCCAGCGAGTGGGGGCCCGAGATCGGCGGGCCGGTGGCGGTGCACCTGCCCGACGGCGAACAAGCCGTCGTCGAGTTGAAATGTCGGTACTCGACGACCGTGCCGCGGTTGGAAGTCGTCCGCAGCGTGGCGGGCACGCTGTGGGAACCGGTGGGGGAGGCCGGGATTCATCACATCGGCTACTGGTCCGACGATGTGGCCGCCGACACCGCCGAACTCGTGCGCCACGGATACGTCACCGAGGCCACCCGGCCCGCCGACGCCGGGCGGCTGTTCTTCGCATTTCTACGCGGCGCCAATGGTTTCCGGGTGGAACTGGTCGATCGGGCGGCGGAACCGGACCTGGCCCGGTGCTGGGCGCCGTAACGACGGGCGATCACCCGCTGATTCGGGCCCCCGAGTCGAACCCCCACAGTGCCAGTGTCATCAGCAGGTTAACGCAGATCATGACGGTTATGCTGGCCCGCATCGCGCGACCGGCGGCGATACCGACGCCCACCGGACCGCCCGCGGAGTAGTAGCCGAAGTAGCACTGGATGGTCGTGGTGATCACGACGAAGACGACGGCCTTCGTCAGCGAGTACACGACATCGGTCGCACTGAGCACCATGCGGAAGTAGTGGTCGTAGGTGCCGGGTGATTGGCTGCCCGCGATGCCGATGGCGAACTCGACCGCCACGAAATTCATTGCCAGGCAGACGAGATAGAGCGGGACTATGGCGGCCACCGAGGCCATGAGCCGCGTCGTCACCAGGTAGGGGATGGACCGGATGGCGAGTGTTTCCATCGCGTCGATCTCCTCGGCAATGCGCATGGCACCGAGTTGGGCGGTGAATCTGCAGCCGGCCTGTGACGCGAAGGCGATGGACGCCATGATCGGCGCCAGTTCGCGGGTCGACGCGGTCGCGGACACCAGACCTGTCGCCGGGCCGATGCCGAGCAATTTCAATGCGCTGTAGCCCTCGATCCCCACCAGTGCGCCGCCGCTCGCGCCGAGCACGACAATGATGCCCGCCGTACCGCCGCCGACGATGAGAGACCCGTTGCCCCAGGTGATGTCCGAGATCAGGCGCAGTAGTTCCCTGCGGTAATGGCGCAGGACGATCGGAATGGAGGCGAGCGCGCGCAGGAAGAATATGGCCATATGCCCGAGGCGCATGGCGCCGTGCAGCGGTGCGTCCGCAACGCGGAGCACCTGCCCGATGTGCAGCGGATAGTACGGTGCGGCCATCTCAGAGCGCCTGCCGTGGGAAGAGCATCGTGTACATCTGGGTGAAGCCCACGTTCACCACCATGAGCAGCACGATCGAGGCCACCACGGTGGCATTGACCGAATTCGCGACACCGCCGGGACCGCCCTTGGTGCTCAATCCCTTCTGGCATGCGACGACGGTCACGATGAGTCCGAACACCACGGCCTTGACCACCGCCAGATACATATCGCCGATGCGCGCGAACGAGGAGAAGGTGGCGATGAAGCTGCCGGGCGTACCGCCCTGGACATAGACATTGAACATATATCCGGCGAGGAATCCGACGAAGGCGCTCAGCCCGGTCAGCCCGACCGCGACAAGCACTCCGGCGGCCACCCGTGGCACCACCAGCTTGCGCAGCACCGAGACACCCATCACCTCGAGTGCGTCGATCTCTTCTCGGATGGTGCGCGAGCCCAGGTCGGCGCAGATCGCCGAACCGACCGCCGCCGCAAGCAGCATCGCCGTGACCACCGGCGCCGCCTGGCGGATGACCGCGAGACCGCTGGCCGCGCCGGCCAGCGAGGTCGCGCCGACCTGACCCGCGATCAGCCCGAATTGAATCGAGAGGGTCGCGCTGATGGGCAATGCGACCGCGACGGTTGGCAGGTAGGAGGTTTTGATCATGAAAGCGGCCTGCCGCACGAACTCCTGAAATGCGAAACGGCCGGTCACGATGTCGATCACGAGATACTGCACGGCACGCACACCCAAAATGAACTGGGCGCCTACCGTATCCAGCGATGCGACCGGATGGCGGCGTACATAACCGCGGCCCCAGTTCCTTATCCTGATGACCGACGATGCGGACGATTGATCGATCACATCACACCAGATCCACTTTGCTGGCCAGCCAGTGCTCGCCGATCCGTTCCATGGTCATGACCATGCGGCTGCGATCGATCCGTGGCTCGGGGCTCACCGAGTTGGTGACCTCCTGATCGATGAACAGCATTACCTGGACGCGGTCCTTGGACGCCGACTTGATACTGGAGTCCACGACGCGTCCCTTGCTGACCGCCGTGTGCTCCACCAGCAGTGCCTTCAATTGGTTACTGGATTGGGTGTAGGTGTCCTTGAATTCGCCGGTCGCGCCACTGATGACGGCGGCGAAATTCTGGTCGATATTCTGGGAATCGATGCTGGTCAGCGTGACCGCGTAGGTCTGCGCGGTGCTTGCGGCCTGCCGGACCGCGGTATCGATCTCGTTGCGGTCGTGTAGTTTCCAGCCGAGCACGCAGGCCAGCACCGAGGCCGATACCGCGACCAGGGCGATCGCGCCGACCGCGGCGCGCGGCACCCAACGACGCCGCCAGATCGGTGGTGCGGCGTCCGCACGGACGGGCGAGTCATCGGCCACCTGGTCCGAATCGGTTGTCTCGGTGGCCGTTTCCTGCTCGGGCACGGACGAGTCATCGGTGTCCGGGTCCGAATCGGTTGTCTCGGTAGCGGTTTCCTTCTCCAGCACCGATTTCTTCATCGAAACCTCCTGGCGTTCGTTGTTGGTTTGCTACTTCGGCGGTACATATGCCGGAACGGGTGCACCGCCCGGAGGTGTCGGGACCGATAGCGGCCCTTGCGGTGTCGGATCGGCGGTCGCCAGCGGATCGACGCCGGGCGGCGGGTGTGCGGTGTCGTCGCCGGGCGGCCGTGGCGCGTTGCGGGCTCCGCGTGGCACGAGCCTGGGATCGGGGTCGGTGCAGTATGCGTACAAGTAGGGTTCGGGATGGTTCGCGACGGTGATGGGCAGGCGCGGCAGGTTGTAATCGCACTGCTTTCGTGGATAGATGTTGGCGATCGCCCAGATCCCGCCGTCGTGGAATGCGGTGCTCAATGCGTCTGCCGCAGAGCCGGCCCGCTGCGTGGGGAAGAACAGGTTGTTGATGGCCGGTACGTGCACGTATGACATCTGGGCCACGGTCGCGAGATTGCCGAGCAGTTGGACCATGGTCGGGGAGTTGTCGGCGATGATCTGGTCCATGGTCTGTAGCATCGCCGGCGCGGTGTCGAGCAGGGTTCCGAACCCGCCCGTCATCGAATTCACACCGGCGGCAGTGCGTTCGAGATCGGCCACGGTAGCCGCCAGGCCCGGTCCGAGGTCTCGTGCGGTGGCCAGTACCACCTCGCTGTGGTGGAGCAGGCTGACAGTCTGCGGGAGTACCGCGCCGAGTGTGGTGATCATGAAGGTGCCGCCATCGATGATCGCGGCCAGTTTCTCCGGCGCCGCCGAACTGGCGCCGAGTTCGTGCACGATCGCCTGGAGCTTGCCGGGATCGAGTTGTGCGATGGTGCCGTTGAGGTCGCCGAGCAACTGGGCCAGCTGCACCGGCACCGCGGTCCGGTCGGTGCCGATGACCGCCCCGCCGGCCAGATACGGGCCGGTGGAGGTGGTGGGGACGAAATCCAGGTATTGCTCACCAGCCATCGATAGTCCGGCCACCCGGACCGCACTGTCGGCCGGGATCCTGGTGCCTGCCTCGATCGATGCGACCGCGACCACGTCGTTGCCGTCGAGATCGACCGAGGTCACCCGGCCGACGCGGACACCGCGCACGGTGACGTCCCGGTCTGGCAGCAGACCACCGGATTGCGCCAGATGGACCCGGATCTGATAGGTCGAGGCGAACGGATTCAGCTCGAGCGATCCGAACACGACATACGTCGCCCCCGCTATCAGCGTGCCTACCAGGGCAATCAACGAGACGACGAGTCGATGACGGATCAACCGGTCGGTAACCGAGAGGACCGCGCCCGCCGCCGACTCCAGGCGGACGTCGAAGGCCCGATTCGGGTCCGGGCGGTTCATCGTCCCGGTCCGATCACTCGGCCGTACAACCGGCCCAACGAGTACGCCAACGAACCGGCGAAGTTCTCCCAGTCGGTCTGGCTCGGCACCCGGGCTTCCGGATTCCCCGGGAAGTTCGGGTCGGGTGCCGCTCCGAGTACTATCTGACGGACATCGGCGTCGGCGGTGGCGGCGGTGGAGTTGGTTACCTTGCCACCGACGATTGCCAGGGCGTGATTCATCGGGGCGAGGTTGGCGCGGGGGTCCATCGCTGCGGTGTTGAGTCCGGCGGCGAGATTGTCTAGATCCGTTACCATGCTGCGCTTTCCGGTGCCGTTGATCGACGGGAACTTCGCAAGCTGGTCGGCGATCCGTTTCAACTGGGCGGCGAGATCCACGATGTTCTGGGTGCTGGCGGCCACGACGTCCAGGGCCGGGCTCGCGGCGGCTACGACGTCGTTCACCACCGACTGTTGCGCGGCGACGGTGGCGGTCAGTGAGGCGGTGTCGTGCACCACCGCCCGGATCTGGTCCGATCGTGCGGCGAGGGTCCGGACCAATGTGGTCGTCTCGGCGATCAGCTCTCCCATGCGGTCGCCGCGGCCACCGAATTCGGCGCCCAGACCGTTGATCACCTTCGTCAGATCGCGGATCACACCGCCGTTGACCAGCAATGCCGCCCGCGCGAGTACTTCCTCGATGGTCGCCGCCGCCGAGGTCGACGATTGCGCAATGCTGTCCCCATCGTGCAGTACCGCGGCGTCGGGAGCCGGATTAGGTGGTGGAGCGAGTGCGACGAACACATCGCCGAGTGGTGTGGCCGATCGCAATTCGGCGGTCGTGCCCGTCGGTAGTAAGACCTCGGATCGGATCCGCAGCGTGACAACGGCTGCGTAATCGCGTGCCGTCATGGACTCGACCTCCCCGACATCGGCGCCGTCGACCTTCACCTTGGCCTTGGTCGGCAGATTGAGCGCGTTGGCGAAGGTGGCCGTCAGCGCGAAGCTGTGCGAGCCGACCGACGGCGCGGGCAGCGGCATCCGGTCCAGCCCCACCGAACACGCGCTCGCCGGTACCGCACCCAGAACCACTACCGCGATTGTGGTGAAAGTTGTTTTCCTGGTAGTCATTTCGGCAAACCCGCGATTCCGGCCAGCATGGCCACGACGCCGAAGTCCGGCCCCATATCCGACATCTTCCCGGTGTTACAGCCGAGCTGTTTCAGGTCGAGCAGGTTGCACACCTGCTTGACCATCTGCCCGTCCAAGGTGACCTTGTCCACATTCACGTGCACCCGGCCGGCGCCCACGACCGGGTCGATCACGTTGTAGGCGTTGTCGACGACCAGCGGGAACAGATCCATGAATTCCGCGATGTTGCGGTTGTAATCGGACAGACTCTGGAAGATGACGCCTGCTCCGCTGGCCGTATTCGACAGGGCGCCGCGATTGCGCTGCATGAGATCGGTTGTCCGGATAAGGATTTCGTTCAGTTTCGCGCCGGTGTCGCCGGTGCCGAGGTTCTGCTGGGCGAGCAGCTCACTGAGCTGGCGGACCCCGGTGCCGAACTCGCGGATCGTCTGGTCGTTGCGCGCGGCCGCGCCCGATAAAGAGTCCAGATTGGCCACCAGAGTGGTGATCGCGTTATTGGTGGCGGCGCCGTGATCGTCGCCCATGCGCAGCGCCCGGGACAGCTGATCCAGGGCGGCTTTGATCTCGGCGCCGTTATCGGCCGCCACCGCCGCACCGACACCGACCGCGTCGGCGATCGGGCCGTGCCCCTGCCCGTCGCCCTGCAGTGAGGTGGACAGTTTCTGCGCCATCGCGAGCAGACTGTCGAACTCGACCGGAGTCTTGGTCCGGTCGGTACCCAGTACTGCGCCGTCGGCCAGGGTGGGTCCGCCGCGGTAGGCCGGGGTGAGTTCGATGTGCCGGTCGGTCAGCACCGAATCCGAGACGGTCACTGCCGTGACATCGGCGGCAATCCGCACCGACGCGTCCACCCGCATCGTCACTTCGACATACGCGCCACGTTGCTCGACGCGGTTCACCTTACCGATCCGCATACCGAGCACATCCACCGGACTTCCGACGAAGACACCGGCGGCGCTGTCGAAATACGCTGTTACGGTGATGGTTTCGTTCATCCGGGAGAACGGAGCGCCGGCTGTCCCGGCGATCAGCGCGGTGGCCGCGACTACGAGAACCAGCTTGACGGAACGGGGTAACGATCTCATCGACAGTCCTCCGAATACGGTGGCAGCTGGATCTTCGCGCGGCCGACCAGCGCACACATGAAGGAGTCGACGAACGCTCCCGAGGACGCGTTGGCGTCCATTTCGGGCCCAGAGCCGGTCGCGTCCGCCCAGCTGCGCCACGGGACCGGAAGGATCTGCAATATGTTGCGCAGCAGGTCATCGTGCCGACTGAGCATCTGCACCAGCTGACCGAGATTGTCGAGCAGGGATTGAATTTCGGGCTGGTCGTCGACGACGATCGGCTGCAGAGTCTGCACCACATTGCTGGTGGCCGCGATGAGGGCGGTAACGGCCTGCCGCTTGGCCGCGACCTCGCGCAGCAGGTCGCGGCCCTGGTCCAACAGCACGCCCAGGCCCGCCCGTTGATTCTCGATGACGGTGGTGAGTTGGCTCGTGCTGGTCAGCAGTGTGCCGATCTGCCCGCGTCGTTCGGCGACCACACCCGACAGGGTCGTTACGTTCGCCATCACCGACGGAATCAGCTGCGGCAGCCCCTGTAGCTCGGTGGACAGTTCGGTGAGCGCTTGGCCGACCTTATCGGCATCGACCTGAGTGAAGGTGGTCGTGGCGTCGGCGAGGGCAGACTGCAGATCGTAGGGAACATTGGTCTGCGCCAACGGGATCCGGCCATTCGGCAGCGCACCGGAACCGGCCGGTTCCAGTTCCACATATCGATTGCCCAGCAAGGTGGTGAGTTTGATCGACGCGGTTGTGGCGGCGCCGAGCACCACATCGTCGGCGATGCTCAGCGTGACCGTCACATGGTCGCCGTCCAACCGCAGGCCGTCCACATGGCCGACCGGCACACCGGCCACGCTCACCTGATCGCCGGCAGCGAGCTGCGCGGCCTGCGCGAATTCCGCCTCCACACGCCGCTCACCGATATCGAGCGAATTGACGACCAGTGCGGCGACGACCGCGACGACCAGCAGGGCTATCGCCGCGAAGCCGAGCCAGGGCCTACTGAGGTCTTCGAGTTGCCGCCGCCCGATCCGCATGCGAACGTTGCGATTCCACGGTATACGCACGCGCCTCACCTGCACTTGGTGGTGTGTTGGGCAACCCCGCTGGGGGATATCGCGTCGACTATGTCCGGAATCAGCGGTTCCATGCCGGGCAGTAGCGACATGGTCACTTCGCAGACGTAGGCGTCGATGTAGCCGCCTGCCTGCGCGATTCGAGCCATCCCTTTCAGGACCAGTGGCAGGTTGTAGCCGAGATACTCGAACTTGGCCTTGTTGTCCAGGAAATGCTGGGAGAATCCGGGTTCCCGATTCAGGAATTCGACGAGGGTCGGCTTATCGGCGGCCACGATCTGCGACGCTCGCCCGACCACCGTTGCGATCTGGTCCACGGAATCGAACAGTGCTCGCTGATGTTGTTGCAGTCCCTCGAAGACGGCTCGTGTCTGGTCGATCACCGTGGTCAGATTTCCGCTCTGCTGAGCCAGATTGCCCACGATGGTGGCCAGGTTCGAGATGACCTGTCCGAGCACCTCGTCCGGCCCGGCGAACGATTCCGCCAGCCGGGTCGTCTCCGCGATCAGCGTGGTGATCGAGCCGCTGTCGCCCTGCAACGCGTTGATCAGGGCAGCGGTGATGTTGTCGACCGCGGTCCGGTCCAGGGTGCCGAACAGTGGCTCGAAACCGTTGAGCAGCTTGGAGATATCGAAGGACGGCTCGGTGTGGTCGACCGGAATTTCGGCACCGGGTTTCAGTACGGTCGGGTCGCCGTGGTTGCCCATGGCTACACCGAGATAGCGCTGACCGATCAGGTTCTGATACGTCACCGATACGGTGGTGTTCCCGGTGAGCACCTGATCGCTGTGGATCCGGAAACCGACCCGCGCGAGCGTGCCCGCCAACTCGACCGATTCGACCCGGCCGACCCGTACCCCGGCCATCCGGACGTCATCGCCGACACGCAGGCCGGAGACGTTGGTGAACAGCGCGGAGTACTTGTTGGTCTCGCCGCCGATGCCGCGCTGCAGGGTGACGGCGACCGACCAGCTCAGCACCGCCGAACTGATCAGGAAGGCGATCAGCACGAGCAATGATCCGCGGTAGTTCATCGGGTGCCTCCGCTCGGGTCCGGCGTGATCGAGACGGTGGCGCCGCGGGCCAGCGGACCGAACAGGATGTTCGCGGCGGCGTTGGGCTCTCCGCCGAGGATGCCCGCGATCTGCTCCTGCTCGGCGGTGCTGCCGGCCGGTCCGATATTGCTATCGAGTAGCGAGGCCGGTGGTTGGAAGCGGCGCGGATCGAAGCCGGGTGGCAAGCCCTCGGCCGGGGCGGGTGTTGTCGGACCGTTCGCGCAGTTGGGACCGGCCAGCTCGCCGTATCGGGGGCAGTCCGCCGCGGTGTACTGCCGGTTCGGTGTCAGCTGCACAATGACGCGCGGGGTAAGCCGCTGGGTCTGCGGATTCCACAACTCGTTGAAACGCGTGATCATTCGCGTCAGCGAAATACTGATCTGCGGAAAATTGCTCGCGCCGTCACCGAGTGCGCCGAGGGCCGGTGACATATGCGTGGTGATTTCGATGATCTTGTCGGTGTTGTTGTCGAGTGCGGTGCCGACGGTGCCGAGCGTGTGCAGGCCGCCGGACAGCAGCGCGGTGAGTTTCGCGCGCTGCTGTGCCACCGTCTGCAGCGGCACAATCGCCTGGTGCAGGGTGTCGAGCAGATCCGGTGCCGCCGACTGCAATTCACGCATCGCGGCCGAGAGCGAATCGAGCGTGGACGGCGCCGCGTCCACGGAGACGACCTTGCCCAGTTCGACGACGATATCGCGCAGCTGCGAGGCCGCGTCCTCGATGCCCGCGCCGCGCCCGTCGGTTGCTTCGGCCAGGGTCGCCAACATGCCCACCGCGTTATCGGTTTCCTCCCGACCGACCGCGGCGATGATTTGCCGCAGCTGGTCGAGCGAGGTCTGCAGGCGCACGGTCGCCAGGCTGCGATCCTGGCCGATGCGGGCTCCCGAAGCCAGCGCCGGTGCCGCACTGTTGTAGACGAGTTGCACCGAAGGCACCGCGAATACGTTGCTCGGCACCACCCGTGCGGTCACCGTGCCTGGAATCGCCGACGCGAAATGAGGGTCCAGTTCGATACGGACATCGTTCAACCCGGATTGGGCAGCAGGCGTAACCGCCGTGACCAACCCGACGCGAACGCCTTGGAATTTCACATCCGACTTGGCGGGCAGCCCGTCACCCACATTCGCCATCACTGCAGTCACTGTCACGGTCTTACGCAGTGCCCCTCGGGAATTCGCGACCATCACGGTGGCAGCCGTCGCGATGGCGACGGCGCAACAGACGCCGGTCACCAGCAGACGAACCGAGGAGGGTCCTCGGCCGTCGGGCTCGAACAGGATCGACACGGAAGTCCACTCAATCTCGCGGCACGGATTCGTCTTGCGGCGAAAATCGGATGTGCAGGTCGGTTAGTCCACGCAGGATGTAGGTGGGCTCGTAGCGGTAGCGGCGGTCGTCTGCGGGACCGTGCTGATCCGCATCGATCGTGATGTCCAGCATCCGATCCAGAATGCGTTCGAGCGATACCCGACCCTCCACCCGCGCCAGCGGACCGCCGGGGCAGGAGTGCACACCGCGTCCGAAGGCCATGTGCTCGCGGAAGTTCGCGCGATCCAGGCGGAACTCGTGCGGGTTTTCGAACCGGCTCGGGTCGCGGTTGGCCGCGCCGGGGCAGACCATGAGCGTCGATCCGGCCGGTACGTCGACCCTACCGACTTCGGTGGACCGGCGGGCGAGCCGGAAGCCGCTCTTGACCGGGGCGTGCATGCGCAGCGTCTCCTCGATGAAGACCGGGATGCGGCTGCGATCGGCACGCAGCGTCCGCTGCAGTTCCGGATCGTCACCGAGCACGCGCACGGCGGCGGCGAGCAGCTTGGCGGTGGTCTCCTGACCCGCACCGAAGACGAAGGTCGCGGAACGGACCACATCGAGGACCTCGGGGGTCGACCCATCCGGATATTTCGCCAGCGCCAGCGCGGTCAGCACATCATCGCGCGGCTCGCGCCGCCGATCGCCGATGTAGGCGCTGAACTTCTCGTCGAGCCACTCCAACGGATTGACGCTGACCGTCACCTTGTCCAGCGAACCGACCTGGGTGCCGGGCCGATCGGCGCCGAGCACGGTCCGGAACTCCTGGTGGTCCTGCTCCGGAACACCGAGCAGATCGGCGATCACCAACAGCGAGAACGGTTTCGCGTACTCGGCGACGAATTCGGAGCGGCCGTTGGCCAGGAATTCGTCGAGCTGGCGGTCGGCCAGCCGCCACATGAACTCCTCGTTCTCCTTCAGCCGCGCGGGTGTCAACAGCCGGTTCAGCACCGACCGGGCGTAGGTGTGCTGCGGCGGGTCCATCGTGACCATGTGCTCGTACATGGGCAGTTGGGTGCGGTGCTGCTCGATCTGCGCGCTGATGTCCTCGCCCTCGGGCTCGAACGGCAGCGGCGGGAACGGGCCGCCCACCGCGATGCACGAGGAGAATGTGTCGGCGTCCCGCATTACCTGGGAGACCTCCTCGTATCCGGTCACCGCGAGGACGTTGTAGTGCGGCTCCCGCGTGACGGGACACTTGGCGCGTAGGTGATCGAAGTACGGATAGGGATCGGGCACGAGTGCCGGATCGGTGAAGTAGTCGATGGTGTCGAAATCGGTCAACGTCGGCTCCTGAGTCGGTAGGTCACGGGTACTGCACGGTGATCGAGGTGGTCTGGGGCAGGGCCTGGCAGGTGAGGATGTAGCCGGCCGCGAGGTCGTCGTCGGTCAGCGCGTCGTTCACCTTCATCGCGACCCGCCCGTCGACGAGGGTGGCCATACAAGTTCCGCAGTTGCCTGCCTCGCAGGAAAACGGTGGTGTCAGCCCGGCTCGGCGCGCGGTCTCCAGTACCGTCTCGTCGGCTCGGCCGGGCTGTGACGTTATGGCGCCGTCCAAGTGAATTGTCACTATTGCGTTTGCCACCGCATCGGGAACTGGCCCGGATTCGGCGGGCGCGGGAATGTGCGGGATCAACATCGATCGCGAAATCACTTTCGTGGGATTATGGTGGCAGCGCAATGCGGAGAATGCTGCTCGACATCGAATCCGATTTTCGGTCCGACTCGCTACGTCGATGATTGTGCGCGCGGTCACAGATCCGGTCAATAGGTGCGAGCAAATATTTTTCGCGGCTGCCTGTTCCTGTTTTCGGCGTACTGAATCAGCACCTTCACCGCATATAAACCGGAGGGTGCGTCGAATTCGATAACCGCCGAATTTCGGTTACCTGTTCGCCGTAATTTCTATTTTTGTTCAGCGATCGGATTTCCGATCAGAAATACCACCTCCCGTTGCCGCCGGGGCGCGGTGTCGCGGTGCCCCGGCGGACGGCAAGGCTGGATTCGGGACCTGCTAGCCCGCGTTCGGTCGATGCACGGCGCCATCCTGCGCCGTCGCCGATGTGTCGGCGTTCCGGTCGTATATGAACGGCGCGGCGACCTCCGGACCCAGAACCAACGGTTCCGGCTGGTCGGTGGCGTTGCGCCGCTCGCGTACAGCCCGGTCCTGGGCGATGTTGTCCGCGGTGAGCCGCCGCACGGTGCGCTCGAGTATCGGCAGGATCTCGTCGACATCGAGGGTCTTGTCCGCGACGCGCCCGATCAGGGCGTAGACCATGTTGGGCAGTATCAGTGTCATGTCCTCGATGTAATCGGGATCGGCACCTTCGAAGATCTGCGCGGCTACCGGTAGGACAGTGGCGAACCCATCGATGCTCAGGCGCGCACCGCCCGGGGCCGAGTTGGCCCGGTAGAACGCTTCGAGCATCGTGGGGTTGCGCTCCCATGGTTGGAACACATGTCGCAGAATCCGTATCACGCCGTCGGCGATCGATTCCTCGGGTGTGGGCGGGGCGATGTCGGGATAGGTATTGGTGGCCATCCACTCGTGGACCGCGGCGATGATCAGCGCGTCCCGGGCGGGGAACAGCTTGTACACCGTCGCGAGCGATACGTGTGCGCGACGTGCTACCTCGCGTAGCTGAACGGCGTCGTAGCCGTCCGACTGCAACAGTGCGAGCACGGTCTTGATGATCTTCTGCGACGGAATCCGTGCTGCTGTCCGACTCACGCGAGAACTGTAACACGGTTACCATAGTAACTGTGTTACTGACTCGAGGGAACGCTTTCGAGATCGAATTCCGAGGTATTCGGCGCGCCGCGGCCGGGCTCGGCGGGATGGATCGGCCGGTCGGTGGCGTGCAGCGGCCGGGTCGATCCGCCGCGGCGGACCGCGATGATTTCGGCGCCGATGGCGACGGCGGCCTCGGCGGCGGTCCGCCCACCCAGATCGAGGCCGATCGGGGAATGCAGGCGCGCCAGCTCGGCATCGGTGAGGCCGGCCGCGCGCAACGCCGTTCGCCGGTCGGCGTCGGCTCGGCGCGAACCCATGGCGCCCACGTAGGCGATCGGCAGTCGCAGCGCGATCTCCAGCAGTGGGATATCGAATTTCGGGTCGTGGGTGAGTACGCACACCACGGTTCTGGCGTCGACCGGGGTATCCGCGAGATACCGGTGCGGCCAGCCGACGACGACCTCGTCGGCATCCGGGAAACGATCCCGGGTCGCGAATACCGCGCGCGCGTCGCACAGCGTGACCCGATAGCCGAGCAGGCTGCCCACCCGGCACACCGACGCGGCGAAATCGGTTGCCCCGCAGACGATCATCCGTGGTGGCGGCGCGAAAGATTCGACGAGGATCGTCGATTCCGCACCGCCGCAGCCGATCCGGCGTACGCCGGTGGCGCCGATATCCAACATGGCGCGCACCTCGGCAACGACCGCGGCGTCCAGTGGCGTTCCGACGGTGTGGCTCGGATCCACCGTGGTCATGGCCCCGCTGTCCAGATCGCGGACCAGTGCCACCGGACCTGGTTGCCGCAGCGCGGCCTCGACGATCGGATAATCGACCGCGCGCACCCGATGGACGAACACATCGATGGTGCCGCCGCAGGTCAGGCCGACCGCGAAGGCGTCGGCGTAGCCGAAGCTCGCTCGCATCGGCGTGCCCGAGCGCAGGACTTGGCGGCACAGCTCGTATGCGGCGGCCTCGACACAGCCGCCCGAGATGCTGCCGATGACAGTGCCCGCGGCATCGACGGCCAGTGCGGCGCCGATCGGCCGTGGCGCGCTTCCGGTCACTCCGACGACGGTCGCGACCGCGTAAGGCCTGCCGGTCGCATGCCAGCGAAGTAATGACGCGGTCAGTTCCCACATGATCGACCCTCTCGACGACATTGCGCGACGGTAGGAGCAGATGCAAGAATCATAAGTGCCCGAGATGAGACCATAATTCTCAGTCTAGACATATTACACTCTTGACACCGTTATCGGCACGGTGCTAGACAATTCCTCAGCAGCAATTGGCGGCTCCGAGGGTGCCGGACCGTGTTGATCTCGAACGGATTGTGATGCCCTTTTTACCCGCTTCTCGATTTTCATCGCCGTGGTGCACATTTCTTCCGGCGGAACGTTTCCGAACGCCCTTTTACCTGGTTGTGGCGGAAACGTCCCGAACAGTGGCCGCCTGATGACAGATATCGCTATCGGTCAGGTGACCGAAGCGTCGGCCGGATTCGTCGGCGCCCGGGTGCCCAGAGTCGAAGACCTCCGATTGGTGACCGGCGCCGGCGTATTCGTCGACGATGTGCACCGGCCGGGCATGTTGCACGCCTGCTTCGTCCGAAGTCCCATCCCGCGTGGCCGGATCCTCGGCATCGATGTCGCGGAGGCCTTGGCGCTCGACGGAGTGTATGCCGTGTTCACCGCCGCTGACCTGAATCCTGGCGTGCACCAGTTTTCGTACTCGCTTGACGCCCCCGGACTGCCGCCGGTGCCGCGGCCGGCGCTGGCCGAGGACGAGGTGCGTTTCGTCGGTGATCCGGTCGCCCTTGTGATCGCGGTCGATCGATATGTGGCCGAGGATGCGGTCGAGTTGGTGGTCGTCGACTACGAACCGCTCGAGCCGGTCGTCGACTACCGAACAGCACACGAAACCACCGAACTCGTGCATGCGCAGTCTCCCGGTAACCTGGCGGGCGCGCTGAGCGGGCGCCCCGCGGCGGAGCTCGACCCGATCTTCGAATCGGCGGCACATGTGGTGCGGCAGCAGATCTTTCAGCAGGCGTACGCGCCGGTGCCGATGGAGACGCGGGGCCTGGTCGCGGAATGGTGGGCGCCGAGCGGGGAGTTGACGGTCTGGGCATCCACTCAGGTACCGCATGAGATCCGCGGCTTCTGCGCGCGACTGCTCGGCATCGCCGAACATTGCGTGCGGGTCATCATGCGCGATACCGGCGGCGGCTTCGGACTGAAGGCCGCGCCATTGCGTGAGGACGTCTGTATCGTGCTGGCCGCCCGCAAGCTTCCGGTGGCGCTGAAATGGATCGAGGACCGGCAGGAAAACCTGATGGCGGGCGGTATGGCCCGGCACGAGCACGGTGACGTCCGCATGGCCTTCGACGCGGACGGCACCATCCTCGCCGCCGCCATCGACTACGTGCAGAATGTCGGCGCCTATCCGACGCCGTCACCGCTGACGGCCGCCATCCCGGTCGGGATGCTGTTCCCGGGACCGTACCGCGTGCCTGCCGCGACATTCGATGTGCGGCTGATGTATTCGAACACCGTGGGACGTGTCGCCTATCGCGGTCCCTGGCAGTTCGAGTCGGTGGCCCGTGAGGTGCTGCTGGATACCGCGGCCCGCCGGATGGGCATGGACCCGGTGGCGGTGCGACGACGAAATATGTTGCGGCGGGACGAGTTTCCGACGTTCAACGCCAATGGCATGCCGTACTCCGATGTGTCGCCGTCCGAGACCTTCGAGCAGGCACTGGCCATGCTCGACTACGATGCCTTCCGCGATCAGCAGCGGCGCGCGCGGGCCGACGGACGCTACCTCGGGGTCGGCACCTGTACCTACCTCGAACCGACCACCGGCGGTACTCCGCT
Source organism: Nocardia sp. NPDC050412 (assembly GCF_044458825.1). Classification (NCBI taxonomy): domain Bacteria; kingdom Bacillati; phylum Actinomycetota; class Actinomycetes; order Mycobacteriales; family Nocardiaceae; genus Nocardia; species Nocardia sp. NPDC050412. Next base: position 174,150 of record NZ_JBITIJ010000009.1, read on the forward strand.
ACACAGCACCGAAGGCGCGACCATCCGGGTCGAACCCTCCGGGAAGGTCAATGTGTATGTCTCGGGCGGATCCTCGGGAAACAGTCTGGAGACCACGGTCGTTCAACTGACCGCCGACGCGCTCGGTGTGGACATCGCCGATGTCCACACCATTCAGGGTGATACCGCACTGACTCCGTTCGGTGGCGGCACCGGCGGCAGCCGGTCGGGTTCCATGCTGGCCGGTGCGATCGCGGAGACGGCCGCCGTGCTGCGCGAGCGGATAGTGGCGATTGCCGCGCATAAACTGGGCGCACCCGTGGAGGACGTGGAGTTGACCCTCGGTCGTGCGTGGGTCCGCGGCGTGCCCGATGTGGCGATGACGCTGGCCGAGATAGCCGATATCGCCTATTTCAACGGATACGACCTGCCTCCGGGCGTGCCCGCGGGCTTGGAGGCCAGCGGCCGATATCGGACGCCGCACATGATGATCTGGGCCAACGCGACCCACGTGTGCACCTGTGAGGTCGACATAGAAACGGGTGCGGTGACATTGCTGCGCTACATCGTCAGCGAGGACTGCGGGCCGATGATCAACCCGGATGTGGTGGAGGGCCAGATCTTCGGCGGCACCGTACAGGGCATCGGCGGCGCGCTGTACGAGCACCTCGCCTATGACGACAGCGGGAATCCGATCAGCACAACCTTCATGGACTACCTGCTGCCCACCGCGACCGAGGTGCCGGTCATCGAGGTCGGGCATGTCGAGACACCGAGCCCCGGTCCCGGCGGTTTCAAGGGTGTCGGCGAGGGCGGCGCCATCGGGGCCGCGCCCGCGGTGATCAATGCCGTGGTCGATGCCCTGGCGCCGTTCGGTGTGGAAGTCGGCCAGCTGCCGCTCTCGCCCGCGGCGATCGTGGCACTGGTGGACCGGGCGCGCGCCGAGCTAACCGGGACGGTGTCGGCATGAAACCCGCGCCGTTCGAATATCATGCGCCGATCTCCACCATGGCGGCCGTCGAGCTGCTCGCCGAACTCGGTGACGATGCGAAGCTCATCGCCGGTGGGCAGAGTCTGGTGCCGATGCTGGCGCTGAGGTTGGCGGTCCCCGAGCATCTGGTCGACGTGCGCCGCATCGATCAACTGTGCGGTATCGAGTCGCGCGCGGACTCGGTGTGGATCGGCGCGGGGACCACCCACACCACGGTCGGCCGGTCCGCCGAAGTCAACCGAGCGGTGCCACTGCTGGCACGGGCCACCCCGCTGATCGGTCATGCCCAGATCCGAAACCGCGGCACGATAGGCGGCTCGATCGCGCACGCCGATGCCGCGGCCGAATATCCGGCGGTGGCCATGGTTCTCGACGCGCGAATCGAGGCTGAGTCGCCGCGCGGGCGCCGTACCCTGTCCGCGTCGGATTTCTTCACCGGCATGTGGAGCACCGAACTGGCCGCCGACGAACTGGTGACCGGGATCGTCTTTCCGGCGCGACGCGGCCGGTGTGGTTTCGCGATCGAGGAATTCGCCCGCCGCAGTGGCGATTTCGCGTTGGCGGGTGCTGTCGTGGCCGTCGGCCTCGACGCCGACTCCCACATAGGCCGGTGCGGTATCGGTCTTTTCGGACTCGGACCCACCCCGAGCAGGGCCACCGCCCTCGAGGCGGAACTGATCGGCCGCGACATTGCCGAAGTCGCTCCCGACGAGGTCGGTCACGCGGCAACGGAACCGTTGGACGCGGTGGCGTCCGATCTGCACGGCACGGCCGACTACCGCAAACGGGTCGGGGCGGTGATGGTGGCGCGCGCTTGGCGCCGCGCCGTTGAGGAGGCGAGTGATGACTGACATCGAAATCGAGGTGCGGGTCAACGGGCGGGCCCGGCGCCATCGGGTGCCACCTCGGCTGACGCTGGCCGACTACCTGCGCGAAATATGCGGGCTGACCGGGACCCACCTGGGCTGTGAGCACGGGGTGTGCGGTGCGTGCACGGTATTGCTGGACGGGCAGGCGGTGCGTGGCTGCCTGGTCCTGGCCGTGCAGGCCGACGGTGCGGAGGTGACGACCGTGGAGGGGATCGCATCGCCGGACGGCCGCCTGTCCCCGGTGCAGGCCGCCTTCCGTGACTGTCACGGACTCCAATGTGGTTTCTGCACACCGGGTTTCATCACCAGCGTGACCGCATTTTTGCAGGAAAGCCCAGATCCATCCGATGACGAGATCCGAGAAGCATTGTCCGGCAATGTCTGTCGGTGCACGGGATATCAGGGGATTGTGAAAGCCGTTCGTGCGGCCGCGGAATCGATCGCGAAGGAGTCCGCATGAAGTTCGAGAACACCTTCAGTATTCCCGCCCCCGCCGCACAAGCCTGGCGGGTGCTGCTCGACCTCGAGCGGATCGCCCCCTGCGTTCCCGGAGCCACTATCACCGGGCGCGACGGCGACGACTACCGCGGCAAGATCAAGGTCAAACTCGGTCCGGTCACCCTGTCCTATACCGGCACCATCAAGATCGCCTCTCAGGACGAGGCGGCCGGGATCGCGGTGCTCGAGGGCGGCGGGCGAGAGGCACGCGGCAACGGCACCGCGAAGGCGATGATCACCTGCCGACTCGTCGAATCCGCTGGCGTGACAGAGGTTTTCGTCGAAACCGACCTGGCCGTTACGGGCAAGCCGGCCCAATTCGGCCGCGGCGCGCTCGCCGAGGTCGCCGGGACGCTCATCGGAACATTCGCCACCAATCTCGCGGCCGAGATCACCGCAGGGGCGCACACCGAACCCGAATCCGCTTCGGTCGATGCGCACAGCGCCGAATCCGACGTGGTCACCGAGCCACGCGAGTCCGCCGCACCGATCGATCTGCTCGCCGTCAGCGGAATGACCGGTGCGGCGCGCTACGGCGCGATCGCCGCCGCCGTGCTGCTGACCGTTCTGCTTTTGCTTCGCCGTCGGCACCGGGCCGACGGCGGCCACGAATCCAGGGAGTGAATGATGACCGGACGAGTAGAGGGCAAGGTCGCCTTCATTACGGGTGCAGCGCGCGGCCAGGGGCGTAGCCACGCCGTGAAACTGGCGCAGGAGGGCGCCGACATCATCGCCGTCGACGTCTGTAAGCAGCTCGACGGTGTCACTATTCCGATGTCGACACCGGACGACCTGGCCGAAACGGTCGCGCTTGTCGAGGCGACCGGCCGGCGCATCATCGCCGTCGAGGCCGACGTGCGCGATCTGGAGACCATGCAGGCCGTGGTCGACGACGGTGTCGCACAACTCGGTCGCCTCGACATCGTGGTGGCCAATGCCGGGTTGGCCAGCGATGGCGATGCGATGGACAAGATGAGCGAACAGACCTGGCGCGACATGATCGATGTCAATATGACCGGCGTCTGGATGACGACCCGGGTCTCGGTGCCGCATATCGTCGCGGGCGGTCGCGGCGGGTCGATCGTGCTCACCAGCTCGATCGGCGGCCTGCGCGCCGTCCCGAATATCGGCCACTATGCCGCTGCCAAGCACGGTGTCATCGGCATCATGCGCTCGCTGGCAATGGAGTTGGGGGACAAGAGCATTCGCGTGAACGCGATCTGCCCTACGAACGTGGCGACGCCGATGCTGCTGAACGAGCCCACCTTCCGCATGTTCCGACCGGATCTGGAGAATCCGACCGTCGACGACTTCATCCCCGTCGCGCAGATGTTCCACGTGCTGCCGATCGCCTGGGTGGAGCCGGAAGATATCAGCAACGCGGTGCTGTTCCTTGCTTCCGACGACGCCCGTTACATCACAGGGGTGGCATTACCGGTCGACGGCGGCATGATGCTGAAGTAGGGCAGGCCATGGACTCCACCGCGACGCGGTTGTCCGTCATCCAGCGGTGGGCGCTGATGCTGTCCTGTGCGGCGGTGGCGCTTATCGTCGCCTCGATGGCCGCGCTCTACACCGCGTTGCCCGAGATTGCCGCGGCTACCGGCGCCACCCAGCAGCAGCTCACCTGGATCGTCGATGGCTACACCCTCGCGCTGGCCTGTCTGGTGTTGCCCGGCGGCGCATTAGGCGACCGGTACGGACGCCGCAGGATGCTGCTCACCGGTCTGGGGGTGTTCGCGCTCTTCTCCGCTGTGCCGCTGCTGTTGGACGGTCCGATATGGCTGATCGCGGCTCGTTCGGCGGCCGGGGTCGGCGCCGCGCTGGTGATGCCGTCGACGCTGTCGCTGCTCACCGCCGGATTGCCGGAGAGCAGGCGCGGCGTCGCCGTCGGGATGTGGGCCGGTTCCGTGGGTATAGGCGCGGTGGGCGGAATCCTCGTGTCCGGTGTGCTGTTTCAGTTCTGGACCTGGCTTTCGATCATGGCGGCGATGAGCGCATCCAGCGCGCTGCTTGCCGTCACCGGGTGCGTCATCCCCGAATCGATCGCATCGGCACGGCCCGGCATCGACCCGTGGGGCACGCTGACCTCGGCAATCGGCGTCGGCCTGATCGTGGCGGCGGCGACCGAGACGCCTCAGCTCGGCTGGTCGCATCCGCTGGTGATCGGTGCCGCCGTCGGCGGCATCCTATCGATCGGAGCATTCGCGCTGATCGAATTGCGGGTGCCGGCGCCGCTGCTCGACGTCCGGCTGTTCGCCGACCGTCGATTCGGCACCGGGACCGCCTCCGTCGCAATTCAATTCCTGGTTTCGTTCGGCATGTTCATGCTCGTCGTGCAGTTCCTGCAATTGATTCTCGGCTACCGTCCGCTCATCTCGGCACTGGCCATGGCGCCGATGATGATTCCGTTCGTGACCATCTCGCCGATCTCGCCGTGGCTCGCCGAGCGATTCGGCTTGCGGCTGCAAACCTTCTGCGGTCTCGCACTGCTGGGTGTCGGGCTCCTGGCGGTCGCCCGCTTGACGGTCGATGGCACCTATTTCGATGTCGTCTGGCCGCTGCTGATCGTCAGTCTCGGCATCAGCCTGTCGGCGGCACCTGCCACGACCGCGATCATGGCGGGTGTACCTGCCGACCAGCACGGCGTCGCGGCAGCCGTGAACGACGTATCGCGCGAGGTCGGCGCCGCGATCGGAATAGCCTTGGCCGGAAGCATTCTCGCCGCGGGTTACGGCCACCAGATCGCGACGATCCTGCCGATGCTCCCGCAACAGATGCGCAGTCCGGTCGCCGGCTCACTCGTCGGCGCACTGGCCGTGGCCGAGCATCTGGGCCCGCAAGCGCAACCCCTCGCCGACGCGGCCAAGGCCGCATTCGTCCACGGCGTCCGCCAAGCAGCGGCGATCCTCGGCGCACTGACCTTGGTCGCCGCAGTTGCCATCGGCCTATTGGCTCCGGGGCGGCGCCGTGGCCGAACCACACCCACCGCCACCACGAGTTCCACTCAGGCGGCCGAACCCGACTAGCCCCGACTGTGCTGCAGCGGCAGACCGATTGAGTCGAGCTGCTGCAGGAGCGCGGTACGGCCATCGACGCTCATCAGCAAAGCGGCCGCCGACCCCGAACTTCGGCCTCGTGCCCCACTCCCGATCGAGCGAATGAGCGGTCAGGGACTTACTGGATGACCGCAGGGGTGGCTACGCCCACCTCGACGCGGACTCGATCCTGATAGAAACCGATGTGTCCGCTCAATATCGCGACCTCCGGATAGGGCTCGGCGTATTCCCAGGCGATCGGATCCGGGCCATCGGCCGGACGCCAGTAGCGCGCCGTGCCCTTGAACGGGCAGCGCGAGGTCTGCTCGTGGGGGACGAGCAGGTCGAAGCGCACATCGGATGCGGGCAGATAGCACACGATGCCGTGATCCTGTTCCGCGACAAGCAGACTCGCGGTCGACTCGGCGAATATCTGGTCGCCGTAGGTGGCTCGGACAAGATTGCGGATGCGCCGGACATCGACACGATAATCCGGCCGGTCGAGATAGCCCGATGGCTCCATGAGGATCTCCCGTGGATCAGAGCAGGATTTCGGAGGTGGTGGCGCGCGGTTCGAGGCCACGCACCATCGCGTGCACGCTGTAGGAGGCGACCACGGCCCCATCTTCGGTATACACCTGGCCTTCGCTCTGGGCATGGCCGCGCCCGGCGTAGGTGACGCGGGTGGCGTATAGCAGCCACTGCGTCACGTCGACATCGTCGTGGAAGGTGATGGTAGCCATCGTGATTCCGGTCGAGATCGACCGATGCGCCATCGCTTCCCCGAAACCGGCGTGCGGGCGCAGCGCGGCGGCGACCGTCCAGTGGGCACTGGACTGCGCCAGCAGCGCCGCATGCAGGTAGTCGTGTTCCGGTCCGTCACGAAACCGCGTCCAGACGAACAACTCCGGCGGGCCGACCCGATTGGGGTCCGGGTCGTAGGCGTCGTCGACCACCCGCATATCGCGGCCGTCCACCGCCGTCCCCGGAGTTGTAAGTGGGCGCAGCCGATCCGGCGGATCGACCAGCGGCATCGGGGCCGCCGAGCGAATGAGGTCGGGCGCACCGGAATCGAGCAGCACGATCCCGGCACAGCACGGCGAATCGCGCTGGCGGATGGTGACCTGTGCGGTGGTGAAGGTGCGCCCCGATCGCAGCGCATCGACCTCGATATCGAGCGGGGCCGTATGTGCGGCCGCGCGCGAGAAGATCATCGATACCGAGGTCACGCGCTGATGCGGCACATGTTTGGCCGCTGCCACCACCGCGTCGCCGAGCATTTGTCCGGCTTCGACCACATCCCGTGCCGTCGGACCGTGGGCTGGGGCCAGATATCGGCCCGCGCCGCACGGCTGGACATCCATCAGGCGTTGGAGTTCCGCCTGGGTCCACGCGGGCGCGGCAGTGCGTGCCCGCGTATCGAATTCGTCGCTCAGCATATCGATCGCATTCAGTGGCCGTTCGGAAGGTGCGGGAGGAGTTCGGTTTCGGGAGCCATTGTTGTCGAATCCTTTCGGCTCGGTCAGGTATTGCGGCCACAGTTGACACCGATGACCTGACCGGTGATGTAGCCGGCCTCGGCACTCATCAGGAACGCGCAGGTGGCGGCAAATCCTCTGGTCGGCTGATGCGGCCGACCAGGGGCGCGGCTACTTGCTTGTCCAGGCGAATACTTATCGGCGCAGACTGGCACGCATCATGGGGTTTCGATGAAGCCGGGTGGAATCGTGCTGACGGAATCCCAGGACGTTTGGCACGTCTTGGACGAATGGCCACCAGTAGATCAACAACGTAGGTCTCTTGCACTGCCTCGTCTGGGAAGATCTCGCGCAGTCGCCTGCGCTCCGCGGAGCGAAAGGTCCGGTTGCTGTCCTCGGGAAGGACAAGGAATGCCGAGCGGCTGGTGATGTTGGCGAGATGCGTGTCCAGGGGGATCATTCGGCTCCACCGCAATAGGCGGCGCGCGACCCGGAGTCCTGACAGACCCGCGAGCCGGATGGCGTCGCTGTCGTCGGGACGCACGCCAGCGGACGGCTCCACTGCGCAGTGGCGCGCGATCCGCTCGTGTTGCTCACGAATCCACGGCACGTCGAAAGCGGTCGTGTTCCACCAGATAGCGAGCGCACCGTTGGGACTCAGGACTCGCAGCGCCTCCGGAACCGAGCGGCTGGTGTCGGTCCACTGCCAAGACTGCGCGAAGGTGATGAGTTCGTGGGAGGCATCGGCCAGTGGGAGGGCGTTGCCGTCGCCTCGAACGATCGGCACGTCCGGGAGCAGCGAGTGGAACTGGGAGGCCATGGCGTCGCCCGGCTCGACCGCGATCACCTCGGCCCCGCGCTGGCGCAGGAGAAAGGTGGCGATTCCGGTGCCCGCACCGATGTCGGCGACGCGAGCACCCGCCAGGGGACGGCTCGTGACCTCCTCGATGAAGTCGAACAGCGCGGGCGGATAAGACGGTCGGCTGGCCGCGTACTGAGCAGCGGCCAGGTTGAATGAAAGGGCGCGCGGGCTGGCAGTCATTTTCACATCATCGCCCCTGCCCCACGGGTCGCCCAACCCCGGTGATCGTCTCCGTTCACAGCACTATTGGACCAGCGGTCCGACGCCAGGGCTGGACAGTTCCGGCTGCCAGCCGCTCCGCCGTCGAGCGCGTGCGCCGGGCCGGTAGGGTCGGTTCAATGGAGTGGAGTTTCCGGTCGGCTGAACAGCTCGCGGTCGCGTTGCGTGCCGGTGAAGTGACCTCGGCGGAATTGACCGACGAGGCGATCGCCCGGATCGAGCGGGACGACAAGGCGATCAACGCGATCTGTGTGCCGGACTTCGAACCGGCGCGTGCCGCCGCGCGCAGTGCTGACGAGGCGCGTGCTCGCGGCGAGGATCGGCCGCTGCTCGGCGTTCCGGTGACGGTCAAAGAGTCCTACAACATCGCCGGGCTGCCGACGACTTGGGGCATGTCGCCTTATGCCAACTATGTGCCCGCCGAGGATGCGGTACAGGTGTCGCGGCTGAAAGCCGCGGGCGCGGTGGTGCTCGGTAAGACCAATGTGCCGTTCATGCTGGGGGATCTGCAGAGCTTCAACGAGATCTACGGCACCACCAACAACCCGTGGGATCTCGGCCGCACTCCGGGCGGATCCTCCGGCGGATCTGCGGCTGCCCTCGCATGCGGGTTCGGCGCGCTGTCCATCGGCTCCGACATCGGCGGTTCGCTGCGCACCCCCGCGCATTTCTGCGGCGTCTACGCGCATAAGCCGTCGTACGGGTTGGTGGCGAGCCGCGGTCATGTCCCGCCGCCCGCGCCGGCGCTGCCATCCGAGCGCGACCTCGCCGTCGTCGGGCCGATGGCGCGCACCGCCCGCGACCTCACGCTGCTGTTGGACGTGATGGCTGGACCGGATCCGCTGACGCTCGGCGTCGCGTTCGACCTGGCTCTGCCGGTTGCGCGCGGCGAGCGGCTCTCCGATTTCCGTGTGCTGGTCGTCGACGACCATCCGCTCATTCCGACCGGGTCCGCAGTGCGAGCCGCGGTGAACCGAGTCGCCGACGCACTCGTCGCCGGTGGTGCTCGCGTCGAACGGCACAGTCCGCTGCTGCCCGATCTGACCGAGGCCGCGACGCTCTACACGCAGTTGCTGCTGGCGAACCTCGCCGCAATGTATCCCGCGGACAGGTACGAGCAGTTGCGGACCCACGCCGCTGGATTGAACGCGGACGACCGGAGTCTCGACGCGGTGCGGTTGCGCGGCGCGGTGTTCAGCCACCGCGACTGGATCGAGGCCAACAACCGTCGCGAGCGCCACCGCCACGGCTGGCGGCAGCTGTTCGCCGAGTTCGATGCCGTGGTCTGTCCGATCACGCCGACTCCCGCGTTCCCGCATGACCACACTCCCAGTCTGGGAGACCGGCGGATCGACATCGACGGCGTGGCATACCCGTTCGCCGACCAGCTCGTCTGGGCTGGTCTGGCGACCATGCCCGGCCTTCCTGCAACCGCCATACCAGCGGGCCGGTCCCCCGAGGGCCTGCCGGTGGGCGTGCAGCTCATCGGTCCGATGTTCGAGGATCGCACCCCGCTGCGCTTGGCCGAACTGCTCGAGCAGGAGATCGGCGGGTTCGAGGCACCGGAATAGGCCGCACCCCGTCGGATCCTGGTCACTTCGCCAGTGCCGAACGGCAGCGCTCACCGTCCGGCGGCCGGTACGCCGATCCCGCAGCATTGTCGAACACCGCCGGGCGCAGCAGTTCAGCCGAGGCTCGCTCAGATCCATTCCGGCGCAATGAATTTGTCGAGCCGGACGGGAAGTCCCCGGAAACTCCAGCGGTCTGGCGGTGGTTTGTTCCTTCCGAAATGCGCTGCCGCGTCATAGGTTTCGCGGTCTACGCAGTCCCAGTGTCCGGCGGCCGATGTCGAGCAACTGTTGGTGCAGAGTCTGCTGGTCGACGTCGTTCGGTGCGCCGGACGCAGCGCCGGCCAGACCGGTCAGCACCGCGGTGGCCGCGATAACACCATCCGGTCCGGGGGTGGGTGCTGCCAGTAGCGCGACAGGCCGGTCGATCACCTCGCGCCAATCCGGTTGCTCACGCACCACGCGAATGACGCTGGGATCGGTGGTCACGACGGCGGCGATCGATCGGCTCGCCGCGACGAGTTCGGCGTAACCGTTCAGCATCGACTCGGCGCGGGCGCGCGCGGTGCGCTGCTGTTCGGCGGTCTCGATCACCGACCGGAGTTGTTGCAGCAGTGGCCGCAGCACGGCGAGGAGTAGTTGTTCGCGGGTGCGGAAGTGGTAGTAGATCGCGGCCTTGGTGAAGCCCAGCTCGTCGGCGATCATTTGTAGCGAGGTCCCGGCAAAGCTGTGGCGGATGAAAAGTGCTACCGCGGCGTCGATTAGGCGCTGCCGACTATCGGCTTCGCGCGCGACAACATCTGCCCTGGTCATGCCTTCCTTCCGGTGAGCTCGTCGTGGTGCATACGACCGTACTTGACGATCGGCCAGGATTTTACTTTACGAATGGCTAGTGACCTGCTGTACGAACGACTAGCAATCTACTTTACGAACGACTAGCATTCACGCGTGTCGGCGGCCCAATCGGCCGCGGTATTCGATATGACGGGAGCTGCAGATGCCGCATTTCGCGAAGCCGGCGGAGGGGTCGTGGACGGAGCATTATCCAGAGCTCGGCACCGGCCTGGTGTCGTTCGAGGACTCGATCTCGCCGGAGCACTATGAGCTCGAGCGCGACGCGATCTTCGCGCGGACCTGGCTGAATGTCGGTCGGGTGGAACAGCTTCCGCGTATGGGTAGCTACTTCACCAAAGAGCTTGCGGTGGTGAACACTTCGCTGATCATCGTCAAGGACAATGATCAGCGAATCCGCGCATTCCACAATATCTGTCGCCATCGCGGCAACAAGCTGGTCTGGGACGACTATCCCGGGCAGGAGACAGCCGGTACCTGCCGACAGTTCACCTGCAAGTACCACGCCTGGCGCTACAACCTCGCCGGCGAGGCCACTTTCGTACAGCAGGAGCAGGAGTTCTTCGACTTCGACAAGGACCGGTTCGGTCTGAAGTCGGTGCGCTGCGAAGTGTGGGAGGGCTTCGTCTTCGTCAATCTCGATGACGATGCCGCGCCGCTGACCGACTATCTCGGCAAGTTCGCCGCAGGACTGGCGGGCTACCCGTTCGGGGAGATGACCGCGATGTACAAGTACCAGGCCGAGGTCGGGAGTAACTGGAAGCTCTACGTCGATGCCTTCGCCGAGTTCTACCACGCGCCCATCCTGCATGCGAAGCAGTACGTGGCCGGGGAGTCGCAGAAGCTGTCGAACTCCGGCTTCGAGGCGCTGCACTACGAACTGGACGGGCCGCACGGCATGGTGTCCTCATGGGGTGGCATGGCGCCGCCGAAGGATCTGAATATGGTCAAGCCGATCGAAAGGGTATTGCGCAGCGGCAATTTCGGCGCCTGGGATCGCCCGGACATTCCCGCGCTGGACAATCTGCCACCCGGACTGAACCCGACCCGGCACCAGGCATGGGGCCTGGACTCCTACGTCTTCTTCCCGAATTTCATGATCGTCGTGTGGGCGCCGGGCTGGTATCTGACGTATCACTACTGGCCGACCGCCTACAACAAGCACATCTTCGAGGGCACTTGCTATTTCGCCCCGGCGCGCAACGCCACCGACCGGTTGCGGCAAGAACTGGCCGCCCTCACGTTCAAGGAATTCGGCCTGCAGGACTGCAACACCCTCGAGGCCACCCAGACCATGCTCGAATCACGGGCGGTCACCGAGTTTCCGCTCAATGACCAGGAGATCCTGTTGCGGCATTTGCACAAGCAGGCTGCCGACTTCGTGGCCGGGTACCGGGCGCGGTCACGAAACGGATGACTGGACCAACCGCTCTCGCAGCGCGGTGAGAGTCGAGGGCGACAACCCGGCCCTGGTACGCAGGTAGCCCTCAATACTTCCGTGGTTTTCCCGAAGCGTGGTGAGCATGGTGGCCATCGCCAGCCGCGGTGCGCCGAAGACCGCGCGGTAGCGCGCGGGGTCGACATCCTCGGGCAGGCGCGCGAGCAGGCGGGGCGGGCGCCGCTCGGTGAAGTGGATGGCGCTCAGTTCGTAGTCGTCGAGAATTGTCGTCTCGTCGACGCCGAGCGCCGCCAGCAGTAATGCGGCGGCGACGCCGGTGCGATCCTTGCCCGCGGTGCAATGGATCAGGGCCGGGGTACCGTTCGCGTCGGCTAAGTCAGAGAGTATCCGCCCGAATATCTCGGCGTCGAAATCGACCATACGGCGGTACATTTCGGCGAGGAAGTCGTCGGGAATTTCCGCGGGCCGGGTGCGGATCAGCTCGGCGTTGGCGCGGGTGTGGGCCGCGGTGCCGCCGATGGTGAGCGGTATCCGACGCACGGTCGCGGGCAGCGCCGAGGGGGAGCGGTCGCGCTCCTCGTCGGTGCGCAGGTCGTAGGCGACGAGCAGACCGAGGCGCTCGACGATGGCGAGGTCGGCGATGCTGAGCCGGTGCGGAGCGTCGGAGCGATAGACCATGCCCCAGCGTGTGTATCCGCCGTCGACGGTCCGATAGCCGCCGAGATCGCGGAAGTTCGTCGCACCCTGCAGGGTGAGGACACGCTCGCGCATTTGCGCCGACTCCTATTTCTGAGAATACTGTTCTTGTGAGTGAGAATAGCCTTGCGGGTCCCGAGGTGGATGTGGTGGGCCGCATCGCCGCCAGGGCTCTCGCCAAACGCGAGGCGACCTATGCCGATGAGGTGCGCCGCCTGCTGGATGCCGCGATGGCTGTCATCCGCGCCAGCGGGACCGCGTCGCGACCGCGCGTAACCGATATCGTCGCGGCCGCCGGTCTGTCCAATGACGCCTTCTACCGGCATTTTCCATCGAAGGACGCACTCATCTCCGCCCTCATCGAGGATGGCGCCGAGCGCCTGGTGCGCTATGCCGCCCGTCGAATGCGCAAAGCGGATACACCGGAAGACCAGGTGCGCCGGTGGGTCGAGGCGGTGCTGTCCCAGGCGGCCGATTCCACAGCGACGTTGACCAGGGCGGTGCTGTGGAACGCCGGTGGGTCAGCTCCGGATATAGATGCCGGATCGCCGACGCCGAGCGATCGGCTCGCCACACTGCTGCACGGCGCTTTCGCCGAATTGGGCAGCCAGGACCCGCAATTCGATGCCGCGCTCGTCGCACACGCGACCGTCGGCAGTCTGACCGATTTCCTCTGGCGTCGGGTGGAGCCGACCGCCGCCGATATCGACCGCACGACCGCCTTCTGCCTGCGCGCGATCACCCCGATCAACTCTGGAGATAGCGCAGCGGAGCGTAATTGGCCCAACCGGTATCCGGCCAGTTGAACCAACCCGCCGATGCCGATGTGCCACCGTCGGGATGCAGGGTGGTGCCGGTGAGGTAGGCCGAAAGGGCCGAGGCGAGGAAGACTACGCAGTTCGAGACGTCGGTGACCTCACCGGGGCGCCCCAGTGGGATGGCGACCCGAGCCCCGGTCGGATCGGACATGGCTCCGTCGCCGTGTGAGAACCTGGCCAGGTTGGGGGTAGGTACGAAGTCCGGTGCCACGTTGTTGACCCGGATCCGGTCCGGTGCGAGTTCGATAGCGAGCGTGCGGCCGAACTGTTCGACGGCCGCCTTCGCGGCGGCGTAGACAGCGAAACCCGGTGCGGCACGGTGCGCTTCGATGGTGGTGATATTGACGATGCTGCCGCCGCGCCCACCGGCCTGCATCCGCGGCACCGCCAATGCGCAGGCGTGGAATACATGCAGCAGATTGGTGCGCAGCAGCGCGTCCCAGCCCTTCGGCGTGGTGTCGGTGAACGGGGCACGGAAGGTGCCGCCGACGACATTGACGAGTGTGTCCAGCCGACCCCAGCGCTCGTCGACGGCGGCGAACAGCGCCGTCAGCGTATCGGGATCGCGGGCGTCACCGACCTGCACCAGGGCATCGCGATCGGCCATCGTGCGCTGCAAGGCCTCGGCGGCTTCGGCATCGAGGTCGAGCACCGCGGGCCGGACACCGTTGGCGACCAGATCCCGCACAATCGCCTGCCCGAGTCCGCCTGCGCCACCGGTGATCACGGCTACTGTGCCATCGAGGCCGCCGCGTTGTTCGAACCATCTCGTCACTCAACGACTCCGTTCGACCTTGTTGAACGGCACGTCGCGGTCGGCGGTGTGTTCGCGGGGCATGCCGAGTAGCCGTTCGCTGATGATGTTTCGGGCCATTTCGGTGCTGCCGCCCGCGAGGCTCCAGGCATTGCGGAACAGATAGTCGATGCCGAGTTGGCCGATGCCAGGACCATCCGGATCGCCGGTCACCGCCGCCGCACCCGCGATCGTGACCGCGGAATCGGTTTGCAGCAAGGCATTTTCGGCACTGAACAGGCGAACGATGGACCCCGCCGCGGGCGGCAGGGCGCCGGTGCCGATGGCGTGCGAGACATGCGCGATGAGTTGGTTGCGGACCACGATCATGGCCCTGGCCGCCCCGATATCCTCACGAACCCGCGGGTCGTCGAGGCGGCCGGTCGCGCGAGCCAGGTCGACCAGCGTGGTGGCCTCCGCGCCGAGATGCGGGCGCTGGCCGCTGGTGTAGGGCGAGGTGCCGCCCATGGCGGCCCGTTCGTGATTCAGTAGCCGCGACGCCGCCGCCCAGCCGCCGCCGACCTCGCCGATCACGGCCTCGGCGGGTAGCCGGACATCGTCGAAGAACTCCTGGCAGAACTCGGTCGACCCGGTGACCTGTTTGATCCGCTGGATGGTCACTCCCGGCGTGGCGACCGGGACGAGGAACAGGGTGAGGCCGTTGTGCTTGGGCACGTCCCAGTCGGTGCGGGCCAGGCACAGCCCGTAGTCGGCGGCATAGGCGCCCGAACTCCAGATCTTGGAGCCGTTGAGGATCCACTCGGCACCGTCGCGATCGGCGCGGGTGATCAGCCCTGCCAGATCCGAGCCGCCACGTGGTTCGGATAGGAACTGGGCCAGGATCTCCGCACCGCGCAGCACCGCCGTCAGATGCGCGCGCTTCTGCTGTTCGGTGCCCAGCTCGAGCAGGGTAGCCGCGCAGATCGCGAGCGTGGGCACATTCAGCACCAGCGGCATCTCGTAACCGAGCGACTCCTCGGTGAAGGCCTGCTGGTGGGTGGGGGTGAGCCCTTGGCCGCCATAGGCTTTCGGGAAACAGATACCCGCGAAGCCGCCTTCGAAGAGGATGCGTTGCAGTTCGCGCGCGCGATCCCACACCTCGTCGTGGTCGGCGCCGGTGTAGGTCTGCGTGGTTGGCGGGAGGTTTTCCTTCAGCCAGCGCCGGGCGCGGTCGCGGAAGCTGTCGACTGGTTCGAGATCGGTGGTCATGCGGCGCTGCGGACGAGTAGGTCGGTGATGCGGCGATGATGTTCCTCCGGGGTCCCGTACAGGGCCCGACCGTAGGTGACGCGCCGCAGAAACAGATGCAGGTCGTGTTCCCAGGTGACGCCGATACCGCCGTGGATCTGGACGCAGTCCTGGACGATCACCGGCGCCTTCGTCCCGACATACGATTTGGCGACGCTGACGAATTCGGCTGCCGTGGACAGGTTTTCGTCGATTGCCGCGGCTGCTGCGCGCGCGGTCGCGTGGCAGGCCTCCAGCCAGGTCTTGTTATCGGCCATGCGGTGTTTGAGGGCCTGATAGGAGGCCAGCGGGCGGCCGAAGGTGTAGCGGTCGAACATCCAGGTCACGGTGGCGTCGAAGGCGCGCTCGGCAGCGCCGACCGATTCCGAGGCGCTGAGCGCAGCCGCGATATGCAGTTGTGATTGCGTTGCCGCGGTGGCGGTTTCGCCCTGTTGGACCACGGCATCGGCATCGACGAAAACATCCGCGAACTCGACCCGGGCGGTGCGGCGAACGAGGTCGAGCGTCCAGGTCGGGGTGACTGTCACGCCCGGGGTATCGGCGCGCACCAGGAGTTGGATCGGGCCGTCCGGGCCGTGTGCGGTGACGAGGAACACCTCGGCGCGGTCACCGGCTTCGACGCGATCCTTCCGTCCGGTGATCCGGTAGCCGGTGCCATCGGGCTCGGCGCGGGTGTCCGGGGCGGTGAGATCCAAACCGTGGCCCGGCTCGTAGAGCGCCCATGCGGCGATGGCATCGCCACTGACGATCTCGGCGATCACATCGGTGAACCGATCGCCCGCGGCCGCCAGTCCGGCGAGTACGGCGCTGGTGGGAATCAACGGGCCGGGCGCGCATGTGCGACCGAACTCCTCGGCCACCAGCGCGAGTTCGGTCAGCGGCCGGCCGGAAATCGAGCCGCCGCCGAGACTTTCGGGCACCAGCATCGCCGTCCAACCCAACGCCGCACCCCGGCGCCACCACTGGTCATCGAAACCCGTTGCGGTATCAGCCAGTTCGCGGACCGTCTCGATCGGCACGGTGCGGTCGAGGAACTCGCGGGCTGTCGTCTGGAACAGCCGCTGATCGGCGGTCGGCTCGACACTCATGAATTTCGGTCCTCCGAATCAACCACTGAGCAACCTGCTCACCGGGCTGAGACGCGCTGGTCGGAAACCGCGCGCCGCCGGCTCCTATTTGACGGTCTCCGATACCGATGTGAGAATCGGATTCAACAGTTATTGAGAGTAGCATTCTCGCGTGCCGGTCGGTAGATCCGTGGCGAGCGCGCGGTGCCGAAGGGAGCCATCAGTGGTGAACGACTTCGAGGAGATGGATTTCTTTCTCGGGCGGGAGCTCATAGCGGATCCGTATCCGTACTTCGACGCCATGCGCGCGCAGTGCCCGGTGGCGCGCGAGAACCACCACGGCGTGTACATGGTGACCGGCTACGACGAGGCGCTCCAGGTGCTGAACGACACCGAGCACTTCTCCTCCTGCACCTCGGTGACCGGTCCGTTCCCCGGTTTCCCGGTGCCGCTGGAAGGCGATATCGATGCGCTGATCGCCGAGCATCGCGACAAACTGCCGTTCAGCGACCAGCTGCCGACCCTGGACCCGCCGGTGCACATCCAGCATCGCGGTCTGCTGATGCGTCTGATCACCCCAAAGCGCCTCAAGGAGAACGAGGACGCGATGTGGACGCTCGCGGACCGGATGCTCGACAGCTACCTCGCGCCCGGCCGCGGCGACTTCATCCGCGACTTCGCCGGACCGTTCACGCTGTACGTCATCGCCGACCTGCTCGGCGTACCCGCGGCCGATCAGGAGGAATTCCTCCAGGCATTGCAACGCGACCCGCACCGGGAGGGCTCCGCCCTCGGCAGTACCGAGGGTGAATCCATGCACCACAACCCGATCGAATTCCTCTACGGCAGGTTCGCCGACTACATCGAGGACCGTCGTCGCGAGCCGCGCGGTGATGTGCTCGGCAGCATGGCTACCACGATGTTCCCGGACGGCTCCGAACCCACGGTGCTCGATGTCGTCCGGGTGGCCGCGAATCTGTTCTCGGCCGGTCAGGAGACGACCGTTCGACTGCTCAGCTCCGCGCTGAAATTGCTCGCCGAACAGCCGGAACTGCAGCGGTGGCTGCGCGAGGACCACTCGCGCATACCCAATTTCATCGAGGAGGTGCTGCGCATGGAGAGCCCGGTCAAGGGGGACTTCCGGTTGTCGCGGGCGCCGGTCAGCGTCGGCGGGGTCGACCTGCCCGCAGGCAGCACCTTGATGGTGGTCAACAGCGGTGCCAACCGGGATCCGCGCCGTTTCGACGATCCGTCGACCTTCGATCCCGAGCGTTCGAATGCCCGCACCCACATCGCTTTCGGCCGTGGCATCCACACCTGCCCGGGGGCGCCGCTGGCCAGGGCCGAGGCCCGCGTGGCCATCGAGCGGCTGCTGGACCGCACGACCGATATCCGCATCGACGAAGCGGTGCACGGCGCCGCCGACGCACGCGCGTACGAGTATGTGCCGACCTTCGTCCTGCGCGGCCTGACCGCGCTGCATCTGGAATTCGATACCGCGGAAGGTGGTACCCGATGAAGGTCTCGGTCGATTCCGACCGCTGTCGCGGACACGGTGTGTGCCTGTCGTTGTGCCCGGAGGTGTTCGCCCTCAACGACGACGGGTACGCCGAGGTGCAGACTCCCGAGGTTCCGGCTGACTCCGCCAGTGCCGTCCTGGTGGCGGTGTCGGCCTGTCCGGAGCATGCCATCACCGCGAGTTGATCGGCGCGATGCAGTCAGCTGACCGGCATCTCGAGGAAGAGCGTTATTCCATGGCCGAGAATCACATTGCCGAGCCAGGCGATCCCGTGGCGGGCGACGTTGGTGTGCGGACCACAGCGGCACCGATGACGCCCGGCTGGCATGCCGGTCGGGTACCGGATCGCCCGGCGATCGTGCTGGCGGCCAGTGGTGAGGTGGTGACCTACGCCCAGTTGGAGCAGCGGTCGATCCGGTTTGCCAGGGCCCTGCGCATGCGCGGGCTGGCGGTCGGCGACCACATCGCTCTTGGACGACTGCGGCGCCACCGCGCTGGTGACCAGCGAGTCGATGGCCGAGGTGGTGGCCGAGCTCGACCTCTCCGCCATCCCGGTCCGGATCGTGGCGGTGGGGGAGCTTGTCGGTTTCGAGCGGTACGAGGATGTGCTGACGGCGACATCGCCGCATCCGCTCGGCTCCGACGAATGCGAGGGCCGGGAGATGCTGTACTCCTCGGGAACGACCGGGCAGCCCAAGGGAGTTCGCAAACCGCTGCCCGGCGCTCCGCTCGGCGATCCGGATTCGGCGCCGGTGCAGATCGCGCGGGGTCTGCTGGTGAGCGGCGCCAGCGCGGATGCGGTGTATCTGTCGCCAGCGCCGCTGTATCACGGTGCGCCGCTCGTGTTCTCGATGTCATGGCATCGAATCGGCGCGACCGTGATCGTGATGGAACGCTTCGAACCTCGGCAATGTCTGGAGCTGATCGAGCGTCATCGGGTCACGCACGCGCAGATGGTGCCGACCATGTTCGTGCGCCTGCTGCGGTTACCGGAGGCCGAACGCGAACGCTACGACATCTCCAGTCTGGTCGATGTGGTGCACTCGGCGGCCCCGTGCCCGGTGCCGGTGAAGCGGCAGATGTTGCAGTGGTGGGGGCCGATCATTAGTGAGTACTACTCCGGGACCGAGGATGTCGGAAACACCTACATCAGTGCCGAACAGTGGTTGGCACATCCGGGTTCGGTGGGCAGACCGGCGCAGGAGTGTCACATTGTCGGCGCGGATGGCGAGGAGTTGCCGCTCGGCCAAGTCGGGGTGGTGTATTTCGGTGGGGGACGGCCGTTCGAATACCACCACGATGCCGCGAAGACCGCGTCGGTGACCCATGAGAAGGGTTGGCGCACCCTCGGCGATGTGGGTTATCTCGATGCCGAGGGCTACCTATATCTGACCGATCGGCAGGCTCACATGATCATTTCCGGTGGGGTCAATATCTACCCGCAAGAGGCCGAGAACGTCCTCGCCGCACATGCCGCGGTCGCCGATGTCGCCGTGCTCGGCGTACCGGACGAGGAAATGGGCGAGGCGGTGAAAGCCGTTGTCCAACTGGTCGATCCGCCCGCCGACGGTGCCGAAATCGCGGCCGAGTTGATCGCCTACTGTCGTGCGGAATTAGCCGCCTACAAATGCCCGCGCACCGTCGATTTCGTCACCGAATTGCCTCGTGATCCCAGCGGCAAGCTCTACAAACGCCAACTACGCGCCCGGTACTGGAAAGGCCACGAGACGCTGGTCAACTGACCCACCTGCCAGCCGGGCGTCCACTCGACGCGTGGCGATCGAGATCAAGCGGAGCTGGTGGCTGGGGCGGCTGATGCCGCCATGGTTTCCACCTGATCTTGATCGCCGGGGGCTCGCGAGTTGGGGCGGGGCCAGGTCCGTCCGTGTAGGCGCTCGATGTCGCTGTTGAAACGTTCTAGGTAGCAGGCGAATTCGGCGCGGTCCTCGGTGGTCCAATCCTGTGTCATCGCTGCCAGTACGTCGATGATGCCCGCGCGCTCCTGGTCGAGGCGCTGATCGCCGGCAGCGGTGACGCGGAACTTGCGTGCGATACCGCCCGCCGGATCGGGGATGCGTTCGACGAGTCCGGTGTGCAGCAGTGTGGCGGTCTGCCGATGCAGCGTCGACACATCCAATCCCAGTGCGTCGCTGAGCTGACGCAGCGACATCGGGCCCTGGATCCGCAGTCGGCTCAGTAGCAGATACGAGCTGCGCTCCAGGGGGTCGTCGGTGCGTCGGTGCTGCGGGCTCAGTCGGTAGTGGCCGAGTAGCAAGGTCTCGAACTCGATCAGTTGTATGCGCTTGTCCATGCCTTCCTTCCCCGGATATGTGCATCGCACACAATGCGTGTATCGTTCACGCGTAATGCATGCTACACATTTAGTGTACGATACACGCTAGTTGTTGTGAGTCCGAGGGAGATTTGCGTGGACAAGCCTGATTCCGCCGTCCGGCCGGGCGCCATCCTGGCGGTGCTGGCATATACCGGCATCGTCGCGTCGCTGATGCAGACGCTCGTGGTGCCTTTGCTCGGCGAGTTGCCGCAGATTCTGAATTCCTCGGCGGCCAATACGTCCTGGGTAGTCACGGTCACCCTGCTGGTGGGTGCGGTCGCCACCCCGGTCGCCGGTCGCCTCGGCGATATGTTCGGCAAGCGTCGGATGGTGATCGCCTCGACCGTGCCGCTCATCGTCGGCTCGGTGGTCTGTGCCATGGCGGGTTCGTTGCTGCCGATGATCATCGGCCGCGGCCTACAGGGACTCGGTTTCGGCACCATCCCGCTGGCCGTCGCGCTGCTGCGAGATGTGTTGCCGCCCGAGCGACTCGGCTCGGCCATCGCGCTGATCAGCTCTTCGCTCGGCATCGGCGGCGCGCTCGGTCTGCCCTTGGCGGCGGCGGTCACCGAGTACAGCAACTGGCGGGTGCTGTTCTGGGCCGCGGCGGGGTTGGTCGCGATCGCCACCGCACTGATCACGGTGATCGTTCCGGAGGGTATTGCCGAAGGGCCGTCGGGTCACTTCGACGGACTCGGTGCGGTGCTGCTGGGGGGAGGTCTGGTGTCGCTGCTGCTCGCCGTGTCCAAGGGGGCGACGTGGGGTTGGACGAGCGGCAACATTCTCGGCCTGTTCGGTGCCGCCGTAGTGCTGCTGCTGGTGTGGGGTTGGTGGGAGCTGCGGACTGTCGAGCCGCTGGTCGATCTGCGGGTAACTGCGCGGCCGCAGGTGCTCGTCACCAATCTCGCAACGGTCGCTATCGGTGTCGGTATGTACGCGTTGCAGCTGAGTGTTCCGCAGTTGATGCAGCTGCCCAGCTCACTCGGCTACGGTCTCGGCCAGTCGATGATGGCGATGGGTCTGTGGATGGCGCCCGCCGGAATCATGATGATGCTCATCTCCCCGGTCGGCGCGAAGCTGTCGGCATTGCGCGGTCCGAAGTTCACCCTTGTCGTCGGTGCCGTCGTCATGGCCATCGGCTACGGCGCCGCGCAGGTTCTGATGGGCAGCACCTGGGGCCTGCTGATCGTGAACATCATCTGCAGCTCGGGTGTCGGTTTCGCCTACGGCGCCATGCCCGCCCTGATCATGGGTGCGGTGCCGCAGTCGGAAACCGCTGCCGCCAATGGCTTCAACACTCTGATGCGCTCGATCGGCACCTCGACCTCCGCGGCGGTAGTTGGCGCGGTGCTCGCACAGCTGACCGTCACGGTCGGCGGTCACAGCATCCCCACCGAGAACGGCTTCCGGGTCGCGTTCATGATCGGCTGTGGCGTATCGGTCTTGGCGGCCTTGGTCGCCATGGCGATTCCGGTTCGCCGTGCGCTCGCTGTCGGTCCGGCCGAGCAGCCCGAAGCGGAAGTCCCAGCACGGGTCTGATAGCTCAACCGCGCAGCGTGGCGCGGTAGGAACGGCGCCCCGAACCCGCACCTGCAGCAGGTTCGGGGCGTCGCCGCAATGGTTGCGGGGCGTCACGCAGGTGCTCGACAGGCTCGGGGCGTCGCGTCGGATGTGGTGTCAGTGCCGCTGGTCGATGGCCGTGTCGAGCAGGCCGAGATCGGTGCCGAGTTCGGCGGCGATCGATCGGACCGCCGCGACATCCTTACCGACGAATTCGCCGACCGATGCGCTGAATTCGGCGACCGACCCCCGCCCCGCGACACCGGTCAGCGCGCGACTCGCCGCACTTCCGTGCGGCAGCGCGGACAACAGGGTGGTTTCCGCGACGCCGAGCCGCTTCCCGAGATCCACTGCCGCGGTGAGTATTCCGAGCTGAGCGGCGAATACGGCATTATTGACCAACTTGACGCGCTGGCCCGCGCCGAGCGGACCGACATGCAGAATCGGGTCACCGTAGGCGGCCAACACGGGCCGGATCCGGTCCACGGTCTCGTCCGGGCCACCGACGAAGAGGGTGAGCCGTCCGGCCGCGATATCAGGTGGGCCGCCGCTGACGGGGGCATCCAGCACCTGGATGTCGTGCGAGGCAATGGCTTCGGCGGCAATGGCCGCGGTCGTGTGCGGACTGCCGGTGGTGTGCAGGACGAGAGTCGATCCGGATGGCATGGCGGCGAGCAACGGTGTGCCGAGACATACCGCGCGAACCTGTTCATCGGTGAAGACGCACACGATGACCAGATCGGCGTTGGCCCCGACGGCCGCGGCGGCGGATACCGCCTGCGCGCCGATCTCGGTAAGGGCCTGGCGTGCTTCGAGCGACCGGCCGAGCGCGCACACCTCATGTCCGGCTTGGACCAGCCGTTCCACCATGAGACGCCCCATCCGCCCGGCGCCGAGGAATCCGACGCGCATCAGCGCGGATGATCGATCATCGCGAGGGTCGCGTCCGCGGCGTCGAGCACGATGCCGGGTTCGACGCCCACGACTTCGGCCAGATTCGCGATCAGGCCGACATCCTTGCGCAGCAGCGGCCCGGCGTGCGCGGCGATGCGGTCCAGCGCGCCGCCCGCGGAGACGATACGACCGAGCGCGAAGCTGTCGGCGGTGCCGTGCGAGATCACCTCGCCGAGGCGGGAAGGATCGATACCGATCGCCGAACCGAGCGCGAGAGTGCTTGCCGCAGTAGCGAGATTCGCGGTGAACAGCAGGTTGTTGAGCAGCTTGGCGGTCTGTCCGGCGCCGAGCGGGCCCAAGTGGACAACGGGATCGGCGTAGGTCTCGAATATCGGGCGAGCGCGTTCGACGATATCGGCAGAGCCGCCGACCATCACCAGCAATCGGCCGTCGGCGGCCGCCGCGCCGCCACCGCTGACCGGAGCGTCGACGATCGAAATCCTCTGTGTCACCGCGATATCGGCGAGATCGCGGCAGGTGTCCGGATGCACCGTGCTGTGCACGGCGAGGATCGAGCCCGCGGACATACCGGCCAGCACGCCATCGGCACCGGTCACGACCTCGCGCACATCGGCGTCGCCGACTACGCAGAGGCAGACGAGATCGCTCGCGGCGGCCAGTTCAGCGGGTGATGCGGCGACCTTCGCCGGCGTATCGGCGTACGGCTCGAGCGACGCCGTTCGCCGCGCCCACAATGTTGTCTCGTATCCGGATTCGACGATCCGGCGCGCCATCGGCCCACCCTGGCTGCCGAGTCCGATGAATCCGACCCGCATCACACTTCGCCTTTCGCTTCGGGTCGCCAGAACATGGCGAGCAGACCCGCGGTGGCGACCAGGCCGACACCGAGGGCGATGCCGCCACCGGTCCAGCCCGTTATCTCGATATCGGCGGCGTGATCAATGGACAGCCACCCTGGGCCGAGCAGTGCCAGCGCCAGCGAAACGACCGCGAGCACGAGCACATACTCGTACCCCTCTTTGAATACGAAGAATCCGTTGGTGCGGTGTGCCAGCAGACCCGCGACCGCCATCACCGAGATGACCGCCGCACACGCCAGTGGGGTGAGCAGGCCGACGATCAACAACACGCCCGCACCGATTTCGGTGACGACGCTCAGCCACGCGTGCAGGATGCCGCCGCGCAGTCCGAGACCGCTGAACCAGCGCGCGGTGCCCGCGATCTTGCCGCCGCCCACCCAGTGATTGACGCCGTGGGCGATCATGGTGCCTCCCACGACGAGTCGCACGAGTGCGATGGCCACGTCGACGACGTCCATCAGTTCGCCTCCTGTGTAGCGCCATTGAATTGTATTGCCGGGCTGGAGAATTCGCCGATGTTCCGGGAGACTGCGGTTTCTTCGACGAAGGCCAGTAGTCCGAGGTGGTAGGCGGCGGCTGTATGTCCCATGCTGAGGTTGTGTCCGCTGTTGGGTTGGATATTGAGCACAACCCGTGGCGCGGCGGTGAACCGGGCGGCGACTTCGGCGAGTGCCTCCGGATCGTTGCGCCACACCCGTTCGTGGTCGCCGACGGTGAACCGCACCGGAATCCGAACTTCGGCGGCAAGCGTCGGGAAGGTGACCTGCGGCCAGTCCTCGACCGAATTCCCTTCGTAGCGTGGACCATACGACCCGATCCGCGCACCACCGACCAACTCGGGCGGGTAAAGCCGGGCCGGGTACCACAGCAGTTCGGTGACTCCGCCCGGTACACCGTCACGACGCATGCGGCGGCGCCCCTGCGGATCCGGTCCCCACAGGATGTCGTAGGCCTCCTGCTGATGTTCCAGCCCGGTCCCCGCCAATTCGAGGCCGAGCAATTCGCGTCCGCGTTCGTCGGCCGCCATCCGCAGTGCCAGTTCGCTACCCGCGGAATGGGCGAGCAAGAAGGTGCCCGCGCCGCGGGGCCGCGACCCGAGATGCTGCTCGGCCGCCGCGTACATCAGATCGACACGACGCTGTGGGTCGGCGAGTTCGTCCGCATGCGTATGCGAGCTGCCGTATCCGGGCCGGTCCAGGGCCAAGACGGTGTATCCGGCCGCGGCGGCCAGCCGCAGCAGTGACAGTCGCGGATGATCCGGGCAGTCGAAATACGCCGAGGTGGTGGCCCCGCCGTGCAGGGCCAGCAGCACCGCCCGTGGTGCCCGCGCCTCGGCCAACAACCCCGACATCGGGATGCCGTCGACCTCGGTCACGACCGGAATCGGTTCGTCCCCGGTCAGCAGTGAGAAATCGGATTCGGTAATCGTCATGAATCGCTCCGCAGCAGCATTGCCCCACCGGGGGTGAGCCCGCCGCTGGACACCACACCGATGTGGGCATCGGCGACCTGACGCGCACCGGCTTCACCGCGCAACTGCGCAATCGCCTCGTACAGCAGGCCCATGCCGTGGGTGCGGCCGTGCGAGAGCTGGCCACCATGGGTATTCAGCGGCAGCAGGCCGTCGCGGGCGATGTTCTTACCGCCGTCGAGGAAGTCCTTGGCCTCGCCGATACCGCAGAATCCGAGCGCCTCCAACCAGGACAGACAGTTGAAGGTGAAGCCGTCGTACAGCTCGGCGATGTCGACATCGGTGGGGCGCAACGTGGTTCGGGTCCACAGGTGCGCGGCTGGACCGAGCACCTGTGGTTCGTGGGTGAGGGTGCTCTGATCCCATTCGATCCGCTCGATGATCTGGGTGCCGACAGCCTCCACGAGAACCGGTGGTTTGGCCAGATCACGAGCCGTGTCCACGCTGGAGACGATGACCGCGATCGCGCCGTCACAGGGCACATCGCAGTCGTAGAGGCCGAACGGGGTGGTGATCGTGCGCGCCTCGAGATAGTCCTGCATGGTCAACGGATCTCGGTAGATCGCGGTCGGCTCGAGTTCGGCATTGGCGCGCTGATTCAGTGCGATCCAGCCGAGGGTTTCGCGGGTGGTGCCGTAGCGGTGGAAATGCCGTTGTGCGTTCTGCGCCAAGGTATGTGCCGCCGAGGTGGCGCCGAAGGGGGCCATCCATCCGGGTGTGCGCCCCCCGGAGGGCTTGATCTTGCCCGTGCGCATCAGATCGTTGAAGGTGGCTTCCCATAGGGTGCGGAAACACAGCACATGCCGGGCCAGCCCGCCCGCGACCGCCAGCATCGCAGCGATGACCGCCCCACCGGGGCCGAAGGTTTCGATGCCGCCGTTGTACCAGGTCGGCCGGATGCCGAGGGCGGACTCCAGCGCAGTGACACCGCCCTCGCTGAATCCGCCCATATTGCCGCCGCCGGGATAGGTCGACAGGCCGTCGATATCGTCCAGCGTCAGTCCGGCATCGGCGATCGCGCGTTCGCAGGCCTGGATGGTCAGCCGCAGCGGTGGGACCTGCAGCCGCCGCCCGATCGCCGACCTGCCGATACCGGTGAGTGCGACCCGGTCCTCGAACTTCTCCGGCCGCACCATGGGCCGCACGTGCCGCCAGAACTCTTGTGGCGCAATATCGTCCACGGGCAGCGGAGCCGGTTCCGGCTGCGTTTCGACGGGCCGGAACAGCGGCAGCCAGATGTCGTCGTCCTGTTGGAAGACCACCTCGAGTCGCATGCCGAGGACCAGGTCGTCCGGATCGCAGTCGATCACATTGGTGGTCAGCCGAACTCGCGGATCCTCCTCGATCGCGACCTGCGCCACCACATAGGGCGCGGGCAGTCCCGGCACCCCGAAACGGTGGTTGACGGTGAAACCCGCGAGTGTGGCGAAGCCGGAGACGGCACGCACTCCCATCTCGTGTCCACGGCAATACCGGCACACCGGCTGCGGTGGATGGATCAGTGCCGCACAGGATTCACATTCCTGTATGCGCAGCGTGCCATCGCTCCCCGAAGTCCAGAAGAACTCGTTTTCGAGGGTGAGCAATGGCAGTGGACGTCCCGATGCTTCGCCCATATCGCCTCCTCGCTGTGTCGTCAGATCTGGGCGTCGCCCTTGCGCACGGTGACCGGTTCGGCCAGTCGTTGCTCATCGCAGACGCGCTGCAGTTTCGCCAGGGTTTCGTCCAGTCCGGCGCCCAGCCGAGGACCGGGGGTGAAGCCGGCGGGTAGATGCCGCATGCCCTGGATGACGCCGATGGTGTCGTAATGTACGGCGTCCGCGGGATCGCAAAGATAGTCCGGCATCCGGTCCAGCACCGCGAGCAGCATTCTCTTGAACACCATGCGCGCCATATTGGAGCCGATGCAGCGGTGTACGCCGAGGCCGAAACTGTAGTGACGATTGCCCCGCCGTTCGATATCGATCTCATTGGGGTTGTCGAACACCTCGGGATCCCGGTTGGCCATCGCCCACGACAGCCACAGCCGCTCACCTTCGGCGAACCGCGTGCCCGCGACCTCGCAATCCTGGGCGAAGGTACGGCCGTCACCCGGTGCGGGGGTGAAGTAGCGCAGGAACTCCTCGGTCGCCGAATCCAGGATGAGATCGCGTTCCCGGCTGAGCAATTCGCGCTGATCCGGATTCTCCGACAGCCATTCCAGCGCGTGCGCGGTGAGCGCGGTGGTGGTGTCGAAGCCGCCGCCGATAATGAGGCTGAGCATGCCGAGGGCGTCCATATCGGAGATCGGCTCGCCGTTCAGGGTTGACTCGGCGACCGCGTGCAGCATTCCCGGACGCGGATTCTGTTTGACTTCGACGTAATTCGTCAGCAGATCCAGACCCATGGCGCGGTGCATCTCGGCGATGCGCGGGGTGTCCGGTGAATCCGGTGGCGTGTATACCGAGGCGTGCGCCGGTTCGTTGTAGATGGTCCACTTGTCCAGCGGGATGCCCAGCATCGCGAGGGTCAGCACCGCGGGCACGATATTGGCCAGCTCGTCGACGAAATCGATGGTGCCGCTTTCGATTTGCTCGTCGATGCTGGCGCGCACGATTTCGTCGACGAACGGAATCCAACGCTGCACCGCCGCGGGGGACAGGTACGGATTCAGCGTCGAGCGCAGTTCCCGCTGTTCGGGCGGGTCCATTTCCAGGATGCCCGCGCGGATACCCTGGCCGCGTTCCGGGGTCGGAATGGAAATCCCCTTGTAGCCACGGCGTTCCCCGTTGGGGTCGTTGTCATTGGAGATGTGCGGGCAGCGGGCCAGTTCGAACACTTCGCGGTTACCCGCGGCCACCCAATGCCCGCCGTAGGTTTCGGTCCAGGCGACCGGGCACTTGCTCTGCATCTGCTGGGTGATGTCGACGAATTGTTCGCGATATTGCGGAGTGTGTCGATCGAAATGAAATTCCGGCCGCCTGCGCTCGGCGTCGGATGCGATGTCGGTCATCGGCGGTTCCTCTATTCGGTGCTGGAGATCGCCCGTTCGGGGCAGGACCGGACGGCCTCGCGCACGTTGTCCTGCTGATCGGCGGGAACGTCTTCGCTGACCGGTGACGAATGTCCGTCGATTTCACTGAGCTCGAACACTTTCGGGGCGATCATCGCGCACAGCGTGTGCCCCTGACAGCGCTCGGCATCGACTCGAACCTTCACGGTATTTCTTCCCTTCAGACGCGGTAGTCGTACCACTTCAGATAGCCGCCGGCATCGACGCGCAGCTGGGTACCGGTGATGAAACGGGACTCGTCGGAGGCCAGGAACAACACCGCGTTGCTGATCTCCTCCGGCTCGACATAGGGGACCGGCATGGCCTGCTGCACGAAGAAGGCGGGTTCGGCGTCGGCACGGGTGGGATGTTCGAGATCCGGGCGGAACGACCGGTACATCGGCTCGCTGTGCAGCATGGGGGTGTCGCAATTGGTCGGGTGCACGACATTGGCCCGAATACTGCTTGCCGCCAAGTGGGTGGCTATCTCGTGGATGTATTGCGACAGAAGGCGTTTGGCAACCATATAGGCGACACCACCGGGATCCTTGCCCGGCTGATCGACCTTCGAAAAGTCCATCAGTGCCGCGGTCGAACCGGTGGCGATGATCGATGCGCCTGCGCCGAGATGCGGCAGCGCCGCCTGTACGGCATTGATTACGCCGATCAGGTTGGTATCGATGACATCGGACCAGGCCTGCCATTGCGGCTCGCCCTTCATACCGGCGATACCGGCTTGCGCCACCACGATGTCGAGATGGCCGAATTCGGCGATACCGCGCTCGATTACCGCGGCGAGTTGCGGTCGGTCGCGCACGTCGGCCTGTTCGGCGATGATGCGCCGTCCGGTCTTCTCGACGAGGCGGGTCGTCTCCTGCAGATCCTCCGGGCGCGATAGCGAGTACTGGATGCTCTCGATATCACGGCAGATATCGACCGCGATGATGTCGGCACCCTCCTCGGCAAGTTTTACCGCGTGGCTGCGGCCCTGGCCTCGCGCGGCTCCGGTGACGAAGGCGACTTTGCCCTGCACACGTCCCACGGGTCTTCCTTTCGGTCCTACTATTTCTGGGCTGCGCCACCCGTGCCGGGCACGGACGGGTTCAGGTATTACGGCCGCCGTTGACGCCGAGGATCTGCCCGGTGATGTAGCCCGCGTCCTCGGAGATCAGGAACGAGCACGCGGCGGCGATATCGGCGGGTCGCCCGACCCGGCGCACCGGGGTGCGTTGGATGTGCTCCTCGATGGTTCCGCCGAGCAGCTGCTTCTCCTCGGATCGGCGCAGCATGGGGGTGTCGATAAAGCCCGGCGGGACCGCGTTGACGGTGATTCCGTACGGACCCAGTTCCAGGGCAAGCGATTTGGTGAGGCCGTTGAGTCCGGATTTGGCCGCCACGTACGCCGCCATGAACGGCT
This sequence comes from Nocardia sp. NPDC050412, assembly GCF_044458825.1. Classification (NCBI taxonomy): domain Bacteria; kingdom Bacillati; phylum Actinomycetota; class Actinomycetes; order Mycobacteriales; family Nocardiaceae; genus Nocardia; species Nocardia sp. NPDC050412. Next base: position 203,633 of record NZ_JBITIJ010000009.1, read on the forward strand.
GGCCGGAGTGGGTGCTCGAGGAGGAGATATTGACGATGCGACCCCAGTTCGCGGCCGTCATATCCGGCAGTACGGCCTGGACAGTGTGGAAGACGCCGTGCAGGTTGACGTCGATGATGTGCTGCCACTCCTCGAAGGTGAGGTTCTGGAAGCGGCGGTACTTCTCGATTCCGGCGGCATTGACCAGCACGGTGATCGGACCCAGCTCGGCGCGCACATCGGTCAACGCCGCGGCGATCTCGTCCGGTTTCGTCACATCGGCTTGATAGGCGAAATCTTCCTCGGCGGCCGGGTTCAGGTCGAGGGTGGCGACGTGCAGGCCGTCAGCGCGCAGACGCTCGACAATCCCGAGGCCGATGCCCGAGGCGCCTCCGGTGACCACAGCGGTTTTCACGCAAGAATCTCCCTTCCGAATGTTGAGAACCGTACTCTCGCGCTGATCGTATGCGCAAGACTTCCCGGGTGCTGCCGGGAATCGGCATGTGAGGGCTGATGGTCATCCGCGCGCAACGGGGTGTTGCCCATTTCGGAATGTTGCTACAGTCGCGCAAGCGTTGAACGTATGATTCTCCAATAGCGAGAATGAAGTTTCCATTTGCTGTCGAGGAGACCGGATGTCAGTGCAAGAACAAGTGGCCGCCCGGCCGGAGCAGGTTCCGGCTCGGCGGCTGCTCGTCGACGGACAGTTGATCGAGACCGGGCGCACCCTCGCCTCGCTCAATCCGGCGACCGGCGAGGTGTACGGCTACGCGCCGGAGGCGGGCCTTACCGAGACCGACGCGGCCATCGCCGCGGCCCGCCGGGCCTTCGACACCACGACCTGGGCCACCGACGCCGCCTTCCGCGCGCACTGCCTCGAACAGCTCTACCAGGCGTTTCGCGATAACGTCGAAGAACTCCGGGCGCTGACGATCGCGGAGGTCGGCGCGACGAGGCAGCTCACGCACGGTAACCAGCTCGAAATCCCCTTCGAGATCGTCCGCTACTACGCCGAATTGCTGCCGAAGTTCACCTTCACCGAGGAACTCGACGACGTCGAATTCCGCGGTCAGCGCCATCGGCGCTGGGTCGAGAAGGAGGCCGCCGGTGTGGTGGCAGCGATCGCGGCCTACAACTATCCGCACCAGCTCGCATTGGCCAAACTCGCGCCCGCGCTCGCGGCCGGATGCACGGTGGTGCTCAAGGGCGCACCGGATACGCCGCTGGCCACCCTCGCGCTCGGCGAGATCATCGCCCGCCACACCGACATTCCCGCGGGTGTGGTCAATGTGCTCACCTCCTCGGATGTTGCTGTCGGCGAACGGATGACGACCCATCCCGATGTCGACGTGGTCACCTTCACCGGTTCTACGCCGGTGGGACGCAAGATCATGGCCGCGGCAAGTGCGACGCTGAAGCGGGTATTCCTGGAGCTCGGCGGGAAGTCGGCGGCGATCCTGCTCGACGATGCCGACTACCGGACGGCCGCGCAGTTCGCGGCGTTCAGCATTGTCAGCCACGCGGGCCAGGGCTGCGCGCTGACATCCCGGCTGCTGGTGCCGAGCAAGGACCACGACGCGATCGTCGAGATGGTCGCGCAGAACTTCGCGCATGTCCGTTACGGCGATCCGAGCGATCCGAAAACCTATATGGGCCCATTGATCAGCGAACGTCAGCGGGACAAGGTCGACGGTCTGGTGCAGCGTGCGGTGGCGGCGGGTGCGAAATTGGTCAGCGGTGGCGAGAAGGTCGACCCGGGCTTCTTCTATCAGCCGACGCTGCTGGCCGGCGTCGATCCGGACAGCGAAATCGCCCAGGAGGAAGTCTTCGGGCCGGTGCTCGCAGTGATCCCGTACGAGGATGACGACGATGCCGTACGGATCGCGAACAACTCCATCTACGGCCTGTCCGGCGGCGTCTTCAGCGCCGACGAGCAGCGGGCGCTGGCGGTGGCGCGGCGCATCCGCACCGGCACCATGAGCATCAACGGCGGCAACTACTTCGCCGCCGACGCACCCTTCGGCGGCTATAAGCAGTCCGGTATCGGCCGGGAGATGGGAGTCGACGGGTTGACGGAATTCCTGGAGACCAAGACCTTCGCGGCGGTGGCGCGATGAGCGAGCGCAGCGAGCGAACAATCAACACAGCCGGGCGACCGCTCGTGACGCCGCCGAGCGCTAGCGAGGCGGCGGCATGAGCGGGCCACTCGACGGGATCCGCGTCCTCGAGGTCGCGATGTACGGGTTCGTGCCCTCCGCGGGCGCCGTGCTCTCCGACTGGGGTGCGGACGTGATCAAGGTCGAGCACGCGGTCACCGGTGACCCGCAGCGCGGGCTACGCCAGATCGCCACCTTCAAGGTCGAGGGCGAACCCAATCCCAATGTGGAACATGCCAATCGGGGCAAGCGCAGTATCGGGATCGATATGTCGGTGCCGGAAGGCCGGGCAGTAATCCACGACCTGGCCAAGACCGCGGACGTATTCCTCACCAGCTTTCTGCCGCAGCACCGAAGCAAGTTCGGCATCGATGTCGACGACATTCGCGCGGTGAACCCGGCGATCATCTACGCCCGCGGCAGCGGTCTCGGCCCGCGCGGCGCGGAGGCCGACAAGGGCGGCTATGACATGACCGCCTACTGGTGCCGTGGCACTGTCGCCGCAACCATCACTCCGCCCGATATCGACGGACTTATTCCCCCGCCCGGACCCGCGTTCGGCGACACCATCTCGGGAACCAATCTGGCCGGTGGTATCGCCGCGGCGCTGCTGAAGCGGGAACGCACAGGTGAGCCATCGATCGTGGATGTGTCACTGCTGAGCAGCGGGCTGTGGTCGATGGGCCACACCATCGCGCTCTCGGCGTATATGGGTGAGCCGCTGCGGGCGTTTCCGACCGGATCACACGGTTCGCCGTCGAATCCGCTGTCGGGGTTGTACGCAACCAAGGACGGTCGGTATCTGTCGCTGGTCATGTTGCAGCCCGGCAAATTCTGGGCCGACGTATGTCGACATATCGATCGTCCGGATCTCGCCGAGGATCCGCGCTTCGCCGATGCCGCGGCTATCGCGACCAATACCGCTGTGGCCGTGGAGATCCTGCGCGAGGTATTCGCCACCCGCACACTCGCGGAGTGGACCGAGCGTTTCGCGACCCTGTCCGGTCCTTGGGCTCCGGTGCAGGACGCACTCCAGGCCGTCGACGATCCGCAGGTGCAGGCGAACGAATATGTCCGCAAAGCCGGTGAGCTGCAGCTGGTTTCGAGTCCGGTGCAGTTCGATCTGACCGCACCCGAGCTGCGTCCCGGCCCGGAGTTCGCCGCACAGACCGATGAGGTCCTGCTCGAACTCGGCCTGGACTGGGACCGCATCATCGCGCTCAAAACCGCGGGTGCGATCACGTAATTCGTTGGAGTACCCATGACATACATCGCTTCGATAGGGACCTACCTGCCGTGCTGGGGCGCCCAGCGCCACCGGGTGCTCGGTGACGACGAGGACGCGATCACCCTGGCCGTGGAGGCCGGTCGGGCCGCGCTATACGATGCCGGTCCGGTGGAACGGGTGGTCGTGGTCAGTCGCGATCTGCCGCTGGTGGAAAGCAGTAATGCCGCGGTCCTGCTGGCAGGGCTGGGTTTGGATCCGGAACTGGAGGTGATCGAGCGGCTCGGCGGCGCGCCCGCCACCCTCGACTCGCTCAGTTCCGCCCGGCCGCGCACGCTGATCATCGGGGTGGATACCGAGCCCGCGGGCGCGGCCGCGGCGTTGATCTCCGATCGCGGCCTACAGGTACGCACCGCCGCCAGGGTGGCGCGCAGTCTGCCGGTGCGCACTCGCAACGCTGTTGGAGCCGTGCACGATTACGGCGATCCGCGACTGCTGCACACGCGTGGCCTGTTGGCCTCGTTGGCGGCGGCTTGGCTCGATACGCCGGTAGCGGTGGCCGGGGTCGAGGATAAACAGGCGGCCGCACTGTGTCTCGGCAATCCGCCGTCGCTGCCGACGGTGGGCGCCAGCGCCGGGCTGTTCGCGTTGGCGGCCATGGCCGAATGGAGTAGCACCGGTTTGCTGGTGGGAGTGGAGCAGGCCAGTCTGTCCGGCATCACGGTGGCCGCTGGTACGGCCGTGCTGCACCGGCGCGAGTCGACGGCCAGGATGCTGCCCGAAGGCGACCTGTGGCCCGGATCCGAGATTCCGATCTCGCTGGCCGCCTACGAGCGCGCATTCGAGGCGAAGGTGCGATGGGAGGCCGGAAAGCACTCCGGCAGTGACGATCTGGACTTCCCACCGCGCTATCGGGTCGCCGCGGACGGCGGTCTGAGCACCGATTACACCCTGGTGCCACTGCCACGCACCGGCAGCGTGTACACCGAGGCCACCGTCGCATTGCCGGTGCCGGGTCTGAAGAGTCCGTACACGCTGGTGATTGTCGAACTCGATGACGTCGGGGTGCGGGCGCTGGCGAAGGTGACCGGCGCCGACCCGGGCACCGTGGCGATCGGGGACCGCGGCCGCATGGTGCTGCGCAGGGTCGCGGTGCGCTCGGGGGTGCCCGACTATGGCTACGCATTCGAACCGGAGGTCGTGCTATGAGGGAAGTGGCCATTGTCGGCGCGGGTATGACACCCTTCGCCGAACATTTCGCACTCGGCGTCAAGGATCTGGTGCCGATGGCCTTCGCCGAATGTGCCGCCAGCATCGATAAGGGCTTGGCCACCTCCGATCTGCAGGCGGCCTGGTTCGGTGCGATGGGGAATACCGACGGCTTCCCTGCCGGGATTGTCGCTGATGCGCTCGGCCTCCCGGATCTGCCCGTGACCCGCGTCGAAAACTCCTGTGCGACAGGCAATGACGCGGTGCGCAACGCCCTGTTCGGCATCGCCTCCGGTGCGTTCGACGTGGCCTTGGTGGTCGGTGCGGACAAATTGCGTGAGACAGCGCAGAAGGACATGCTGTGGGAATGGGAGGCAATGGCGCGCGATATGGCCTGGGACTACCCACTCGGCCTGATCGCGCCCGTCGGATTCGCGCTGCACGTGGCCCGATATCTGCACGAATCGCCCGCGACCAGAGAACATTTGGCCATGGTCGCGGTGAAGAACCATCGGCACGGTGTGCGTAATCCCAAGGCCCGCTTACGTTTCGAGATCAGCATGGAACAGGCGTTGGCGGCGCCGATCGTGGCCGGACCGTTCGGGCTCTACGATTGTGCACCGCAAAGCGATGGTGCGGCGGCGCTTGTGCTCGCCGCGGCGGATGTGGTCGACCGCTACACCGATCGCCCGGTGTGGATCCGCGGCGTCGGCCTCGGCCTGGATTCGGTGATGCACCAGCACAAACAGGATATGACGACCTTCCCGGCCAGCGTGCGAGCCGCCAAGGCGGCCTTCGCGATGGCGGGCCTGACGCCCGCCGATGTCGATGTCGCCGAGGTGCACGACTTCTTCACCGGTATCGAACTTATCAGCTACGAGGACCTCGGCTTCGCCGAGCGATTCGGGGCCGCGAAACTGATCGAGAGTGGGGTCACCGAGGTCGGCGGCGCGCTGCCGGTGAATCCGAGCGGCGGCCTGAAAGCAAAGGGGCATCCGCCGGGGGCGACCGGCGTTGCCCAATGCGTCGAGTTGTTCGAGCAGTTGCGCGGCACTGCGGTCAATCAGGTCGATGGAGCGCGTATCGGCTTGGCGCACAACCTAGGCGGGCCGACAGCGGTGTCGGCGGTGACGATCCTGGAAGGACCCGGCGCTTGACGGCGGGGTCGAACGCCGTCGCACTGGTTTCGGGCAGCGCGAAAAGTCGTCGTGCCGTATTGGACTGGGCAGCGCGGTGTGTCGGCCCGGCGGGGACTGTGCACGTGGTCTGTGACGGGGTCTCGCCGTCGACGCTGTTCGGATCCATTGCGCTGAGCGGGCTGTTCGTCGACGCCGTCGGACTCGAGGCGGTGGACTTCACCAGCACCGCCCGCATTCTCGCAGTGCACGGCTGCGGCTGGAGTTGGTGGTGGGGGCCGGTCGGCGCGCACGCCGTCGCGGTGCGGCGGGCCGCGGCACTGGGCGCGGTCATGGCGCTGCCGACACGCTCGCTGACGCTCCAGGTGCGGGTCGCGGTGCGGCTGCCCGATGCCGACCACGACCTCGCGGCAAAGAAAGGTCGGGCCAGCTAGTCCGGCGCGACTCCGTCTTCGTGCGCCATCCAGTGCACGAAACGGTGCAGCGGATACATGGCGTCGTGTGGGTTGCCGATCGTGCTCGGTCCGGCTTCGCCGAGGCGGACGATGCGCTGCGCGCCGCCGCTGGCCAGCCGGTCGCGGTAGTCGGCCATCCGATCGAAGGGAAAGAAGCCGACCGTCTGCGTCGCCACATTGACGTATCTCATCGCCGCATCGAGGCTGTCCACGCGAACCACGTTGGCGGTCTTGTTGATCGGATGGAAGTCCACCGGTTCATCGGAACGGATTACCAGTCCTTTGCCGTCGGTGCGGCCCCAGACCCGGAACTCATCGTCGAGCATCGTCAGGGTGTCGATCTGCTCACGCAGGTCGATATCGAGCGGTCGGGTGTCGCCCGTTCCGGCCGCCCGGTCGACGATGCGGGCGTGCAGCCGTGCGCAGAAGCGGTCGGCGTCGGCCTGATCGGCCTCGACATAGACGAAACGGCTTGCGACACAAGCCTCCTGGTTGAGCACCATCACATCGGCGGCGGCGAGTTCGGCTGCGCGGTCGAGCGCCTCGTCCGAGGCGAAGGCCTCCAGGCCGACCATCGAGATCGACGTCTTCGGATCGAAGGACACCAATTGGAAGCCCGGCCCGAGGTATTTGATCACGTTATCGATCGCGTCGCCGCCACCCCAGGCGACGATCTTGTCGAAATACTGCGGCCGGTACAGCACCCGTTCCACCGCATCGTCGCCGCCGCGCCAATAGAGCGCGGACATCGACCGCACAATGGCATGGTCGGGATCGATATCGGCCATGGTCCGCAGGATCGCCACCGTGGTGAACGGATCGCTCGAGGACATCTTGAACAGATTGACCGCCTTGACAAGCGCGCCGTGGGCAATAGATTTCACCGCGACGCCGGGGGAGTTGCCGGGCAGCACATGGATCAGTCGGGGTGCGAACGCCCGCACGAAACTCTGGCGACCGGTGAAGTCGTGCTTGGGAATCCACTCGTCCAACGCCCGCGGGTCCGGAAAATTCTGTTCGACCACGGTCTCCAGCAGCCGCTTGTCGAGATATCCTGCCGCACCGATGACCTGCGCCCGCAGCACGGTGCGTGGCAGCACATGGGTGGCCGACATCCGGTCGATACAGTCGCGCACGAAGGGGTTTTCGGGGGCGCGCAGTCGTCGACCGGTCTCGACGAGGAAATCGATGATGTCCGCGAGTGGAACATTCAGCAGCGGCGGCACCGCGCTGCGCGGATGCACCGCACGGTCCATGGGTATGCGCGGTGTCGTGAAGGTGACGCCCAGATCGCGCGAGCGGTGCGTGACGTCCTCGCCCTCGAGTAATTCGCCGCGCAGGAAGAACGGGGCGGCTACCACGGTGTCTGTGGTGGTCAAGACAGCCCCCGCACGTACGCGTCGACGGTTCCGGCGCAGCCGATCTTGTCGTCGCCCTTGATATCGGCGTATCGAACGATGTCATTGCGGATCGACGGCCCCTTGTTGCCACAGGCACAGGGGTCGACATCGAGTGCGATCTTGTCGCCGGTGATGATTCCACCCCAGCGTCCGTCCAGCGAGAGGTCGAAAAATGCGGCGCGGCCTTCGATTTCGCCGGATTCGTGCGGCAACAGGGTCGCACCGTCTTCGTCGAGGATGAACGGCACGATCCATGGTGGTATGTGATACCGATCGCCCCTGCGGCACTTGGGCATTCCGGAATTCAGTTCTTGCATCGAATAGTTCTGGAAGTCTCGGTCGGCCGGAATATTGAAGGTCTGATGGACGAATTGCTGGTAGTCCGGCGGCAATTGCGCGCGCTTGAGCCCACCGCCGACGTAGAGGCAGTTGTCGGGGTGGAAGTCCGCGGCGGAGTAGCCCAAATCCCGGACGATCACCGCCACCTGATACAGCGCATTCCACATGCCCGAGATGTAGAGCTTGTCCGCGCGATAACGCACGAGCGCCTCGGCCCCGGCAATCATCGCTTTGTCGAGCGCCTCCTGCCGCTCACGAGAGGTCCGGTCGAAATCGGCCAGTTCCTCCGGCCGGGCGGTGCCGTCGGCGATCTTCTTGCGCAGCACCACCATTTTGGTCAGCGAGCCGACGGTGATCGGTGGAATCGGCAGGCGGAAACGCTCTTTGGCCGGATCACCGAACGCCGCCTGCTGAGCCGCTGCGATGACGGTGTTCTTCGGGACGGATGCGGTGGCGGCGATCCCGACCATTCGCCGGTCCTGTGCGGGACGCACACCCGAACCCCAGGAGAAGACATTGACCGTATCCTTGCGCGACCATTCCATATCCCGGCCCGAGGCGAGCAGCATGGCCGACTTGCCCGTCGTTCCGCTGGAACAGGAGACGTAGTGCCCCGCGGCCTGCAGCCGTGCGATCCACTCGTCGATATCGGCGATGTCCGAGGTGTCGATCGGGCTGATGGGGTAGGGCGATACGGTGCCGAGCCACTTGCCGAGCCGATCCCACTTCTCCTCGATCAGAAAGCTTTCCGGATAGCTCTTGTAGACCGAGTGCGGGAACAGCAGCTGCACCATATCCGCGCGGTCGCGGATATCGGTGACACCGGCCTCCCGCGCGCGGTGCCCCAGCAGCTTGATCCGGTCGCGGTGCTGCCGGAGCTTTTCGTCGAGTGCCGCCACCTGGGTTTCGCGCAGGTCGGCGGCGCAGTGGTCGAAGCGATCGGCGGCATCGGCCAGCCGTGTCAGAGTTTCGATGGCTGAGCTCACGGGGGAGTCCTTCCCGGTGACGTTGCCCGCTGGAAAAATGGCAACTCATGCGTATCATTATTAGCGATCGGAGGCACGATGACGCAAGCGGCAATTTCGAGGAGGCGGGGATGACGGAGGTCGGTCCGCCGATTCGGCGCGCGGCCGGGCGGCCCACGCGGGCGCAGGCCGAGGCGCGGCACGAGGAATTGCTCGATACCGCACTGGATCTGTTCCTGGAGTACGGCTACGAGCTGGCGACGATCGACACGATCGCCGGTCGTGTGAATATGACCAAACGCACCGTCTACGCCCGGTATCCCGATAAGGCATCACTTTTTCTCGCCGCCGTCCGGCGCGCCATCGAGCGACAGGTCGTGCCCCCGGACGTGCTCGCGGGTTTCGATAACGGCGATCTGGCCGAGACGCTGACCGCGGTCGCCCGGCTGCGGATCGATCAGGTGATGACGCCGAACGGGCTACGCCTGCAACGCATTATCAATACCGAGAGCTATCGCTTTCCGGAGATCTTCGTCGCGAACTACGAACTCAGCGCCGGACCTGTCGTCGACTTCGTCGCGGGCGTCCTGGACCGCGCGATCGCCGCCGGTACGATCGCACCGACCAACTCCGATCAGGCCGCCCGCGCCTTCATGAGCATGGTCGTCGGCGGCCAGGTGCGCTCCATCGTGGCCGGTCGCCCACCCACTCCCGAACAGCTCGAGGAGCGGGTCCAATTCACCGTCGGGCTCCTGCTGGATGGCCTGCGGCCCCGCTGAAATCACTGAGAGGCAACGACTTTGACATTCGAGGTAGGCCGTCCGGTCGCGGTCGTCACCGGAGCCAGTTCCGGCATCGGCGCATCGACCGCCGAAAAGCTGGTGGCACGTGGCTGGCAGGTGATCGGTGTCGGTCGTGACCGACAGCGTTGTGCAGCCGCACGAACGCGGATCATGGCCGCCGTGCGCGACGGCGGCGCATTCGACATGGTGCGCGCCGACTTCACCCTGATGAGGGAGGTGGCGCGTGTGGCTACCGAGATTGCGAGCCGCACAACGCGGTTGGATGTCTTGGTCAACAACGCGGGTGGCGTGCGGGATCGGCGGATCGTCACCGCCGAAGGCACCGAGGCCACCTTCGCGACCAACCACCTCGCCCCGTTCCTGCTCACCAGGGAACTGATGCCGCTGCTGCGAAAGAGCGCGGCGGGCCTGCCACCTGGATCGGTGCGCGTGCTCGCCGTATCGTCGAGCGCACATCGTGCGACCGAGGGCCTCGATTGGGCGGATCCGCAGAGCCTGAACGACTTTCACCCGGCGACGGCCTACTGCCGCGCGAAACTCGCCAATATTCTGTTCACCCGCGAACTTGCGCGTCGAGCGGCCCCCGACGGCATCATCGCCCAGGCCATGCACCCGGGCGTCGTCGCCAGTAACTTTGCCGCACATGGTGATACGGCGATGCAGGCCCATATGGCCGCCGCCGATACCGTGTCACCGGATGAACCGGCCGAGACTCTGGTGTGGCTGGCAACCGATCCCGAGGGCGGTCGACACGGTGGGCGCTACTTCTACCGGAAGACGGTGGAAACACCGGCAACCGTCGCCCTCGACGATGTCACCGCCGACCGCCTCTGGACCGAAAGCGAGCGCCTGCTCGCGGATTTCGGGTTCTGAAAAGATATGCGCTTGCGCCACGAGCACGGATTGCCTTGCGGCTGTGGTCAGATCGGCTCCCAGATCGTCATCCGAGTATTGGCGGGATCGATAGAGGGGCTCAGCCGCATCCGGCCGTCCTTGGAGCGGGCGATCAGCTCCTTCATGACGATGTCGATATCGCCCTCGATGTCATAGACGGCCAGATATTCGACGGGCTGATCCCCGGTGGTCCGCAAACGATGGCGCGTACAGGATTTCACTCCATCGATCGCGAGCATATCGGGGACGTGGACGTCGTGCTGCCAGGTGTTGTATTCCTCGTCCCGGCCGGGCTGCGGGCGGGAGAAAACCATCAACTTCATATCGTCCCTCGGTCAGTGTGCCTGCTGGGCATAGGCTTCGGCGTATTGTTTGCGCGACTTCGTCGAAATATCCCAACCCGCGGCCTTCGCTCGCAGCGCGCCGACGGTGGCCTGCTCCTTCGGGGTGTGCTCGAACGGATCGAAATTCAGGAACCGGCAGGCGTTCTGCCAGGTGATCTTGTTGATATCGGTGTCGTCGGCGTGGGCGGCATTCAATTCCTTCAGCACGAATTCGGGTGCGTCGGGCCACAGCGAGTCCGAGTGCGGGTAGTCGCATTCCCACGCGATTATGTCCATACCGACCGCGTCCCGATAGGTGAGTGCGGTCGGGTCGGTGACATAGCAGGCGATGACGTGCTCGCGGAAGACCTCGCTCGGCAGCTTGCCGCCGAAGTCGCGCCGCAGCCACCTCTGGTTGGTGTAGTGGCGATCGGAGCGATCCAGGAAGAACGGGATCCAGCCGATGCCCCCTTCCGACAGCGCCACCTTCAGATTGGGGTAGGAGCGAAACGCGGGACCCCACAGTAGATCCTGGACGGTGATCTGGGAGACAGTCGGCGCCAGGCACATCAGATTGTCGATCGGCGCGTCCGGCGCCAGCTTGAGCGCCCCGAATCCGGTGCCGATATGCAGGTTCATGACCAGACCGGTTTCGTTCAGCGCCGCGAAGACCGGTCCCCAGAAGTCCTCGTCGAAATAGCTGGGGCTGCCCTGCAGGTGCGGTAGTTCCGCCATTGTGACCCCGTGGAAGCCCTTCGCCGCGACACGCCGGATCTCGGCGACGGCCAGTTGCGGATCCCACAGCGGCAGAATGGCGTTCGGGATGAACCGGCCAGGGTAGACCTCGCACCAGCCCTCGAGATGCCAGTCGTTGTATGCCTGGATCATCGCGACGGTGATCTCGTCCTTGAAGTGACTCAGGTGGCCGGCGCTGAATCCGGCGAAGGTGGGAAAGCACATCGAGGCCAGGATGCCGTTCGCGTTCATATCCCGTACGCGGGCGTGGATGTCGTAGACACCGGGCCGCATTTCCGCGTAACCAGCCGGGTCGTACCCCCACTCCTCCGCCGGCCAGGAAACGACCGCGTTGAGCCCGGTGACCCCCGTCGGTTTCCCGCGGTAGACCCACCGGTCGACACCCTTGTCGTCGACGATCACCTTCGGTGCCAGGTCGGCCCACTTCTTCGGTACCCGGCCGTCGAACATATCGAGCGGCTCGACGACGTGGTCGTCGATGCTCACCAGAATCATGTCGTCGATGTTCACGTGACTCCTCGCTGTTCGTGGGAACGCCGGGGGTGCGCCTCCACCCCGATCTCGACAAGCGGAGAGATGGTCAGTCTTCATTTCAGAGAATGTCACTCTCGCTATGAGGTCGACCATACACCCTGCGTGCGGGCGCGGTCGACAAATTCCCACCGGGATATCGGCGGCGAGCTGTCGCAGCCGAGTAATGCCCCTGCTGGATGCTGAACTAGTGCTCAAACTCTGACTGAGCGTACGCACGGATCACGAATCTGCGGCCTCGATTGTGGTCGCGGCAGATTCGGTTGCGGTCGCCTCGAACCTGGCCAGGTACTGCTCGACGAATGCGACCAAATCGGCGTGGCCGAGCGTGACGCCCACGGCATTTTCGGTCGCGATGACGCCGGAGATGCTGGCGATCAGCAGTGATATCACCACCGGTGGCAGCGCGGTGAGGTCGAGCCCGTTGGCGCGGGCGATAAAAGTCAGCGCGGTGACCTGGATATCGCGGAAACGTTCGATATAGGCGGCGATTTCGGTGCGGATGGCCGGGCGCTGGTTGGCCAGGGCCATGAATTCCTGCTGTAGCCGGGTGCCGTGCGGTTCCCGGCTGAGCTGCCACAGCGCATGCAGTGGTTGCTCGGAGAACACGGCTTGGCGCTGCCGTTCCAGATTGGCCTCCGCCCCGCGGCGGAATACCGCCAGGAACAGGTCGTCCATGGTCGGGAAGTAGTAGTGCACCAGCGCGGGTTTGACCCCGGCCAGCGCGGCGACCCGCCGTGACGTCGCCGCGGCATGTCCCTGTTCGAGCATGATCCGCGCGGTGGCGTCCAGGATGGCGAGTCGGGTGGACGAATCCTGCGCGCCGACCCGGCGTGACCGGGTGGTGGTGGTGGTGGCTGTCGACTCGTGCGCGCTCGAACGGCTCCTTGACCTGTCATCCGTCACGGTGTTAAGCATATGCATATCTTGAGTTTGGGCAGTAGTTCAGCATGTCGAGGCGCAACGACTCGCGTGCTGCCGTACCGAAGAGGCGCATCATGACCGTCACGGCCATCCCCGTCACCGACCACATCGGACTGGAAATCGCTGGACTGTCCGGCCATCAACTCGCCGACCGACGCGTTGCCGACGATCTGCGCGCCGCGCTCGACCGATACGGGGTGGTGATCTACCGCGACGCCCACATCGACGACGACGCGCTCGTTGCGCTGAGTCGCCTGCTCGGCGAGGTCGTGGTCGCGCCGTTCGGCGGGGAGAAGTCGCATCCGGAGGTATCGGCCATCACCCGCGATCCGGCCAAGAGCGTGCTTGCCGCCTATCGGGAGGGCACATTTTTCTGGCATATCGATGGCGCGACCGATGCCATCCCACAGCTGGCCACCCTGCTGACCGCGCTCGAGGTGGCCACCGATGGCGGTGGCACCGAATTCGCCAATACCTTTGCCGCCTATGCGGCGCTGCCGGACGCGGAGCGAGCCGAACTCGAAACCCTGCGCGTGGTACACAGTTTCGCGCATGCGCAGTCGCTGGCCAATCCGGATCCGACGGATCGGGAGCGGGCCGCCTGGGCGAAGGTGCCGACCCGGGTGCATCCGCTGGTGTGGACGCGCAAGAACGGCCGCAAGTCGCTGCTGATCGGTGCGACCGCGGCGCAGGTCGTCGGCATGTCGGCGGACGAGAGCCGGGCGCTGCTGGATCGGTTGCTCGAATGGTCGACCCAGCCGAGGTTCGCCTTGCGGCATCAATGGCGGCCCGGCGATCTGGTGGTGTGGGACAACACCGGCATGCTGCACCGTGCCCAGCACTATGAGGTGAGCTCACGCCGGTTGATGCACCGCACCACCCTGGTCGGCGAGGAAGCCGTCGCCTGACGGCGGCGGTATCGACCGGCCCGCCTCCTTGTTTCCGCCGCAGAATGTCATTATCGTAGGACGAGAATTGCATTTCCATTCGAGTTGGTAGCGCAAGCGATGACGCGGGAGTCCCCATGATCGACAACACCAGCGAAGCGCCGATCGACCTGATCTGGGAGCTGACCCACGCCTGCGATCTGTCCTGCATCCACTGCTCGTCCAGCACACCTGGCCGCGATCCGCGCGAGCTGAGCACCGCCGAATGCAAGGCGCTGATCGACGAATTCGAACGGATGCGGATCTGCCGTATCGATATCGGCGGCGGCGAGCCCACCGTGCGCCCCGACTTCTGGGAACTGGTCGACTACGCCACCGCCAAGCGCATCGGAGTGAAATTCTCCACCAACGGAATTCGGATCACGCCCCATGCCGCGCGGCGGATCGCCGGGAACAGCCACATCGATGTGCGGATCTGCCTCGATGGCGCGACCGAGGCGGTCAATGATGCGATGCGCGGCACCGGGGCGTACCGGGCGGCGGTGCGCGCGATGGAGTTGCTTGCTTCGTCAGGCGTCTATGGATTCGAGCTGTCCGTCACGATGACCAGCCGAAATATCGGCCAGATCGATGCTTTCAAGGCAATCGCCGATATGTTCGGTGCGCAGCTTCGGCTGACCCGGCCATCTGGCCGCGTCTCGGACGAATTGCACCCCGCGGCGGACCAGGAGCGGATGCTCGATGACTGGCTGCGCCAGCACGAAACCGATGTCCTGACCGGAGCGTTCTTCCACCTGTCCGGCTACGGCGAATCGTCGCAAGGGTCGAACTTCGGCCGGGTGATGTGTGTGATCGACCCGGTCGGCGGTGTCTGCGCGTTCGCTGACCACAACCAGTTCCACACCGCAAACATCCGTGCCGCAGGCGGATTCGAATTCATCTGGCGGAACTCGGAACTGTTAACCGAACTGCGTAGCCAGCAGAGCAGCACGGCGTATACGGAATGTATGGATGGAGATGGTGATTCGGCGCTGGCGGGGGTCGGCCGCATAGCCGGGTCGAAGCTGTCGGAGGACTATTCGCATCGGCGGCGACCGGTTGCCGAATATCCGGCGGTTCGGAGGTCGGCGTGACTTCGCGTTCGGAGCATCGGCGAGTCGCGCTCGTCACCGGTGCGGCGCGGGGGATCGGTGCGGCAACGGTACGGGAACTGGCGTCTCGCGGCTGGTCTGTGCTCGCGGTGGATCTGGCGACCGATGATCCCGCGCTGCCCTATCCGATGGGCAGCAAACGTGAACTCGTCGCGGTGGCGACCGAGGCGAGCAGTCGAGTGAACCGGGTAGGTGCCGTGCGGCCGTATGTTGCCGACGTACGCGAGCCCTCGGCGCTACAGGCCGCGGTGGCCGAGGCGGTCGGGACCTGGGGCGGGCTGGATGCGGTGGTCGCGGCGGCCGGGGTGATCGCCGGTGGAGTTCCGCTGTGGGAGATGCCGATCGAGCAGGAGCGCGCGGTGCTGGATGTCTGCCTGGGCGGGGTCGTGAACCTGGCGCGGGCGGCCGTACCGGCGCTGCTGGCCCGACCCGCACCGCGATCAGGGCGGTTCCTGGCCGTCGCCTCCGCGGCCGCGACCAAGGGTCTGCCCCAGCTGGCCGCCTACTGTGCGGCGAAAGCCGGTGTGACAGGGCTGATTCGAGCACTCGGTGCCGAACTCGGCGGCACCGGGGTAACCGCGAACGCGGTGAGTCCGGGCTCCGCGGATACCGCGCTCCTGGCCGAGATAGCGCGCCTGTACCGAATGCCCGATCCGACGGGTTTCGCGGGCCGGCAGCCGATCGGACGGTTGCTCGACCCGGGGGAGATCGCCAGTGTCCTGGCCTTTCTGGCGGGGCCGGACAGCAGTGCGATGATCGGTGCGACGGTCGCCGTCGATGGTGGCCTCGCGCTGTGAACAATCCAGCGCCCGAGTGGTTTCTGTTCTTGCCGCAGATCAAGCTGCGCGTCGAGGACATCGTGGAACGGGCTCACGTGGCCGAGGCCAGCGGGTTCGACGGCATCGCTTTCATAGACCATCTGGTCGCGCCCGGCGCCGAACAGTTGCCCCTGTGGGAGGCCATCACGGTAGCCGCATGGGTGGCTGCGCGGACCGAGCGACTGCGGATCGGACATCTGGTCCTGTGCGACTCGTTCCGGCATCCGGCGGTGCTCGCCAAGGAGGCGGTGACGCTACAGGAGGCATCGGGCGGCAGATTCGAACTCGGCCTCGGTGCCGGTTCGGTGCCGCACGAGCTGGTGGGATTCGATATCACCCGGGACCGCGCGGCCGCGCGACGCGGTCGGCTGCGGCGCAGTCTCGAACTGCTGCATCAGTATTGGGGTGCACCGAATACCGAGGGACCGGCGCAGGTGCCGTCGCCGAGCACACCGATTCCGATTGTCATCGGAGGTACCAGCGCACCCCTGCTGGAATTGGTGCGTGGCTATGCGACCTGGTGGAATCTGCCTGCACCGCAACTGAATCGGCTGTCCGAACTACTGCCCGAGATCGGATCGGCGCGGATATCGATTCAGCAGATGGTCGGCTTCGTCGGTCATGGGCAGGATGCCGCGGAGGTCCGTGCGCGCAGCAGTCGGCGATTCGGTCAGCTGGGTGACGGCCTTGTCGTCGGTGACGCCGCACAACTCAGCACGCACTTCGGCGAGCTCGTCGAGCATGGCGTCGAGCGGTTCTATGTGTGGTTCACCGATTTCGCCGCGCCGGAGACTTTGGCGGAATTCGGCGCGACGGTCATCCGGGAGATGCCGCGCGCCTACCACAGCTGATCCTTCATCACCTTCCCGGTGGCGTTCAACGGCAAAGCTTTCCGGAACTCCACGACGCGCGGCACCTTGTAACCCGCCATGCGGGTCTTGACCCACACGATCAGTTCTTGTTCGGAGATCGGGTCGATGGTCACGACGAACGCCTTGCCGACCTGCCCGAGCCGCTCGTCGGGAACACCGACCACCGCCACCTGAGCAACCGCCGGATGCTGTAGGAGAACGCCTTCGATCTCGGCCGGATAGGCATTGAAGCCGCCGACGATGAACATATCCTTCTTGCGGCCGATGATCCGTAGCCGGCCGTCGGCATCGAGACTGCCGAGATCACCGGTGTGCAGCCAACCTTCGGGGTCGATCGCCGCGGCGGTCGCCTCAGGATCGTCGAGGTAGCCCTGCATGACGGAGTATCCGCGGACGAGCACCTCCCCGTCATCGGCGATGTGCACCTCGACGCCATCGCAGGCGGTCCCGACGGTCGTCGCGATCTGCTCGAAGGTGTCGCCCGGGCGCGACGCCGTCGCGGTGCCCGCCTCGGTGAGCCCGTATCCGGTCATGATGGATCGGAACGGCAGCTCCTCGTGCACCCGGCGGATCAGTTCGACCGGAATATCGGCGGCCCCGGTGACCGCCGCACGCAGCGACGACAGCTCGTATCGGTCCTTGGCCTCCAACAGCGAGTGATAAAGGGTCGGCGGTCCAGGCAGCATCGTCACCCGCTCGCGCTCGACCAGCTCGAGCACCCGATCGACATGGA
Organism: Nocardia sp. NPDC050412; assembly: GCF_044458825.1. Lineage (NCBI taxonomy): Bacteria > Bacillati > Actinomycetota > Actinomycetes > Mycobacteriales > Nocardiaceae > Nocardia > Nocardia sp. NPDC050412. The sequence goes on from NZ_JBITIJ010000009.1 coordinate 221,189, forward strand.
AGACCGGGACCGGCAGGATGGTCGCGCCGCGAATGAGCGACGCGATGATCCCGGCTTTGTATCCGAAGGTGTGGAAGAACGGATTGACGATCAGATAGCGGTCGCCCTCCCGCAGATCGGCCAGTTCGCACCATTCCGCATACAGCCGCAGCGTCTGCAGATGATTCATCATGACGCCCTTGGGCTTTCCGGTCGTGCCCGAGGTGTAGATGATGTCGGCGATATCCGTCCCGCGCACCTGCCGTTCGAAGGGTGCGCCGCTGGACAGGAAGTCCGACTTCATATCGATCACCGGCACACCGTCCGGACCCGTGTAGTCCACGCCGAGGAAGCCCTGCTGCACCAGCAGCAATTTCGCGCCGCTACGGCGCACGATATCGTCGGCCTCCTCCGCCGTGAACCTTGTGTTGACCGGAACGAGCACACCGCCCGCACTCAGCAACCCGAACGCCGCGATGATCCACTCGGCGGAATTGGGCGCCCAGATCGCCACCCGATCGCCCGCGCCGACACCCGCCGCCGTGAATGCGCCTGCGGCGCGGCGGACCCGGTCGGCGAGTTCGGTGAAGCTCAATCGCAGTGACCCATCGACGACCGCTTCGGCCGAACCGAAGCGGTCGGCCGCCGACAGGACCATCTGCGGGATGGTCTCCCAGCTCATACGCTGTGCCTTCTTGGCGTATGTGTGGGGCCCTGCGTGGTTATGCTTCGCTGCCGTCTCCGGGCCTGACCACTCATACGCTGTGCCTTTTGGGCGTATGTGTGGGGCCCTGCGTGGTTATGCTTCGCTGCCGTCTCCGGGCCTGACCACTCATACGCTGTGCCTTTTGGGCGTATGACTGGGGCCCTGCGTGGTTACGCTTCGCTGCCGTCTCCGGGCCTGACCACTCATACGCCGAGCAGACCCGCCAGGTTGCCGCCCATGATCTTGGCCTGATCCTCGACCGGCAGATGGGTGAGCATGTCGGCGAAGTGCGTGGGCTGCGCCAGGCCTTCGGGGTGCGGGTAGTCGGATCCGAACAGCACCCGATCCACGCCGATGAGATCGATCAGGTCGCTCACTCCCTCCTCGTAGAAGGGACTGACGAAGATCTGGTTTTTGATGGTTTCGATCGGGTTCTGCATGCCGAAGCCTTCGGGCGCCTTCTTGAAGGTTTCGGACAGTTTGTTCATGAGCGGGCCCAGCCAGGCGGCGCCGCTTTCGATGATGGCTACCTTCAGATCCGGATGCCGCAGCAGCGCACCGTGGCACAGCAGTGAGGTCACGGCGTCCTCCACGGGCCGCCATTCGTTGACCATGCTGAAGGCATTGGTGACGAAGGGCAGCATCTCGGCGTTGGCACCGTCCCATTCCTGGGTGTAGCGGGCGTAGCCGCTGTCGGAGGTGTGCATGGTCACCGCGACGCCCAGCTCGACCACCCGCTTCCAGAACGGATCGAATTCCGGCAGCGCGAAGGAGCGCGGACCGCGGAAGCCCGGCACCGGAGCGGGGCGGATCAGAATGGCCTTGGCGCCGTGCTCGACCACCCACTCCAGTTCCCTGATGGCCTCCTCGACGATCGGCAGGGTGATCACCGGAACCGCGAAGATCCGGTCCTTGTAGTTGAACGACCAGGTCTCGTGCATCCACTGGTTGAGTGCGTGCACGATGGCGTGGATGGCTTCCGGATCATCGCGTAGGCGCTCCTCCACCAGGCTGGCCAGGGTAGGGAACATCAAGCTCCGGTCGACCTTCAGCTCGTCCATGAGCGCCAGGCGCGGCCCGGGCTCACGGAAGGCGTCGATGGCCTTCATCGGCTCGCCGAAGATCTCGCGGCGGCTCTTGCCCTCCGGGTTGCCGTTCTTGAAGTAGTCCTCCATGGCGCCCGGACGCGCGACCACCGAGAAGGTGGGATTGGGGATGTACTGGCTGATCTGCCCCCGTACCGCGATCTTGGTCCGGCCGTTGACCTCGACGTACTGGATGATGCCCTCGTACCGCTTGGGCAGGTAGCGGGTCAGCGCTTCCTTGGTCTCGTACAGGTGGTTGTCCGCGTCGAACAGCGGATACGGCAGCGGAGTTTGTGCCGACATGAAATCCTCCTTCGCTATTTGGGAGAATCTTATTCTCATTCTCGGTTGGTGGCAATCGGTCGTGGGACGGTCGCCGCAGGGTCGGCTTGGTCGCGCGATACGGAAGGTCGACGTAGAACACATTTCCCGAATCAGTAACCTTAATTCTCTAAATATGGGAAGCTGCCTTCCCGGCGGCGAGAGCGCCAGATCCGGTGGGGCGCCGCTCGATGTAGAACAAGGACTCGGCCTCGACCGATCTCGGATCGGTGCGGCGGTGGCGTCCGTAGAGGAGGAAACGTGAAATCGCAGCGAATACTCGTTGCTCTGCTGGCAGCCACGCTGCTGGCGGCCGGCTGTAGTCGTGGTGGTGAAGAAGTCGAGGGCACCAACACCACCAGCTCGACTGCGTCGGGCGACTTCGGTGATCTGAAGAATGTCTGCCAGGGTGGCAAGCCATCGAGTTCGCCCGCGCAGGGCGTGAGCGCGGGCGAGCTCGAGGTCGGTGTCTTCAGTGACGTCGGGTTCACCAAGAACACCGAATTCGTCGATGCGGCAAACGTTTTCACCTCCTGGTGCAATGCCGCCGGCGGTATCGGCGGGCGCAAGCTGGTGGCCACCGTGCGTGATGCGAAGCTCAGGGAAGTCCGCCAGCGGATGATCGAGGCCTGCCGCGAGGACTTCGCGCTGGTCGGTGGCGGCGCCGCGCTGGATTCGCTCGGCACCGAGGATCGGTTGAAGTGCCTGCTGCCGGACTTTCCGGCGCAGGTAGTCGACGTCAAGAACACCGGGTCCGACCTGCAGGCTTCCGGGTCCGGGGCGTCGGCATCTCGCCCGTACAACCCCTACACCGGCTACCACCAGTGGCTGATCACCACCTATCCGGCCTCCGCCGGTGCGGTCGGCATCATCACCGGCGATTCGCCGTCGACCAAGGTGATGGTGCCCAAATTCCAGGAATCGATGACCGCGATGAACGCGTCGGTCGTCTACAACGAGCTTTATCCGGCCACCGGCGTCGCGGACTGGACACCGTACGCGCAGTCGATCAAGAGCAAGGGCGTCAAAGGACTGCTCTTCCTCGGCGATTTCCGCAGCCTGGCCAAGCTGGAGGATGTGCTGACCGGGATGGATTACAAGCTGGACTGGATTGACGCCAACAGCAACGCCTACAACTCGCAGTTCCTGGAGCTGGGCGGCAAATCCCTTGCGGGACAGAATAATTTCGCCGATCTGGCCGGCATCGCGCCGGTCGAGGCGGGCGCGACGGTACCGACCGTCAAGCTGGTGAAGGACCTGTTCGCCAAGTACGCCCCCGGTAAGGATGTCACCTACCCGGTACTGCGTGCGTTCTCCGCGTGGCTGCTTTTCGCCAAATCGGCGGCGGGCTGCGGTGACCAGTTGACCCGCAAGTGCGTGTACGACGCCGCAACCAAGGAGACGGTGTGGACCGCGGGCGGTCTGCAGGCACCAGCGGACGTGCGGCCGACCGGGGGAGCACTGCCGAAGTGCTACAACATCGTGCAGGCAACACCGCAGGGCTGGCAGCAGCCCGCGGAATTCAAGCCCGATAACGGCCCGTACCGCTGCGATATGAACGCCTACGTGTACAAGAACGACTACGGCAAGGGACTGACCCTCGCCGACGTCGGACTCAGCATCAACGACTTCAAGTAGCGGAGTTGTTCGGCAATGGAGCAATTCCTCGCCTTCGGCATCGTCGGGCTGAGCACCGCGGCGATTTACGCGATCATCGGCAGCGGCCTGGTGCTCACCTACACCACCACCGGCGTATTCAATTTCGCGCACGGTGCGGCGGGCATGGTGTCGGCGTTCGTGTACTGGCAGTTGCATATCGGCTGGGGTGTGCCGGCGCCGCTGGCGATCGCCGCGGTACTGCTGGTATTCGCGCCGCTGTTCGGCCTGGTCTTCGCTTGGGCGTTGGCCCCGACCCAGGGCCTCGGTGACGCGGAGAAGTTGGTGATGACCATTGCCCTACTGAGTGGTCTGATCCTGCTCGCCCAATGGGTGTGGGACCCCAACACGGCCCGCACCCTGCCGAAGTTCTTCGACGAACAGCGACCGCTGCACTTCGGCGTCGTCACCGTCACCTGGCATCAGGCATTGACGATGGTGGTCGCGATCGCGGTGGCCTTTGGCCTGCGGATCCTGTTGTACCGCACCAGGACCGGGGCCGAGATGCGGGCCACGGTCGACGATCGTGCGCTCGTCGGTTTGACCGGCGCCGACCCGCGGCGGGCGAACCGAGTGGCGTGGATTCTGGGCATCGAGTTGGCGGCGATCGGCGGCATTCTGGTGGCGCCGACCGTTGCGCTCGATGCGCCCCAGCTGTCGCTGCTGATCGTCAGCGCCTACACCGCGGCGATCTTCGGTCGGTTGCGCAGCCTGCCGATGACCTTCCTCGGTGCGATTGTGGTCGGCTGTCTGGAGAGCTACCTCACCGGCTATCTGCCGCAGAACGAATATTTGCCGGGCCTGCGGCTGGCCGCGCCCGCGCTGTTGTTGTTCGTCGCGCTGCTGCTATTCCCGCACGGACGGCTGCGCGGGCGCGATCGGCGGCTCAGTCCGGTTCCGCTGCCGACGATTTCGGGATCGGCCGCCTTCGCGGCGGTGGTCGTGGCGCTGGGCGTGGTGCTGGCCACCGTGCTCGGTGAGGCCGATCTGATCACCTACGGGCAGATCTTCGCTTTCGGCGTGATCGGATTGTCGTTCGTGCCATTGGCCGGATACGCCGGGCAGATCTCGCTGTGCCAACTCAGCATCGCCGGAGTCGGGGCGGTCATCTATGCCCAGTACGGCGCGGACGGGCAATGGTGGGCATTGCTGCTGGCAATGGCGGTCGCGGGTGCGATGGGTGCGGTGATCGCATTGCCCGCGCTGCGGCTGTCCGGGGTCTACCTGGCTCTGGCGACGGTGGCCTTCTCCGTCGTCCTGGACCGGTGGGTCTTCACCTTGCCGACCGTGCACATATTCGGCGTGAAGATCACCTTCTTCGAACAGGGTTCGCTGAATCTGGTCGGGCCACGACTGTTCGGCTGGCATCTCGACAGCACCGCCCAGGTGACCGTATTCGCGGCGGTATGCCTCGCGATGGCGAGCTTCGCGATTGCGATGTTGCGGCGCAGCCGGTTCGGGCGGCGATTGATCGCGATGCGTGACAGTGAGGCCGCCTACGCGACCCTCGGTGGCAATCTGTTGATGGCGAAGGTGCTGGTGTTCGCGCTCTCGGCGGCGATCGCCGGACTCGGCGGTGCGCTGTACGGCATGCAGTTGCGTGCGGTCACCTCCGATCACTTCAACCTGGTGTCCGGATTGCCGATCTTCCTGATCGTGGTGATCGCCGGTCTCGGCGCGGTCGGCAGTGGCTTCTTCACCGGTGTCGCGTATGCCGGGCCGCTGCTGGTGATTCCGGTGCTGTGGCCATCGCTGTTGAACCTGTCGCAGGTGTTGCCGTCGCTCGGCGGTATTGCCTTCGCGGGCGGCATGCTCGGTCAGGGTGCGATTGCCACCATGCGGCAGGAATGGCTGCCGATGTTCCGCGAGCGCGTGGTGGGGCCGGTGGTGCTGGTCGCCTCGGTGCTGCTGTGGGTGCTTCGAGTTGCTGATGTGATCACCGGCTGGCATTTCTTCTTCGGCCTGGTGCTCATGGTGATCGGTGCCCGCGTCTGGATCGCGCGGCAGCAGCGCGTGGCCGCCGAACCCGAAGTGCCGCTCGAATGGTGGGGGATTCGGCGACCATGGCGCACACAGGACGAGGAGGTGTTGGGCCGTGCCACCGCTGCTGCGAGTTGAGGATGTGAGCGTCATCTTCGGGGGCCACCGCGCGCTCGATGGCGCCGGGTTGGTGGCCGAAGCCGGTCGGGTCACCGGCTTGATCGGGCCGAACGGTGCAGGCAAGAGCACATTCTTCGATGTGATCTGCGGTCTGCGTAAACCGGCCTCGGGGCGCGTGCTCATCAATGGGCGCGATGTCACCCGACTCGGCACGGCCCGTCGTGCTCGGCTCGGGATGGCTCGCACCTTCCAGCGTCTGGAATTGTTCGGCCGGTTGAGTGTTCGTGACAATCTGCTGGTCGCCGCGGAACTCGGGCCGCAGCGTCGGCACGGCGCCCGGGTCGTCGACGAGATCATCGAACGGTTGGATCTGCGCGAAGTCGCCGACAGCAGTGCCGATGCGCTACCAACGGGAACTGGCCGATTGATCGAGGTGGGCCGGGCGCTGGCCGCGCGACCCGAGCTCATCCTGCTCGATGAACCCGCCGCCGGTCAGGACCGAAGCGAGACCGAACGATTCGCGGCGCTACTGCGTTCGCTGGCCGCCGACGGCACGGCGGTGCTGCTGGTCGAACACGATATGGGCTTGGTCATGAATGTCTGTGACGAGGTCTATGTGCTCGACCTCGGCAAGGTCATCGCCTCTGGACCACCCGAGGTGATCCGGCGCGACGAAACCGTGCTCGCGGCCTATCTGGGGGCGGCATGACTGTGGACAGCATCGAAACAGCCACGGCGACAACCGATCTTGCCGCCGCCCCACTATTGGAACTGCGCGAGGTGCGCGCGGCCTATGACGCGATCACGGTGCTGCACGGTATCGATCTGAGCGTCGTCGCGGGTCAGGTGGTCGCTCTGCTCGGGCCGAACGGCGCGGGCAAGACCACCACCCTGCAGGTCGCCGCCGGTGTCCATCCGGTCGCCTCCGGCCAACTGCGGTTGGGTGGACGGGATATGACCGGTGCCCACCCGCGCGACCTGGCCAGAGCCGGGGTCTGCCTGATCCCGGAGGGGCGCGGTGTCTTTCCCAACCTGTCGGTGCGCGACAACCTGCTGATGATGACCTTCACGGGCCGCTCTCGTGAGGAGATCCAGGAGATCGCCTTCACCCGATTCCCGATTCTCGGGAAGCGGGCCGATCAGACGGCGGGCACCATGTCCGGCGGTGAACAGCAGATGCTCGCGCTGGCCCGCGGCCTGGCCACCGATCCGGCGGTACTCATGCTCGACGAGTTGTCGATGGGGTTGGCGCCGCTGGTGGTCGGCCAGCTCTACGAGCAGGTCGCTGAAATCGCCCGGCAGGGCGTGGCCGTCCTGGTCGTCGAGCAGTTCGCCGCGGCGGTGCTGGATATCGCCGACCACGCGGCCGTGCTGGTGCGCGGTCGCATCGAAAAACATGGCCACCCCGACAGCGGTATCCGCGACGAATTGGCGGCCCTCTACTTAGGAAGTTCCGAATGACCGAAACACGCGCGGACCGATTCGTCCGCGAACTCAGTGAAGCCAAGATTCCCGATCCCGCTGCCGGGCGGGCCGTGCTGTGGCTGCGCGCCGGCGTGACCCTGATGGTGCTCGGCCTGGTGCTGGCCGTGCTGGCCTACTTCATGTCGCACGGTACCAAAGACCCACTGGCGCAACGCGATGCGATAACCCTCGCAATCGGCGGCGTGGCCGCGAGCGTGGTGGGATCGGCGCTGTTCCTGCGGTATTCGCTGACCGGATTCTTGCGCTTCTGGCTGGCCAGACAGTCCTACGATCTCGCCCAGCTGGGGGACCGGTTGAACGGAAAGGCGATCACCCACGACGGTGCCGCCGCCCCCTAGTGTGGCGGCAGCGGTCCGTGGTGCCGCAGGCCCGAACGATAATGTAATTCTCATGAATGAGAGCCTGGAGCCGTTGCCCACCGAGGAGCACCACGAAGGTGGGTTTCGGCCGGCGCGGTCTCAGTCGGTGGATCGCACGCCCGACATCTCCCGTGGCGGTCCGCATTACGGCGAGTTCATCGAACAGGTTCGGGGACTGATGGACCGTGTTCGACTGGCCTCCCCTTCCGATGACGTGGCATTGGAGGCCATCACGGCGCTGAAGGAACTCAACAGCCTGTTGGACACGGTCCTGGTCGATGAGTGGTCGGTGCCCGGTTGGGTCCGACCCGACGTGCCCGCGAACGGCAACATCACCCTGCCGCCGTTCGTCGTCGATCGCTCCGACCGCGACGGTGTGTCGGCTCGAATTACCTTCCGCCGGTTCCATGTCGGCGGCAATTCGGCAGTGCACGGCGGTCATATCGCGCTCGCCTTCGATACCGTGCTCGGCATGAGTGGGGTCGCCTATTCGGGGGCGGCGATCCGCACCGCATCACTGACCGTCGACTACCGATCCATTACCCCGCTCGACACGGAGCTGACCATTCGTGCCAGGGTCGAGCGGCAGGAGGGGCGCAAGATCTTCTTGGTCGCGACCCTGCACGACGGCGACCGGTTGTGCGCCGACGCGCGCGCACTATTCCTCACCTTGCTGCCCGGACAGCAGTAGTCGCCAATATTCGCAAAACCCCGCTGGCTGCCCGCATCCGTTGTAAGAATGACATTCTCCATATGGAGAGAGAGATTCGCACATTACAGAAGGAAGTTATCCCGCAGATGAGGAACCTTGCCGCGGTGGCCGTTCATCGGCAGAACCGCTGAGGGGCAGAAGTTGTGAACCGCCTCAGCCGACGTGCATCAGCCCGTCCGTGCCCAGTGGTGCATAGCCATGCCGATCTTGCATGCGGGCATGACGCCTTTCTATTCCTTGGCCGCGCCCTTGGTTGCCTTGGCATTCTCTTTCTGTGAGATCGTGATTCTCTCTTTTTTCCAGCTCGAATATCAGTGAGGCAGCAACATGCATCAGATACCCAAGGCGGCCGGATGGGCGGCCGTCGCGATCGTGGCCAGCACGATTTGCGCCGGAACCGCAACCGCCGAACCGGACCAGGCGACTACCCCGTCCACCGCCGCGGTAGTCGATAGTTCCCAGCAGCAGCCCGGTGCGGCGCCCACAGATCCCGGGCAGGAGTACCTGAACGCGTTCACCTCGATCACTGGTGCCTTCGCCAGCGATTCCACGGCCGGCCGGGTGGTCGGGACGACGATCGGTGTGCTCGTCGGGTGCCCGTTGGGTGCGGTGACCGGTGGGGCCCTCACGCTCCCGACGGCCGTATTGACACCGGTAGGGATCGTCGGCGGCTGCATCATCGGTGGGAGCACCCTCGGCTTCCTCGGTGGGACCGTCGGCAGCATCGTCACCGGCTCACCCGCGATGAGCAATGCCCTTGGCCAGCAATACAACTCGCTGCGTTCCAAGGGACTGATCGCGCAAGAGGTCCCGAATCCCGATTCGGCCCAGTAGCTACACCCGATCCAGGAGATATGACAATGAACCTCAAGACTCGTGGCGTGGCCGTCACCACCTTGACCGCGGCAGCGGTCGCGATCGCCGCTGGTACCGCGCGCGCCGACGCGGATACCACGGTCGCCGTCGATGCCCAGCAGAATCAATCCGTCACCACGGACGTAGCGCCCGGCGTGCATTTCAGCGACGATCTCGCCACCGGAAAGTCGGTGCTCAGTACGCCGTTCGGCACTGTAGTCATGCAACAGGGCCAATTCGATGTCCGTGATGCCACGGGCCGGACGGTCGCCGGAGCTCCCATTCAGGACGACGCCACTTCGGCACCGGCTGTCCCCGACTCGAGCACCACACCTGCGGCGCTTCCGGTCACCGCGGCCGCGGCGCCGGTGGCGGGTGACCCCATGTCGAATTTCAACCAGGCTGTCGAGGCTGCGAATCCGCATATGGGTGCCGCCTTCGCGGTGGGTTCCGCGGTGGGTTCGGTGATCGGCGCGGTGGTGGGCTGTCCGTTCGGCATGGCGACCGGCGGCACCCTGATGACGCTCATGTCGGCGGGCACGCTGACGGTCCCCGCGCTCGCGGCGACCTGCCTGATCGGTGCGGTCGCGGTGGGCGGCTTCGGAGCCACGGTCGGCGGTCTCGCCCTGGCCATCCCGGTCGGTCTCGCTGCCGGAACGCAGAAGTACAACCAGCTGCAGGCTCAGCACGCCACCGATGCACCTGCGGCTCCCGCCCATTCGTAATCCCCGCACGCAGTTACCAGCGGGGCGTTCACCGGCTGTGCTCCGATGATCGCCCCGCCGGTGCCGCGACCGCGCTGGTTCCTCGAGACCCGGGGTGTCGTCGTTCCCCGCCGCTCGCCATCCGCGAACTCGCCGGTGCGGCGGCTCGCGGGTCGGTAGGTCGGTTCCGGTCTGTGATCGAGACCGACGACTGAATCCGGAAAGTGCTCGCCCAGCGATCGACCTGAGTTACGGGGTGGTGGTGTACCCAGGTACACCATCATTTCGGGACCGCACTCCCTGGGCTCCCTCCTGCGGCGACGGCATTGTTGATCTCAACGAACCCGTCGGCCTCGCACCGAGCCGATATCCAGAGAGGACAGCCAGCATGGCAACGATGAAGTCGGTTCAGACCAGCACACCAGGCGCGGTCACGGTGGTCGAGCAGCAGCTCCCGACGCCCGGCCCCGCGGATGTGCTGGTGCGGATCCGGGCGTGCGGAATCTGCGGTACCGACGCGACTTTCGTGCACATGGGTGGTATGCCCAAGGTGCTCGGGCCACAAGTCAAGGCCGAGGCTCTGACGCCGGACCAGATGCGGCCGGTGGTGCTCGGCCACGAACCCGCAGGCGAGATCGTCGAGGTCGGCGCGGACGTCACCGGACTGCGAGTGGGTGATCACGTCGTGGTCAATCCGCAGGCCGCCCCGTCGGGCATCATCGGTTGCGGCGGACCGCTGGGCGGTATGAGCGAATATCTGCTCATCGAGAATGCCGAGGTCGGCTCCAGCGTCGCCATCGTGCCGGATTCCGTGCCCTTCGCCGTGGCCGCGCTCAACGAGCCGATGGCTGTATCGCGGCATGCGGTGAACCGCTCCGAGGCCGAGCCCGGTGATAAGGCGATCGTCTTCGGTGCGGGCCCGATCGGGCTGGGTGCGGTGATCTGGCTGAAGCTGCGCGGTGTCGAGCACGTCGTCGTCGCCGACGTGATTGCCTCGAGGCTCGACACCGCGCTCGCGGTCGGGGCCGACGCGGTCATCAACTCCGCCACCGAGGATGTCGCTGCCCGTCTCGGTGAACTGCACGGTCACGGTCGCAATGCCCTCGGCGCACCGCGCCCCGACACCGACATCTACATCGATGCGGCAGGCGTCGCCGCTGTCGTCAATACCGCACTCGCCAACGGCAAGTGGGGTGCCAAGCTGGTTACCGTCGCCGTGCACAAGCGGCCCGAACCGATCGACCTGGGTGCCATCCTGCGTAATGAGATGACCATCATCGGCTCCCAGGGCTACCCCTCCGAGATCTTCGAAGTGACTTCCGAAATCGCCGAGCACGCCGACCGCTTCGCCCGGCTCATCAGTCACCAGGTGCCCTTCTCCGACGTGCAGAAGGCCTTCGAATTGGCCCTCACCCCGGGCGCGGCGGAAAAGGTGGTCGTCACCTACGAGTGAGCCGCAGTGTGCTCCCGCTGGACGGGAACGACGCTGGTGGGCCATCGACCTGCGAAATAGCATTCTTAAATTCGAGAACTACTCTCCCGTCCGATCGACAAGGACTGTGAATGACCGAAGTTACGGCGCGACCGTCCGAACACGCCGAGCCCACAGTGCGCACCGCCGCGGGGTCGGTCCGTGGTCGACGGGAGCACGACGTGGTCGTCTTCCGTGGGATCCCTTTCGCGCAACCACCGATCGGTACCGCGCGCTTCGCGGCACCGCAGCCGGTCGCGAAGTGGGACGGTGTCCGGGACGCCTTCGAATTCGGCCCACCGCCGCCGCAGGAAACCTCGTTCGGCAACCGCTCCGGCACTGTCGCGCTGCCGGACGGCGACGACTGGCTCACGGTGAACGTCTGGACACCCGATCCCGATCCGGCTGCACGTCGGCCGGTGCTGGTGTGGATCTACGGCGGCGCATACAAGCTCGGTTTCTCCGGCAGTCCCGGCTACGACGCGCAACACATCGCGCGGGACGGCGACCTCGTTGTCGTCACGCTGAACTACCGGGTCGGTATCGAGGGCTTCGCGCACATCGACGGCGCACCAGCCAACCGCGGTCTGCTCGACCAAGTCGCCGCCCTCGAGTGGGTGCGGGAGAACATCACCGCATTCGGCGGGGATCCCGATCAGGTCACCGTCTGCGGGGAATCCGCTGGGGCAGGGTCCATCGCGGCGCTGCTCGCCATGCCGAGGGCGGCCGGACTGTTTCGGCAAGCGATCCTGCAGAGCATGCCGGGCACCTTTTTCTCCGATGAGCTCGGCACCGATATCGCGAGGGCCATCGCCGCGCACGTCGGCCTGCGACCGACGGTGGCGGACCTGTCGGGTGTGGATCCACGGCAGTTGACCGACGCGGGAGCCGAAGTCGGCGCATCGATGCGGCAGTACGAGCGATGGGGTGCGGTGGCCCACACTATTACCGCGTTCTCGCCCGTGGTCGACGGCGAGGTACTGCCGAAGGCGCCGTGGCAAGCGCTCGCCGGCGGCTCTGCCCGCGACGTCACGGTGGTCATTGGGCACAACCGGGACGAATTCCGGCTGTTCCTCGCCCTCGGCGGCCAACTCGGCACGATCGATGACACGCAGGCGGCCGGTGCGCTGCAGGTGTTCGGCCCGGGATCCGACGGTGCGGACGCGTACCGTACGGCATTCCCCTGCGCCGGACCGGAGGAACTGTTCGAACTGGTTCAGACGGACTGGCTGTTCCGGATGCCCGCGCTGCACTTGGCCGATGCCCAGGCCGCAGGCGGTGGCCGAGCCTATATGTACGAGCTGACCTGGCCCGCACCCGGAAACGGCGGTGTCCTGCGCGCCTGCCACGGGCTCGACGGACCGCTGTTGTTCGCCGCCTTCGGTGCCCAGCTCGGCCCGCTGCTGCTCGGTCCCGAACCGTCGGCCGAAGCGCGGGAACTGTCGGCCTATATCCGTGCGCGCTGGAGCGGGTTCGCCAGGACGGGCGAACCAGGTTGGGCCGCTTACGATCCCGAGCAGCGTCTGACCCACATCCTCGATGTGCACCCTTCGGTCGCCCCTTATCCGGAGGAAACCTCCCGAAGTCTGTGGCGCGACCACGTCTTCTCCGCGCTGCCTCTTCGTGGTCAGCGGTAGCCGACGGCGACGAGCACCGCTCTCGGGTAATCAGCGGCCGATGAAGCCCGGCGCGCGTTTGGCTTTGAATGCCGCGATGCCCTCGGCGACATCAGCGGTCTCGAAGAGAGCGGACTGGCCTTCGCGCTCCAGATCGAGTGCCTGCTCCAGTTGGGCGAGGGCCATCGCATTGAACGCGCGCTTGGTGCGGGTATATGCCGCCGTCGGCCCATCGGCGAGCTTGGTTGTCAGCCTTGCGATTTCGGCATCGTAGTCGTCATCGGGCACGAACTGGCCGATCAGGCCCCATTCGGCCGCCACCGGTGCGGGAATGCGCTCGGCCAGCATGGCCATGCGTGCGGCGCGGGCATATCCGATCAGACTCGGGACCAGAGCGGTAGCGCCGCCATCGGGCATCAGGCCGATATTGGCGAAGGCGAGCAGGAGATAGGCGGATTCGCGGGCGACGGTGATATCCGCGGCCAGGGCCAGTGAGCAGCCGACGCCGACGGCAGGGCCGTTGATCGCGGCGAGCACGGGTTGTGGTGCGGCGCGCAGGGCGCGGATCAATCGGTTCGCCGCATCGAGGGTCGCGACCTGTGGACCGTTGCTGGCCGAGTTGGAAAGATCCGCTCCCGAACTGAAGGCCCGCCCGTTGCCGGTCAGCACGAATACCCGAACAGTCGAATCGTCGCCGAGTTTTTCGATGACCGCCGCGGCCTCGTTCATCATGTCGGTGTTGAGGGCGTTGAGCCGTTCGGGGCGGTTGAGGGTCAGCCGCACGATCGCGTCGGTTCGTTCCACGAGGACATCGGGCTGGTCGGGCATTGTCGGCCTTCCGGGTCGAGATCGGATCTGAGCTAATCTAACCAGATTAGGTATACTCTTTCCGGTCGAATGCGGCCATGTCCACTGGAGCGTCGATGCAGTTGGCCCGTCTCGCCGGCACGGTTAGTTTTAGCTATGCCGGATTCGGAGATCGATCTGTTCGACGAGTTCGCGGTGGAACTCACCGCGGACGGAACTCCGACCGCACCCATGGTGGTGGTCTCGCTGGACGCATTCGGCACAGAAACACCGGACCGAATCGCCCGGACCATCGAACGGATGAATCAGGCACTACCGCTGGTGATCGGGGTGCTGCGCGGCCCTGTGACACCGGGCCTTGCGCCGCTGCTGGAGGCGGCCACACTTACCGTCGCGACGGATGCCACGGCGAGTTCGCTGCCGCAGGCCGTCGTGGTGGACGATGTCGATGCCGCGCTCGATCTGTTACGGGCGGCGGTGCGGCGTTCACCGCGCGCGGCCGTTGCCTGCGGGCAGCTGCTGCGCCAGACGGTGCGATTGCCGACCGTGCCCGCGCTGGCGGCGGAGGCGGCGGTGTACTCGATGCTCCTCGGCGGCACCGAATTCGAGCGTTGGCTGGTCGAGCGTGGCGCGCCGCGCACGGTCGAACCACCATCGCATCCATTGGTCCGGACCTCCCGCGACGACGAGCGCCTGACGATCACGCTGGATCACCCGCAACGCCGCAACGCACTCAGCATGCGGCTGCGTGAGGAGCTGCTGGAGGCGGTGCGCCTGGCGGACCTCGACCCCACGCTCACCACAGTCGAAATCAACGGCGCGGGACCGGTTTTCAGCAGCGGCGGTGATCTGGACGAATTCGGTACAGCGACGGATCTGGTGGCCGCGTACCTGGTCCGGCTGGACGGGGCGCCATGGCGGATCATCGACCGCATTCGGGAGCGCGTCACGGTGCGCGCCCACGGCGCCTGCATCGGGGCGGGCGCGGAGGTCGCCGCCTTCGCGGGCACGGTGATCGCTGCCCCCGACACCTACTTCGCATTCCCGGAAGTGCGAATGGGCCTGGTGCCGGGAGCGGGCGGTACCGTCAGTGTGCCGCGACGGATCGGTCGCTGGCGCGCCGCCTGGTTGATGCTGACCGAACAGCGGTTGGCGGCGGCGGCAGCGTTGGAATGGGGCATGGTCGATGCGGTCGAACGGACGAGGAGGTGATCGCAACGGGTACCTCGGCTACAGCAGCGGTGCTGCGGGATTGGGTGTGCTCGCTGTGCCCGTCCGATGTCCTGTCGCGCCCGCTCGAAACGCAGCCGGAGTGCGCCGCGCTCGCCTGGGCCGCATCCGGCGGCATGGATCTGACCGGACGCCGCGACAGCGCCCCCGCCCTTTCTCCCGCAGCGGCGTACGGACTACTCCTCGAGACTGCCGAGGCCCTGGCGCGAATCACCGCAGAGGTCGGCTCCGAAGTCCGAGCCGACCCAGGGCTGTTACTGACCGGCCGAGCCGGACTCCTGAACCTACGACGCGCCGGTCAGCAAACGGCAGGCGGCGCCGGTCGATTACTGCGAACCTCGGACGGCTGGTGCGCGATCACCTTGAGCCGCCAAGACGACATCGACTCGATACCTGCGATCCTCGGCGTGGATTCGGTGCCCGACGATCCCTGGGAAACACTCACCGAAGCCGCCCGCGAGTGGACCGCAACCGACCTCGCCGACCGAGCACAGCTACTCGGCGTTCCCGCCGCCGCGCTACCCTCCGCTGTCCACCCTGCCGCCGCGCCCCCTGCCGCCACCGAGCTGTCTGCCGCTGCGCGCCCCGCCGCCGCACTTCCTGCCGACCCGCTCCCTAGCGCCGCGCCCCCTGCGGCCGCGCCCTCTGCCGCCGCGCCCCCTGCCGCCGCGTCCGCTGGTGCGCGCCCCGCCGCGGTGCCCGTCGACGCGGACTCTGCCGCCGCGGTGCCCGCTGCCGTGGACCCCGCCGCTGCGCCGTCTGCCGCCGTCCGCCCTGCCGCCGTCCTCCCGGCCGACGCACGTCCTCCCGCTGACGTACGCCCTGGCGCCGCGCCCCCTGCCGCTGCGCTGTCTGCGGCCAGGCGCCCGGCCGACGCGCGTCCCGCTGCTGCGCCGCCTGCTGCTGCGCCGCCTGCTGCTGCGCCGCCTGCTGCTGCGCCGCCTGCTGCTGCGCCGCCTGCTGCTGCGCCGCCTGCTGCTGCGCCCCCTGTCAGTGATTTGCCCGATGACGCGGTACGTCCTGTCGCGGGACCATCAGCCGCACCGTCCACGACGCCGGGTCCCCAATCCCCCTGGCAGACAAGGCGGATCGCCGAACCGGTCGTCGGAGCACGGCTCGACGGGGCGGTGGTCGTGGACCTGTCCTCGATGTGGGCGGGGCCGCTGTGTGCCCACCTGCTCGGGCGCGCCGGGGCGCGGGTCATCAAGGTAGAAAGCACCCGACGTCCGGATGGCGCACGCCGTGGTGATCCCCGGTTCTTCGATTGGCTCCACGACGGGCACGAACAGCTCGCCGTCGACTTCCATACGCCCGAAGGGCAGGCCAAACTGCGCGAGCTCATATCCACCGCGGATGTGGTGATCGAGGCATCCCGGCCGCGGGCACTGGCAGAACTGGGACTGGCTCCCGGGGAGCGCGTGCATCGCGACGGGCAGGTCTGGCTGAGCCTTACGGGGTATGGTCGCGCCGAGCCGATGCGGGTGGCGTTCGGCGATGACGCCGCGGTGGCGGGCGGGCTGGTCGGCTGGGACGGGGCTGAGCCGGTGTTCTGCGGTGACGCCATCGCCGATCCACTTACCGGAATCTGTGCTGCCCTTGCGGTGTGCTGTGCCGTTCTGGGTGGCGGAGGACAGCTGATTGATCTGTCCATGCGGGCCACCGCCGCCGCCTTTGCTGCGGCCCCCGCGCTCACCCATGGACCGCATCGAGTACTCGCCGATGGCGCGGATTGGGTTGTCGAATGCGCGCGATACGGTCGTTCGCAACGGGTGCTGCGCCCGCGGGTACCGCGCCTGGGT
The DNA here is from genome assembly GCF_044458825.1 of Nocardia sp. NPDC050412. Taxonomy (NCBI): domain Bacteria; kingdom Bacillati; phylum Actinomycetota; class Actinomycetes; order Mycobacteriales; family Nocardiaceae; genus Nocardia; species Nocardia sp. NPDC050412. Next base: position 238,074 of record NZ_JBITIJ010000009.1, read on the forward strand.
GGCGGGACATGAACGAAATATATTGTTCCCCATGCTGATTCGTGACGCCGAGGTATTCGGTTCCGGTCGGATGGACGTGCGCACTCGCGGCGGTGTCATCGTCGAATGCGCAACCGGATTGGTTCGCCTGCCAGGTGAGGACGAGATCAACGCAGCCGGTGGCTGGTTGTTGCCCGGACTGCACGACCACCACATTCACCTGCGTTCACTCGCGGCGACCTACGAATCCGTTCCGCTGGGCCCACCGCAGGTGCGCACCGCAACGGAGCTTGCGGCGCGACTACGGGAGATTGATCGAAAGCTGAAGCCGGGCAAGTGGATTCGTGGCACCGGCTACCACGAGTCGGTAGCCGGACCCCTCGATCGCGCGGCGCTCGACCGGATAGTCCCGCACCGTCCTGTGCGCGTACAGCACCGCACGGGTGTGCTGTGGCAGCTCAACTCGATGGCGTGCGACCTGGTCGACCTGGACAGTAATGATGCACCGGGTGTGGAACGCGACGAGACCGGTCGGCCGACCGGGCGATTGCGCCGACTGGACTCCTGGCTAGGGGAACGAATCGACTCGCGCACAACGGATCTGGCCGCCGTCAGCGTGGCTGCGGCGGCAATGGGCATCACCGGATTCACCGACGCGACCCCGGGACTCGCACAGGCCGATATCGACCAATTGGCCGAGACGGTCGACGCCGGGCGGATTGTCCAGCGCGTGCACTGCATGGCTCCTCCCGAAGTGTACGAGCCCGACGGCGCACGTTTCACGTTGGGCCCAACCAAGATCGTGCTCGACGATTTCGATCTGCCTGCCTTCGATGAATTCGCCGACCGGCTGCGCGTGATTCATGCGGCAGGCCGGTCAGTCGCGGTGCACTGCGTCACGCGGGTGCAGTTCATCTTGACCATGGCCGCACTGGATTCGGCCGGTGTGCGCGCGGGGGACCGGATCGAACACGGCGCGGTGATCCCGTACGAATCACTGGATTGGCTACGCGGACAGCATATTTCGGTCGTCACCCAACCGCATTTCGTGGTCGAACGAGCCGAGCAGTACCGCGCCGAGGTGCCCGCCGAGGATCTGCCGGATCTCTGGCGTCTGCGTTCGCTGCTCGATGCCGGGGTAGGGGTCGCAGCCGGATCCGATGCGCCATTCGGCGCGCCCGATCCGTGGTCGGTACTGCGTGCCGCGGTACATCGCCCGCCGGAATTCCATGCCGCGGAAGGAGTGTCGCTCCTCGCAGCGCTGTCACTGTTCTTCGGCGCATCCGACACCCCGGCGACACCGCGCCGGATCACACCAGGCGCGGTCGCTGACTTGACATTGCTGTCGGTGCCGCCGGATCAGGCCGCACACCACCTCGATGCCGAGCTCGTCTCGGCGACCATCGTGGCCGGTGAGCTGGTGTATTCGGGTCAGTAGACGCCGCACATACCGTCGATCGAGACCTCTTCGACCAGCCCGTCAGCGTTCACCAGGTCGGACTCGTGCGCAGTGCCCTGTTCCGCACGCCCTTCGAACCGATATTGTCAGTTTGTGACGAATATCGAACGATAGCGATGCCCACTAGCGGGCTCGGTTGGATCCCGGTGAGCGGGATGACCTCGAGTATGCCCGGTCTTCGCGTCGGTAGCCGCTTTCCGTAATCCCGAGACAGCCTCGCCAACCCGACCCGAGCTCGGCTTTCACGACTATGATCGGCAGGTCGGGGTCGGCAGTTCAGCCTCGAGAGGTGATCGTATGTTCCGACATTGCGGCTTCGGGGGTTCGCACGCATCGACGACGGTCGATTAGCCGATTCGTCATGCCCGATTCCGAGAACGACCGCACCCAGCGCGATATCCAGTTCGGAATCGTCGCGGAACTGACCGCCGCCGGATTCGAGGATGCCGAGGAGATCGGTCGCGGAGGTTTCGGGGTCGTCTACCGGTGTCTGGAGCGCTCGCTCGAGCGCACCGTCGCGGTCAAGGTGCTGACCTCGGAGATCACCGGCGACGAACGCGAGCGCTTCGTCCGCGAGCAGCACGCGCTCGGCCGACTCTCGGGCCACCCCAATATCGTTGCGGTCCACCAGGCCGATGTGACCGCCGACGGCCGCCCGTTCATCGTCATGCCGTTCCATTCGCGCGGTTCGCTGGATGCGCGATTGCGCGCGACGGGCCCGCTGCCGTGGCAGGAGTTGCTGTCGATCGGCGTGAAGATCGCCGGGGCGCTGGCCGCGGCGCATGCCGCGGGCACATTGCACCGTGATGTGAAGCCCGCGAACATCTTGGTGACCGACTACGGAGAGCCGCAACTGGCGGACTTCGGCATCGCGCATATCGGCGGTGGATTCGAAACCTCCGACGGACGCATCACCGGCACACCGGCATTCACCGCACCCGAGGTGCTGCGGGGCACGCCGCCGAGCGCGGTTGCGGACATCTACAGCCTCGGCGCCACTTTGTTCACCCTGCTGACCGGGCACGCGGCCGTCGAACGCCGCACTGGTGAGGCCGTGCTCGCGCATTTCGTCCGAGTCACCTCGACTCCCGGGCCAGACCTGGGCGAAGTCGATGTTCCCGCCGAACTCCGCGCCGCGATCGAAGCGGCGATGGCCACCGATCCGGATCGAAGACCGCGTACGGCAGTCGAATTCGGATATCTGCTGCGCGATGTCCAACGCCATAGTGGGCTCGATGTGGACGCCATGGCGGTGCCCGCGGACGCGCAGCAGCCGCGGTCCGGTCCGATAATGGTTCCCGCACAGCGTGGGACCGGCCCGCGCACCACGGCGCCACCGCCGGTCCCGTCCACCAAATATCGCCCGCCAACCTCGGCCCGTCCCCTGGTGGACCGGCCGCGGCTGCTGCGCAAACTGCAGGAGGGCGGCAATCGTCGACTACTGCTCATCCACGCGCCGCCGGGCTTCGGCAAGAGCACGCTGGCCGCGCAGTGGCGCGATGTGCTTACCGCACAAGGGATGTCGGTCGGCTGGTTGACGATCGACCACGACGACAACAATGTCGTCTGGTTCCTCGCCCACTTGGTCGAGGCGATTCGCCGAGCGCGCCCGGATCTGGCCGGCGGGCTGGTGACAATGCTGGAGGAGCGTTCCAGCGATGCCACTCGCTACGTGCTGGCATCGCTCATCGATGAAGTGCACGACAGCGGTGCGCCGATCGCCGTCGTCATCGATGACTGGAACCTGGTCACCGATGCCGGTACCCGCGCCGCCATGGAATTCCTGCTGGATAACGGATGTCATCACCTGCGGGTGATCGTCACCGGCCGAACGCGGGCGGGATTGCCGCTCAGCCGGATGCGGGTCGGTGACGAACTGGTCGAAATAGATTCCGACGACCTGCGGTTCGACGATGCCGAGTCGGCGGCGTTCTTGCTCGATATCAATCGGCTGAGGCTGGACCGATCGCAGGTCGCCGAACTGCTCGACTCGACCGAAGGCTGGATCGCGGCATTACAACTCGCCTCGCTGTCGCTGCGCGGTAGCCGTGACCCCGCCGGATTCATCGATCAACTCTCGGGCCGAAATCAGGCGATCGGCGAATACCTCGTAGAAAACGTGCTCGATACGCTGGATCCGGAGCTGCTCGACTTTCTGCTGGCGACCTCGATCACCGAAAAGATCTGTGCCGGACTGGCCGAAGCACTGTCGGGCCCTGCGGCTGCGCAGCTGTTGCAGCAGGTCAAGGCCCGAGATCTGTTCCTGCGCAATGTCGACTCCCTGGACAATATCGGCGGCGAATTCGAGTGGTTCCGCTATCACCGTATGTTCGGCGACTTCCTGCGTCGCAGGCTCGCCGAACAGGATCCCGACCGATGCCTGCGGCTGCATCGCATCGCGGCCGACTGGTTCGCCGATCACGCGATGTTGAACGAGGCGGTGGATCATGCACTGGCCGCCCATGATTCGGTGGGTGCGCTGCGATTGATCGAGGATCGCGCGACGGAACTGCTCGAGAGTGCCCGCACGGCCACGCTGCTCGGGCTGGTCGCGAAACTGCCGACCGCGGTCGCGGTATCGAGTGCGCGTCTACAACTGTTCGTGGCATGGGCGAATATCTCGCTGCAGCGGCCGGTGCCAGCCGAGGCGGCGTTGGATCGGGCCGACGCGGTGCCGGGTGCTGGTCAGCCGGATATGGACGACATCACCGATCTCCATGTCGAGGCCGCGCTGGCGCGTGCCGCGTGCCGACTCACCTCCGACCGAGTCGCGGAAATGCCGGAGCTCGTCGCGCATCGGCTCGAGACGGAGGTCAACCCATTCATCGCGACCATCGCGGCGGGCGTTGGATCGGCCGCCGCCCTCTATCGGTTCGACTTCGACGAGGTGTACCGGTGGCAGCGGTGGGTGGCGCCGCATCGGGCCCGGGTCAAGGGACCGACCGGCTTGCTGCACAGCTACGGCCTGACCGGTGTGGCTGCCTTCGAACAACTCGATATCGCGGCGGCACAGGCGCATCTGGAAACCGCTCGGGCGCTGGCACTGGAGACCGGCCGCTATTCCTACATCACGCGCATGACGGGCGCCTTGCTCGGTGCACTGTGTTATTGGCGGGGCGACATCGACGAGGCCAAGGGGCTGCTCGACGAGAGCGTCAAGGCGGGGCCCGAAGGTGGTGCCGTCGAATTCATGTCGGCGACCTATGGCATCGGCACGCGAATCGCGGCACTGCGTGGCGATCTCGAGGCAGCGCGGGAGCGGCTCGCCGAGGGGGCGAAGATGGCGCACAATCTCGCGCTGCCCCGGTTGGCCGCGCGCATTGTCAACGAACGGATCCGCCTCGGCCTGCCCATCGCCGCGGACGAGGTCGCCGCACTCGAGCGACTGGAGCCCTACCGCGCCGAAGGCGACGGGATCACCATCCTGATCTCGGAAATCCAGTGGGATTCGGCGATCCGGCTGCTATTGGCGGATCGCGCGGCTGGAAGCATCGAGACCGCCACCGTACTGGCCGAGCGGTTGGTCCGTGGCCTCGAACACCAGCGCCGCCCGCGGGCGCTATTGGAGGCGCGACTGCTGTTGGCGTGCTGCCTGGCGAGCGCGGGCCGTTTGGAAGAGGCTGTCGCGGTGCTGGATCCGGTATTGGCGCAGTGCGCTGAACTCGGCCTGCCGCGGTTGGCGGCTGATGCCGGAACTGCCATCGAGCCCGCCGTCGTCGCGCTCATCGGTACCGATCCGGCGCTGCGCCGGACGCCGCTGACATTTCTGACGCAGTTGCTGCCCGCCGGTACCGGGCGGCAGTAGCTCGGGAAAACATTTGTGGCGTGGATCACAGTCATTCGTCTTGGGTTGGCCGCAGAGGCTATATTGAGTGCACTTAATCTGGCTGTCACTCATTCGCCGGTCATCGCGTGCGAGGAGTGGACACATCGATGTGTTGCATGGCGAGGACACGACAATGGCTCGACACAATTCACCGACGGCGCTCGTATGCCAGCCCGAATGGAACCCGATTTCGCTGCGCCGGTCTCGCCCGTGTGGTGACGATTGCCGCATCCGAGTGCATTTTCACGGGCACCCCACGCTGCAGTATCGCGCGGCGCGGGAGGCCGCCGAGTGTTTCGCTGCGGCCGTGCGCGGATTGGGCGTGGACGTCGACATTGATACCGAGCTCGACGAGGGGCTGCTTCCGCTGCCCTGTGCGCGGCTGTGGACCTCTTAGCCAGATCCCGACAATGAGGAGTCTCTTTTCGCATGACTATGATCGATGCCGCGATCCTGGTACTCCGGCTGGTGGTCGGGCTGACCATGGCCGCGCACGGCTATAACCACCTGTTCGGCCCGGGTGGTGTGGCCGGTACGGCGGGGTGGTTCGCCTCGATGGGACTGCGGCCGCCCCGGGTGCACGCGATATTGAGCGGTGCCGGGGAGTTGGCGGCCGGAATCGCCTTCGCGGCCGGGCTACTCACCGCGCCCGCGGCGGCGTTCATCGTCGGCAGCATGGCGGTGGCCGCGGTCATCGCGCATCGGAAGAACGGCTTCTTCGTATTCAAGGACGGCTACGAGTATGTGCTGATGCTCGCTGTGGTAGCCGGTTGTATCGCGGCCATCGGGCCGGGCACGGCCTCGCTCGATAGCGCGCTCGGCATCGATACGACGCTCGACGGTGGTCTCGGATTGGCCGTCGCGGTAATCGGTGGCGTCGGCGGCGCGGCGATTCTGCTCGCCGTGAGTTGGCGGCCGAAAACGCAAGCAGAATAAGGGAATTCGACGACCCCGCACCGTCGTGGTGCGGGGCAGTTCGCTATCTCAGAACCACGCGCCTCGCTCGCCCATGGCGACCAGCTCGCCGAGCGCTTCGCTGGGCAAGGCGATCCGTGGCGTGGCAGGCATATGGCGTGGCCGGTCCGGCTGCGGTGTGACGCCGAACAACTTCTCGGATATCGCGTGCGCGGTATTGGCGACCAACGGCGCCAGTCGTTCGAGTGCGGCCTGGGCGTCGCAGACGATGGATATCGCGCCGATCGGCCCGTCCGGACCGCGCACCGCCGCACCGACACAGGCGATATGCGAATAACATTCGCCGCGCTCGAAGGCCAGGCCGTTGCGCCCGCGGATCCGGCTCAATTCCTGATGCAGGATGCCGATATCGCTGATGCTTCGGGCGGTTCGCCGCTGGATCGCGCCCTTGAACTGTTTGTCGACCCGCTCGGGTGACAACCAGGCGAGCATGCTTTTGCCGATGGCCGTGCAGTGCGCGGGGGCGCGGCCACCGACCCGTGATGGAATCTCCACCGCGGCCCGGCCGCCGAATTTATCCAGGTAGTAGACCTCGGTGCCATCCAGTACGGCCAGGTGCACGACCATCTCGGTGCGCACCGCCAGCGCGTGCAGTAGTGGGAAGGCCGCGGCACGCAATGCGTTGTGGCCGTCTTCTCGACCGCCGAGACCCAATGCTAGGGATCCGAGGCCGTACTCCCGGCCGTCGCGCTCGAGCCAGCGCAGCTGAACGAGATGTTTCAGGATGCGGTGGGTCGAGGACCGGGGTATGTTGGTCCGGCCGCTGACCTCCTCGAGCGTGAGGCGCGTCTGGGCGCCCCCGAACGATTCCATGATCAGTGTCATGCGTTCCACGAGCGAGGGGGATAACGCAGACTGCTCTGCGGCGTCGGCAGCTTCACTGATCCTCAACATCGAGGTCATCTCAGCGCCTCCTAACTTGGCCGGACTCGTACTTCAGCGGCCAGTCTAAACACGCGAAGGCGCCGGATCGGCGGAAATCGCCGAAATTTATACAGATCGGTACAGAGAACTTTTTGGAACAAAGAGGATACTGATCTGCCTCCCGGCTGTTACTCGCCGCCGGGCGCTCCTGGGCTCAGCCGGAAATGGATGCTTCCGGCCGAGCCTCAGGCTACTGAATATTGCTCGTGCTCAAGCAATCTCGGGTGTCGAGCCTGTCATTCGGCGGCGCCCGCGAGGTCGAGTGCCGCGAGGTCGAGTGCCGCGAGGTAGGAGAAGACGAGAGACGACCCGACCGGTGTCCCGGCGCCCGGGTACACCCGGCCGGACATGGCGGCCATCGTGTTACCGCTCGCGTACAGGCCCGCGATCGGCTCGCCGTCCTCGCGCAGCACGCGAGCGTGCTCGTCGGTCTTCACACCACCCTTGGTGCCGATGTCGGCGAGTGCGATGGTGGCGGTGTAGTAGGGCGGAGTGTCGATCGGCGCCACGAGCGGGTTCGGGTAGCCGTTGTCGAGGGGCTGCGCGTAGTTCATCACGGGTCCGGCGGGGAACCCGATGACGTACTGGGTCATCTGGTCCCAGGCGGTCTCGCCACGGTGGAACTTCTCGTCGACCCCCTTGTCGGCATAGGAATTGAACTCCTCGATCGACTTACGGAGGTTCTCGGCGGGCACGGCGATGAGATCGGCCAACTCCTCGATGGTGTCGGCCTTGCGCAGCGCACCCGATTCGAACCACTCCGGGCGGGGCGGCACGGCCGGGTCGCCACCGAAGCTGTCCCGGTCGATGTGGCGCTGATCGAAGATCCAGTGGCACGGAGTGTGCGCGACGCCGGTCTCCTTGTGCAGACGCAGCATCTCGCGCCCGGCCCGGTCGTAGGGCAGCAGTTCGTTCATGAAGCGCTCGCCCGCGCTGTTGACCCAGATGCCGCTGCGGCTACCGGTGTGGAAGACCGGTCGTCCGCCGGGTTGCACGAGACCGGGGATGTACCACGCTTGGTCCAGCAACTCGGTGGCCGCTCCGATCGCGACGGCAGCCTGCAGCGCGTCGCCGGTGTTCCCAGGAGCGCCATCGGACCAGTCACCGTGGTACGGGGCGACCTTGTGCTTCTCGCGCAGCTCGCGATTGCGCTCGAATCCGCCCGCGGCGAGGATGACGCCGCGGGTAGCGCGAATCCGGACCCGCTCGCCCTTGCTGACCGCCTCCACGCCGACCACTCGGTCGCCCTCGACGATCAGGCTCTCGAGCGCGGTCTCGAGCTTGTAGGAGCCGTTCCCGGTCTCCAGGAACGCCTTCAGCGTTCGCGCTATGAGCGCGCGGCCGCCGGTGAGCACGGGTGCCGGCTCTCCGCCCCAGATCTCGATGGGCAGCAGGTCGCGGATCAGCGGGGCGAGATCACCGAGTTCGGCGGCGTCGATCTCGGCCGGGAAGATGGTGTTGCCCGCGACCGTCGCGCCTGGCTTCTCCGCGAAGTAGTCGGGCACGGGCTGGTAGAAGAAGGACCCGAACCGCGGGTTCTGCTCGAGTTCGTCGATCAGTATCGGCCCGGTGCGCAGGTAGGCGTCTTGCAGGGCTTCGCGGGACGGGTCGTCGACGATCTCGCGGAGGTAGCCGCGCACCGTTTCGACATCGTTCTCGACGCCCGCGCGGCGCAGCGGGGCACTGCCCGGAAACCACAGTCCCGCACCGGAATAGGCGGTTGTGCCGCCGAGGCGGTCGGTCTTCTCGATGACGAGCGTGCGCAGGCCACGAGACGCGGCGGCGTAGGCGCCGACCAGCCCTCCTCCGGACCCGACGACCACGACGTCGTAGGTTTCCTCGTCAGCGGGCATGAGTATCTCCTTGCTTCCAGACCGCGAATCTCCTGCCATCGCCCGCCCAGTGACCTGGGTCACCCGGGGCGTGGATCTCCTGAGTGTGGGGGCTGCGGCAATCGGGCCGGGATCGGTTTCCGCTGTGCGGAAGGGGTGCCTGCTCCGGCCACGGCGACCGCGCGGCTTCCGGTGGGCGGAAATTCTCCTGGTGGCGCGCGCCACACGAATTAGCGTTCCTGGCCGTCAATCGATTTCAAGGAGAGCTTGCATGACTCTTTCCCACGACTACGATCCCGGCCCGCAGATCGCCCATGCCGGTGGCATCAATCTCGGCACGACGGACCTGGAGCGTTCGCTGGGGTTCTTCCGCGACCTGCTCGGCATGGAGGTCGTCGCGCAGACCGACGACGGTGTGGCCTACCTGCGCGGCTACCAGGAGCTCACCCACCACTCGCTCGTGCTGACCCAGCAGGACGAGGCCACGGTGAACACCTACAGTTTCCGGGTCCAGCGCCCGCAGGACGTCGAGCTCTTCCACAAGCAGCTCGAGCAGCAGGAGATCGAGTCGATCGAACTGCCCGCCGGGCACGAACTCGGCCGCGGCACCGCGATCCGCTTCCTGGTGCCGGGCAGTGAGCACCCGTTCGAGCTGTACTACGACATCGAAAAGCCGGTTGCCCCACCGGAATTACGCTCGAAGCTGCTGAGCAACAGCTCGCGCCGTCGCGGTTTCGGCGTGCGCCGCCTCGACCATCTCAATGTGCAGACCAGCGCGAGCACGGTGAATCAGTCCGAGCAGTGGCTGCGCGAAGCGCTGGGCTTCAAGCGCCGTGAGTTCGCGATGATCCCGCAGTTCCCGGAGACCATCATGGCTTCCTGGCTGTCGGTGACCCCGCAGGTGCACGACATCGCGATCGGTGTGAACGCGGAGGACGCGAAGGCACGGTTCCACCACATCGCCTTCAATATCGAGAACTACCACGACATTCTGCGGGCCGCGGACGAGATCCGTGATCTCGAGATCGACTTCGGGCATGGTCCGGGCAAGCACGGCATCGGTCAGGCCATGTACCTCTACATCCACGATCCCGGCTCCGGTCACCGCGTCGAGCTCTACTCCGGCGGGTATTTGATCATGGATCCGGATTGGCAGGCGCTCGAGTGGAAGGTGCCCGAGCTGATGTACGGCCAGACCTGGTACGGCGATGTCCTCGACGTCGGCCCGGGCGCCGGATTCCTCACCACCTCGCCGTCCGCGGGCCTGAAATGACGCAGCGGACCGCTGACGTCGATGGGCTCACCGTCAACTACCACGAGGTGGGCGAGGGTGAGCCGCTGATTCTGTTGCACGGTTCGGGGCCCGGCGTCAGCGCCTGGTCGAACTTTCAGCACAATCTGCCGGTCTTCGGCGAGCAGTTCCGGGTGATCGCGCCCGACCTGCCGGGCTTCGGCAGTAGCGCGCTTCCCGAACTCGACGAGATCTACCCGGTGGTCGCCGCGAAGCGAATCGCGCGGCTGATGGATCACCTCGGCATCGATTCCGCGGTGTTCATCGGCAACTCCATGGGCGGAGCGGTAGTGGCAGAACTGGCCGCGCTGCATCCCGAACGGGTGCGCCGGATGGCCATCATGGGCTCCGGCGGACTTTCGGTCGGCATCTTCCAGACCGACCCCAGCGAGGGCTTTCAGCGGCTGTTCGAATTCCTCGGCGATCCCACCCGCGACCGCATGATCGCCTGGATCAAGGCGATGGTCTTCAACCCCGCGCTGATCACCGACGAACTCGTCGACGAACGCATGCGCAATGCCACCGCCGAGGGCGTGGTAGATCGGATGAAGGTGATCTTCGGTTCGATGTTCGATCCGAAGCTGCGTCAGACGTATACGCCGCTGTGGACCAAGGCCGCCACCATCACGACCCCGACGCTGATGCTGTGGGGCCGCGACGACCGGATGCTGCCCTACGACCAGGCGCACTTCGCGAACCGCTGGCTGCCCGATGTCGAACTGCACACCTTCGCCCGCTGCGGGCATTGGGTGCAGATCGAGCGCAAGTCCGATTTCGAGCGGGTGGCGATCGAATTCCTCACCCGCAAACCGTCCGCCACGTAGTCCACTCGACTCCGGCGCACCATGCGTCTTTCCAGTGAGCGGAAAGTCCGTGGTGACCGAATGGACCAAGGAATCACAATGACCCAATCCCCTCGCCAGATCGGCACTTTCGGTGGCCATCGCGGCGGCACCTGTAGTTTCCCAGTAAGTAGGAGGTGTGCGTCGTGGCACACGAAGTAGTCCAACGTGTCGAGGAGCTGGGGCCGGAACTGGCCGCACTCGCCGAGGAGAACGAGAAGCTCGGCAAGCTGAGCGACAAGACCGCCCAACTGCTGCGTTCGGCCGGGGTGATCCGGCTGCTGCAGCCCAAGGAGTTCGGCGGTTATGAAGCGCACCCGCGCGACTTCGCCGAAGCCGTGATGGCGGTCGCCCAGCACGACCCCGCCGCGGGCTGGGTGTGCGGCGTCGTCGGCGTTCATCCGTGGGAGATGGCGCAGATGGATCCCCGTCTGCCGCAAGAGGTTTGGGGCGAGAACCAGGACACCTGGATCGCCTCGCCCTATATGCCGATGGGCGTCGCCGATCCGGTCGACGGCGGTTACCGGCTCACCGGGCGCTGGCCGTTCTCCTCGGGCACCGACCACTGCGACTGGGTCTTCCTCGGCGCACTGCTCGGTGACGGCACCGGCAAACCCGCCGGGCCGCCGACCGTGTTGCATGTGGTCGTTCCCCGCGCGGACTACAAGATCATCGACGATTCCTGGGACGTGGTCGGCCTGTGCGGCACCGGCAGTAAGGACGTCGTGATCGAGGGGGCGTTCCTGCCCGACTACCACGTCATCGTCCAGGACGAGATCATGCAGGGTGCGGCGGCCGAGAAGCGCGGGCTCACCGATACGGTGTACAAGCTGCCCTTCACCACCATGTTCCCGCTCGGGCTCACCGCCGCGGTCATCGGGATCTGCGAGGGCGGACTGGCCGTGCACCTGGCCCAACAGTGCGACCGCGTCGCGGTGACCGGTGTCCAGGTGCGCGACGATCCGTACACGCTCTACGCCGCGGGCGAAGCGGCTTCGGAGATCGAGGCCTCGCGGATTCAGTTGATCGAAGGCGTCAGTCGGCTCTACGACCAGGTGGAGGCCGGAAAGCCGGTCACGCTGGAGGATCGGTCGAATATCCGGCGCAATCAGGTCCGCTGTGCCTGGCGGGCGGTTTCGGCATTGGACGAGATCTTCGCACGCTCCGGTGGAAACGCCGGTCGGCGTAGTAACCCGATCCAGCGGTACTGGCGTGACGCGCATATGGCACTGCAGCACATGATCCACGTCCCCGGTACGGCCTACCATGCGAATTCCCTGGTCAAGATGGGGCTCGAGCTGCCGCCGTCGATGATCGTGATGGTCTGACGCGAGCGCGGTAGGGAGGACCGATCATGAACGAGATCCGATCGATGCAGGAGACGGTCGTGGCGATCAACGCGCGCCACTTCCGGGATGTGCTCGGCCATTTCCCCACGAGCGTGGTCGCGATCACCACACTCGACGACGATCGGCGCCCGCACGGGTTCATCGTCGGGACGTTCACCTCCGTCTCGCTCGACCCGCCCCTGGTGTCGTTCCTGGTGGACACATCTTCCACCACCCTGCGACGCATCCGCGAGACCGGGCGGTTCTGCGCAAATGCGTTGGCGGGCAACCAGGAACACGTGTCGCGGCGAATGGCGTCCAGGAGCGGCGACCGGTTCGAGGGCGTGCCGTGGCAGTCGTCCGCATTGGGCAATCCGGTATTGGATGGCGTTGTCGCGTGGGTGGACTGCACCGTTGCCCAGATCGTCGAGATCGGTGATCACGTCCTGGTCGTCGGGCAGGTGCACGAACTACGGGTGGAGTCGGTGCGTACTCCGCTGCTGTTCTTCCGCGGCGGGTACGGCGACTATCTCGCGAGCGCGCCGCTGGTATTGGAGCGGCTCGTCGGGTGGTAATCACCTGAACCCGGTGTGGCAGTGCGCAATTCGGCGACCCCGATGGCAGGGCAGGCCATCGGGGTCGCCGTCTGTTCAGACCAGCATTTCGTCGACGTACAACCCGAACGCGCCGCGGCCGCACAGCGCCAGTGACGATTCGACGTCGTTACCGGCGTGGATGCTGCCCGTATGCGCGTCCCGCCAGGCTCTTTCGATCGGATTGCCGCGACGTCGTGACATACCGCCCGCGGCCTGGAAAACCAGATCGATCGCGGTGATCGCACGCTCGGTGCCGCATACCTGATCCCGGCGGCCGCGCAGTCGTAGCTCCATCGAAATGTCCTCGCGGCGGCGCGCCCGCTCGTACAGATCGTGCAGGTTCCGGTGCAGCTGCAGGACGGCGGCGTCGACATCGGATTCGGCACGTGCGACGGCGATCTGCACGGACCGGTCCGTGCTGAGACCGCCGCCGCCGAAACTCGGTCGGTTGAGATTGCGCATGCGCGTGAGGAATTTCTCCAGACAGCCTTCGGCCAAGCCGATCATCGGCGCGGTGACCGAATAGCTGTACATCGTGCCGAACGGCATGCGATACAGCGGGCCGGTATTCAGTTTCTGGCCGGGACCACGACGATGGGTGACGTCGTAATTGCGCGTCGTTCGATATTCCGGGACGAAAATACGATCGATGTGCAGATCATGGCTGCCCGTGCCGCGCAGGCCGACGGCGTCCCACACCCTATCGATGCGGTAGTCCGCGCGCGGTACCAGCGCGGACACGATATCCACCGGATCACCGTTGTCCGCGTAAACAGTGCCGCCGAGTACTGCCCATGACGCATGCGCGCTGCCGGATGCGAAGCGCCAATGTCCACTGAGTTCATAGCCACCTTCGACCGGCGTCAACCGGCCGACCGGCGCATAGGACGGACAGATCAGCGCATTCGGGTTATCGGACCACACCTCGCGTTGTGCGCGTTCGTCGAAAAGCGCCATATGCCACGGAACGACTCCGAGTACCGAGGTCACCCACCCGGTGGAGCCGCAGGTGCCCGCGATCATTCGGACCACGTCGTAGAACTGATTCGGATCGGCCTCCAGGCCGCCGGTCCATTTCGGTTGCAGCAGCCGAAAGACCCCGGTGGCGATCAGGTCCCTCATCGTCTGTTCCGGAATTTCGCCGGTCACGTCGACCTGGGCCGCGCGTTCGGCCAGTTCCGGCAGCAGCCCGTGTACCGCCTCGGCTACATCGTTGTCCATGCGGTAATCCTGCGCCTCGAGCACCGCGTACTCCAGCCGCACACCTCGGATTCGCACGCGGCTGCCGCTCAACGGGATTACCCGCCGTGGCCGCCGCGGCGGCGGTTCGGCCGTCCCGCTCTGCGGAAGTTCGCCGCCAGTCGAATGTGCGGGTCATCACACTGGTGGAGCTTTCGTCCTCTGGACGGAATTGCTCGCGACGAGTGAACAGATCGAAGGAGATCCGTAGATGAAAAAGTCGGTCTATTTCAGATTGCAACGCTGGTCGGCGTGGAGCGGATTCCTGGTTCTCGTACTCATGCTGACCGCCTACGGGGTCGGCCATTTGCTATCACCCATGAGTCCGACGATGAGCCAGGGCGAGATCGTCGACTTCCTCGTGGAAAACCAGCACGGAATTCTGCTGTGTGTGGCCATCATGGTGCTGACGGTGCCATTCGAATATCCGTACGTGGTCGTGACCAGCATGCAGATGAAGCGGGTCGAAGGCGGCTGGGGCTGGCTATCGATGGTCCAGCTGACCACCGGTGTGGTCGCGCCGACCGGTTTCTTCTACCCCTTGGCGATTCTGGCCGCGGCCGCATACCGGCCCGAAAGCCATTCCCCCGATGTGCTGTCCGCGATGACCGACATTTTCTGGCTGATGTATGTGGGCAATGCCTGTATCTTCGTCCTGCAGGTCTGGTCGATCGGATTCGCTTCCTACTTCGACCAGCGCGCCAAGCCGATTTTCCCGCGCTGGTACGCGCACCTGAGCATGCTCCTGGGTGTACTGCTCATCTCGGGCGCCTTCGTATTCCTCAACAAGACCGGCCCGTTCGCGTGGAATGGCATTCTGGCCCAGGGTATTCCGGCGCTCGCCTACCTCGTGTGGAAGGTCGCCACGCCGCTGGTACTGCTGAAGGCGATCAAGGGCGAGGAAGCCGAACTCGCCGAAAAGGACACCGTCGAGGCGGAGCCTGCGACCGCATAACTCTGGTGCAGGCTGCCGGTTTCGTGCGGGTGGCACGAAACCGGCAGGGCACGTCTTCGAAGCCGCGGGGCACGGCATGTTCCTCGGGACAGCACCGGAGGACCGGGAGAGGGCCGGGGAAATCCGCCGATTCGTCGACGAGCGTTGGGCGGGGCGCTGACCCGAAACTGCGCCGGGTCTCGCAATTCTCATTGCGAGACCCGGCCACAGTCGTTGCTGCGCAGCGTAATTCGGCTAGACGGAGAGTGCGAAACCGCCTGTTACGCGGAGCGTTTCGCCCGTGACGAAGGACGCCTTCGACGAGACCAGATAGAGCAGTGCCTCGACGATGTCGCGCTCCTCGCCCTCGCGCTGCAGAATCTGCTGGCCCATGACGCGCTCGGCCTCGTCGCGAGCGAGTTCGGCGCGAATGGTCTCGGTGAAGATCAAACCAGGTGCGATCGCGTTGACGCGAATGCCGTCGGGGGCGAATTCGCGGGCGAAGGACATGGTCAGGCCGCGCACGGCGAGTTTGGAGACGCCGTAGACGGTTCGGTTGGCGTAGGCCGCCGACGACGAGATATTGACGATCGATGCCCCCTCGCGCCCGGTCATCGCCTTGTGCGCCGCCAGCGTGCAGTTGACCACGCCCATGACATTGACATCGAATACCCGCCGGACCTTCGCCAGGCCCAGTTCGGTGAACGGCCGGTTGTAGGCGGCGTGCAGGCCCGCATTGTTAACCAGGATGTCGATACCGCCGTGGCGTTCGGTGACGGCATCGATCATCGCCGCGACGCCGTCCTCGTCGGCGACATCGCAGGCCACGCCGGTCGCATTGCGGCCCTGCGCGATCAGTTCCGCGGCTGCGGATCCGGCGACCTCGCCGTCGATATCGGCGAGCACGACGTGCGCGCCCAGTTCCGACAATGCGGTGCCGAATGCCTTACCGAAGCCGCGGCCACCTCCGGTGATGACCGCGATCTTGCCCTCATGTTCGGACATCGCGTCCCTCCTTCGACCAGGGCACCGTAATGCGATGCCCGACTTGAACTTTCGCGTTCGGAACCGCGATCACTTCGGGGCGAAGCGCTGGCCCGCGTCCAAGCGCAGGCACTGGCCGTTGAGCATGGGGTTGTCGATGATGGCGAGGGCGAGTTTGGCGTACTCCTCCGGACGGCCGAGCCGTTTGGGGAAGGCGGCGTCCTTGACCAATTGCGCCCGCATCTCGTCCGGGATTTTGACGGTTATACCGGTGTCGAACAGGCTGGGCGCGATGGCGAGTACCCGAATGCCGAGGGAGCCGAGATCACGGGCCATGGTGAGACACATACCCGCGATGGCGGCCTTGGCGGCGCCATAGGCGACCTGACCGATCTGGCCTTCGAAGGCCGCGATCGACGAAGTATTGATGATGACGCCGCGTTCGCCGGTCTCCTCGGGATCCTCCGGTTCGTTGCGGCTCATATGCGCTGCGGCGAGCCTGCTGATGTTGAAGGTCGCGACGGCGTTGAGGTCGAGCACCTGACGGAAGGTCTCGAGGTCGTGCGGACCTTCCTTGCCGAGCGTGCGCTTGGCCTTGCCGCCGCCCGCCGTGGTGATCGAGACATGCAGTCCGCCAAGGGAATCCACCGCATCGGCGAGTGCCTGCTCGGTCGCTGCGAAGTCGGTGATGTCGACGGGGTGGAAGCTGGCGCCGAGTGCGGCGGCGACCTCGGCGCCCGCCGTACCGGGACGGTCGAGCACCGCGACATCGGCGCCGCGCGCCGCAAGCAGTTCGGCACTGGCCCGGCCCATGCCGGAGGCGCCGCCGAATACGACGACCTTCTTGCCCTTGATTTCCATGGAATTCCTTCTCGCTCAGACGGATGCGGGCGACTCTTGCAGCAGAGTGCACAGCCGGTCCCGATGGACGGTGACGCCGCCGTAGAGGACGGCGTCGGTCTCGGCTCGACGCAGGTAGAGATGCAGGTCGTGCTCCCAGGTGAACCCGATGCCACCGTGTAATTGCAGGGCGCGGGCCGTGACCTCCCCGGCAGCGGAGGAGGTATAGGAGGCGGCTACACATGCCGCGCGCACGGCGTCATCGGCTTCGGCGGCCATCGCCGCGTAGTAGGTGGCCGCGCGAGCGCCGTGCACGAACATCGCCATATCGGCGCACGCGTGCTTGACGGCCTGGAAGGTGCCGATCGGACGCCCGAATTGCACGCGGGCCTCGGTATATTCGACGGTGAGTTCCAGCATGCGCGCCATCGCCCCGAGGGCATCGGCGCATCGCAGTACCGAGGCGTAGTCGAGCAGCCATTGCACCTCGGTGGGCCCGACCTCGAGGCGACGCTCGGCCGGAACGCGCACCTGCTCGAGCCGGACTTCGTAGAACGCGCGCGTCAGATCCAGCACCTGCTGGCGCCGCAGGGTGACCCCGGGACTGTCCCGGTCGACGAGGAATGATGTCGGGAGGCCCTCGTGCCGCGCGGTGACCAGCAGCCAGCGGGCGCCGCCCGCATCCTGCACCGCGGTCTTGACTCCGTCGAGAATGAACCCATCCCCGTCGCCCCGGGCTTCGGCGTGTACCCCGTCCAGAGTCCACGGTGCCCGAGGTTCCGCGAAAGCCCAAGTGGCCCAACCGGATCCCTCGGCAAGTGCGGGCAGCGCCTCGGCTCGCAATGCGGGTGAACCCGCGGCGGCGATCGCGGCACCGACGACGGCGGTCGATATGAACGGGCCGCGCCCGAGCCCGCGCCCGATCTCCTCGGCGACGAGTGTCAGCTCGACCAGGCCCTGGCCAGCACCGCCGTACTCCTCGGGTAGAGCCAGGCCGGGCCAACCGAGCTCGGCGGTGAGCCGCCACAGCTGCGGGTCGACGTCTTCGTCGCGTTCCATCCAGTTCCGTAACGTCTCGATCGGCGCCCGGTCCGACAGTAGGTCGCGCGAGGCAGCGCACAACATCGTCTGCTCGTCGCTGAGCTCGAAGTTCATCAGTCACCACCCGATGCCGAAGACATAAACGTCATTGCGAAGGTATCCTTTTTTACATCTCGAGTCGAGATTCACCACGCTTTTCGCCTCGGATCTTTCAGGCGGCGCAGTAATAGAGTACAACGAATTATATGACTGACGCCGTTTTGCTCTCCGCCTGCCGTACCGCCATCGGCACCGCCCGCAAGGGCACCCTGCGCGATACCAGCGCCTTCGATCTCGCCACCGTTGTCGTCCGGGAGGCGGCGCAACGCAGCGGCCTGCCGCCGGAGCTGATCGATGACGTCGTGCTCGGCGAATCCGTGGCCGGTGGCGGCGATATCGCCAGGTATGCCGCGATCGAGGCCGGGCTCACGCACGTTCCCGGCTTGGCGCACAACCGGCATTGCGCTTCCGGATTGGCCAGTATCGCGACCGGCGCCGGGAGCGTGCTGGCCGGGATGGATCGTGCGGTGATCGCCGGTGGGACCCAGTCGTTCTCGACCGCTCCCGTTTCGCGGCGGCGGATTCCCGGTACCGACGACTGGCAGGACCCGTGGAGCTCGCCGTCGCACGTGTCGACGCCCGAGGCGCCGAGCAACGATATGGCGATGCTCGTCGGTTGGAATACGGCGCGGCTGGCCGGAGTGTCCCGGGAGGAGATGGACGCCTGGGCTCTCGGGTCGCACGAGCGGGCCGTCGCGGCGATCGATGCAGGCCGGTTTCTCGACGAGATCGTCCCGGTCAAGGTCACCGATCGGGACGGCGGGGTGTCGGTCTTCGACGTCGATGAACATCCGCGCCGCGGTTCCAGCATGGCGAAACTCGCGGCGCTGAAGCCGCTGCATCCGGAGATCGAGGGTTTCTCCATCACCGCCGGTAACTCCAGCGGATTGAACGACGGCGCGGCCGCGGTGGTCGTCGCCAGTTCCGAACTGGCCGCCGAACACGGGCTCGCACCGCTGGCCACGGTGCGGTCGTGGGCCAGCATCGGCGTCGATCCGGTACGCACCGGCCTCGCGCCGATCGATGCGATCCGAAAGGCATTGGACCGGGCCGGAATCGGCATCGGCGATGTCGATCTGTTCGAGATCAACGAGGCCTTCGCGTCGGTGACGGTGGCCGCCGTACGCGAGTTGGGCCTGGATCCCGAGCGGGTCAACCCGTTCGGCAGTGGTTGCAGCCTCGGTCACCCCATCGCGACCACCGGCACCCGAATGGTGGTGACCCTGGCCCACGAGTTGCGCCGCCGCGGCGGCGGCACGGCGGTCGCGGCCATGTGCGCGGGCGGCGGCATGGGTTCGGCACTGGTACTGACGGTCTGACATCGCCCTTCTCGGGCGTTGCCGGTTCACATACGAAGGTGTGCACGTCGGTTTCCGATCGATCGAGCGAGCACTCTGGTTGTGGCGGCCAGAGTGCTCGCTGTCGGGATGCGGGGGTTCCTGTCTATTTGTTGACAGGTCTTTCCATTTCGGTCACTTCGCCGGTGCGGGCATCGGCGAGTTGATCGTGGTGAAGTACTGCATGGCCGCCATGATCGCGATCGGGGCGGTCACCAGGATTTGCCCGGCCAGGGTGCCCAGCGCACCGATGGCCAAGATCCCGCCGACACAGCCGATGGCCGCGGCAGGAATGAACGCACCGAACAATCCGACGATCGTCGCCGAGGCGACAGTGGCACCGGCGATGCCGCCGAGCACACAGCCGATGGCCCCGCCGGCGATGCCGCCGACCGTGCTGCCGATTGTCGCTCCCATCGTGATGGTGCCCATCATTCGGCCGAATGCGGCCTGTTCCCGGTCGTACTGAGTCTTCCAGGGGGCTTGGTCCTCGAAGGGCAGCGCGACCGGTTTGTACACCGCGTGTTCCCGGTCGAACTGCGGTGTCAACGTCGCGGTACGATCCGTGATCTCCGCAGCGATGGGAAAGACGAAATCGTCTACCCGGAAAGCCAATTCGGCACCGGCGAGGGTGGTCCCATCGGCTGCTTCGATCTTGAATACCCCGTCTTCCACAGCCATCGAACCGGCATCGGTCGTGATGATCGTCGATCTTTCGGTGGCATTCGCCGTGTAGTTCACACCACGGTCGTCGGCCTGTGGTGTGGCGGCCCCGGGGGGTGCGGTAACGGCGAGCGCGGATGCCAGTAACACACCGGCTGCTGCGATCTTCCTCATCCTCTGTTTCTCTTTTCTTTCGGATCCCTCGGACTTCGATGTGGAGGGACGTCTACTTCGGCACGACCTTCAGGTCCGGAATCTGCTCGCCGCAGGCCGGAGCGCCATTGGTGTCCGGGACGAACTTGTCGCCGCGCAGGATCGAGACGAAGGTGCAGTTGCCCGGGGAGCCGACCGAGTAGGAACCCCGGTTCTCGAAATCGGCAGGCTTCGGGAACAATCCACCGGCGGTCCAGGTCTTATCGGTGCGCAGCGCGGACATCAACTGCTCCTGGCTGGCATTGCATCCAGCCTTCTCGAGCCCCTCGATCAGCAGGTCCGCGCTGACCCAGCCGACCGCCATCGAGAAGGACGGGATACCGGTCTCCGAGCCCGCGTATTGCTTCAGTGCCGCCGAAAATGCCCGAGTCGCTTCGGTATTCATCTCCGTCGGTGCGAAGGAGGTCATGAAACCGACGCCCTGGCCCGCCGCGATCGCTGGCGGCGACTTCAGCAGATCGGCCCCGTAGCCGGTGGCCAGCAGCACGGACTTCATCTCGACCCCGGCTTGTCGCAGACCGGTCATGAGCGCGAATCCGGTATCCGGAATGACCGGTGCGTACAGCACATCGGCACCGGATTCCTTGATGCCGAGGACATAGGGGCCGACATCGGTGGTACCGAACGGAATGCGGATGTTGACATAACCGCGGGCGAGCCCGGCGTGCTCGGCCGACAGCGCCGCGCCTTCCGCCGACTTCGTGGCACTGGGGGTGTTGTAGGAGAGCACGGCGACCTTGGTGCCGCCGATCTTCTTCCAGTAGTCACCGAGGGTCGTCGCGGTCTTGTTGTAGTCGGTACCCGCCGTCGCGGCGAAGAGGTTGTCGTACTTCGGGTTGAACCACTGGTCACCGCCGTCGAACCCGGCGCCGAGGAACGGCGTCTTGCTCGCCTGGGTGCCCGCGTACTGCCCCGCGCCGTAGAAGTACGTGCTCACCGGCAGCACCGCGTAGACGTGATCCTGTTGCACCAACTTCTGTGCCGCGGTCAACGCGCCCTGCGGTGTGGACTGGTCATCACCCACAACGACGTCGAAGCCACGCGCGGCGCACTTTCCGTTCGCGGCCTGGTAGGCGGCGAAGCGGGCTTTCACCCCGGGTTCGGTACCTGCGTAGTTGGCGGTCGCGGCACCGCTGAGCGAGGTCAGCACCCCCACCTTGACCGGCCCGCTCGTATTGCCCGCTCCACCGGAGCCGCCGCTGCCGCACGCGGGAACAACAAACATTGCGGCGCATAACCACGCTGCGATCGCACCGACTCTGCGCATCTGCACTCCTCTAGCTATCGCCGGTCCAGCTACGGGTGCCGGACGGCTGTGAGGGCTACAGTGGAGCATATTCAGTACCCTCTGTATCCGATTTTCGGCGAGAATCCGGACAAAATACTTGACGGTGCCCCCCTATTAGCGCACTCTTACCCGTACCTCCAGAGCGTCGAACTTTTAGGGGCCCCACCGTTGCTCTCCTACGTTCTCGCCGGCCTAGCCCTCGGAGCGATTTACGCAATCGCCGCGGCATCGCTGGTCGTCACCTACGTTTCCTCGGGCGTTTTCAACTTCGCCTTCGGCGCCATGGCCTTCGCCGTCGCCCGCTTCTACTTCTTCCTGCACGTCGAGCACGGGTGGTCGATGCCGATCGCGGCCGTGGTCGCGATCGGGCTGTTCGGCCCGGGTCTCGGTATCGCGCTCTACGCGTTGCTGTTTCGCTATCTGCGACTGCGTTCGCCACTGGTCAAGATCGTCGCGACGATCGGCCTATCCGTCGCTTTGCCGCCGCTGGTCAACCTCGTATTGGGGCATCTGGTGAACACCACGGCACCGGGTCTGGCGCCCCAGCCGCTGCGGATATTCCACGTGTTCGGTGCGGTCGTCGATATGAACCAGGTGATCACCTATACCGGGCTGGCGGTGGTGCTACTCGTCGGCACGGGGCTGCTGCGGTATACCGATATCGGCCTACGTGTTCGGGCCTTGGTCGACTCCGAGGCACTGACCGCTATGTCCGGTGTCAGCCCGACGCGGGTGTCGCTCGGCGTGTGGGCATTCAGTGCACTGTTGGCCGGACTTGCGGGTGTGCTGATCGCCCCGACCTCGGGACTGACGGTCGAGGGCATGACCTCCCTGATGTCGGCCGCCTTCGCGGCGGTGGTCGCGGCGCGGCTGCGCAGTCTGCCCATGGCGGTCTCGGTCGCGCTCGCCATGGGTGTGGTCACCAATGTCATCCAGCGCTACCTCGACCCGCAGAGTCCGTTCTCGGCGCAGATCGTGCCCAGCATCCCGTTCATGTTCATGCTGGTCTTCCTGCTGTACTACGCGGTGCGTGGACAGGCGGGCGATACCACGGCGGGCGGCGCGCTCGATCGCGCGATCCGCACGGCGAATGCCGGAGCACCCAGCGCCTCGGTCGGATCACGCACCGGGCGGACCCGACCGACAGCCGCACTGGTCGCAGCCGTGATCACGTTGATCATCGTTGCGGTACTGCCCCTGGTACTCGAGGACTTCTGGGCCGGTCTGGTCGGTGCGGGTATCGCGCTCGCGATCGCGCTGCTGTCCTTCACGCTGGTCACCGGTGAGGGCGGCATGATCTGGCTGTGTCAGATCACCTTCGCCGGACTGGGCGCGATCTTCGCCGCCGATCTGACCACGAACTCCGGATGGTCGCCGCTGGTGGCGGTTCTGGTCAGCGCGCTGTGCATCGTGCCGATCGGTGTGATCCTCGGATTGCTCACGATCCGTTTGGGCAACCTTTACGTCGCCCTGGTCACGCTGACCTTCGGCCTGCTCGCCCAGAACCTGATCTTCATGCGGGATCGGTTCTACAACTCCGGCCAGGGCATCTATATGCCGCGTCCCGAATGGGCCACGGACAACGCGACATTCGCGCTGCTCGCGCTGGTGGTGTTCGTCGGGCTGGGTCTGCTCGTGGTCAATCTGCGGCGTTCGACCGCGGGACTCGCGGTGACCGCGGTCCGGTGGAGCGAGCCCGGTTCGCGCACACTGGGCTTGAGCATTCTTCCGGTCAAGGTGCTGGTATCGGCGCTGGCCACCTTCGTCGCCGCGATCGGTGGCGGCTTCCTCGCGCTGAATTACCAGTCGGCACTGCCCGATTCGTTCAATGCGTTCACCGGCCTGGTGTGGCTGGCCGTCCTGGTCACCCTGGGCTCGCGGTCGATCGTGGGCGCACTGGTCGCGGGAGTGGCTTTCGCCGTGCTGCCCAGCGTATTCCAGACCTACCTGCCGACGAGCTGGGCCGAGATTCCGGTCATTATGTTCGGTTTCGGTGCGATCATGCTCGCCCGCAATCCGGACGGGATCGTCGCCATGCACGCGCGCCAGCTCGACGATGTCATCCGGTGGTGGCAGCACCGACGGCCTGTCACGAGTTCTGAGATGGGAAAGGCAACAACAGATTCCGACACGACAGCGGCTGCGAACGTGCGTGTCGAGGAACCACAACTGACCCCGGGAGAGCTGGCATGAGCGAGCGAAGCGAGCGATCATTCAACACAGCCGCCAACGCGGTCATGCCGGAACCGAGCGTCAGCGAGGTGCGGGCATGACCGCGACCACCGATAGCACCCCAGCGCGAATCGAGGCCAAGGGCGTGACCGTCCGCTTCGGCGGACTCGTCGCCCTCGATGAGGTCGACCTGCGGGTCCCACCTGCCTCCATCGTCGGTCTCGTCGGCCCCAACGGCGCGGGTAAGAGCACCTTGTTCGCGGTGCTGTCCGGACTGTTGAAACCGAGCTCCGGTTCGGTCCTGATGGGCGGTCACGATGTCACCAAGGCGAGTGCGCAGTCGCGCGCCCGACGCGGCCTCGCCCGCACCTTCCAGCATCCGGAACTGTTTCCCGGACTGACCGTCCGCGAACACGTGGTGCTCGGCTACCGGCTCCGGCACGCCCGCAGCCGGATGTGGACCGACCTCGTGACGGCGGGCGGTTTCCGCCGAGCCCCCGCCGACGAGGACCGGCGGGTCGGCGAGATCCTCGCCGCACTGCAGCTGACCGGGCACGCCGATCTGCCGGTGGCCGGACTGCCGCTGGGCACCAGTCGGCTCGTCGAGATCGCCAGGGCGCTGGCCGTAGATCCGTATGTGCTACTGCTCGACGAGCCGTCGTCCGGGCTCGACGCCCGCGAAACCGATGAGCTCGCAGGCACATTCACTCGTGTTGTCGCCGATCACGGTGTATCGCTGCTGCTGGTCGAGCACGATGTCGATCTGGTGCTCGGGCTCAGCGATGTCGTCCATGTGCTCGATTTCGGCGTCAAGATCAGCGAAGGCACCCCAGCCGAGGTCCGCGCGGATCCGGCCGTGCGCGCCGCATATCTGGGCGAGGGCCCCGACGAGGAAAGGACCTCGGCATGACCACAACGTCTTCCCTGCTCGCCGTCCGCGATCTGAGTGTTCGCTACGGCGCCGCGCGCGCACTGCAGGGCGTGACCTTGGACGTGCACCCGAACAGCGCCCTCGCCGTGCTCGGTCCCAACGGTTCCGGAAAAAGCACCCTGGCCAGGGCTCTTTCCGGGCTCGTTGCACCGGCGGGCGGAACCGTCGAGCTAGACGGCCGCGATATCACCGGTGCGACACCGGACCGGATCCGGCGCGCGGGCCTCGTGCATCTGCCCGAAGGGCGCGGCGTATTCCCGACCCTGACCGTGCTGGAGAATCTGCGCATGGCCACCGCGGCCGACCGGCGGCGCAGGGCCGTGGCCATCGATCATGCCTTCGAGATCTTTCCCGTGCTGCGGCAACGGCAGCGTCAGGCCGCGGGGACCCTGTCCGGCGGCGAACAGCAGATGCTGTCGCTGGCCAGGGCGCTGATGGTCGAACCGCGGTTGGTGATCGCCGACGAGATGTCGCTCGGTCTGGCGCCGAAGATGGTCGATGTGGTCTTCGAGAGCCTGCAGCGGGCCAGGGCAGCCGGTGTCGCGGTGATCATGATCGAGCAGTTCGCCAGTCGCGCACTGGCTTTCGCCGACCACTGCATCATCCTGCAGCGCGGCCGGATCGCCTGGTCGGGTGCCGCCGACGAAGCCGGTGACGAACTGCTGCGCGGCTATCTCGGTGACGCCACCGCGGCCTGAGGTATTCGAAAAAGGGACCCAGTTGCCTTGGCCTCCGTCGGATCACGCCGCTTCGATGACGGAAACCGCCTCATAGCACAGGAATTCGATGCCCAGGGAGATGGCCGGCCCGTTCCAGGTGACGATGATGCCGCCGAAGCCGTAGCGCGGGTAATGCGCAGCGAAGACTTGAAAGAAGGTGTTGCCGCATTCCTGGAAAAGCGCCCACCGCAGTGGCGGGGGCGCTGACCAGTCAGGCGACGTCGACCGGGGCCTTCTTCACGCTCTTGTCGAAGCCCACGACATCGGCCAGAGTGCCGCCGAGGATGATCGCCCGCTCGTCGTCGGGGACCCCGTCGAAGTTGAAGTCGATGCATTCCTTGCTACTGCGGAAGGTGCCTTCCGCGTGTGGATAGTCGTTGCCCCAGATGACGGTCGACATTCCGGTGATGTGGCGGGCCTTGACGGCCACCGGGTCGTCGGCGAACTGCACATGGATCTGACGTTGGAGGTATTCGCTGGGCGCGAGCGGGTAGGGCCATTTCCCGTTGATGGCGAACAGTCGTCCCATGGTCGGCTGGTCGTTCGGCGGACGGGTGTCGTCCCAGAACCCGAGCCACCAGTCGGCGTCCTGGCCGATGCCGGTCCGCCAGGACTTGTCCATCATGCCCATGAACGAGACCAGCCAACCGGCCCCGAACTCGGTCAGGTTGAAGTGCAGGTTCGGGAATCGTTCACAGACACCGCCACCGATGAGGGATGCGATGATGGCCTGCGGGCTGGCCGATGCGGTATTACCACCGCCCATGGTCCGGCCCGCGACCATATCGTCGGTGAGCTGTCCCTTGCCCATATTCATGGCCGTCATCAGGCCCTTGACGGTGGTCGCCGTTTCCGACACCGACTCCTTGACCATCACCCCGCCGGTGGCGACGTGGAAGAACACCGGCAAGCCGTGCGCCTGCGCGGCCGCCCACACCGGGTCGTACTCCCGTGACCAGTAGGGCAGCGGCGGGATCTCCGGCAGTAGCAGGGCGCCCAACCCCATGCGCGCACATCGCTCGATCTCGGCAACCGCATCTGGAACGTTGGTGAGCGGGATCGCCGCCGTCGGGCGCATCCGGTCCTTGTACGGGAGATACCGTTCGACGAGATAGTCGTTCCACGCCCGCGCGTGCGCCATCGACAACTCGTGGTCATCGGTGAACAGGACGAACAGCGACAGGTTTGGGAACATCACCGAGGCGTCGACGCCATCGAGATCCATATCCCGGATGATGTTCTCCGGCTCGCCGTCCGGTGTTCGCCCGCCGAGCTGGCGGTACTTGGAGATGGTCCAGCCGTCGAACCCGACGGTGTGCAGTTTCTTGAACTCGGTGTGCCCGCCCGCCACGATCGGTTCGTCGAGGGTGAACTCCTCCTCCCAGAGGGCGCGGTCCCGAAGATGTTTGGGCAGCCGGGTTTTGAACAGGTCGACCGGCTCGATGATGTGCGTATCGCCCGATACGACGAAGAAATCCGACACGTTGACACCTTGCTTTCTTGACAGTTCCGCGCACCGGGCGCGATTAGGAACTTTGCCTCATTAGTGAGACTGAGTGTCAGACTAGCGCGAAAGATTCAGTTATGTCACGAAATTGCAAAGGGTAGCGTCATGCCCATGAGCGGAACCAAGCGCACGAGACTGATCGCCCGCGCCGCAGTGCGAGCCGACCTCGCACAGGTCGCCTATGAACTGACCCGTGAGCGGGGGTTCCACAACGTCACCGTGGATGACATGGCCGCAGCTGCCGGGGTATCCCGCAGCACTCTCCTGCGATATTTCGGCAGCAAGGAGGAAGCGGTGCTGAGCGCCTTCGACGCACACGCCGACCGGTTCGCGGACGCGCTACGTGCCCGGCCCGCCGAAGAGGACGACTGGACGGCGCTGCGCCGGGCATTGGCCGGGGTCACCGAGTTCTATCTGGAGGACCCGGTTGCCGCGCTCGCCATGACGCGACTCATCTTCGATACCCCGGAGTTGTCCGGGCGGCAGTTGGAAAAACAGCACAGTTGGCGACCCGCCCTCACCGCTGCGCTGGCCGAGCGGGCGGGCGTGTCGGGACCCGTCCCCATCGCGGTGGAGATCAAGGTCGCCGCTGCGACGAGTTGCCTGAATATCGCTGTCGAGCGCTGGTCGGCGTCCGATGGCGAACTCGATCTGGCGCAGTTGCTCGATGAAGCATTCGACGCGCTCTCGTCGGTACGCAACGGGCGCGTGCTCTGACGGGTCGGGGGTCGCCCGATGCGAGACGACCCGCCGAAGGGAAGGGGCAGCCAGGTTAGTATCGCCGAGAACGCTTGCGGGACAGGCGATCTTCTGCACCAGCGGAGCGATGGCGCCGTTCTGGATCACCGCGCCCCCGTCTTTTGGGGCCCGCGGCAGTGGATTTCGCGCGCAGGGGGTTCGAAGGACCTCCCGCGGATGTCGGTGAGTGCAGGGAGTTGACGACATCCGCGGGAGGTCTGGCCCGCCGACCGGACGTGGGCTCGATGGGTGACGGCCGTCGGCGGGGGATCGGGTGTTGCGGGAGTGGGTTATTCGGCGTGGTCGGCGCCGCCACGCGCCGCTGCCCGGCCATGCCGCAGCATCACCGCCAGGACCAGTGCGATCACAGCGGTGCCCAGTGCTAGCCAGAAAGTCTGGGTGTAGCCGCTGTCGCCGAACACCTGCGGTATCGGCTGGACGACGTGGTTGCCCATGACGTCGATGCTCGCCTTGATCGGATTGTTGTTGAGCAAGGCAGTGACAACCGCGAGGGAGACCGACGTGCCGAGGTTGATGGTGACACCGAGCATGCCGGTACTGATGCCTTGCTGTTCCTGCGGTACCGCGTCGACGACGAGATTGGCCACGGCGGCGTAGAAGAAGCCGAACCCGATCCCGGACAGCGCGTAGAACACCGAATAGGTGGCCCAGCTGTAGTCGACCAGGAGGTAGCCAACCCCCGCGACCACGTTGACGGCGAAGCCCAAGATCGCCGGAATGCGGGCGCCGTATCGGTGCGCCAGCCAGCCGCCGAGTGGGCCGGCGATGACGGCGACGAGCCCGGCCCAGAGTCCGACGTGCAGCGCGTACTGCAACATGGTGAAGCCGTTGCCGTAGCTGTAGCTGGGATCGAGGACCACCTTCACCATGTCGACCGGGAGCGTGGCTCCGGTCATCTCATGGGCTTTGGCCACGACACCCTGTGCGACCTGGTCGCGCAGCCCGTCGGCATTCGGGGTCTGGGTCATGTACGCCAGCGTCAGCGGCTGTATCGCGATGATGCCGACACCGAAGAAGGACATCAGCAGCACCATGCTGACCTTGGGGTTCAACAACAGCCGCAGGTCGACCATCGGGCGGCTCACCCGGGTTTCCACCACGAAGAAAAGTGCCAGCAGCAGCAGTCCGCCAACCAGCCAGGCGATGCTGGTTGCGCGGCCCCAACCCCAGCTTTGGCCGTTGTCCAGGTAGAGCAGAACCAGCAGCGTACCGGCGGACAGCAGCACCGCGCCGAAGGGATCGATCCGATCGCGTACCCGCAGCTTCGATTCCGGGACTACGAGCATGACGAGCAGCGTCATCACGGCGGTGAAACCGCCCAGACCCCAGAACAGCGACCGCCAGGAGAAGTGGTCGAGCATCACACCGCCGATCACCGGCGCTATCGCAGCGGCAATACCGATCCCGGCGCCGACGAAGCCGAGCGCGGTCGCCACGAACCGCCGCGGCATCAGATCCCGGATCAGGCCGAAGGCAATGAACTGGCTGGCGACGGCGAACGCCTGCAGACCACGTCCGATCAGGAACAGCGTCCAGTTGTCGGTGACCGCATCGATCAACGAGCCGACGACGAACAGCACGCCGCACGCCACGAACAGCCGCTTCTTGCCCCAGATGTCGCTCATCTTGCCCAGCAGCGGTGTCGCGGAGGCGCCGACCAGGCCGATCAAGATGACCACCCAGTTGATGTTGGCCCCGACGTCGGGGAAGGTGGCGCTCATATCGTGCAGTGCCGGGGTGATCATCGTGTACTGAACGGGGACGACCTCGGTCATCAGCACGATGAGCGCGAGCACCGCGTAGATGCGAAGTCGCGAGGCGTTCTCGAGCCGACCGGTGTCGACGG
The DNA here is from genome assembly GCF_044458825.1 of Nocardia sp. NPDC050412. Classification (NCBI taxonomy): domain Bacteria; kingdom Bacillati; phylum Actinomycetota; class Actinomycetes; order Mycobacteriales; family Nocardiaceae; genus Nocardia; species Nocardia sp. NPDC050412. The sequence continues at coordinate 267,698 of NZ_JBITIJ010000009.1, forward strand.
CGACGTCGACTTCATCCGGTGGAGGAGTGGTGGTAGCGGACATAGAACGCTCCAGGGGGAGAAACGATGAGATGGGAGTCACATGAGGCGGCTCTTGGCGGCGGACGATATGAGCTCGCATCCGTCGTCCGCGCATTCGTCCTACTCACCGGAAATTCGTGCATATCCGTGCCGCGACCTTTGGTGATGCGGTAGAGACCGGGGCGCGGCGGTAGTGGTTGTCGCCCTCAGCGGTGTCGCGCCGATGAGCTACGAGCGCGCTTTGCCCGCTGAGCGGAACAACGGATATGCGATGCGTCATCGAGGGCTTTCATGTGTCTCCCAACACACCCCCTTCACAAGGACGCACTATGACCCATCTGTTCGTTCGCCGTGTACTGGCCACCGCCGGGGCCATGGCAGTGGTTTCGGCGACTGTCATCGGTTGTTCCAGCTCGAATGACGACTCCGCCAGCACCACCACGACGGCGACGAGCGCCGCGGCGGCGCAGGCCACGTCCGCGCAGGCCGATTCGAACGACCCGGCGGTCAAGGAAATCACCGACGTCTTCGTCGCATTCTTCGACGGGAAGACCCCCGCCGACACGAAAGCCGGTCTCGTGGAGAATGGTTCGACCTTCGCCCCGACGCTCGCGGCGCAGGCGAGCAGTCCGATGGCCGCCGGTTCCACGGCAACGGTGTCCAATGTGAAACTCGACGACAGCACGCATGCCTCGGTCACCTACACCGTCCTGATCAACGGCAACCCGGCCCTGCCGAATCAGGCGGGCAAGGCCATCAGCGTCGACGGGAAGTGGAAGGTCGCCGCGGCGACCTTCTGCGGTCTGCTGAAGTTGCAGGGCGGCGCTCCGGCCAGCTGTTGATCGCCGCGATACGGGTCGGTAACTCGGTTTTCTACTGAGTGAGACGGCGACCCGCGAAATTCGTGCGGTCAATAGCATCGGCCATGAGCGCAGCGCCTGGTGAAACTCGACCAGTCTGCATGGGATCCGTTGTTGTCCAAGATTTTTCGTATCACACGCCGAGTATCGGGCGGCAGCAGCTCGCCGATGCTCATTCGGCCGTCGATGAAAGGCATACACGCTGTGGTGAATGAATTAGCTGGCAAAGTCGCCATCGTTACCGGCGGCGCGGCTGGAATCGGCGCGGCCGTTGTCGAGCTGTTCGCGGCCGAAGGCGCCCGGGTCGTCATCGCCGACCGGGATTCGGATGGCGGTGAACAACTGGCCGAACGCCTCGGCGCGGACGTCATCTTCACCAAGACCGATGTCGCGGATCCCGAGCAGGTCGCCCAGCTGGTCGCCACCGCCGTCGAGCGATTCGGCGGTCTCGACATCATGGTCAACAACGCGGGCATTTCCGGTGCGATGCATGCCGGATTCCTCGACGACGATCTCGCCGATTTCCATCAGGTCCTCGGTGTCAACCTGCTCGGTGTGATGGCGGGAACGCGGGAAGCGGCACGCCATATGGTTGCCAACGGGGGCGGCTCGATCATCAATGTCTCTTCGATCGGCGGTATTCAGGCGGGCGCCAGCGTGATGTCTTATCGCGCATCCAAAGCGGCGGTAATACATTTCACCAAATCGGCCGCGATGGAATTCGCCGCCGCCGATATCCGAATCAATTGCATCGCACCCGGAAACATTCCGACATCCCTGCTCGCCTCGGCCGTCGCGAACATGAGTGCGGAGGAAGCCGAAAGATTTGTCGGCGCCGCCCGCGAGATCATGCGAAATACCAAACCGCTGCGGCGAGACGGCGAAGCCCGCGATGTCGCCGAGGCCGCACTGTATTTCGGCAGCGACCGGTCGGCGTATGTGACGGGCACGCTCCTGCCGGTCGACGGTGGCACCGTCGCGGGCATGAAAAGCCAGGTCAAGGGCGTTCGATGAAAGTGATTGTCGACCAAGACAAATGCCTCGCGAACGGTCAGTGCGCGCTGTACGCGGGCGACGTATTCGACCAACGCGACGAGGACGGCGTCGTCGTATTGCTGAACGAACATCCGGCGCCGGACCGGGCCGACGACGTCCATCAGGCAGCTGCGGCCTGCCCCGCGCGCGCCATCAATATCGAGGAATGACGGAGACCCATGTCCGATACACCGAGCGGAACCGCGACCGACGCCGCCGTGCCCCAGTATCCGATGGAGCGCTCGATGCGCTGCCCCTTCGCGCCGCCGCCCCTGGAGCTCGAACTCGCCGCGGCGAATCCGCTCAGCCGAGTGCGGATCTGGGATGGCAGCACGCCGTGGTTGATCACCGGATACGCCGAAGCGAAAGCCCTGTTCTACGATCCGCGAGTCAGCGTCGACGACCGTCGCCCCGGATTTCCGCACTGGAACGAAGGTATGCGGGCCATGTCGACCGTGCGTCCGGGATCGGTATTCAATCGGGATCTCGACGAACATGCCCGACATCGCAGAATGCTGACCAAGCCCTTCGCCCTCAAGCGCGTCGAGGCACTGCGGTCGGCGATTCAGAAGATCACCGACGAGCATATCGATGCCATGCTCGCCGGACCGCGTCCGGCCGACCTTGTGGCGGCGCTGGCATTGCCCGTGCCTTCTCTGGTCATCAGTGAACTGCTCGGCGTGCCCTACGAGGATCACGAATTCTTCCAGGACCGCAGCAACGTCGGACTCGGTCGAAACAACACGGCCGAGGAGACACAGGCCAACGTCGTCGAGATGATCAATTACCTGGCCGATCTGGTGGATGCCAAGGCCGAGAATCCCGCCGAGGACGCGATTTCCGATCTGGCGGAACGGGTCAAGGCCGGTGAGATCGATCGATGGGAAGCCGCCATGCAGGGCGTCGGCCTGCTCTTCGCGGGTCACGAGACCACCGGCAACATGATCGGTCTCGGCACCCTCGCCTTGCTGGAGCATCCCGAACAGCTGGCGGTTGTTCGTGACACCGACGATCCGAAGGTGCTCGCCAATGCCATCGAGGAATTGCTGCGTTACCTCAGCATCATCCACACCGGGCAGCGGCGGGTCGCCATGGAGGACATCGAGATCGGTGGCGAGGTGATCCGCGCCGACGAGGGCATCATCATCGACCTCGCCCCGGCGAACTGGGACCCCAACACCTTCCAGGAGCCGGGCCGGCTGGATTTCGACCGCGCGAATGCGAACCAGCACATGGCATTCGGGCACGGGCGGCATCAGTGCGTCGGCCAGCAACTCGCCCGTGCGGAATTGCAGATCGTCTTCCAGACGTTGTTCCGCCGAATTCCGACGCTGCGCCTGGCGACGACGATCGACCGGGTCGATTTCAAGCACGACCGGCTGGCCTATGGGGTCTACGAATTGCCGGTCGAATGGTGACCAATTCCGATAAGAAATGCATGGGAGGCAAGTGATGTCAAGCCCGACGAAGAACGTCTCGCTGTATCCACCCGAGGGCTACGGCGCGCCGAAGGACAGGCAAGGTAACGCCACGGGCGACGTGGGTCTTCCCCCGGGGACGGAGGTGTGGTCGGCGGATAATCACATCTCCCTCTCGGACGATATTTTCTTCCAGTACCTTCCCGAGGAGCTGAAGGCTCAGGCGCCGCGGATCTGGTATGAGGAAGGTGCCTATCAGGTCGGCGCGGCTGGACATTCGTTCTTGCCGCCCGAATTCAGTGCCGTCCTGATGCAGTACGACGACCTCGTCGGCGCGGCCAGCGGCAACCTCGAGGCCCGTATTCAGCAGCTTGCCGAAGACGGCGTTTACAAGGAACTGGCGTTTCCGAACGCCGTCTTGGCGCTGTTCTTCCATTCCGACAAGGAAATGCGCGAGCGCTTGTTCCGGATCTACAACCAGTACATGGCGGGCCTGCAGGAGCGCTCCAAGGGGCGGTTCTATGCCGCGGGGCTGATCAACTGGTGGGATCCGGCCGGTACGCGCCGGACCCTGGAAGAGCTGAAGTCGTTGGGGCTCAAGACTTTCCTGCTGCCGCTCAACCCGGGTACGGACGCCGACGGCAACCAGATCGACTACGCCAGTACGGCGATGGACCCGGTGTGGGACGAGATCGAAGCGTCGGGCGTGCCCATTTCCCATCACATCGGGGAGACCGGGCTCAAGGCTCCTTGCGAGTTCAATACCCTCGTGGTCGGGATGATGGTCAATGTCGACTCCTTCCGGGAGATGTTTTCCAGGTACATCTTCTCCGGCATTCTGGACCGGCATCCGAAACTTCGGATCGGCTGGTTCGAGGGCGGGATTTCCTGGGTTCCCTCGGCACTGCAGGACGGCGAACATCTGTACGCGTCCTACCTGCATATGTGCGAGCCGAAACTGAAGCACGACGTCCGCTACTACTGGAACAAGCACATGAGCGCAGCGTTCATGGTGGATCCGCTCGGCTTGCAGTTGATCGACCAGATCGGCGTGGACAACGTGATGTGGTCCACGGACTATCCGCACAACGAAAGCACTTTCGGCTATTCGGAGAAGTCGCTGCAGCTGGTAATCGACGCGGTCGGCCCGGAAAAGGCAGCACAAATCGTCAGCGGCAATATCAAGAAGTTCCTGGGTATCGAATGACTAATTCTCCGACAGCGGTAGGGACGTCGGTCCGGATTCCGGACGAACCGGATCGCGCCCGCATGCGGCGCGAAACCGGAGCTCGGTTGCGGGCGGCGATGGCGGAGCAGGGCGTGGATGCGCTGGTTCTGCTCGAAGATCAATCCGTCATGTACGCGACCGGAGCGAGCTGGCCGCTCGGCGACGCCGGTTTGTCGCATATCGAGTGCCCGGTCGCGGTGGTTCTGGTCGATGACGAGTGGCCGCACCTGTTCCTGCCCTTCCGTGAGGGCGCGGCCACCGAAACCGAGCTGCCCGCGGATTATGTTCACGGCCCGGTCTATCTCGAATTCGATGAAGGCGTAACCGATTTCGCGCGGATCCTGGCCGAGCTCGTCCCCAGCGGGGCACGGATGGCCGTGGACCAATCCACCGGAGCGATGCGGCGCGCGGAGCAGAGATTGTTCCGGTCCGGTCCGCCCACCGACGCGGCCCTGGTGCTCAGCGCGGCCAAATTGGTCAAGACCCAGGACGAGCTGGCCTGTATTCGCACTGCCTGCCGGATTACCGACACCGCGATGGTCGATGTCCAGGCGGCGCTGGCACCCGGAATCCGCCAGATCGACCTCTCGGCGGCATTCGTGCGGCGGGCGTTCGAGCTCGGCGCCACCGCCAATATCCTCGACCCCATCTGGCAGGTCATGCCGGAAAGCAAGCAAGCAGGCGTCTGGACCGTCCACGACGATCTCGCGCTGCCCTTGCTGACAACCGAACGGGAGCTGGCACGCGGCGATGTGCTGTGGACCGACGTGAGCATCAGCTACGGCGGCTACTGCTCCGACTTCGGCCGAACCTGGGTCGTTGGCCAGGACCCCACCCCGCGGCAGCAGGCGCAATTCACCAGATGGCGGGCGATCTTGGACGCGGTGCTCGCGGTGACTCGCGCAGGAGCCTCGCTGAATGACCTGGCCAGGGCGGCCATCGACGCCAACGGCGGCGAAAAGCCCTGGCTGCCCCACTTCTATCTGGGGCACGGCATCGGCGTCGGCCCCGCCGAGATGCCCATGATCGGCACTGACCTGGGCGAAGACTTCGACAAGAACTTCGTCCTCGCACCGGGCACGGTGGTGGTGCTGGAACCGGTGGTGTGGGAGGACGGCACCGGGGGCTATCGCAGCGAGGAGATCATCGTGATCACCGAGGAAGGCTTCATTCCGTTGACCGACTACACCTACGCCCCCTATGGCAACTGAAATCCTGGCCGACGAACGCGCACTCCGTCTCGGGCGACGGGCGCGCGTGCTGGCCCAGATGGAAGCCCACGACCTCGACCTGCTCGTACTGGGCAGGCAGGCCAATATTCGCTATGTCACCGGTACACCGCAGCTGTGGACCGCGGGGACCAGGCCGTTCGGTCCCGGATGCGTCCTCGTCCGCGAAACCGGCGACATTCATCTGTTGAGCACTTGGGACGAAGGCGTTCCCGAGGACATTCCGCACGAGAACCTGTACGGAATCATGTGGAATCCGCTCAACCTCGTGGGGGTGCTGCGCCAGATCGGCGGTGCCGCCACCGCCAGGCGGGTGGGCACCGATGCCCTGTCCCCGCTGTTCTCCCAGTTCCTGCCGATGGCATTCCCACAGGCGGAGCTGGTAGACGGCGAACAGGCTATGCGGGCCGCCCGGCGGATCAAGACTCCCGAAGAAATTGTGGTGCTTCGGGATTCGATCCGCATCGCGGAAGCGGGCCTGGCGGCGGCGGTCGCCGAACTGCGGCCCGGGGTCACCGAGAAGACCCTGACCGGAGTCATGCTGCAGGCTATGGCGGCCGGGGGCATGAGTACCCCGGCCACTCAGGACGCCGCATGGGTGACCGCAGCGGATCACCCGTGGCGGTGTGCGCCGGGTGATCGGCGTGCGCAGGCCGGTGACCTGGTTGCGTTCTCCGCGGGAGTCATCGGAAATGGTTACATCGCCCAGATCGGCCGGACCTGGCCGACGTGGGCGCCGAAAGACGGCACAACCGCGCTCTACGAGCGGTGGGATCAGCTCTGGTCGCGCCTGCTCGGTGCTTGTCGGCCGGGTCGACTCGCCAGCGAATTCCTCAGTGCTTACGAAGCCGCGGGCGAACCGCTGCCGCCGCTGCCGGTGGCACATGCGCTGGGGCTGGGGTTCGACGCACCCGTGGTATCGCCGCAACTTCCGGCAACCGCTGCCGCGGAGTATCTGGAACCCGGGATGGTGCTCGCCGTAACCGGTTATGTCTGGGAGCAGGGTATCGGTGCGGTCTTCGGGCGGGAGATGGTGCTGATCACCGCCGATGGCCCCGAGGTGCTGACCTCCGGTCCGTCGTGGAACAGCAACGCGGGCATCGCGATCGGAGCGGCGAATGAGTGAGCCCGCGCCTTCCGCGGAGGAAATCATCCTCTACGAGAAGGATCCCAAGACCAAGATCGCGACGATCACGTTCAATCGGCCCGACCACCTCAATGCGCCGACCATCGCCGCTCGGGTGCGCTATGCCGATCTGTTGCACCGCGCCAGTGTCGACGACGACGTGAAGGTACTCGTAATCCGCGGCGAGGGCGATGATCTTGGCACCGGTGCCGATTTGCCGGAGTTCATGGCGGCGCACACCAACCCCGATCAGGGGCCCAAGCTCGCCGAATTCCGTATCGGCGCAGACGAAGTCACCTATCCGCCGCAGAATTCGTTCCGGCACGGCGCCACGCTCAGCTCGTGGTATGCCAACTCCCACTCCGGAATTCGCAGTCTCCAGGATTTCAAGAAGATCAGCATCCTGGAGGTGAAGGGCTACTGCTACGGGTGGCACTTCTACCAGGCCGCCGACGCCGATCTGGTGATCTCCTCCGACGACGCGCTGTTCGGCCATCCGGCCTTCCGATACGTCGGGTGGGCGCCGCGCATGTGGTGGTGGGCGCAGACCATGGGTCTGCGTAAATTCCAGGAGATGGTGTTCACCGGGCGGGCGTTCACCGCCGCGGAAATGTACCAGTGCAACTTCCTCAACAGTGTTGTCCCGAGGGACCAGCTGGAAGCGGAAGTGGACAAGTACGCACAGGCCTGTGCCAGCAACCGGCCCACGGACACCGTGTTCATGCAGAAGTCCTTCTTCGAGTTCATGAAGCAGTACCAGGGCGAATATCTGGGCAGCATGATCAGCGGACTCTTCGAGACGGTCGGCGGCTTCGCGGCGCCCGATACCGACGACATGATGTTCGACCAGGCCATGAATCGCGGAATCAATAACGCGGTCAAGGACAACGACAGCAAGTTCCCGCCGGAATGGCGGCTGAGCAAGCGCGCTCGGGAGCGGAAGGACTAGCTCGTGGAACCGCTCGATGGTTATGTGGTCGTCGATTTCTCCAGCGGAATCGCGGGAGCCTACTGTACGAAGCTGCTGGCCGATGCCGGTGCCGAGGTCGTCAAAGTCGAAGCGCCCGAGGGCGATCGGTTACGGAGCTGGTCGGCCTCGCACGCCGAAATCCCGTCGGGTTCCGACGGTGCGCTGTTCGGTTTCCTCTCGTGCTCCAAGCACAGTGTCGTCGCCGATCCGAACGACGCCGGTGAGATCGACTTCGTGGACCGATTGCTGGAATGGGCCGACGCCGTGGTGTGGAGTCGCGGGTCGCGGGTGGCGGAGCATCCGTCGTTCACACCGGAAGCCATCCGGCACCGCCATCCCCATCTGACGGTCACCTCGATCACCCCATTCGGTCTGCATGGTCCCTGGCAAGACCGACCGGCGACCGAGTTCACTCTGCAGGCGTGGTCGGGCGGGATCATCGGGCTCGGCCGCGGCGCTCCCGACCGTGCCCCGGTCCACGTTGGAGGTCGAATCGGCGAATGGGTTGCCGGGGCATATGCCGCCGCCGGCACCTTGGCGTCGCGGGCACGGACCCTCGACACCGGCGTGGGCGCGCTGGTCGACCTGTCCATGCTGGAGACCCAGATCCTCAGTCTCACTTACTATTCCGTCACGTTCTTCGAGGCGCTCGGTCGGCTGATGCGCCCGGGACGAGGGCTCATGGTGCCCGGGGTGGCCAGCGCCAAGGACGGCATGGTGGCCGTCGGATGCGGGACCGCCCAGCAGTGGTTCGACCTGTGCGCGATGGTCGGCCACCCGGAGTGGATCGACGAGAGCGCACCGTTTTCGATCAGTGGGCGGGCGGGCGATCTGGCAAGTGAGATCGCTCCGTGGTTCGCCGAGCACACCGTCGAGGAAATCCGTGAGCTGGCAACGGCTTTCAGAATTCCGAATTCATTGGTAGCCAATGGCGAGAACATCGCGGAGATGGAGCATTACCGGGCGCGCGGGTCGTTCGTGGCCAACCCCCGCGACAGCTACATCCAACCCGCCCCGCCGTACCGCCTGGGGTCCGAACCACCGCGCGCACCCAGGCCCGCCCCGCGCCTCGACGAGCACGGGGAACGATATTCCACCACACCCCCGGCCGCTCGGCAGACGACGGCCACCGATACGGCGAAAGCATTGCCCTTCAACGGACTTCGCGTGCTGGACATGACCGCCTTCTGGGCCGGCCCGTCCTGCACACACTTGCTCGCCATGCTCGGTGCCGAAGTGATCCACGTCGAGTCGACCACCCGCCCCGACGGAACCCGGCTCATCGCCGGTGTCCCGCTCAGCGAGGAACAGTGGTGGGAACGCTCGCCGATCTTCTCGAGCCTGAACACGAATAAGAAGAGCGTCACACTGGACTTCCGGAGCGAGCGCGGACTCGAGGTGCTGCACCGGCTGATCCAGAGTTGCGATGTGATCGTCGAGAACTACACCCCGCGGGTGCTCGAGCAGATCGGGCTCGACTACGAGAAGGTGCGCGCGCTGCGCCCCGACGCGATCATGCTCCGGATGCCGGGATTCGGCCTCGACGGGCCGTGGCGGGACAACCCGGCCTTCGCCTACATCATCGAGGATGCGTCCGGACTCACCTGGTTGACCGGCCATCCCGACCAGAACCCGGTCGAGCCGTTCTCGATCGGCGATCCGAATGCCGGTCTGCACGCCCTGAATGCGCTCCTGCTCGCACTGGAACATCGGCGGCGTACCGGCGATGGCATGCTCGTCGAGGCGGCGATGGTGGATGCCGCGATGAATGTCGCTGCCGAACAGGTGATCGAGCACTCCGCATACGGGCAACTCCTTGTGCGCGACGGTAATCGGGGACCGGAAGCGGCACCGCAAAACCTCTACCGGACCGCCGATACCGACGAATACGGCGGCAACGACTCCTGGGTCGCCGTCGCGGTGGCCAGCGATGAGCAATGGTCGGCTTTGTGCGATGCGCTCGGTCGGCCCGACTGGGCGATGGAGTTGGCGCTGTCCACTGCCAGTGGGCGTCGCGAGCAGCACGACCTCATCGACAAGAACCTCGCCGCTTGGTGTGGGCAGCGCAGTGCAGGAGAGATCGTCCAAATCCTATGGGATGCCGGAGTTCCGGTGGCCAAGGTCATGCAACCGCATCGTGTCGCGGAACTGCCGCAACTCGAGTCGCGTGGCTTCTACGAGTTCGTCGAGCATCCGGTGAATCCGACGGTGCGGCACAGCACGGTGCCGTTCATGCTGTCGGACGGTCCCGAACGCTGGCATACGCGCCATGCGCCCTTGTTGGGGGAGCACAACCAGGAAGTGCTGGCGGGACTCGGGCTCAGTGCATCAGAGATCGCCGCGCTGGAAGACGACGGTGTCATCGGGCGGGCGCCCGCAATGGGCAGGGGAAAGTGATGAACGACTGGGACCATACGACCGACTTCCTGGTCGTCGGCAGCGGCGCCGGGGTCGTTGGCGCACTGCGTGCCCATGCCCTCGGCAAAGATGTTCTCGTCGTGGAGAAGTCCGACCTGCTCGGCGGATCGACCTGCATGTCGGGCGGTGTGATGTGGCTGCCCAACAATCCGCTGATGCAGCGCGAGGGCGTGTCCGATTCGCTCGACACCGCCTTGGCCTATTTCGACTCCGTCGTCGGTGATGCGGGCCCGGCGTCGTCTCCGGCTCGGAGACTGACCTATGTCAATTCCGGAATCGAGATGGTCGCGTTCCTCGAATCCGAGGGCCTGAAATTTCGGCGCTGCGAGGGATATAGCGACTACTACGCCGGAGTTCGGGGCATCGAAGGCGGATCCGCCCGGGGCAGATCAATCGAACCGGAGATCTTCGACAAGAAGAAACTCGGGGCGTGGTGCGATCGGATCCGGCCCGGCTTCGCTGGCAGCATGGTGATCTACACCGTGGAAGCGGCGCCGATGTCGTTGATGCGCACGCGAATCGGCATGGCAACCATCGCCAGGGTCGGACGGCGCACCGTCGGCGGACTCATCCGCGGACAGAAGTTGGCGGCCAATGGCGCGGGATTGATCGCCCGGTTGGTCGACGCGCTGCTGCGGCGCGAGGTGCCGATCTGGACCGAGTCCGCGCTCACGGATCTCGTGGTCGAGAACGGCCGGGTCGTCGGTGCCGTCATCCATCGCGAGGGCCGGGATGTGCGCGTGCGTGCCCGGGACGGGATCTTGCTCGCCGCAGGCGGTTTCGCCCGCAACGAGACGATGCGCAAGGAGCATTCGGACGGGCTGCCGGTCGGCGCCGACTGGACCTCGGCCAACCCGGGGGACACCGGGGAGGCGATCCGGATCGCGGAGGGTCTCGGAGCCGCGACCGACATGCTGGACGAGGCGTGGTGGATGCCCTCGTGGATCATGCCCGACGGCACCCCCGGCATGTGTCTGTCCGAGCGGTGCAAGCCGGGCTCGCTCATCGTCGATGCGAAGGGCCTTCGGTATTTCAACGAGGCCTGCTCGTATCAGGAAGCCGGACAGCAGATGTACGCGCGGCACCGCGAGAACGGTGCGGCGATTCCATCCTGGCTGATCATCGATTCGCGCCACCGGTCGCGCTACGTGTTCGGGATGGCGCCCGCGGGCTGGACCCCGAAGGAGTTGATCACCGGCGGTGTGCTGAAGCGCGCTGACACTCTGGAAGACCTTGCGCGCCAATGTGATATCCCCGCCGACACGCTCCGAGAGACGATCGATCGGTTCAATCTGTTCGCCGAAAACGGCGTCGATGAGGACTTCCATCGCGGCGAGGGCGACCACGAGCGATTCTATGGCGATCGCACGCACCAGCCGAACCCGAGCCTGGGCCCGATCGAGAAGGGGCCGTTCTACGCGGCCGCGCTGTACCCCGGAGATATCGGTACCAGCGGTGGACTGCTTTGTGATGAGTTCTCCCGGGTATTGAATACGGATTACGAGCCGATTCCCGGGCTGTATGCGACGGGCAATTGCACTGCCTCCGTGATGGGACGCAAGTATCTCGGAGCGGGAGCGAGTATCGCCGCGTCGGCGGTATTCGGTTATGTCGCAGCGGATCACGCTTCTTCGGCCGCCGGGGTGGCCTAGTGTCTGGTGCGGAAACTCCTGTGCAGCAACGGCCCTCGCCATTCCGCCATGCTCTCAGCGAAAATCCGCTGAGGCTTTCGGGCCATCGCGGGAATATGGATACGGGCAGAAAGCATGCCGGAATGACGAGTTTCGTACTCGACTTTGCTGAACGAGGTATCAGCGACCGGCTCGTTCCGTCCCGATCCATCACCGCCACGCATTTCGGAAGTTGTTGAAGACATGCATCTCTCAGCGATGGTCGAGATGATCGAGTCGGGATTCGCCGACCGTGTCCTGTTGGGCGACGCCGACCGGCGAGTGACCGGGGCCGAACTCGGTGCGCTGGCGAGGGGCGGGGCGGCGACGCTGCGCGATTCTCCCGCGCTTGTGTATGCGGGGGAGAACCACCCGCTACTGCCGGTCGCTCTCTTGGCGGCGGCGTGCGCGGGGGTGCCGTTCGTGCCGGTGAACTACCGGTTGGACGACGCTCAACTGAACAGTTTGATCGACCGGCAATCCGACGCTCTCGTGCTGGCGGATGCGGCGACCGCGCCGCGAGTGACGGCGCGGGCACACGTCTTCGACGACTGGCTGGCCGCTCTGCCCACCGACATGCCATCCCTGGAGCCGCAGTTCAACGACGACGCCGTGGCGGTCGTGCTGTACACCAGCGGCACGACGGCCGCCCCGAAGTCGGCACTACTCCGGCACCGCCACCTCATGGCCTACCTGCTCAGTACTGTCGAATTCGGCAGCGCCGATCCCGAAGAGGCAGTACTGGTTTCAGTACCGCCCTACCACGTCGCAGGCGTCGCCAACATGCTGTCGAATCTGTTCGCCGGGCGACGCCTGGTCTACCTGCGCGCCTTCGATCCATCGGTCTGGCTCGACACGGTCCGCGCCGAAGCCGTGACCAACGCGATGGTGGTCCCGACGATGTTGGCGCGCATCGTGGACGCGGTAGCAGCCGACGGCGCGAACCTCCCGACGCTGCGCTCCCTGTCATACGGCGGTGCGAGTGTTTCCGAACGCATACTGCAAGAAGCGCTTATGCGATTCCCCGAAGTCGGATTCGTCAACGCCTACGGCTTGACCGAAACCGCATCGACAATCGCCATCCTCGGCCCCGAAGACCACCGAGCCGCCCTGCTCTCCGACGACCCACTGATCCGAGCCCGCCTGTCCTCGGCCGGACAAGTGCTGCCCACGATCGAGATCGAGGTCCGCGGCGACGACGGCCACGCACTACCACCGGGAAAATCGGGCATCATCTTCCTACGCGGCGAACAAATCTCCGGCGAATACGCCACCGGCAGCCTCCTGGACGCCGACGGCTGGTTCTGCACCCGCGACAAAGGCCATGTGGACCCCGACGGCTACCTATTCATCGAGGGCAGAGCCGACGACACAATCATCCGAGGCGGCGAAAACATAGCCCCAGCCGAGATCGAAGAGGTTCTACTGTCACATCCGGCAGTCGCCCAAGCATGCGTGGTCGGACCGCCGAGTGACGAATGGGGCCAGACCCTCGCCGCAGCGGTAGTGCTCCGCGCAGGCGCTGTCGCAACCGATGAAGAGTTGCGCATCCTCGTCCGCTCGCGACTGCGCGGCTCGAAGACCCCGGAAACGATCGTCTTCCGAGATTCGTTGCCGCACACCGACACCGGAAAGCTACTGCGCAGGCTCGTGCTCGAGGACCTGAGCGCACCTTAGAGAGGTAAGAAACCCCATGGCACTATCCCTTAAGCCCGGTACACGCGTCTACAGCGCCGTCGATTCGACAGAACTGATCGTCGTCAAAGTCCCCGCGGACCCGATCGAACTCACCATCGGCGGCGCCCCCGCAGTGCTCTCCGCAGTGGAAAAGAACGCCACCGCCGCCCCGGCCACCTCCAACGTCGGCACCGCAATAGGAAAGCGCTACACCAACGCCGACGCAACAGTCGAATTGCTTTGCACCAAGCCAGGTCCCGGAATTCCCGCCATCGATGGCGAGGCGCTGGAGCTCAAGGCGGCCAAGCCGCTCCCGGCATCGGACTGACCGGTGTCGCGCTGGATGGTAGGCCTGAGCCACCTTCAATCAGCGTTCGAACCGGATCGGCGATGCACAGCCACTGTGCAGTAGAGCTCGATCGGTTATGCCGTTCACGGACGAGGTCGCGACGGCGTTGTCTCCCCAGCATGAGGGACACCGCGAACCCGCCGCCGGTGTTCTATTTGGTGGTAGCGGGCAGACCCCTTGGGTGCACGTATTTGGAGCCATCGCACATCGCGCCCGTATTTGCATTGGATGGGTTCCCCGATGAAGTCAGGTCATCAGCTGTGCGCCATGACGAGATCGCGGTAGGGAAGGTTGACCACGGCGTGGTCGGCGATTCCGAGCTCGTTTTCAATTTGTTCGAGATGCGCGGTTGCGACGGTGGTTTCGGTGGCGGTGACTTCAGTTTCGACGAAGGTTCCGGCTCCGGTGACTGTGTCGATGCTGACCACGATGTCCTCGCGGTAGGGGTGGCGGTAGGTGGTGCGGGTTTTCTCGACGCGGACGAGTTCGACCATGCCGATAGCGGCGAGGAGTTCGTTGGCAGCGTCGGCCTGGTCGGGACCGTCGAGGATCACGTTGGTTTCATGCTTCGCGATCACGTCGGTATGGCTGTGTGTGCTGGCGGTCGACGGCGGCTTGTAGGTGACCTCCGCGAAGCCTTCGCGGTGTCGAACCCGCAGGCATTCAACGGTTTCCATGTAGTCGACGTCGGGGCGGCTGTAGTAGGTGTCGACCTCGGTGAGCTGACCGGCCTGCCGGTAGCCCAGTTCGGCAAGCCGGACAAAGAGGGTGTCGCTGTCGGGAAGTTCGCGCTTGCGTTCGACCTCGATCAGGTGCATGGATGGATCATCCTCTCGTGTGGATGGCGGTGTGCACGCGGGCCAGATTGGGTTTGGAGCAATGCAGGCGAACGGTACCGAGGGCCTGCCGAAGCGCGGCCGAGTCGGTGACTGGGATGTTCTGGAAAAGGATCATCTGCTTGGCATCGATCAGCGGGTTGGGAAGCTGCTTGGTCAGAAAGCGGTTGTAGTAGTGCCTGTGCCTGACAAGGACATCAGCATCCCTGACAGGCATCAGCACCGAGTGTGAATTGGACTCCGCCTCAACGGAATTAATCGCGAATGCAGCCAGTAGCTCGTCGACGGTGAGGTAGGCGTAGGTTTCGCGGCCCTCACGCTCGAGCCAGCTTCGCCAGATCTCGGCGCAGGATTTGTCGGTCTCGGTGGCAGCAAGGAATAGATTCAGGGCGACATCGGTGACTGCGTCGAAGATGTCGCCGTCGACGACGTAATGGTCGGCGTAAGGTTCGCTGACTGCCAATATGTTCTCGCGGTCGGTGGCCGATATCCAGCCGCTGTCGGTGAATTCGAAGTGGACGCGTTTGTGTCCGGAGCGGAAATCGATCCAGTCGCCGGACAGTTGGCCATCGAGTATGGGTGAGAATCCGAGAACTCCGCAGCGCCAGATGTGGTCGCGCAGTGTGATGTAGTGGCGTTGTACTTCACGGAACACACCGATGGGTGCCTGAATGACCGCGCAGATGCGGGTATTCAGGTTCATGGCCGGGACGATGCGGGAGTCTTGGCGGACGGTCACCTCGTCGTCGTGATGATGGTAGGGATGGACGCCCTCACGCAGGTAGTGCGGTAGGAACAAGCGTAGAAACTGCAACCACGACTGCGCGCTGTAGGACTGGACCGCCGGTTCGTGCAGCGAGGTCGCGTCGACGGCGTATACGTCGCGGTAGACGAAGAATCCATAGGGTTTCAACACGGTCGGGAAGGTGCGCATCATCGAGTGCAATCCGTTGTATGCGCCACCGTAGGAATAGACCTCGTGCAGCAGTGCCGACGCACTGATGACGTCCACCGGCTCGGGTACGAGAGTTGCTAGGTCGTGCGCCCAGCCTTGCACAAGGGCGCACTGCCCCACAGAGTTGAACCGGTCGATCGCCCGCGCCAGCGATTGCGAGCGGACACCAGGGGCTTCGATGAGAGTGAGGCGTGGTGTCTTCGGCTGATCCTGAAGTTGCGCGGCGAGAAATTCGACCGCGGCGCCGCCGCCGGGGCCTATCTCGACTAGATGTGGGTCGGTGTCCGGGATGCGAGTGAGTGCGCGGTGCACCAGCAGCCCCTTTTCATAGCCGTGGTCGTTGGCTGCGACATCGAGATAAGTGGATTCGGATTTGTGTTCGTGGGCAAAAGGATTGGTCATGCCGATCATGGCGCACCGCTGAGAGTCCGGGACCGCCGGGCTGGGGGCGGTCTGATGGCGTTCAAGGTTCGAGGAACAAACGTTCATTCGGGAGGCGGGGTAGTCCGTCGGTGTCACCCGGGATGACGGTTACGGCGTCGTGATAGTGGTAAGTGCGCCAGTCCTGCACGAACAGCAATGCCGCGGTGACGCAGGCGGCGAAATCCATTCGCACATCGTGCAAGTGGACCGACAGATGAACGTCATCCTCCTCCGGACGAGGTGAGGTTGAATGTCCTGTCATGAAGTGGACTCGTCGGTGCTCGATCGAGCCCGGTTTGTGCGAACGACGTGAAGGAGGCTGGCGGGCAATCGATCCGGGGGATTCGAACTCATCCATTCCATGGGCGCTCCCGGGCACGTCACCTCCACGGATTATGGGCGAGTTGGGCACCCAGCGCATGAGCGTCAGCGTCGGGAGCGGTGAGGCCGTCGAGCACTTCCAGCAGCGTGTGAATGTCAGGGCCGACAGTTAGCGGCGCACTGTAATCCAGCGGAGGGAACGGCAGGCCGCGAGCAGCGGCGCGTTCGCGGGGAGTCGTCATGGGCGGGACGAGCTTGCCCGCGCGGACGAGACAGCTCAGCGCACTCGCTTTGCGAGGGCAGGCGGTGGCCCGACATGCTATGTGAGTCTGCATGATTCGGCGAGAATCAGCGAGCGTCAATGGGTGATCGGGATGTGCGTGGGCAGGGTCGACGCCCCCGGGCAACGCAGCGGTCCAAGTCGTCGGAGGGCACACCGTTTCGAGTGTGCAGAAGTCACACACGCGGGCCGGTGTGTTATCGGTCGTGGCCAAGTCGTAGATGATCAACGCGGCCGCACGCACACCGAATGCGATACTGAGCGTGTACCCGATCGGATCGGGGTGACGCTCGGGTGGCCGGACTGTGTACAGGTAGCGGTACCCCAGTTGCTCGGCGTGGCGGCGGGCAGCGATCGCGTGGCGTGATGCGGCAAGTCCGGATTTGTCCGGACGTACCAGGCCAACGGCTTTCAGCTTCATCTCTTCCATCGCTTCAGGACACCGCGCTACCGGGTACGCGCATAAGACGTGCGCGTGGTGGAGGTGTGCGCAGGTGGGGTGGGGGTGTGCACGGGGGGCGTGCGAATCCGGCTGAGGATGGCGCGGGGGTGTTGCTCGTGCCACACTCCGGCTATGGGACGCCAGCCCAAGCAGCCGAACCGGGAACTGGATGAGCTGCTCGACGAGTCCGGTATCAGCAACAAGGGTCTCGCGCGGCGGGTCGTGGAGCGAGGGCGCGCGATCGGCCTGGACCTGGCGTATGACCATCGATCGGTCGGTCGATGGCTTGATGGTCAACAGCCGAATTCGCCAGGGCCGGAACTGATTGCGGAGGTTATGACCGAAGCTCTCGGCCGTCGGATCACTGCATCGGCGTGCGGAATGTCCGGTGGTCGGGATCCGGTCGATTTGGGGTTGGAGTTCTCGCTGAGTTTGGCGGAAGCGACGGCGTCGGTAGCGGCGCTGTGGAGGAGTGACGTGGAGCGCAGACGGTTCCTGCAGGGCGCCTCATATGCGGTGGCGGTGTATCCGGCTGCTTCGATGCGCTGGCTAACTCTTCCCGGACCGGAACACCCTGTCTCAGTGGGTATCCGGCGCGTTGGTCAAAGAGATGTCGATGCGGTGCGCACCATGAGCGCAGCATTTCGCGACCTCGACAACAAGGTCGGCGGTGGCAAGGTGAGGCCGACGATCGTGCAATACCTGCACAGCTCCGTCGCACCATTGCTGCGCGGCAACTATGCCGAGCAAATCGGCCGCCAATTGTTTGCCACGACAGCCGAACTCACCAAACTCGCGGGATGGGCCGCCTACGACCAGGAAGAACACGGACTGGCCCAGCGATACCTAATCCAAGCGTTGCGGCTGGCCCGCGCCGCCGGAGACCCCGGTCTGGGAGCGGAGATTCTTGCGGCCATGAGCCATCAGGCCACATACGTCGGTCGACCAGGTGATGCTGTCGATCTGGCTCGTGCAGCCCAAATCTCCGCTCGCAGTGCGGGACTGGCCGCGCTGGAGTCAGAATGCCATATGGTCGAGGCCCATGGCCACGCCGCACGACTGGACGACTCGATGTGCACCGCATCGATTACTGCGGCCGAACGCACGTTCGCCAAGGCAGAATCGTCTGACCGGCCAGCATGGCTCGCCTACTTCGACAGCGCGTACATGTCTGCCAAGATCGCCCACTGCTTCCGGGAGTTGGGAGACAATGCGCGAACCGCGCGGTTCGCCGAACAATCGCTCGACATGTCCCATGGCTACCTGCGCGGACGCGCCTTCAACTTGGCGCTACTCGCTTCCGCCCGCGCGAGCGAGGACCCGCTGGAAGCCGTACGCATCGGCCACCAGGCACTCGATATCGCGGCGGGCTTGTCGTCGCGACGCAGCTACGCATACCTGGGTGACCTGCGCCAACGACTGAGCCCCCACGCCGCCATGCCGGATGTTGAGGACTTCCGGCAGCAGGTCCGCGAACTCACTACGCGTCGAGACTGAGCGCGCGATAGATCGCGACAACGGTTGCCGCACCGATGATCTCGCCTCGATCGATCATCGCCGCCGCGTCAGCCAGCGGTATCCAACGGATGTCTTCGGCTTCGTTGATGTCCGGCGCCGTGTCGGTGAGGTCGGCACCTCGCGCTATGTAGATCTCTTGTGGCTGGTCCAGGCTTCCGATCGACGGCTGATAGGTGACCAATCGCTCCATCGACTTCGGCCGCCAGCCTGTTTCTTCCTCCACTTCGCGCGCAGCGGCGGCAGCAACGTCTTCGGCGTGGTCGACATAGCCACCGGGCAATTCCCACACCCACTTGTCGATGATGAACCGGTGCCGGTACATCAACAGAGCTTCGCGGTTCTCGTTGAGTACCAATGTCATCGCACAGCGCGGCATCCGTGCCACGTACTGCGTGAACTTCACGCCATCCGGCAGCTCGACATCCACAGTCGACAACCGAATGTGTCGGTTCTCGTCTACCAGCTTCTCGCCGTGGATCTTCCACTGGGTGCGCTTCACGGCTCGACCCTACGCCCGCGGGAATACCTCGGGCTGCTCCTGTCGTACTTGCCATATGGCTGCAGACTGTGAATGCGCCACCACTGGTATGCCCGCTCACGGCTGCCGATAGGCACGTGCACCGTAAGTTCTGCTCAGGCGGCGGCGATCTCGAGTAGCGCGTCGGTCACCGCTTGCGGTTCGGTAGCAACCGAGCCACCCGTTGATAACACCAGCTCCCGTGCCCGCCACCGTGCACCACAACGAACGTAGCCATTTCTCTCCTGAAGCCTGGTGCGTTGCCTGTGCGGGGTCAACGAGTGCACAGGCAACGACGGTATTGCCCTATGCGGCAGGGCCTTTGGCAGGAGCCGCGGACAAGCCTGGGGTGATCAGCCGGCGCTCGACCAGGATTCGGGCGTCGGCGAGGATCAGTGGCAGGGCCGCCGAGCTCGGGAGGGCTGGGCCGAGCCCACCTGCTCGAATCAGATGAGCCTGGGCGCCGTACCGCCCGAATGCCAGCGCGATCGAGGTGGCGGCGCTCGGGTCGGCGTACCGGTGCTGTGGTTCGGGGAAGCACCATTGCCACGACCCTGCCGAGGTCGCGAAGCGCAGTTCGATGTAGTCGGACCGGGCCGGACAACGCAGAGCGATATCGAGTGTGGCAGGCAGGAAGGGCCTTCCCGACAGGGTCGATTCGGTGAGTGTGGCTACTCGGGTCATGGCCGACTCCTATTCGTTTGATGCGGCACCGGCGAGGTCGAGTGCGGCGAGATACGCGAAAACGAGGCTCGAACCGATCGGTGTTCCTGCGCCCGGGTACGCGCCGCCCGACATCGCCGCCATGGTGTTGCCGGTCGCGTAGAGACCTTCGATCGGCGTCGCGTCCGAGCGGAGTACGCGGGCGTGCTCGTCGGTCACGAGACCGCCCTTGGTTCCGATATCGGACAGCACGACGGTGGCCGCGTAGTAGGGCGGGGTGTCGACGGGGATGAGCAGCGGGTTGGGGAGGTCGGTCGCCAGCGGCACGATGTAGTTCTGCCGGGGATCGGCCGGGTAACCGACGATGTACTGGAACATCTGGTCCCACGGCGCCTCGCCGCGATGGAAACGCTCGTCGACACCGGATTTCGCATAGCCGTTGAACTCCTCGATCGACTTGCGCAGTTTCTCCGGCGGCACGCCGATCAGATCGGCCAATTCTTCGAGAGTGTCGGCGCGGCGCAAGGCGCCCGATGCGAACCACTCCGGACGCACCGGCTGCTCCGGATCGCCCCCGAAGCCGTCACGCTCGAGCTGCCGGTGGTCGAAGACCCAGTGCGCGGTGCTGTGCGTAACGCCGGTTTCGAGTTGCAGCCGGGCCATTTCGTGCCCGGCGCGATCGTAGGGCTGCGTCTCGTTCATGAAGCGCTCGCCCTCGGCATTGACCCAGATCCCGCCGCGGGTGCCGGTATGGAAGACGGGCCGACCGTCGGGCTGCACCACCCCGGGGACGTACCAGGCCTCATCGAGCAGGTCGGTGGCCGCGCCGATCGCGCGACCGGCCAGGATCGCGTCACCGGTGTTGCCCGGCGCGCCGTGGGACCATTCGCCGGTGAGCGGTACGGGCGAATACTGCTCGCGCATCTCACGGTTGTGTTCGAAGCCGCCCGCCGCCAGGATCACGCCGCGGGTGGCGCGGAATGTGCGGCGCTGGCCGCCGCTGACCGCAACCACACCGGTGACCCGGTCGTCCTCGACAACGAGGTCGGTCATGGCGGTTTCGAGCAGGTAGGAGCCGTTGCCCGTTGCCAGGAAGGCTTTCAGCGCCCGGCCGATCAGTGCGCGGCCGCCGACTAGCACCGGCCCTTCGTCGATACCCCAGCGTTCTTCCGGGACGGAGCGCCGGATGAGCGGGGCGAGTTCCTCGAGTTCGGCTACCGAGATTTCCTGCGGGAATATGGTTCGCCCGGTGGCGGTGGATCCGGGACGCCCGTAGAAGTATTCGGGCACGGGCTGGTAGGTGAAGGACCCGAACAGTGGGTTCTGCTCGAGGTCGTCGATCAGCTGGGGCGCGGTCCGCAGATAGGCATCCTGCAGCGGTTCGCGCGAGTTGTCGGCGACAACGTCGTGCAGGTAGGTGCGGGCGGCCTCGGGATCATCTTCGATGCCCGCGCGCGCGATCGGGGCGCTGCCGGGAAACCACAGTCCCGCACCGGAATACGCGGTGGTACCGCCGATCAGCGAGGACTTTTCCAGCAGGAGTGTGCGCAGCCCGCGCGCGGCGGCCGTATAGGCGGCGATCAGGCCACCTCCTCCGGACCCCACGACCACGACGTCGTAGGTTTCCTCGTCAGCGGGCATTGCGTTCTCCTTGTCGAATCGAGGCGCTCCGGTCCCTTGCGTGGCGACGCAGGCTGACGCCGCCGAGCCCTTCGTGCACCGCGGTGTTTCGCTGATCTGCCGCAGCCGGTCGCGACGCGATATGGCCGGTGGGGTGACCTGGTTCACGGGAATTCGGATGTCGGATGAGTGTGCGACCTGCGATGTCGGGTCGAGTGCGGGATTCCGCTGAGCGGGATGGCGCCGGTCGCGGTGGGGGAGCAGTCCACGGTGGCTCGTCGGGAGGCAGCGCGTCCCAGTGTTCGGAAAGTCCGGCGTGCGCTGCCCGGTTTCCCGCTCAAACTTGCCAGCCAGCAGGACATTCCGACTCGAAGGAGAGCTCGCATGGCTGGTTCGCACGACTACGATCCCGGCCCGGAGATTGCCCATGCCGGTGGCCTGAACCTGGGGACGCCGGATCTGCGGCGTTCGATCTGGTTCTTCCGGGACCTGCTGGGCATGGAGGTGGTCGCCGAATCCGACGGTGTGGCATATCTGCGCGGGTACCAGGAATTGGTGCACCACTCGCTGGTGCTCACCCAGCAGGACGAGGCGCGGGTGAACAGCTACAGCTTCCGGGTGAAACGGCCCCAGGATGTCGAGCTGTTCCACAAGCAGCTGACCGAGGCGGAGATCGAGGCGGTGGAGTTGCCCGTCGATCACGAACTCGGCCGCGGCACCGCGATCCGCTTCCTCGTGCCCGGCAGCGAGCATCCCTTCGAGCTCTACTACGACATCGAAAAGCCGGTTGCCCCACCGGAATTGCGCTCGAAGCTGCTCAGCAACAGTTCCCGCCGCCGCGGTTTCGGAGTTCGGCGGCTGGACCATCTGAACGTGCAGTGCAGCCCGACCACGGTGAACCAGGCCGAGGGCTGGCTGCGCAACGCGCTGGGGTTCAAGCGGCGGGAGTTCGCGATGATCCCGCAGTTCCCGGAGACCATCCTGGCTTCCTGGCTGTCGGTGACCCCGCAGGTGCACGACATCGCGATCGGTGTCAACGGGGAGGAGAAGAACGGGGCGTTCCACCACGTGGCCTTCAATATCGAGAACTACCACGACATTCTGCGGGCCGCAGACGAGATCCGTGATCTCGAGATCGACTACGGGCACGGTCCGGGCAAGCACGGCATCGGGCAGGCGATGTACCTCTACATCCACGATCCCGGCTCCGGTCACCGCGTCGAGCTCTACTCCGGCGGGTATTTGATCATGGATCCGGATTGGCAGGCGCTGGAGTGGAAGATCCCCGAATTGCAGTGGGGGCAGACGTGGTACGGCGAAGCCCTCGATGTCGGCCCGGGCGGCGCGTTCCTGTCGACCACACCATCGGCCGGATTGTGAGAGGATCGGTATGACGCTCGAATCCCAGGGCACCCATGACGGTGTGCCCGCCTACTATTTCGACAATCGCCTATCCGGTTCACTGCTGAGCCATCACGAGCAGTGGGACCGACTCGCCGGCACCCACTCCGCATTCAGAAGCACTGTCGCACAGGGTTATTGGGTCATTACGGACGGCCAGGCGATTCAAGAGGCGCTACAGGACTGGCGGACGTTCTCCAGCACCTCGGTGACGGTGCTCGAGCCGAATCCGAAATTCCTGTGGATTCCGGAGATGCTGGATCCGCCGCTGCACACCAAGTGGCGGCGGCTGCTGGGCAGCGAGTTCGGGCCCAAGTGGGTCGCCGCCGGCGAGCCGGAGATCCGCAAGATCGCGGCGGATATGATCGACCGGCTGCTGCCGAAGGGGGCCGCGGATGTTCTCGACGAGTTCGCGCGCCGGTTCCCGACCCTGATCTTCATGCGGCTTATGGGCCTGCCCGAGCAGGATCTGGACCAATTCCTGGAATGGGTCCATGAGATGCTGCACCTGCCGCACGCCGAGGATCCCGACCACCGTCGCCAACTTGCCGCGATGACCGCTGCGTCGGCCTATTTCGAAGAGCAGATCGCGCTGCGTCGCGACGCCCCGCGCGATGATCTGCTGTCGCGCATGATGAGCTGGCGCATCGATGGCGAGCTACTCAGCGACGCCGATATGCACGCGTTCTGCATTCTGATGTTCCAGGCCGGTTTCGATACGGTCCCCATCGCCATCGGCTGGGCCATGTACCACTTCGCCGCGCATCATGAGGATCGCGCGGCCATCGTGGCCGACCCATCGCTGATCGCCAATGGCGTCGAGGAAGTCCTACGTGTCTATTCGTTCGTCATTCCGGCACGAAAGGCGACACGGGATACCGAGATCGGCGGCTGTCCGGTGAAGTCCGGCGACATGGTGATGCTGCCACTAGCGGTGAGCAACCGGGATGCCGAGCGGTTCGACAATCCGCTCGAGGTGGATCTGCAGCGCGCCACGAACAACCACATCGCCTTTGGTTCGGGACCGCACCGCTGCTTGGGTTCGCACCTGGCTCGACTGGAGCTGAACGTGGCGATGGAGGAGTGGCACAAGCGGATACCGGAGTACCGGATCGCACCCGGACAGCAACTCGAGCAGACCGGAAACATGTATGGCCTGATGTCCTTGCGCCTCGAATGGTGAACCACGGCCGGCACACGATACGAAAGGCATTACCACGTGGGAATTCGTGACCGGCTGACCCGACTGCTTGCCGAGGCTCCCGCCGATGCCGAAGCGATCGAGCACGAGGAGACCTGGTGGACCTGGGGTCGGATCCAGACCACCGCGCGCTCGGTCGTGGATGCACTGGAATCCGCCGGTTTGGGCGCGGGATCCCGAGTCGGTGTGGTCCTGGAGAACCGGCCTGAACATGTCGCGGTTGTCGCCGCGCTGATCGCGACCGGTCGATGCGTCGTACTCCTCGCTCCGCTGCAACCGGCGCCGCGGCTGGCCGCCGACATCATCGCCTGTGACCTGCCCGCGGTTGTGTGCGGATCCGTGCTGCTGGCCCGAGATGGCGTACTCGATGCCGCGACGACGGCCGGTTTCGCCCTGGAACTGCGGGACGACGGTTCGGTGCGACGCGTGAGCGGCACGATCCGCGCGTCGGCCGTGACGAATCCGGGGACCGTGGTGGAAATGCTCACCTCGGGGACGACTGGCGCGCCGAAGCGCGTGCATCTGCGGACCGAGCAGTTGGATCAGGCACTGACTTCCGGCGGGCAGACGGCCAGGGACGACCGATTGCTTTCCACCTCCGCGGTACTGGTGAACGCGCCGCTGGTGCATATCGGCGGCCTGTGGCGGGCACTGGCGTGCCTGGCCACCGGTCGGCGGATGATTCTCATGCCCAAGTTCGTCCTGGAACCATGGGTCAGCGCCGTGGAGCGGCATCGGTTGCGTGCCGTGAGTCTGGTGCCCGCGGCATTGCGGGCGGTGCTCGATTCCGGAGTGTCGCGGGCGCGGCTCGCGAGCCTACAGGTCGTCACCTCCGGGACAGCGCCATGCCCGAAAGAGTTGGCGGACTCGTTCTTTCGCACCTACGGCATCCCGGTGCTGATGACATACGGTGCCACCGAATTCGCGGGCGCGGTGGCGGGTTGGACGCTGGCGCTGCACGAACAGTGGTGGGACCTGAAGGCGGGCAGCGCCGGTCGCGCCTTCCCGGGCGTCGAGTTGCGGGTGACCGGCGAGGATGGCGTCGAACTCGGCGGTTGGACGACCGGACGGCTCGAGGTCCGCACCGCGCAGACCGCGGCGGGCGCCGGCGAGTGGGTCCAGACCAGCGATCTGGCGCGGATCGATGTCGACGGCTTCCTCTGGATCGACGGCCGCGCGGACGACGCGATCATCCGCGGTGGCTTCAAGGTCCAGCCGGAGACCGTCAAGCGAGTGCTGGAGACGCATGCGGCGGTGCGCGAGGCCGCGGTGGCCGGACTGCCCGACGCCCGCCTCGGACACGTACCCGTGGCGGCGATCGAAACCGAACCCGGACTCATACCTCCCGACAGCGACGAACTCGTCGAACTCTGCCGCGCTCACCTGCTGCCGTACGAGGTACCGGTGCACGTGGTGGTCCTGGACCAGCTACCACGCACGCCATCGAGCAAGGTGAGCAGGATGGAACTGCTCGACATCGTTCGGGAGCGAAGGAGCCGATCATGACGGCACTGACGATCGGATTCATCGGCGCCGGCCGGATCGGTGCGGCGATGGTGGAGCGATTACTGGCGGCGGGGCACCGGGTCCGGCTGTACGCACGGCGGCCGGAGGTACGGGACCGGCTGGCGGCACTCGGAGCAGAGCCCGTCGATCGGGCCCGGGATATCGCGGCCGCGGATGTCATCGTCAGCTGCCTGTTCGGCGACGAGCAGATATCCACGCTGCTGCCCGAGGTCGTCGGCGCGATGGGGGAGGGCACGGTACTGCTGTCGCACACCACAGGGACGCCGGAGGTGCTGCACGGTCTGGACCGGTTCGCGCCGATCGGACAGGCCGCGCTCGTGGACGCGACATTCAGTGGCACACCGGAGGCGGTGCGTGCGGGTGAGCTGGTGGTCTTCCTCGGTGGCACGCCCGAAAACGTCTCGATCGCGCGACGGGTCGTCGAGTGCTATGCCGGAACGGTCATAGAAACAGGTGGGCGGGGGTCGGCGCTGCGCGTGAAGTTGATCAATAACCTGCTCTTCGCCGCGGTCTCACAGCTCACCCTGCAAGGCCTGACATTGGGCCGCGGGGTGGGCATAGACGAAGACGTAATGCTCGAGGCGCTCGCGGTGAGCAGTGGCGGTACGACGGCTGGACGCTATATCGCCGACCGTGGCGGATCGGAATCCTTCGCCGCCGCGGTCGCACCTTTTCTGCACAAGGACGTCGCCGCCTGCCGAGCCGCATTGACCGATTCCGGCGTAGATTTCTCGGGTCTGCTCGGCGTGGCCTGCGGCGGACCGATCGACATCGGCGATATTGCCCCTAAAGAGGAAACTTAATTTCGATATCACCATTACACAGCGGCTCTCTTTCGCTACACTCGCGCCTGAGGTTCGAGCTCCAAGAAGGAGGCTGGCCAATGGCCTCAGTGGTGAATGACAATGCGGTCGCCACCTCCGAACGACACGAGGCGCCACCGTCCATGGTGGAGCGGATGACACTGATCATGGATTCGTTCGGTGGTCCGCAGATCCGGCTCTCGCTCGAGGATGTTGCCGGACGCACAAATCTGCCGCGCTCGACGACTCATCGCATCCTGGAACAGCTGGTTCGGCTGCGATGGCTCGAGCGCAACGGTCGTGACTACGGCCTCGGTCAACGGGCGCTCGGGTTCGGCGGCCGGGAAGAGGGCCACGGCGCGTTGCGGACCGCGGCGTTCCCACTCCTGCACAACTTGTCGGTGCGCACCGAAATGGTGGTGCACCTGGCTGTTCTGGACGGCGCCGAGGCGTACTACCTGGACAAGTTCGGCGGCAAGGCCGCCGTCCAGGTGCCGTCCGTCGTCGGCGGCCGGGTACCCGCGCACTGCACGGCCGTCGGAAAGAGCATGCTGGCGTGGCTGTCGCCGGAACAGATCGACGATCTGTACCGCGATGTCCTGGTCAAGCGGACCGCGCACAGCATCGGCGATCTCGAGGTCCTGCACCAGGAGTTGATTCGCATTCGTGCGCGTCGCGGCCTGGCTTTCGAGCGCGGCGAATGCTTCCAGCACATCGCCTGTGTGGGTGCGGCCGTCCGCGGTCCCAAGGGGCCGGTCGGCGGGATTTCGCTCGTCGGCGATGTGCGAGCACCGCTCGAGCGGCTGGCGCCGCTGGTCGCCAATACCGCGCACGCGATATCTGAAAAGCTGATGGGCGACACCGCGCGCAAACATTCGGCGCGCTTCGAACCCGTCGTCGTGCGGGATGAACCGCCGATCCCGGCACTCACCGAGACCCTCGGACGAATCGTCGCACTGGGCGAACGCGGTGAGTGGTTCTGAGGTTCGCGCACGTATCCGGACCGCTTTCCGCTGAGCGGAAACAACCACGGGTCCACCGGGTTTCCTGACCAAACTTGCGTTCAGTCGGCCGTCGGCTCGACCGTTGCGCAAGAGAGGTGAGGGCCCATATGAGTCCGCTTCCGGATCCGGTGTCGATGGGTGCCAGGCGCTTCCGCGACGTGCTGGGACATTTTCCGACGAGTGTCGTCGCGATTACCACCACGGCATCCGACGGGCGTCCGCACGGGTTGATCGTCGGTACCTTCACCTCGGTTTCGCTCGAGCCGCCATTGGTGTCTTTTCTGGTGAACCGATCCTCGTCGACGCTGGCAATGATCCAGGAGGCGGGCGGCTTCTGCGCCAACGCGCTCGCGGGCAACCAGGAGCCGACGTCACGCCGATTGTCGGCTCGCGGATCGGACCGTTTCGAGGGCGTGGTCTGGGCACCGTCACCGCTGGGCAATCCGGTGCTGGACGGCATCGTGGCATGGGTCGACTGCAAGCTCGAAAACGTGGTCGAAATCGGTGACCACTATCTGGTCGTCGGCCGGGTCAGCGATCTGAATATCGAGTCGGTGCGAACACCGCTGCTCTTCTTCCGCGGTGGGTACGGCGACTACCTCGCCAGTGCGACGCTGCTGATGGACCGTCTCGTCGGCTGGTGGTGACCGGGTCCGGATTCGGACTCAGACCAACATGTCGTCGACCGGCAATCCGAATGTGCCGCGGCCGTAGAGCGTCAATGCCGTGCCGACATCGTTGGACGCGTGAATGCCCGCGATATGTGCGTCACGCCAGGCCCGCTCGATCGGATTGCGACGGCGCAGCAGCATCCCACCGGTCGCCGCGAAAACCAGATCGATCGACGTCAACGCGCGTTCGGCGCCACACGCCTGATCACGGCGGGCGCGCAACCGCAACTCCAGCGGAATCTCCTGTCGCGCACACACGCACTCGTACAAATCGCGAAGGCTCCGGCTCATCTGCAGGATGGCCGCGTCGATTTCCGCGCTGGCGCGCGCCGCGGCGGTCGGCTGATCCGCGGTGATACTGCCGCCACCGAAACTGAGCCGGTTACTGTCGCGCATCCGGCTCAGAAAGACATCGAGGCAACCCTGTGCCATGCCGACCATGGGTGAGCTGTTCGCGTAGGTGTACATGGTTCCGTATGGCATCCGGTAGAGCGGGCCTGGGTTCGCCTTATGTCCCGGGCTCTCCAGTCGTGCGATGTCGTAGAACCGCGTTACCCGGTGTTCCGGGACGAAAATCCGGTCGACGTACAGATCGTCGCTGCCCGCGCCGCGCAGTCCAGCGGCATCCCACACCTTCGACATCCGATAGTCGACGCAGGGCACCAGCCCGCTGACCATATCCACCGGCTGGCCGTTCTCGGCCACGATGGTGCCGCCCAGCAGCGCCCACGACGAGTGCGCACAACCGCTGGCGAATCGCCACTGGCCCGAGACTTCGTAACCTCCGGCGACCGGAACGAATCTGCCGACCGGCGCATAGGACGAGCAGATCAATGCGTCCGGATCGTCCGACCACACATCACGTTGCGCGCGCTCATCGAAAAGTGCCACATGCCAAGGGGCCAAGCCGAGTACCGACGTCACCCACCCGGTCGAACCGCACGCGGTGGCGACCATGCGCACCGCGTCGTAGAAGTCCAGCGGATCGGCCTCCAGCCCACCCTGGGCTTTCGGGCGCAGCAGTCGGAAGATTCCGGTACCGATCAGATCGGTCATCGTCTCGGCCGGTATCTCGCCGGTCTCGTCGACCAGCGCCGCCCGTTCGGCGAGCGTTGGCAACAGTTCGCCGACCGCTGCGGCTACGTCTGCATTCATGCCGGCTCTCTCGTGTCCTCGCCCCCTGCGCCATTGGCTCCACGGCGGAGCGTAACAGGCACCGACACTGCCCGGCCGATCAGCGGGCGGCCCAGCTGATCGCCTTGGTCTGCAGGAATTCGTCTAGGCCGAATTCGCCCCACTCCCTGCCGATTCCGCTCTGCTTGTATCCACCGAACGGCGAGCGCGGGTTGACCCCCGCACTGCCGCCGTTGATCGCTATGCCGCCCGCGCGGACGCGCGTGGCGATCTCATACGCGGCCTTGGTGTCGGCGCTCCAGACAGCACCGGCCAGACCGTATGGGCTGTCGTTCGCGATGCGTACCGCCTCGTCGTCGGTGCGGAACGGAATGACGACGCCCACCGGGCCGAAGAACTCCGTCTGCGCGATCGTCATCGAATTGTCGACATCGACAAACAGGGTCGGTTCCACGAAGTAGCCCTTGTCCAGCCCGGCCGGGCGCCCGCCACCGGCGACGATCCGCGCACCCTCCTCCTCGCCGACACGAATCAGCTTCTCTACCTTTTCCCGCTGCGCCTCGGTGATCAGCGGGCCCATCGTGGTGGATTCCTGTGCCGGATCGCCGACCCGGACACCGGCGAGCGCGACGCGCAGCCGCGCGACCAGTTCGTCGTGGACGGATTCGTGCACGATCGTGCGGGTCAGGATCGAACAGCCCTGGCCCGCGTGCACCGTGATGCCCATCAGTGCGGACCGGACCGCCCCGTCGAGGTCGGCATCGGCGCGGACGATATTGGCGGACTTGCCGCCGAGCTCGAGCACGACCTTCTTGATCGAGCTCGCGGCCTGGGTATAGACCATCCGTCCGACGGTGTCCGATCCGGTGAAGCTGACCAGGTCCACCATGGGATTGGTGGTCAGCTCCCGGCCCGCGTCGATATCGCCGGTCACGATGTTCAGCACGCCCGGCGGCAGACCGGCGGCATCGGCGAAGTCACCGATCAGCAGGGATTCCAGCGGGGTGGTCGGCGCGGGCTTCAGCACGGCGGTGCATCCCGCGGCCAGGGCCGGTATCACCTTCATCATGCTGAGGAAGAACGGGAAGTTGTAGGCCGCGATCAGTGCGCAGACCCCGAAGCCCTCGCGCCGGATCTGTCCCTGGGAGATGCCGATGCCCGGCGCGATCGTGGGTTCCATCGGGCGCTCCCACGCGAAGGTCGGCATGACGCGTTCGGCCATATCGCGCAGATGGGCTACCGGCACCCGGGTTTGCAGGGTCTCGGCCAATGAGCGGACCGAACCCGCCTCGGACATATTGACGGCGACGAGCTCGGGCAGGCGACGCTCCATTTCCTCGGCCATGCGCAGCAGTACCGCCGCCCGCTCGGCAGGCTTCATCCGCGGCCATGGCCCCTCGTCGAATGCCTTGCGCGCGGCCGTGATCGCGCGACGCACATCCGGGATCGAGGCCTGCGGAATGTAGGCGATCGTCTCTTCCGTCGCCGGATTGCGCACGCTGATGAGCTCGTCCGATTCGCCGTCGGTGCGCCGCCCGTCGATATAGAGCTGCGTCGAGAACGAGTACGCCGTGGTCATGTTCGGTCTCCTGATTGCCGGATCTGCGTCGGACTTCTGGGCAGGCTCACCTGCGGTGCCGTCCGCACGCCGCGTCTTAAAAGTGTACTGAATAGCTGAACTGGCTGATTCGTTTGTCCGATTGCCGCTGAGTGGAAAGTCCGATTGTGTGACCCGACCCACAGGGAGTGTGCTGTCGCGTACGTCTTCGCCCCACTCCGAGCAGGGCGAACGCGATCACCAACCACAGCCACGGCTCGATTGCTCGGTGCGAGTCGGAAACGAGAGCTCCGTGGCAGCCCCCGAAAGGACTCGTTCGATGAGCCCTGCAATGCAATTCGATGAATCGCCCGATGTCGCACAGTCATGGACGCCGCGGCTGGTGCTTTCCCTGGCCTCGATCGTGCTGACGCTCGAGATACTCACCCTCAGCTACATGATGGTTTCGATGGCGGCCCCGGAAATCTCCATGCATTTCCAGACGACGCAGGGTGCCTGGCTGCTGACAGCATTCCTGCTGGTCGGGGCTGTGACGGGTCCGCTGCTCGGCAAGCTGGCCGATATGTACGGCAAGCGCAAGATCCTGTTGTCCTGCGTCGCTGTCTCGGTGCTCGGCTCGCTGGTCTCCGCGGTCGCGACCAGTTACGCGGTGCTGATCGCCGGGCGAGCGTTGATGGGGGTACTCACGCCGTGTGTCTTCCTGGCCTATTCGCTGATCCGGGATGTGTTCCCGAAGAAGACAGTCGCGCTCGCGGTCAGCGTTACCACCAGTGGTTTGGGACTCATCGCGATACCGGCTCCGTTCATCACCGGCTGGCTGCTCGATGACTACGGTTTCCGCAGCATCTTCTGGTTGTTCGTGATCGGGCTCGCGGTCTTCGGCACCCTGATCTCGCTCACCACCGGCGAATCCACCGTGCGGGTGCGGTCGCGGATCGACTTCGCCGGTGCGCTGCTGCTCGGTTTCGGCATCGCGGGCATACTCGTCGCGGTCAGCTTCGGTCCCAGCTGGGGCTGGATGACCGGTTCGACGCTCGCGTACCTCGTCGGCGGCGGCGTGCTGGTGGCGGCCTGGTTGGTTTCGGCCGGAATCGTGCGCGATCCGCTGCTCGATCTGGATGTGGTGCGCAGGCGGCCGGTCCTGCTGATCTCCATCGGCTCGGGCATGTGTTATGGCTGCAGTGCCCTCATCACGATTCTGCTGCCGATGATGGTGATGACTCCCGCCGCCATCGGACTGGGCTACGGATTCGGTGTCAGCGCAAAGGGATTCGCGGTCTTCCAGGCGCCTATCGGCGGCATGGTCGTGGTCGGCGGAGTGGTGGTCGGCGTTCTGGTCGGCCGCAATGTTCGGCCGCGGTTGCTGATGATCGTCGGCCTGCTGCTGTTCGCGCTCGCTTTCGTGCTCATCGCGGTCAAGCATGACGACAAGGCGCTGCTGCTCGTGTTCGCTGGTATGGCGGGCACCGGTATGGGGCTGGGCTACGCATCGGTTCCGAATCTCTTGATCGAAGCGGTTCCGCCGCAGTTGCAAGCCAGTACGGCGAGTGTCGCGGGCGCCGCGCAGAGTGTCATCGCGGCGGTCTTGCCGGTGCTCGCGTTCACGGTGCTGAACAACTCCTATATGGCACCGATCCCGCTCGAAATGACTCATGGCGCCGTGCTTTACACGGAAAAGGGATTCCAGGTCGCATTCCTGATCGGCGCGGTGGCCTGCGCCATCGGCGCGCTGCTCGCCGTGCTGCTGCCCCGTAAGATCGAACAACTTCCGGCGCCTGTCGCGCAGGATGCCGAGGCTCCGGTACTGGCGCACTGATCGAGCCGAGGGCGGCCGCGTGCGAACGCGGCCGCCCTCTCTCAGGATGTGGCGCCGATCAGGGCGAGGCTGGAATGGGCATATGCCGCACGACGTTTGGGACTCACCAGATACGACGGCGGGGCGAAGTAGCCGACATCGCGGGGCAGCGCGTCGGCGCGGCGCGCGAGGGCCGCACGGGCGTCGGCGGTGGTCCCGCACAGCGCGATCTCGGCGAGCATTTCGTCGGTGACCGCCTTGACCATGCCGTCGGTATCGCCCGCCCGGAATGCCGAGCGCAGTTGTGCCACAGGGCTTTCCCAGCCGTGATGGGTGACGTAGGGGTCGTAGGTCTTGACGGTGAGGTAGAAGGCGATCATCCGCTTGGCGTCGGCGATGGCGCGTTCGGGTGCGTTGTCATCGATCGCGGTGATGATCCAACCGTGTTCGAGTGGGCTCCGACCACTATCGGCCGCGCCGCGGTCGACCGCAGGGCGCACGACGTCGCTCCACCAGGTGCGGGTGAACAGGCCGTGGCCGATCACACCGTCGCCGACTCGGCCCGCGGTGGCAGCCATCCGGCTGTTGAATCCGGCGAGCAGCACCGGGATATCGAGGCGGCCGAGCACCGGAGCCCGGACATCGGCGTCGATCGAGTAGAACTCCCCGGAGTACTGGATCTTTTCGCCGTTTTCCGCATGCAGCCAGGCGCGCACCACATCGATGGTCTCGGCGATCCGGTCCACGGGACGATCGGCGGGGACGCCGAACCAGTCGCGGTTGATCCGGAATGCGGCGGTGCCGAGGCCGAGGAACAATCGGCCGGGCGCCTGGCGGTGCAGTTGACGCAGGGCGGTGGCGTGCGCGTACGGGGTACGCGCGAAGGCGTAGGCGATGGCCGGGCCGACCAGTGCGCGTTCGGTATTGGCGACGATCTCGGCCACGGTCAGGTAGGCGTCGTGGTCGACGAAGTCCCCGGTGCAGAAGGCCTGCACACCGGCCTGCTCGGCCTCCCTCCCGACGTCGCGGCCGGGCCACGGCATGCCGAACTTCATCGAATTCTCCTCTTGGACTTTGTGATCGGTGATGGAAGCGCGTCAGCGCAGCGTCCATTTGCTGCGCGGCACCGCGGCGCGGTCTACTTCGGCCTTGCCGATGGGGTTTCCGATCTGGGTGTAGGACAGGCCGGTGCGCAGTGCCTGGGTGCGGCCGGTGTCGAGCGACTCCCAGATCGCCCGGACCGTGCCCTGGATGGCAGCGGGTGGTTTGGCGGCGATGATGCGGGCGATCTCGTCGGCGCGATCCCAGAGTTGATCGCGCGGCAGTATCTCGCTGACCAGGCCGATCTGCATGGCGCGCTCGGGGGACAGGCGCTCGTCCAGGCCGAGCAGCGCGATGCGCAATGTCTCACCCAGCGGAATGCGGCGCGCGAGCCCGATCGGCTCCAGCGCCGCGGTCAGTCCGTAGCTGACATGCGGGTCGAAGAAGCTCGCGTCCTGCGCGCAGATGATGATGTCGGCCTCGTTGAGCCAATAGAACGCGCCACCGGCCGCCATCCCGTGCACCGCGCAGACCAGTGGTTTCCACACCTGGTTGAGCTTGGGCGACAACTTCTCGCCGGGATCGGTCTGCGACCAGACATTGGTGTGCCGGTCGATGCCCTGTTTGACGTCCATACCGGTGCAGAATGCGCGGTCGCCCGCGCCGCGCAGCACGACGACACGGATATCGTCATCGAACTTCACTCGCTGCCAGATGCGATCGAAGTCCTCGAGCATCTCCTGATTGAAGCTGTTCATCGCTTCCGGTCGGTTCAGGGTGATCGTCGCGACGTGCTCGGTCACGTCGAACAGGACGGTTTTCAGCTCCATCCGGAAACTCCGATGTTCGTGGGTCGGCCTGAATGCGGCGCAGCAGCCGGATTAGAGTGTAACAAATTGTTCTACCAGCGACATTGGAGTGCGTGCTGGTCGCCGTCCGAATCGAACCGCTTAATATGTGGTAGACAAGCAATAGCAGCGCACTGTCCGGCACCTCGGGCTGGCCTCGGGCTGCTGCGGATTCTAGATAAGTCGTATACTCTTCTCTGGTCTCGGTCGTCCGGATGTGCTCGTGACGACGGCGGTCGGGGCGAGATGCACGACGAGATCCACGGAGGAAGTTGCGATGAAGCCACGCGTGGGGCAGACGCTCGCCAGCACGGTCGACACGACGACGGTCATTGTCGTCCGCGCTCCGCAGGTCGACCTCGAGATCACCTGTGGCGGTGCGGCGATGGTCGATCCGAAGGGCCCCGACGGCGTCCCGGTGGGCACCGCCGATCCCGCACAACTCGGCGGTTCGCAGCTCGGCAAGCGCTACGCTGATGAGGAAATCGGTGTGGAACTGCTCTGCACGAAAGCGGGTCAGGGCACGCTGGCGGCGAACGGCGTCGCGCTGCCGCTCAAGAACGCCAAGCCGCTGCCGGCCTCGGACTGAAAGCGCATCGATGAACATAGCGATGCTGTTGGATATGGCCGCCGACGGTTTCGGCGACCGAATCGTGGTCGGGCGGACCGACGATGGACTGACTCCGGTTCGGCTGCGTGAACTGGCCGCCGGTGCTGCGCGGGTAGTTCGTGCGGCCGGTGCCGACGCGATCGTCTACCTCGCTGTCAACGGTCCGGCCTTCCCGGTGGCGCTGTTCGCGGCGGCCCAGGCGGGTGTGCCGTTGGTGCCGGTGAACTACCGCCTCGGTGCGGAGCAACTGGACGCGTTGTTGGCGAATCACCCACGCGCACTTGGTATCGCAGATCCTGAGCAGGCCGAGGCATTGCGTCGGGCGGGGTTGTCGGTGCGGAGTCCCGAAGAGTGGATTGCTGCCGCGGCGGATGCCGGTGGCGACGATGACGAGGTTCCGGCGGCTCCGGAAACACCGGCGGTATTGATCTATACCAGCGGCACGACATCCGCGCCGAAGGGTGTGGTGCTGCGGCACCACAACTTGGTGTCGTATGTGCTCGGGACGGTGGAATTCGCGGGCGCGGACGCCGACGAGGCCGCGCTGATGAGCGTGCCGCCGTACCACATCGCGGCCGTGTCGAATGTTTTGACGAACCTGTATGCCGGGCGTCGGGTGCTCACCCTCGAACAGTTCAGCCCCCAGCAGTGGCTCGAACTCGTGCGTGAGCAGCGGATAACGAATGCGATGGTCGTGCCGACCATGCTCGCCCGGATCATGGACGGTGACGGGCTGGACCGCGCGGTGCCGTCGTTGCGTGGGCTCGCTTACGGCGGCGCCAAGATGCCGGTACGGGTGATCGAGACCGCGCTGCGCGAGTGGCCCCATGTCGATTTCGTCAATGCCTATGGGCTGACGGAGACCTCGTCCACGATCTCGGTGCTCGGGCCCGAGGAGCATCGCGCGGCCGTCGCCAGTGACGATCCCGCGGTGCGTGCCCGCATCGGTTCGGCCGGTCGGCCGGTGCCCGGTATCGAACTCGAGGTTCGCACCGAATCCGGCGGTGTCGCCGCGGCCGGGCAGCCCGGCCAGATCTGGGTGCGCGGCGAGCAGGTCTCGGGTGAATACGCCGGGCACGGTGCCTCGATCGATGAACGCGGTTACTTCAACACCCGCGACCACGGCCGCCTCGATGCCGACGGCTATCTCTACATCGAGGGCCGGGTCGACGACACCATCATCCGCGGCGCGGAGAATATCGCGCCCGCCGAGATCGAGGACGTCCTGCTGCGGCATCCCGACGTGCTCGACGCGGTGGTCGTCGGTGTGGCCGACGAGGAGTGGGGTCAGCGGATCGAGGCCGTCGTCGTGCCGCGCAGCGGAGTGCACGTCGATGCCGAGCAACTGCGCGCGCAGGTGCGAAAGACATTGCGCGGCTCCAAGACTCCCGATCACATCACGTACTGGCCGGAACTGCCGCGCACTGCGACCGGCAAGTTGGTGCGCCGAGATATCGTCGCGGCGCTGACGGCCGATCGTCAGCCGACCGCAGGGTGAGTATCAGCCAACCGGGACCGGTATCGCACGACGCCACGGTCGAGGAGGCCGTCGCATGGGTGCGGTTCGACCGGCCGGACGCACGCAACACTCTCGCCGAGATGCGCATCCGCTCGTAGGGCACCTGCAATCTGATCGCCGCCGCGCCGACCGCAGTCGCGAAACACCTTCTCGCTCAGAGCCTTGTGTGGAGGCGCAGCAACGACATCGTGAGCCTGTCGCTGAAACGTGAGCCGGCACATATGGTCGCCGATCGTACCGACGAAAGGATAAGGGTGAGTATGAGCATTGTCGCGAATAGTTCGGCGTTGATGCGGGACCTAACCGCGCGTAGCGCGACCGCGGTCCGTAGCTGGGCGCCCGGCGCCACGGTTGTCGGTATCGAACCACTCACGGGCGGGACATCGAGCCTGACCTACTTGGCCGAATTAACGGGTGCGCCAACTGGATACGAACGTGTCGTGCTGAAGGTGGCGCCGCCCGGTTTGGCACCGGTTCGCAACCGAGATGTGCTGCGCCAGGCACGGATCATGGAAGCACTGGCGGATCGACCAGGGGTGCGGGTGCCGAAGGTTCTGTTCCACGACGGGGGCGCACCGCCGACGGTCCCACCGTTCGTCGCCATGGACCGGGTGCCTGGTACCTGCGTCGAGCCGGTGCTCGTGCCGCGCGGCACGCTGCCCGCGAACCAGGTGCGGGCTCGTGCCTTGGACGCGGCCAGAATGCTCGCCGATCTGCATCGGGTGAACCCAGAGCACACCGCGCTCGCGACTGAGCCGGTGGTCACTCTCGGCGCTGAGATCGACCGCTGGACAAGGGCTTTCATCACTGTGACGGACGATCTGCGCACCGGATACGAAGCGGTCGCGGACCGCCTGCACGCCACCGTGCCCGCCGCCATGACACCGGTCTTCACCCATGGTGATTACCGACTCGGCAACACACTGTGCGAGGCCGACCACATCACCTCGATCATCGACTGGGAAATCTGGTCCCTCGGCGACCCCAGGATCGACGTGAGCTGGTTGACCTTCTTCACCGACGAGGCCGCACATCCGGCGTCGGTATCCGATGAGCCGACCGGCATGCCGGGCAAGGCCGAACTGGTCGACGCCTACCAGGAGGCGCGCGGCGCCGCCCTGCGGGACCTGCCGTGGTTCGAGGCGCTCACCAAATACAAGGAGTCCGCCGCGACCGCCTTGCTGATCAAACGCGGCCGCAAGTCCGGCCAGTGGAACGACATGCACCAACGCATGCTGCCCGCCCTCCCGCTGCTGCTGGACGAGGCGATGGAACTGCTGGGCCGATACCGCCGATCTAGACGGGGTGATACGGATCGGGCGCGCCGATAGCGCGAACGCGGTGAGGCGCACCCCCGGAACGTCGATGTCGGTCGCCGCGTTCACAATGCGGGTCGAGGGCCTCGAAATATCCTCGGCAACTGCGTATTCCGTGGCTTTCGCTACTGCGGCCGCCAGCGCCGCCGTCGCTCCGATCCTGTCGGCCATCCTGGTGGGCGTGCGACTTAGGCAGCGAAGACCGCTGTCGGTGCGGTGGATCCGTCGGTTACTTTCGGGCGTGCCGGTACTCCCGGCTGAACAATTCGCGCAGCGGGGTTTTGCGCAGGTCGCCCTGGTGGGTCCGGAGGTTGGTCCAGGCCGCCGTCTCGGCGAGATTCATCCGCTGATCGTGGACCTGTCGAGGAGGGCGAGTATCTCGTCGGTGGTGCCGGTTTCCGCGATCTTGGGAAACACCTTGCGCAGCACGTAGTCGTGATCTTCCTGATCCAGATCGGTCACCGCGTCGGTGGCGATCGTGACGTTGAAGCCGTACTCGTGCGCGCCACGCGCGGTCGATTCGACACCCATACTGGTGGCGATACCGGTAACCACGACCTGGGTGACGTCGTGCTCGCGCAGCCACGCCGCGAGCACGGGATCGTGGAACGCGCCCCAGACCCGTTTGATCACGGTGTGGTCACCCGGCCGCGGCCCCAACTCGGACAGCAGCGCGACGGCCTCGGCCGCCGAATTCGCGGCCGCCGAGCTGGACTGTCCGCCCGCCGCGCGAGCACGGCTCGCCTCGGTGCGGCCGGGCGCGACGCCGGCCGCCGTCACGATCACGACCGGGAGGTTGCGTTTCCGGAACGCGTCGGCCAGCCGGATCGACTGCTCGACAATCGACTTCGCGGAGCGCACGGTCGGCAGCGCTACCACCGCATCCTGGAGGTCGACGACGACCAGCGCGGTGTGCGCATCTATTTCGGTTAATGGCATGTGATCACCTTTCGGTCCGAGAGCAACGTTATTCTCTACCGGAAATATTAATTCCGTTGTCCGGCAGTCGGATCAGCCCTCAGTACAGCCCGCCGTCCACCCGGATCAGTGCGTCGGTGGTGTAGCTGGAGGCGTCGCTGGCGAGGTAAAGCGCGGTGCTGATGATCTCCTCCGGCTTACCCGGCCTGCCGAGCGCACTGCGGGTGGTGTGTCGTTTCTCCGCCGCCCAGGCCTTGGAGATATCGGTGAGGAACGGGCCCGCCGAGATGGTGTTGACCCGCACCTTCGGGCCGTACTCCTGGGCAAAGACAGTGGTCAGCACATTCAGGGCGGCCTTGGCTCCGGCGTAAGGGCCGAAGCGCGGTTGCGGCAGCAACGCGCCCGAGGAGGAGATATTGATGATCGAGCCGCCGTCGCCGTCGGCCATCCGCCGCCCGATCAGCGATGCGAGCCGGAACGGGCCCTTGAAATTGACCCCGATCACCTTGTCGAACAGCTCTTCACTGGTCTCCTCCGAGGACGGCGCCAGCGGCGACATACCGGCATTGTTGACCAGGATGTCGACCTTGCCGAACTCCTCGTACGCCGCGTCGGTGAGTCGGCCGAGATCGTCCCAGTGACCGACATGCGCCGCGAACGGCAGCGCGCGCCGCCCCAGCGCCCGGACCTCCTTGGCGGCCACCTCGCAGGCCTCGAGTTTGCGGCTGGTGATCACCACATCCGCGCCCGCGGTGGCGAAGGCGCGCACCATTTCCAGGCCGAGGCCGCGGCTGCCGCCGGTGACCAGCGCGACCTTGCCGGACAGGTCGAACAGCCCCGCCGTCATGCGTTCACCCCACCGCTCAGGCTGTCGTCATTAATGATGTGCGCGTAGCGCTTTCGCGCATCCTCGAGCTTCGGCGGAATGTGCTCGCTGGGGAACAGCCCCTCGGCGGGCCGGTACTTCTTCAGCATCTGCTTGGCGACAGTGGTGCGGTGCACCTCGGTCGGACCATCGGCGAGGGCGAGATTCGGGGCGGCCATCCACCACTTCGCCAGCGGCAGCTCGTTGGTGGTGCCGAGCGATCCGTGCAGATGCAGTGCGCGCTGGATGATGTCGTGCAGCACCTTGGCCATCGCCACCTTGCACATCGCGATCTGTGTGCGGGCTGCGCCGTGCGGCTGCGTGTCGATGATCCAGGCGGTGTTCAGCACCAGCAATCGGTACTGCTGCAGTTCGATCCAGGAGTCCGCGATGAACTGCTGTACGGCCTGCTTATCGGCGAGCAGGGTGCCCTGGGTGCGGCGCGACAGCGCTCGCTCGCACATCATGTCGAAGGCGCGGGTGCATTTGCCTACCGTGCGCATCGCGTGGTGGACGCGACCGCCACCGAGGCGGGCCTGGGCGACCTTGAAGCCCTCGCCGGGTGCGCCGAGCATGGCGTCGAGTGGAACGCGGACCTGGTGGTAGCGGATGTAGCCGTGGATGCCCTCATCGAGGGCGTCGCGTTCATCCATGGTTCCGACATTGCGCTTGATCTCGATGCCGGGCGTCTCGGCGGGCACGATCAGCATCGACATGCGGGCGTGTGGCGGCGCATCCGGATCGGTGACGGCCATGACGATGAGGAATGCCGCGTACCTGGCATTGGAGGAGAACCACTTCTCGCCGTCGATCACCCATTCATCCCCGTCACGCCAGGCGCGACACACGAACTCCTTCGGGTCGGCGCCCGCCTGCGGTTCGGTCATCGAGAAGGTGGAGACGATCTCGCCGTCGAGCAGCGGCTGTAGATAGCGGGTCTTCTGCTCCTCGGTACCGAACATGGCCAGGATCTCCGCATTACCGGTGTCCGGTGCGGCGGTGCCGAAAACCGTTGGCGCCCAATAGGATCGGCCGAGGATCTCGTTGAGGTAGGCGAGTTTGACCTGACCGTAGCCCGGCCCACCGAGTTCGGGGCCGAGGTGACAGGCCCACAGGCCCTGCGCCCGGACCTGCTCCTGCAGCGGCCGCAGGATCGCACGGGCCTTTTCATTACCGGTGTCGTACGGGTCGCCGCCGTGCGGGAACAGCAGGTCGAGCGGCTCGACCTCCTTGCGCACGAACTCCGCGGCCCAGTCCAGCTTGGCCTGGAACTCGGGTTCGATCGTGAAATCCAGCATCGGGTCCTCCGAAAGGGATCAGTGGGTCAGGTAGGTGCGGGCGGCCATGAGCAACGGCCGGATGCCGTGGCGCATCCGTTCCACCCGCTCGGTGACCTGGCCGCGGCGTACGGCGTTCTTGACCAGCAGCGCGGATGCGGCGGCCTGTTTGTAGCGGACCAAGGCGTCGAACCAGCCGAGGTCCGCGACCGGTGTGCCGCGCGCCGTCTCGTACGCGGCGAGCAGTTCGTCGGGTTCGAGCGTCGGTGCCGCGGGCGCGACGGCCGTGGGATGGGCGGGATCGGACATCAGTCGCAGCCACGCCAGGTCCAGGCGCGGATCGCCGACCGACCAGATTTCCCAATCGATCACAGCCCGGATTTCGGTCCCGACGCACTGCATATTGCCCAGCCGCCAGTCACCGTGCAGGAGTGCGGGCGGCAGCGGCTTCGGAACTGCCGTGGTGAGCAGTGTCCGGCACTCGACTTCGTCGAGCTCGGCATCTGGTTCGAGCACACAGGTGGCGAAGGCCCGCTGCCACCGCTCGACCTCGGTGTCGAGGGCGACCGCCGGTTCGTCGATGCCCAATTCGGCGGGGCCGACCGTATGCAGTGCCGCCAGCATGCTGGCCGCCGCCGCCGCCCGCGCACGCACCTCGTTCGGAGCGGGGCGACGTTCGAGCTCGAGATGGCGCGGTTCGTAACCCTCACCGTCCGCGAAGGACATGACGAACAGCGGCGGAACTTGCGGCGGTGCGCCGACATCGGAACCGAGCACCCGCGGCACGGCCACGGCGGGCACCGCGGCGAGGGCGGTGAGTGCGCGGGCTTGGCGCAGCACATCCCGGTTCCGGACCGGCTCGAGACCCGGCGGAGCGACCTTGACCACGACGCGAACTCGCTCATCGGTCACGGCCGAGTAGGTGAGGCTGGAAGTGCCACCGGTCAGCTGGGTCAGCTCGTGCAGTGGACGGCCGATCGCCGCGGCCGCACGGAGCGCGATATCGGCGGGATCGGCAATGCCGATCCGCGGTCCTACGACCTGTGACCCCTCGGCCATTCCAACTCCGTTCGACAGAACGCCATACCACCGTGCAAGAAAACGATTCTGGTGAATCGATGTTCGAACAGTACACTCTTTTATATGACGAGTCCACACGTCGGGGACGACCCCGTCGATGGCGAATCCCTGGTGGCCCGGGCGGTGCGGCGGCGAACGGGGGATCGCTACGCGATCGCACGGGATGAAGTGCGCCGCCTGCTCGACGCGGGCATGGAGCTGATGCGCGACGATCCGGACGGAAATCCGCGAATCGTCGAGATCGTCCGCCGGGCAAGGGTTTCCAATGACGCCTTCTATCGGGCATTCCGGAGCAAGGACGATCTCATGGCCGCGATCGCCGACGACGGAGCCCGGCGGTTGCTCGGTCATATCCGTCGCCGATGTGCTCGCTATACCGACCCCGTCGATCAGGTCAGGGCCTGTATACAGGTGGTTTTCAAGCAGGCGGCCGACCGGGAGGTGGCCGCG
Organism: Nocardia sp. NPDC050412; assembly: GCF_044458825.1. Lineage (NCBI taxonomy): Bacteria > Bacillati > Actinomycetota > Actinomycetes > Mycobacteriales > Nocardiaceae > Nocardia > Nocardia sp. NPDC050412. Next base: position 310,292 of record NZ_JBITIJ010000009.1, read on the forward strand.
ACGACACGGGCGGTGCTGCGCAATACGTCCCGCGACGGGCGATCGGCCTTCGGTGGTGTCGAGCTGCGTCGCCGGATCGCCGAACTGCTCGCGGTGCCGTTGGCGGCGGGCGGGAGCCCGGATCCGGACCGTGACGCCATGGTCGCCGCATGTGCGATCTTCGCCGTGATGGAGCAGTTCCTGTGGACCGAGCGGGTGCCGACGGCCCTGGATGTGGAGCATCTCGTGGCCTGGATCGTGCCATCGAAGCCCAGGGCGGCCGATGCGGTCTGAGGCCGCACAACCTTGTGGTGTCGGTTGAATAGCGGATACTCTTCTTGAATTACCGACGCTAAGAGGAGCTGGTTCGATGCACAAACCGATGCAGGGCGTGCGCGTACTCGAGGTCGCGCAGTTCACCTTCGTCCCGGCGGCGGGTGCGGTGCTCGCGGACTGGGGCGCCGACGTGATCAAGATCGAGCACGCGGAACGGGGCGATGCCCAGCGCGGACTGGTCAGGGTGCTCGGCTACGAGGCGAACAGCGCCGGATCGTCGTTCTTCCCGATCATGGAGGGCCCGAACCGGGGCAAACGCAGTGTCGGTCTCGCACTGGAGAAACCGTCCGCACGCCGGGTGCTAGAGGAGTTGATCCGCAGCAGCGATGTATTCCTGACGAATTTCCTGCCGCAGGCGCGAGCCAAATTGCGGATCGACCTCGAGGACGTGCGCGCGATCAACCCGGACATCATCTACGTGCGAGGCAGCGGCTTCGGTGTGCGCGGCGAGGAGGCGACCAAGGGCGGCTACGACAGCACGGCATTCTGGGCGCGCGGCGGCAGCGCCGCCGGGGTGACCCCGCCCGACGCCGACCGTATGACGCGGATGCCCGCGGGCGCCTACGGCGATTCGATCGGCGGCATGACCATTGCCGGTGGTATCGCGGCCGCCCTTTACTCGCGGAAGATGACGGGGGAACCGTCGGTCGTTGACGTCTCACTGCTCGGCGTCGGCGCCTGGGCGACGCAGTTCACGGTCAATCTCGCATTGATGAATGGTGGTCCGCTGCCGGTGAATACGCCGCCGCGGCACGGTTCGGCCACGAACCCGCTCATCGGGGCGTACCGCACTTCAGATCAGCGGTGGCTCGAATTGTCGATGCTGCAACCCGGCCGCTACTGGCCCGAGTTCTGCAGGCTGGCCGGTCGCGCGGAATTGGCCGCCGATGAACGCTTCGACAGCACCGAGAAGCTGATGGCCAATGCGGCGCGGGCCGCCGAGCTCGTCGCCGAGATCATCGCGGCGCGTCCCTTCGACGAGTGGGTCGAGATCCTCGGCAGTGGGGAGGGGCAATGGGCGGCGGTGCAGAACGCGTGGGAGGTCGGTCGGGATCCGTCGCTGCGTGCCAACGATTTGATCGTCCCGGTGGTCGATGCCGACGGCGTCGACCGTGAACTGGTCGCCAACCCGGTCCAGTTCGACGAAACGCCGGTAACCCTCACGCGGGCACCGCAATTCGCCGAACATACCGACGAAATCCTGCTCGGGCTCGGTCTCAGCGAGGAGGAGCTGATCGCGCTGAAGATCGACGGCGCGGTCACCTGACCGGGAGGCATGCCGAAGGGAATGTGTCCTCGTCGGAAGCTGAATGTCCATCCCATGGGATAGCGCCTCGACTGGCGCTGGCAGTCAAATAGGCTGCTAATTGCGAGTTGTTTCAGCGCACGACGAGGAAGAATTCGTCAACAGAAGGCAAAAGAGGTTACGAAATAAGGGCTGGCCGGTATATTGGACCAGCACGACGAGTCGAGGCATGCCGGGTCGCGGCATGCGCGTGACGTACTACGAGGCCGCGATGCGGCATGGGTGCGGCCGTAACGCCCACCGGCCCGCGGGGACGCGAATACAGCAGCCCGGTGCGGCGGCCTTCCAGAGAGGATCAGCGATGAGCACTGCGCTCGAGCCCGAGGGCACCTACGACGGTGTCCCCGCGTATCACTTCGACAACCGGCTCGGCGGTCCGGTCCTGAGTCATCAGCGGCGATGGGATGAAATCGCCCGCACCCATTCCGGATTCCGCAGCACCATCGCGCGCGGGTACTGGGTCGTCACGGAAGGTCGGGCGGTGCAGGAGGCGCTGCAGGACTGGCGCACCTTCTCGAACACCTCGGTGACCGCACTCGAGCCGAATCCCAGGTTCCTCTGGATTCCGGAGATGCTGGATCCGCCCGTGCACACGAAATGGCGGCGACTGCTCGGCAACGACTTTTCCCCGAAGACCATCGCCGCCCGTGAGGCGGAGATCCGGCAGGTCGCGATCGAGCTGATCGATCAGCTGAAGGACGGCGGCAGTGCCGATGTCCTCGACGAATTCGCCCGCCGGTTCCCGACCATTATCTTCATGCGGCTGGTCGGCCTGCCCGAGGCGGATCTGCCCATCTTCCTGGACTGGGTGCACGACATGCTGCACCTGACCTACGACGAGGATCCAGAAGGGTCCCGACAACTTGCCGCGATGCGGGCCGTTTCGGATTACTTCGACGAGCAGATCGCACTGCGGCGCGAGGCCCCGCGTGACGATCTGCTCTCGCGGGCAATGAATTACCAGATCGATGGCGAGCCGATCAGCGATGCGGATATGCACGCGTTCTGCATTCTGCTGTTCCAGGCGGGCTTCGATACGGTCCCGATCTCCATCGGCTGGGCCCTCTATCACTTCGCCACCCATCCCGAGCAGCGCGAGGCGATCATCGCCGACCCGTCGCTGATCGCGACGAGCGTAGAGGAGATCCTGCGCGTCTACTCGTTCGTGGTGCCCGCCCGGAAAGCGATGCGCGACACCGAGATCGGTGGCTGCCCGGTCAAGGCAGGCGAGATGGTGATGCTGCCGCTGGCGGTCACCAATCGCGATCCCGAGCGGTTCGAGAATCCGCTGGAGGTGGATCTGCACCGCACCGCGACCAATCACATCGCATTCGGATCCGGCCCGCACCGTTGCCTGGGTTCGCATCTGGCGCGCCTGGAGCTGAATGTGGCGGTCGAGGAGTGGCACAAGCGGATTCCGGAATATCGGATCGTGCCCGGACAGGAGCTGTCGCAGCACGGCAACATGTACGGCATCCAGTCACTGCGCTTGGAGTGGTGATCGCCGTGACGGATTCCCCTGTGACACAAATACTCCGCGCCGCGGATCTCTATCACACCGGGATAGTGGTGCCGGATATCGAGGAATGGAAAGTGCGGATGACCGAGCTCGCGGGCTACCGGTGGACCGCGGCGCAAACCGCCGAAGTGCCGGTCCGGCTGGCCGACGGCGAGCGGGTGATGCAGCTGAGCTTCACCTATTCGCTCGACGCTCCGCACATCGAACTGGTGCAGGAGATTCCCGGGACACCGTGGACGGCGGCGCCGCCGCACGTCGCGACGCACCATCTCGGCTACTTCTGCGACGACGTCGCGACCACATCGAAGCGGCTCGAGGCGGCGGGATTCGCCTTGGAGGCCTGCGCGGTGGTCGACGGCGAGCCGTCGATCTTCGCCTACCACCTGGCGCCTTCTGGTGTGCGGCTCGAGATCGTCGACCGGTCGCGGATGCCGGACTTCGATGTCTATCTGCGCTCGAAGTTGCCGCGGTGATGGCCTTTTCGTTCACGGCGGAGCAGGAAGAACTCCGCGCTACCGTGCGCCGTTTCCTGGCGGACAAATCCCCGAGTGCGGCGGTGCGGCACTGGATGGAAACCGAACCGGGCCACGATCTCGCGCTGTGGAAGCAGATGGCCGAGCAACTCGGCCTGCACGGCCTGGCATTGCCGGAGGAGTACGGCGGATCGGGCGGCGGTCCGGTCGAATTGGGCATCGTGCTCGAGGAGATGGGGCGGGCGCTGCTACCCTCGCCATATTTCTCGACGGTCGCACTAGCGGGCCAGGCGCTTTCCACCTGCGATGACGAGTCGGCCAAGGCGCGCTGGCTGCCCGCAGTCGCCGACGGCTCGCTGACCGCGACACTGGCGCTGGCCGAGGAGAGCGGCTCGTGGCGGCTGGCGGATGTCACCACCATGGCGACGCGGGCGGGGGAGGCCTGGACGCTGTCCGGCACCAAAATGTTCGTCGTCGACGGCGACAAAGCCGATCTGCTGCTCGTCGTGGCGGGCGGTGAGGCCGGACTCGGACTGTTCGCCGTGGACGCAACCGCGGCCGGGGTCACCAGAACCCGGTTGGAGACGCTGGATCCGACCCGCCGACTGGCCAAGATCGACCTGAACAACGCTGTGGCGCAACGGATCAGCCCGCCCACGGATGCCCCGGCGTATCTGCGCCGCGTTCTCGACCTCGCGGTCGTCGCGCTGGCCGCCGAGCAGGTCGGTGTGGCGCAGGCATGTCTGGACGCCGCGGTCGAATACGCCAAGATCCGGGTTCAGTTCGACCGGCCGATCGGCTCGTTCCAGGCCATCAAGCACAAGTGTGCGGACATGCTGCTCGAGGTCGAGGCGGCACGCTCGGCCGCCTACCATGCCGCCACTGTGGCGGCCGCCGGTTCGACCGAGCTGTCGACGGCCGCGGCATTGGCGGCGGCGTACTGCTCGCAGATCGGTACCCATGCCGCCAAGGAGAACATCCAGATCCACGGTGGCATCGGATACACCTGGGAGCATGACGCGCACCTGTATCTGAAGCGCGCGAAGTCCTCCGAGCAGCTGTTCGGCGGCCCGGCTTCGCATCGGGCGCGGCTGGCCGACCTCGTCGGAATCTAGCGGCCGGGCCGGGAGATGTCGATGGCGCTGGCCCGGCCCGTAATCCGCACGCGGCCATGGCTTTCCGACGACTGCGTGCGGACGTCGCCATGATCCTGTCAGGCGCAGCATCACGCCTGGAATGCAACGGCGGGTTGGCGGGCCAGGCCCCATACACGCGGACGTGGCAGTGGCAGTACGGTGCCGCCGAGATCCATGGTCTTCGTTCAGAACGGTTTCCTGACACCGCGCGTGGACCGACTGCGGCAGCGGCCGGGCCAGGAGATGTCGACGGCGCTGGCTCGGCCCCGAATCCGCACTCTGCCAAGGCTTTCCGGCGACTCGCGTGCGGAGGTCTCGGTGGTCCTGTCAGGCGCAGCATCACGCCTGGAATGCAGCGTCGGGGTGGCGGGCCAGGCCGCGTACACGCGGACATGGCGGCACCGTGTCGCCGAGATCCATGGTCTTGGTTCAGAACGGTTTCCTGACACCGCGTGGACCGACTGTGGCAGCGGCCAGGCCCGCGGGCGTCACCCGGTCGGCCGCGCGTAACCGACGGTCGCTGTCTCCCCAGTTCGAGCTGCTGGCGCCGACCGCGCTGGGGTATCGGGTGGAGCGGCGGTGTCGCGGTGTAGCCGCTGCAAGTGATCCGTGTAGTGCCGCCGGGATCCGCTCGGCCGCTGTAGCGATGTCGGCGCGGGTGTGGGATCCGTTGATTCCGCAAACGGTTGGGGTAACGGTGCCCTGAAATGAGTCGGCTGAGCCAAAGTAGGCATTAGGTCCGCCGCTCTCTTTACTGGTGCCGCGGTCCGGTTCGCGCGCTGGAATCAGGTGGCAGATTGGAAATCTGGTGCGGAAATCTGCACCTTCATGCCACGGATGTGATCTATCAGGCTTCTCGGGTGTCTGTTCGAATGAATAAATCAGTGTACTCTTATTCGAGTGGTGAGCTCGTGGACTCGATCTCCGCGCAAGACGGAGTGGTCCGAGCAACGGCCCGATGCGGCGCTATCGCGCGGAGTCGAACACCTCGACCGACGTTCTCGCCGAGCAGGTGCTCGGCCTTCCGAAAGGCTGATCACATGGGAATTCGCGACCGACTGTCCCTGTTGCTGGCCGAGGCGCCCGCCGATGCCGAGGCGATCGAGCACGAGGAGCGCTGGTGGACCTGGGGCATGGTCCAGCAGACCGCGCGGACCGTCGATGCTGCGCTCGATGCCGCTGGCCTGCGCGCCGACGCGCGCGTCGGCGTTGTGTTGGAGAACCGTCCCGAACATGTCGCGGTCGTCGCCGCGGTGATCGCCTCCGGGCGCTGCGTGGTGATGCTCAGCCCGCTGCAGCCTGCCGCCCGGCTCGCGGCCGATATCGCCCGCTGCGAGCTTCCGATCGTTATCGCCGGGTCCGAGGCGCTCGCGCGTGCGGGCGTACTCGCCGCGGTGACCGCGCACGGTCTCGCCATGGAACTCGGCACCGATGGTGCGCTGCGTCCGGCGGGTGGTGCCACCGCCCCTGACGCCGCGACCAATCCGGGCGTCGCCGTCGAAATGCTCACCTCCGGCACGACCGGTCCGCCGAAGCGGGTGCACCTACGCGTCGGACAGCTCGACCACGCCCTCGTTTCGGGTGGACAAACGCCGAAGCCTGGTCGGCTGCTGACACGATCGGCGGCACTCGTATCCGCGCCGCTGGTGCATATCGGCGGGCTGTGGCGGGCATTGGCCTGTCTGGCCACCGGGCGTCGCATGATCCTGATGTCCAAATTCGCCTTGGAGCCGTGGCTGCGTGCGGTGGAACGCCACCAGCTGCGTGCGGTGAGTTTGGTGCCCGCGGCCCTGCGCACCGTGCTAGAGGCCGATGTGCCGAAGCAGCGGTTGGCGAGCCTGCAGGTGGTTACCTCCGGCACCGCGCCCTGTCCGCCCGAACTCGCCGACGCGTTCTTTCAGAAATACGGTCTGCGCGTCCTGATGACCTACGGCGCAACCGAATTCGCCGGTGCCGTCGCCGGGTGGACACTGCCGATGCACGAGCAGTGGTGGGACCGCAAGGTCGGCAGTACCGGGCGCGCCTTGGACGGCGTCGAGCTGCGCGTGACCGACGAGAACGGCATCGAACTGCCGACCGGGAAGACCGGACGGCTCGAGGTCCGAACCGAGCAGACCGCACAGGGCGCCGCGGTGTGGGTGCGCACCAGTGATCTGGCCCGAATCGACGAGGACGGGTTCCTGTGGATCGAGGGCCGCGCCGATGACGCCATTATTCGCGGCGGCTTCAAGGTGCAGCCGGAGACGGTCCAACGCGTACTGGAAGCGCACGACGCGGTGCGGGAGGCGGCGGTGGCCGGACTGCCGGATGCGCGACTCGGCGCGGTGCCGGTGGCGGCCGTCGAGATCGAACCCGGACGCACGCCGCCCGCGGTCGCCGAACTCGTCGCGCTCTGCCGTACTCAGCTGATGCCCTATGAGGTGCCCGCGCACATCGTCGTGCTCGACGAATTGCCGCGTACACCGTCGAGCAAGGTGAGTCGCGTGGAACTGCTGGATATCGTGCGAGCCCGACTCGCCGAACGCACGACGGCCTGACCGTAAGGATCGAGGAGGATCTGTGACGAGCACCGAGGACAAGTCCGCCGAGCAGTTCGGCGTGCTGACCGACCAGGCGATCGAGCGGTCCCGCCGCCGCCTCGGCATACCGAATCCGCAGCGCAATCCGCCGCACAACTACCAGGTGACCTGGGATGGTGTGCGCCACTTCGCATTCGGCTACGGCGACGACAATCCGCTGTACTGCGACCCGGAATACGCGCAACGCACCCGCTGGGGTTCGCTCATCGCGCCACCCACCTTCCTGTACACGATGGGCGAAGATGCCGCACCGAAGCCGGACGCCGAGACCAAGGCACTGCTGAAGGGCGACCCCTTCGCCGGACTGGGCTCCTATCAGGCCGTAATGGAATTCGAGTGGTGGCAGCCGCTGCGCCTCGGTGACCGCAGCAGGGTCCTACAGACACAGGTGGGCGTGCAGCCCAAGCGCAGCAGCTTCGGTGGCCGCACCGCGCACGTCACCCAGGATTACCTGTACACCAACGGATCCGGTGAGATGCACGCCGTGCGGCGCGGTACCTGGATCAATGCCGAGCGGCACACCTCGAGTAAGCGGGCCAAAGAGAAAATGGAGCAAACCCCCTATACGCCAGCGCAACTCGCCGAAATCGACGCGGCGTACGCCGCCGAGACCAGGCGCGGCACCGAACCGCGCTACTGGGAGGACGTGGCGGTCGGCGAGGTGCTGCAACCCAAGGTGAAGGGGCCGCTGACCACCACCGATGTGGTCGTCTGGCATCTGGGCTGGGGTATGCAGCTCACCCCACCGGGCGCATTCAAGATCGCCGCCAATATCCGGCGCAAGGCACCGGGGCTGTACCCGGCCAACGGGTTGAACATTCCGGATACCGTGCAGCGGCTGCATTGGGAGCCCGCGCGGGCACAGGAGCTCGGCCTTCCGAATTCCTATGACTACGGCGGCATGCGCGAGACCTGGCTGTGTCACCTGCTCACCGACTGGATCGGCGACGACGGCTGGCTGTGGAAGCTGCGCTGCGAACACCGCAAATTCAACTACATCGGCGACACCACCTGGGTGCGCGGCACCGTCGTCGACAAGCGACAGGCCGACGGGCGCAACGAGATTCACCTCGAGGTGCGCTGCGAGAACCAGCGAGGTGAGATCACCACCCCCGGCACCGCCGTAGTGCTGCTCCCGACACGAGATCACCCCGTCGAACTCCCCACGCCCCCCGCCCCTGATCTGGACGGCATGGTGTCCCACGAACTGGCCCGGTTCAGCGTCACCGGCTGACCGCCCCCCGGCGACCGGGACGCGCTGCCGCAGATCTACTGACGACCGCACACAGTGAAACACGATATAGCTTGTGCGAGGCCGTCAGCGGCTATACGGCAGCGCTCCCGATCGCCGAAGCACCCAGTGGCACGGACGAGTTCGGTGCCATGCCGCGCATGTTCTGGCGTGACGCGCGCGAGTTTGCCCGGCGAGATCGTGCGCGGCGCGCGAATCCGTGCGCTGCACCATCACATCACGCCGAGTTGGCGGCCTGACAGCGCCGTGTGGCAGGGAGGGTCAGTGCCACCAGGGGGCGAGGGCGTCGAGGTGGCGGCGCATGCGGTGCCGGGCGATTCCGGCATCGCCCTGCACGATCGCGTCGAGGATGAGTTGGTGTACGTGTTCGACTTCCGCAGCGGCGGTGTCGCCGGGGAGAGGCTGATCGTGTCCGGCCGCATGGCGGCGGAAAAGCTCGGTGATGATCGACAGGAACAGCGAAAGCACCGGATTCCCAGCCAAATCGGCCAATTCGGTGTGGAAGAGGTCGGCCTTGCGCGGGTCGTCGGCGGGACCGTCGGTCGGCCACCGGACCGCTGCCGAAAGACGTTGCGCCACTTCGTTGTCGCCGTCGGCGTGGCGCGCGGTCACCCGGGCGAGGGTGCCGAGTTCGATGGCATTGCGGACGATTCGCAGATCGTCTGCGGTGACGCCCTCGTATTCCAGGAACAGCGCCATCGTGTCGATACTGGCTTGCGGTTCGGGTTCGGTGACGACCAGTCCACCGCCCGGCCCGCGGCGCATCTGGGCGACCGCGTGGTATTCGAGCAGTCGGACGGCCTCGCGCAGCACCGCACGGCTGATCTCGTAGCGGGCGAGCATATCGGTCTCCGAGCCGAGCACCATGCCGACCTGCCAGCCGCGCGCGGCGATATCGTCATGAATCCTGGCGGCGACCACCTCGGCCAGCTTTGCCCTTGGCCCCTCGACCATTTCGGGTTCGATCACATTGCCCGCGACCCGCTGGCCACGACGCACCCGATGCTTTTCGATCCAGGCGGCCACCGACTCCAGGTGTGCGGTCAGATCCGTCTGGGCTCGCGCGCCGTCGCCATCGATGACGGCCTCGATGATGGCCCGATGCGCGATACGTGAAGTCTCTTTGGAGCTCAGTATCTCGGCCTTCGAGAGCCGGCGTGAGGTATGCGCATATCGTGCGGTGAGGCGGGTCAGTACATCGATGAACAAATGCAGCACCGGATTTCCGGACAATGCACCGAGCATCGGATGCAACGGATCCTGCGACTGAACCTCAGGCGCCTCGGCGTGGCGGAGTTCGTGTTCGAGTGCCGTGCGCAGGGTATCGATTCCGTCCTCGGTGATCCGCTCCGCGGCAAGACCTGCCGCGATCGGTTCCAGCAGCAGCCGGGCCTGCAGCAGATCCGACACGCTGGTGCCGATGTATTCGAGGTAGATCACCATGGCTCGTGTCGCCGGCCCGGCATCGGGAGCGCAGACGAACAGGCCCCCATTGGGGCCGCGCCGCATCTTGGCGACCTGATGATGTTCGACCAGCCGCACCGCCTCGCGCAGCACCGCTCGGCTGACCCCGAAGCGTTCGCGCAGGTCCACCTCGGATCCCAGGGATTCGCCGACCGGCCAACCGCGGCGCATGACATCCGCCTCGATACGACGGGCGATCTGGGCCGCGAGTTTGCCGACCGGTGCGCCGGTCTCGACGGTGGTGAGGTCGGAGTCCTGCTCGCTGTCGGCGGGCTCGACGTCGACGGCAGTCACTATGGGCCAACTCCTCAATGCGGATTTTGCGGATCCTCAGTCTACTGGCCGGTTGGCCAAAAGCGTGTGCGACGTGCGGGGGGAAGTGGTGAATGACGGGATTAGGGCCACTGTTTGTCACTCACTCACCGGATCAAGCGCCCAGCATCTGCAATCCACCGCTGACCGCGATCAACTGGCCGGTCATATAGCGTGACCCCGGTCCGGCCAGGAACACCATAACGGGCCCGAGGTCGGCGTACGGATCACCGAGTTCACCGCGCAGTGGGATGGTCTCGCGCAGGCGTTCGGCGAGCGCGGCCGAACCCGCGGGGCCGAGATGCTCCCGAAGCCGTTCGGTGCCCGGCGTCTCGACCGCAGGTGCGAGTGCGTTCACCGTGACATCGAACTTTCCCCATGCCGCCGCCGCGGACCGGGTCCATGCCTGCACACCGGCCTTGGCCGCCGCATAGTGCGGCGCGAGCGGATTTCCGCGAATCGCTTCGCCCGAACCGAGATTGATGATTCGACCGCCCGTGTCGCGCATGCGCTCGAACGCCGCCTGATTGGTGAGGATTGTGGTCCGAAGGTTGGCGTCCAGCACGAAATCGAACTCGTCCTCGGTCAGCGTCTCCGGCGTGCTGGCCTGCCAGAGGCCCGCCGCGCTCAGCAGGATATCGAGTCCGCCGAGGATCGCGGTGGCCGATTCGAAGGCGGCGGCGACGGAAGCGCGGTCGCGCGCATCGCAGGACAACCAGTCGCAGCGCCCCTTCAACTCATCCGGCGGGGGTGTCTGATGGAAGAGGCCGACGACATCGGCGCCGGCATCGAGGAACGCGGCAACGGCCGCGGCGCCGATTCCGGTGGCCGCACCGGTCACCACGGCGCGGCGGCCGGTGAGCGGGCGGTCCGCCGCTACCTGCTCCTCCTCGGAGGTCGTGCGCATCGCAGATCCTTTCGTTAAAAAGGAGTATACTCTTTTTACTGTGTGATCAAGGTGTATCGCGGAGAATGCCGCGAATCCCTGGTCGAACCGTGGGTTAGAGTGGCCCCATCGTGGGGCGTGTGGCGCGACGATGAGGAGTAGATAGCGATGCAGCTGGAGTCCACGCCGGAACTCGAAGCGTTCCGCAAGAAGGTGCGGGCATTCGTCGCCGAGCACGCGCCCGGAATCAAGACCCACACCGGTGTGCGCGCGCCCGAGCCCGAACTCATGCCCGCGATCCGTGAGTGGACCGCGAAGCTGTTCGAGGCGGGCTTCCTCGGCATCAACTGGCCCGCCGAATACGGCGGTCGGCCCGACGCGCATCCGCTCGAACCGTTCATCGTCGTCGAAGAGATCACCCGGGCCCGCACCTGGCAGCCCATCGGCGCGGCCGCGCTCGCGTCGGCCGCGGTGATCGAATTCGGCACCGACGAGCAGCAGGCGCGCTTTCTACCCCGCATCCGCACCTGCGAAGACGTGTGGTGCCAGCTGTTCAGTGAGCCGGGTGCAGGCAGTGATCTGGCGGCATTGCAGACGCGCGCACGGCTCGAGGGCGAAGGCGACGATGCGGTATTCGTTATCGACGGTCAGAAGGTCTGGACCACCAACGGGCAGCACGCGGATATGGGATATCTGCTCGCGCGCACCGACCGCGATGCGCCGAAACACAAGGGCATCACCGCATTTGCGCTCGATATGCGCAGCCCGGGCGTCGACATCCGGCCGCTGCGCGAGATCACCGGAACCACCGACTTCAACGAGGTATTCCTCGACGGTGTCCGGATTCCGGTCGCGAATGTGATCGGCCGGGTGGACGACGGCTGGCGGGTGGCGATGAGCAGCCTCGGACACGAGCGTTCCGGCGTGGCCGCGCGCGGAGTGGAGTTGTTCGCCGCGCTCGACGATCTGTTGCGACTGGCCGGAGCGACCTCGGTCGGCGGCAGGCCCGCACTCGAGGATTCGGCCACGCGGCAGGCGATCGGTGAGCTCGCCACGCGGGTCTACGTCAACGCGGCGATGGTCGGCCTCGCCCAGTCTCGAATGCTGCACCACACCGAGCAGCCCGCCGACGCCCCGATCGGCAAGATCTTCTTCAGCGAACTCAATTACGACTTGATCGAATTCGGGATGCGGCTGCAAGGCGCCGACGGGCTGCTGACCGAGGATGACCCGGATGCGGTGGCGGCGGGCTGGTGGCAGGACGCTCACCTGTATTCGCGCGCCTACACAATCGCCGGTGGTGCGAACGAGATCCTGCGCACACAGGTCGCGGAGCGGGGACTCGGTTTACCCAGGGAATCCCGGTGATGACGTTCGTCGTACTGCGCACGGATGGGTCGCGACCGGGTGCGCGGCCGCCCGCTATTCAGGGCGGGCGGCCGGAACGTGTGGCGTCAGAACGAGTAAGGGCCGAACCGGCCCCACGCGATCACCGCGGCGAGTACGAAAAGCACCACGCTGGGCGCGATTTCGGCCCATTCGCTGCGGCGCGCGTGCGTCAGGGCGGCGCCGATCATGATGATCGCGACGCCGACCGCGGCGATCGGGGTGAGTGCCGGGAGGATCCCGGTGAGCGCGGGCAGCACGAGGCCGAGTCCGCCCACCACCTCGACCGCGCCGACCGCCTTCACCTGCTGGTCGGTGAAGCTCTCGACCCAGGACATTTTGGCGGCGAGTTTTTCGCGCGGCTGGGCGAGTTTCCCGGCGCCGGCGGCCACCAAGACCACGGCCAACAGGCCCTGCAGGATCCAGAGGAAGACGTTCATCGAGAACTCCTAGTCAATCGCTCGACCGGAGGGCGGTGAGCGGGCGAACGCGAACAGATTCGAAAGCGGACTTTACCCCGCTTTCATTCCCGGCGGTAACTTGGAACTCGTGGAACCGACCGCGCTACACCTGGGCCCGCCGCGTAACGAACGCGGCGATGCCGCACGTAATCGACGACATCTGCTGGATGTGGCGCGCCAGTTGGTCGATGAACTCGGCGTCGAAAAAGTCACGATGGATGGATTGGCCGAACGTGCCGGACTCGGCAAGGGCACGGTATTCCGTCGATTCCGGACCAAGGCGGGCATCTTCCACGCCCTGATGGACGGGGACGAAAAAGCCTTCCAGCAATCGGTACTGTCGGGCCCACCACCACTGGGCCCCGGCGCCGACCCGATCCAGCGATTGATCGCCTACGGCCGAGCCCGCCTGGACTTCCTGTTCGACCATATCGCGATCGCCCGCGCATCCCTGGACGCCAATCAGCCGATCCCGGTCGGAGCGGCCACCATCTCCCAATTCCACGTCCGCATGCTGCTGAACCAGGCGCGCGTGGACATTCCGGACACTGATGTCCTCGCCATTCAGTTGACCGCGGCCTTGGAAGCGCCCGTCCTGCTCTACCTGCATGCCACGACCGCGGCCGATGCCGCCCACGCGCGAAAGCAATTGGCTGATGGTTGGGAGCGACTGGTCGAACGAATCGTCACCCCGAACCAGATGGACGCCAGGGTGATTCGATAGCCGGATTCCCGGCGATCCTTGATGCAAAGTGTCAATTAAGGATACTCTAATTTCGCGGGTGGCGAGCCACGCGGTGCTAACGCTCTACGAAACCACTGCACCGCAGGTAATTCCGGTCGGACTTCGCCGCACCGGTGACGAAACTACTGTCGCACGGTATCGACTGCCCGGTCCAGGTGACCACGCTGGATCAAGGGTGCGGCAAAGCTGAACCGGGACAACGGAATCGAACTATCAGGAGCGAGCGATGCAGCTCACAACACTGGCGGCGGAGCTGGCGGATAAGCCCGCGATCATCATGGGCGGTTCGGGTGAGACACTGACCTTCCGCGAGCTCGAAGCCAGGTCGAACCAGATCGTGCGAATGCTGCGGGCGCGGGGGTTGCGCACGGGCGACCACATCGCCTTGTTGTTCGACAACACGATCGACGTGTTCCCGATCGTGTTCGCCGCCCAGCGGTCGGGGCTGTTCTACACGCCGGTGAATTGGCATCTGTCCGAGTCCGAGGCGATCTACATCGTCGAGAACTGCGAAGCCCGCATTCTGTTGTCCGCGCGCGCCCTGGAGGATACGGCCGCGGCAATCGGCCGTGCCCTGCCCGGCCTCGAGCGGATCGTCACTGGCGACGGTTCCCGGGTGGAAAGCCTCGACCACGCGATCGCGGGCTGTTCGACCGATCCGATCGAGGACGAGTCCGAGGGCTACTACATGTTGTACTCGTCCGGCACAACCGGCCGACCGAAGGGGATCCTGCCCGAGATCTCCGGGCTGCCGTTCGGCGCGGGCCTGCCGATCGACCATCGGATGGCCGCCGCCTTCGGCTTCGACCGCGACACCGTCTATCTCAGTCCCGGCCCGCTCTATCACGCCGCACCGCTTGCCTGGACCATCGGCACGATCCGCAACGGCGGAACAGCGGTGGTGATGGAGAAATTCGACGCCGAGCACGCATTGCGGTTGATCGAACGTCATGGCGTGACCCACGGCCAGTTCGTGCCGACCATGTTCGTGCGCATGCTCAAACTCCCCGAAGCGGTGCGGGCGCGCTACGACGTATCCGGACTGCGCGCCGTCGTGCACTCTGCCGCCCAATGCCCAGTTGAAGTGAAAGAGCAGATGATCGAGTGGTTCGGTCCGAAGCTGGTGGAGTTCTACGGCGGCACCGAGGGCACCGGATTCTGCATGATCGACACCCCGGCATGGTTGACCCACAAGGGCTCGATCGGCAAACCGCTGCGCGGTGTCCCGCACATCTGCGACGACGAAGGCAATGAGCTGAAGCCGGGCGAGATCGGAACCATCTGGTTCGGCGACGCCGGGCAATTCTCCTACCACCGCGACCCGCACAAGACGGCGAGCGCATACAACGCCAAAGGCTGGAACACCCTCGGCGACCTCGGATATGTGGATGAGGAGGGCTACCTCTACCTGTCCGGTCGACGCACAGATCTGATCCTCTCCGGCGGAGTCAATATCTACCCCCGAGAGATCGAGGACACCCTGACCCTGCATCCCGCAGTCGACGACGTAGCCGTAATCGGCATCCCCGACCCAGAATTCGGCCAACGCGTCCACGCCGTCGTCCAGCCCGCCGACCGCGCTACCCCAGGCCCGGAGCTAGCGGCCGCCCTGATCGACTACTGCCGCGACCATCTCGGCCACTACAAATGCCCGAAATCGGTCTCCTTCGAACTCGTCCCCCGCCTGCCCAGCGGCAAGATCCTGCGCCGCGAACTTATGAAGGCATACGAGGACTAGGCCAGGCCCTAGCCTCGACGCTGTTCGAGCGCGGTGGTGATCAGCGTGCGGGCGTGTTCGCCGTAGACGGCTTGTGCGGCAAAGGATCGTGGTTCGGCAGATGGATATCGACGCGGTGATCGTGCCCAGTGCCGACCATTTCGGCGGGACGGTGCCGGAGGAGTTGGTGAAAGTGCGCGACGTGATCACGACTTCGCCCGAAAACACTTACGCGCGTTGGGCGATCCCGTCACCGTCGCTGCCTGTGGGCGGCATGTGATGCCCGGGCGGCAACGACATTGGGCAGGAGGTGATCAACGATGGTGGCACAAATAGGTGACCAGGGTCCGATGGCAACAACCACGACAACTGGAACCAGGACCCTCGCGGGGGCCGCGGCGACGCCGTAATCCACCGGTGGTGCCGCCAATTACGCCCGCTTCAAAAGCATTGCTCCGGAAGGGACGCCGCCTCCAGCGGTAACTACCGCGACTCCAGCGTCTTCGACCTGACGGCCGCTGGCGTCGCCGCGCAGTTGCAGCATGGCCTCGCGGACGAAGCCGTAGCCGTGGAGACGTCCGGCTGAGAGTTGTCCGCCGTGGGGGTTGAGGGGGAGGGGGCCGTCGAGGGCGATGGTCTTGCCGCCTGCGATGAAATCGGTTGCCTCGCCGGGGCCGCAGAAGCCGAGGCCCTCGATCCAGGACAGCGCGTTGAAGGTGAAGCCGTCGTAGAGGAGGGCGACGTCTACGTCGACGGGGGTCAGGTCGGTGCGGGTCCAGAGGTGGGCCGACGGGCCGCGGGACTGTGGGGTGTGGGTCAGGGTGTCCTGGTCCCAGCTGAGCCGCTCCAGGATCGCGGTGCCGACGGCCTCGACCAGCACCGGTGGGTGCGGGCGGTCGTCGGCGGTTTCGATCGCCGAGACCACGACCGCGATCGCGCCGTCGCACGGCACATCGCAGTCGTAGAGCCCGAAGGGCGTGGTCACCATGCGGGCATTGAAGTAGTCGTCGATGGTGAGCGGGTCGCGGTAGAGGGCCTCCGGGTTGCGGACCGCGCCCGCGCGTGCGGTGACCGCGATGGCGCCGAGCGCGTCGCGTCCGACAGCGTATCGGTGCATGTAGTGCGAGGCGTTGCAGCCGATCCACTGCGCCGCCGACATGGCCCCGAATGGGGCCCGGAACTCCATCATCCCGCTCGCGCGTCCGCCGTCGGGATGCCATTCACCCGACCGCAGCAGCGCACTGTGCGAGGACTCCCAAACCGTGCGGAAGCACAGCACATGCCGACACAGCCCGGCCGCGACCGCGAGCATGGCGGCGGTGATGGAGCCGATCTGCCCCGGCACCTCGCGCGCGCCGTTGACCCAGGTCGGAGTCAATTGCAATGCCTCGGTCAGGGCAGTGATTCCGCCTTCGCTCATCCCGCCGGGGACCGCTCCCGGATAGGTGGACAGTCCATCGATCTCGCTCAGGTCGAGCCCGGCGTCCGCCACTGCGGCCAGGCAAGCGTCGACGGTCAGCGAGATCGGGTCGACCATGAGCCGTCGACCCACTTGTGATTGCCCGACTCCGGTGAGTGCGACCTTGTCCTCGTACTTACGTGTGGAAGCCATGGGCCGCAGCGCATTTCGGACCTCGCGCGGCTCGGGCAGCGGCCCGAGCCCTTCGGTCGCTTCGGTTTCCGGGTCCGGCTCGAACAGCGGAAGGTACAGATCATCGACCGGTTCGAAACGCACGCGCACGCGCATGCCGATATGCACTTCGGTCGGCTCGCAT
Organism: Nocardia sp. NPDC050412; assembly: GCF_044458825.1. Classification (NCBI taxonomy): domain Bacteria; kingdom Bacillati; phylum Actinomycetota; class Actinomycetes; order Mycobacteriales; family Nocardiaceae; genus Nocardia; species Nocardia sp. NPDC050412. The sequence continues at coordinate 327,618 of NZ_JBITIJ010000009.1, forward strand.
CCGACGATATTGGTGGTCAGCCGCGCCCGATCGTCCTCGACGAGCGCGACCACCGCAACCACATAGGGCGGCGGGAACTTCGGCAACCACGTCTGATGGTTCACGCTGAACCCGACGACCACGGCTTTCCCGGAAGTCGGCGCGAGCGACACCGCGCGGCCGCGGCAGGACAGGCACACCGGCATCGGCGGATGGAAGAACCGCCCGCAGTCGGCGCAGTGCGAAATCCTGAGCACGCCGTCGGCACCGGATCGCCAGAACTCGGCGCTCGCGAGTGTCGGTTGCGGAAGCGGGCGATCCGGGGCGGACGTCATGATGTCGGATTCCTCGAATTTCAGTGCAGCAGTTCGATAATGGTCGCGTTGGCGGTGCCGCCGCCCTCGCACATGGTCTGCAATCCGTACCGCAGGTTCTCGCGCCGCAGCTGAGCCAGCAGCCGCGTCATCAGAATGGCACCCGAACCGCCGAGCGGGTGGCCGACGCCGATCGCGCCGCCGAGCGGATTGAGCTTTTCGGCATCGGCGCCGGTTTCGGCGAGCCAGGCCAGTGGCACCGGCGCGAACGCCTCGTTGACCTCGAACGCACCGATATCGTCGATGGACAGTCCGGCCTTGCGCAGCACCTTCTCGGTCGCCGGGATCGGTCCGGTCAGCATCAGGATCGGGTCGGCGCCGCTGACCGCGCCGGAGTGGTAACGCGCGATCGGGGTGAGCCCCAATTCGCGGGCCTTTTCGGAGGTCGTGATGAGCAGCGCGGCCGCACCGTCGGCGATCTGGGATGAATTGCCCGCGTGGATCACGCCGTCGGGCTTGAACGATGGCTTCAGCCCGGCCAGCTTCTCCGCCGTGGTGCCCCGGCGCAGTCCTTCGTCCACGGTGAATTTGGTGCCGTCGACCTCGATCGGCACGATGTGGTCGTCGAACACACCGTCGTCGATCGCCGCGGCCGCCTTGGCATGCGATTGCGCAGCGAACTCGTCGAGCTGGGTTCGGGTGAAGCCCCACCGTTCGACCATCAACTCGGCGCCGATGCCCTGGTTGAAGTCGAAGTTGTCATAGCGGGCCAGCACCGCGGGACCGTAAGGCTGTCCGGTGGTCCGGTGCGAGCCGAGCGGAACCCGGGTCATCGTCTCCACACCACCGGCGACCACGAGGTCGTACTGCCCGGCCATGACGGCGTGCGCCGCGGAGTCGATGGCCTGCTGGCTGGAACCACAGGCCCGGTTGATCGTCACACCGGGCACGTGTTCCGGCCACCCGGCCGCGAGTACCGCGAACCGCCCGATATTGCTCGACTGGTCACCGATCTGGGTAACACAGCCCCAGACCACATCGTCCACGATGGCAGGATCGATTCCGGTGCGCTCCACCAGCGCATTGAGTACCTTCGCGGACAGATCGGCCGCGTGCACCGGCCCGAGGGTGCCGTTGCGTTTACCGATCGGGGTGCGGACCGCATCGACGATGACGGCGTCTCTCATGGTGGACCTCCTCAGTCCTGTGGGTCGGCACGGTGGCGACCCGGTGTGGTGTTGGTTGCCTGCCTGGCGGCACCGCTGTGGACGAGCTCGTCGCCGCTGCCGATGCCCCAATCCTGGAATACCGCGCGGGTGTCGGCGCCGATGGTCGGTGCGGTAGCGCCTGGTCGCGCCGGGGTGGCCGAAAACCGCGGCGCCGCAGCGGGTTGGACCACACCGTCTCGAGTGATCACACTCCCGCGCGCGGCCAGATGCGGATGTGCTGCTGCCTCGGTGAGACCGAGTACGGGCGCGACGCAGGCGTCGGTCCCTTCGAACAACTGGGCCCATTCGTCGCGGGTGCGTTCGGCGAATCGTTCGGCCAACATACTTCGCAGCTTCGGCCAGGTCGACCGGTCGTGCTGTTGTGCTGGATCGACATCGAGGTCGAGCAGTTCGATCAGCTGCCGGTAGAACTTCGCCTCCAGCGCACCGACCGCCATGTGCCGACCGTCTTTGGTCTCGTAGACGGAATAGAATGGCCAACCACCGTCGAGTTGGTTGACCCCGCGCTCGTCGGTCCACGCGCCGCGCGCGAGTTTGGCGAAGGTGCTCGCGAGCAGATGCGCGGTGCCATCCACGATCGCCGCATCGACGACTTGGCCGCGGCCGGTCCGCTCGACGGCATACAGCGCGGCGAGCACCCCGATAACCAGATAGCAACCGCCGCCTCCGAAATCGCCGACCAGATTGAGTGGGATCTGCGGTGGTCCGCCCGCTGATCCGATCGCACTAAGCGCGCCCGTGAGGGCGATATACCCGATATCGTGCCCGGCCGCGGCGGCCAGCGGGCCGTCCTGGCCCCATCCGGTCATCCGGCCGTACACCAGCCGGGGATTGCGAGCCAGGCATTCGTGCGGCCCGATACCGAGACGCTCGGTGACGCCGGGACGAAATCCTTCGATCAGGACGTCGGCACGTTCGATCAGGTCGAGCAGCGCGGCCGGACCCGACGGATGCTTGAGATCGAGTACCACAGAACGCTTCCCGCGATCGGTCACATTGGTCGGGCCGCTCGCGTCCCGCTCATCGGCGCGTTCCGGTCGATCCACCCGGACGACCTCGGCACCGAGATCGGCGAGGAACATGCCAGCGAAGGGGCCGGGACCGATGCCGCCGAGCTCGACCACCCGGCACCCCGCCAGCGGTCCGCCGGTCATCAGCGACCTTTCCAGATCGGTGCCCTCTTTTCGGCGAAGGCGGTGGCGCCTTCTACGGCATCGGCAGAGGAGAACACCGGCTGCGCGATCGCGACCTGTGCGGCCCAGCCCTCCTCCAGCGTCCAGTCGGCGCTGGAACGGGCGATCTGCTTGGTCGCCGCGACGGCCAAAGGTCCATTCGCCGTGATCGTTTCGGCGAGCGCCAGCGCACCCTCCAGCGCGGCGCCCTCCTCGGTGAGCCGATTGACCAGGCCGATCTCGGCCGCTCGCTCGGCGCCGATCGGATCACCGGTCAGCAGCAACTCCAATGCGATCGCGAACGGCACTCGCCGGGGCAGCAGCAAGGCGGCGCCGCCACGGGCGACCAGCGACCGCTTCACCTCGGGCACGCCCACCCGCGCGGTGCGGGCCGCGACCACGAGATCGCAGGCCAGTAGCAGTTCGAAGCCACCGGCCACGGCCCAACCCTCGACCGCCGCGATCAGCGGTTTGCGCGGCGGCGTCATCGTGATCCCGCACAGGCCGCGGCCTTCGATCGCGGGACTCTCACCGCGCAGCCACGCCTTCAAATCCATTCCGGACGAGAAAGTTCCTCCGGCGCCGGTGAGCACGCCTGCCCATAGCTCGTCGGACTGGTCGAGCTCATCGACTGCGGCCGCCACCCCGGCCGCGACCCCGGCGTTGAGCGCGTTCTTCGCCGCCGGGCGATTAATCGTTATGACCTGGACCGCGCCCCGGCGCTCCACAAGCACTTCGTCCGACACATCTTCTCCTTCGCGCACTGGCCGTCGATCGGCGCCGCTCTCGGGCCCGTCGATTCAGAACAGTATACTTAATTTGGCTAATTTTCCGAATGAATGCGTATACTGAATTCGTCGCGGCGGCCCTTGGCGGCCATGGCGACGCGCTCGCTACGAGGAGGTAACCGGATGCGCCGGACGCTGTTCACCCAGGATCACGAGGACTTCCGCCTCCTGGTCCGCGATTACCTCGCCCGCGAGGTGGTCCCGGAGTACGAGCAGTGGCGCGAGGCGGGCCTGGTCCCCCGCGAACTGTTCACCTCGCTGGGCAAGCTCGGCATCATCGGCACCGCCGTTCCCGAGGAATTCGGCGGCGGCGGTCAGGACGACTACCGCTACAACGTGGTGCTCCAGGAAGAGTGCGCGCGGGCGGGTGTGACGCTCGGCGGCCTGCGTACCCATCTCGACATCGTCGTCCCGTACTTCCTCGGCCTGGCCGACGACCCCCAGCGGTCCCGCTGGTTCCCGGGCCTGGCCTCGGGTGCGCTCTACACCGCGATCGCGATGAGCGAACCCGGGACCGGTTCGGATCTGGCGGGCGTCGCGACCAAGGCGGTCCGCGATGGCGGCCACTACGTTCTCAACGGAGCCAAGACCTTCATTACCGGTGGGTACCATGCCGACCTGGTTATCGTCGTCGCACGGACCAGCACCGATCCGGACAATCGCCGCGCGGGCCTTTCCCTGCTGGTGGTGGAGAAGGGGATGGCGGGCTTCACCGTCGGGCGCAAACTCGACAAACTCGGTCTCACCGTGCAGGACACCGTCGAGCTGTCTTTCGCCGATGTGCGCGTCCCCGTTGCCAATCTGCTCGGCGCGGAAGGCGAGGCGTTCTCCTACCTCGGCCGCAATCTGGCGCAGGAGCGGCTGGCCATCTCGGTCGGTGCGGTCGCGCAGGCCCGGGCCGCGCTCGAAATGACCATCACCTACGTGCGGGACCGGACCGTATTCGGTAAACCGGTAGCGCACTTCCAGAACACCAAATTCGAACTCGCGGCCATCGCCGCCGAAGTCGAGGCCGCCCAGACCATGCTCGACGCGGCCGTCACGGCATTGGTCGCCGGCGAATTGAGTCCCGTCGACGCGGCCAAGACCAAGCTGTTCTGCACCGAGATGCAAGGCCGGGTGGTCGACCGCTGCCTGCAACTGCACGGCGGCTACGGCTACATCCTCGAATCCCCGATCGCCCGGCTCTACGCCGACGCCCGGGTGAGCCGCATCTATGGCGGCACCAGCGAGGTCATGAAGACCATCATCAGTAAATCCCTTGGCTTATAAGGAGTTTGGTATGCACATCGACGGTTCCTCGGCACTGGTCACCGGTGGCGCCTCCGGGCTCGGCCTGGCCACCGCGCGTCGGATCATCGACCGCGGCGGCCGCGTCGTCCTCGCCGACATCTCCGAGGAGCAGGGCGCCAAGGCCGTCGCCGAACTCGGCGACGCGGCACAGTTCGTTCGCGCGGATGTGACCGACGAGGCCGAGATCTCCGCCGCCCTCGATGCCGCCGAAAACAGCGGTCCGCTGCGTTTCGTCGTGCACTGCGCCGGGCGCGGCGGCGACCGGGTCCGGATCATCGACCGCGACCGCACCCCGGGCGACCTCGCGACCTTCGCCGAGGTCGTGCGGATCAACCTGATCGGCAGCTACAACGTGCTGCGCTTGGCCGCCGCCCGCATGGCGGCGAACGAGATCGTCGACGGCGACCGCGGTTCCATCGTCCTCACCGCATCGGTCGCCGCATTCGACGGCCAGATCGGACAGACCTCCTACACCGCATCCAAGGCGGGCGTGCACGGCATCACCTTGGTCGCTGCCCGCGATCTGGCCAGCTGGCAGATCCGGGTGAACACCATCGCGCCTGGCATCATGGACACCCCCATGCTCGCCCGGCTGCGCGAGGACATCCGCGAAAGCCTGGCTGCCACCGTGCCGCATCCCAAGCGCCTCGGTGATGGCGACGACTACGCCCGCCTGGCCATCGAGATGCTGGAGAACCCCTACCTCAACGGCCAGACCATCCGGCTCGACGGCGCCATCCGCATGGCGCCGCGCTGAGCGCCGCACCGATCGCAACCATGGAGGAGCCAGGTGACTCTCACGTTCAGCGAGGAGCAGGTCGAGACCGATGAGCAGTTCCGGGCACGCCTGCGGGCGTTCCTGACCGACCATCATCCCGGTCGTCGACCCAAGGATCCGGCCGAGCGACTGGCCTGGCAGAAGGCCTGGTTGGCAACGCTTTTCGACGCCGGATACGCCGGTCCGAGCTGGCCGCGGGAATACGGTGGGATGGGGCTGAGCTTCGGGCGTCAGGTGATCTACCAGGAGGAGTACGCGCGGGCACGGGTGCCTGGCCCGCTGGGCACCGGTCTGGGCATCGCCGCGCCGACGATCATCAAATACGGCACGGCCGAGCAGAAGCAGCGCTTCCTGGCTCCGATGCTGCGCGGCGATATGGTTTGGGCGCAGGGGTATTCCGAGCCGGGTGCCGGATCGGATCTGCCCGCGCTGCGCACCACGGCGCGGCTCGAGGGTGGCGGTCCCGACGACCCCGACGCGGAGTATGTGGTCAACGGGCAGAAGGTGTGGAACAGCGCGGCCGATATCGCCGACATCATCTTCACCCTGGTCCGCACCGGTCCGCCGGGATCGCGGCAGGAGGGGATCAGCTATCTGCTGATCGATGCGCACGCACCCGGCGTGAGTGTGCGACCGCTTCGTGACCTGACCGGCGACGCACACTTCTGCGAGATCTTCTTCAGCGATGTGCGGGTGTCGGTCGCCAATCGGATCGGCACGGAGAACGGCGGGTGGCCGCTGGTGCGCACCAGCCTGGGTCATGAGCGCGCGGCCGGGGCGATGAATCAGGCCGCTCTGTACCGGCGCGTACTCGACGAGCTGATCGAGCTGGCGCGTGAGCGCGGTGTGACCGCGGATCCGCTGGTGCGTGATCGGTTGGCGGACTTCGAGATTCGGGTGTCGATCATGCGGCTGACCGGCATGCGCACGATCGCCGACATCATGGCCAAGGGAGAGCCGGGGCCCGCATCATCGACATCGCGATTGTTCATCGTGACCTTCGAACAGGACCTGCACGAATTCGCCGTCGATATGCTCGGCGCCTACGGTGTGCTCGGTCGGCGCGATCCGCACGCCGTGCAGCGGGGTCGCTGGGTGTGGGGCTTTCTGCGCACCCGGGCCTCGACGATCGGTGCGGGAACCGCCGAGATCCAACGCAATACCATCGCCGAACAGGTGCTCGGCCTGCCACGCGATCCGGCGATGCCGTCGGTTGGGCGGACTCGATGAGGGCGGCGCGCTGCACCGAATACGGTGCGCCCGCTGGACTGTCGGTCGTCGAGCTCGACGATCCTCAGCCCGGTCCCGGCGAAGTGCTGATCCGGGTACATGCCGCTGCGGTCAACTACCCGGATGTGCTGGTCATCGCGAACCGATATCAGGTATCGGCACCGCTGCCTTTCACACCCGGCAGTGAATTCGCGGGTGTCATAACGGCTTTGGGGCCCGGAGTGACGGGTCCGCCGGTGGGTTCGCCGGTGGCCGGAGCCGCGCTTACCGGTGCGTTCGCCGAACAGATCGTGGTGCCCGCCGCGGGTTTGCGCCCGATTCCGGACGGTCTCGATATGGTGCACGCCGCCGCGTTTCACGTCACCTACGCGACCGCCTACCACTCGCTGGTCACCATCGGCGAGGGGAAAGCGGGGGAGTGGGCGGTGGTGCTCGGCGCGGCGGGCGGGGTCGGCTCGGCCGCGGTCGATGTCGGCACCCGGTTGGGACTACACGTCATCGCGGCCGCGTCGAGCGAGGACCGGCTCGTGGTCACGCGCAAGCTCGGCGCCGAGGCCGGAATCGATTATGTCCGTGAGGATCTGAAGAAGCGGTTGCGCGAAGTCACCGGCGGCGAAGGCGTCCACCTGGTGATCGATCCGGTGGGCGGCGACTACTCGGAGGCCGCCCTGCGCGGACTGCGGCGCGGCGGCCGATTCGTCACGGTCGGGTATGCCGACGGGAAGATTCCCAGCATTCCGCTGAATCTCGTACTGCTCAAAGAAGCGACCGTACGAGGCTTCGAGATCCGGATGTTGCGCCAGTACGCCAAAGATGCCGTAGCAGCCGGTGATCGTGCGCTGGCCGCGATGGTTCGTGACGGGATGCGTCCGCTCGTCTCCCAGGTCCATCCGCTCGCCGAAATCGCCACCGCATTGACCGACGTTGCCGAACGCCGCACCACCGGAAAGATCGTCCTCGATATGACTGCCACCTGAGCGGCACCACCACCATGGTGGCGGTGCCGCCACCGTCGAAGCGGTCACGCTGTGCGGGCGGCTGGATTCCACGATATCGGCGATGGCATTCATCGCCGGGTTTGCTTTCGCGGACGGTTATTCCTGGATGGTGATGACCAGCGCCGGGCAGACCGCGGCGGCTTCCCGGACATCGGCGGCCTGATCCTCGGGTGGGTTCGCGTCGAGCAGGATGACGATGCCGTCCTCGTCGCGCTGGTCGAAGACATCGGGGGCGACGGCCACGCACTGTCCGCAGGCGACGCACTTGTCTTCGTCGATGGTGACTTTCATGGGGGACTCCTTGTTTGTTAGCGCCGACGTTTGTCAGGCCCGGCTGGTCGCGGCCGACCGGGCCTCGACGATTTCCTGCCTGCGCAGGCGGGTCTGTTTGGGCATGTTCCAGCCGACGACGCCGGTGACTCGACCCTCGAGGGTGTAACGGGCGACGAATCTGCGCTCGTCGGTGGAACCGTTCACGATCTCGACCTCCGCTCCGGTCGGGAGGGTGCCGTGGACCTGGATCTTGGTGTCGAACTGATCGGTCCAGAAGTAGGGGATCGGGGTGTAGGACTGTTCGGCGCCGAGCAGATTGGCGGCGACCGCTGCGGCCTGTTCGGTGGCGTTGGTGCGGTTCTCCATCCGGACCAGGCCGCCCACGTGGTCGTCATACCAGCGGGCGACATCCCCCGCGGCGTAAATACCTTGGGCCGCACGGCAATAGGAGTCGCACACCACGCCGTTGTCCAGCGTCAGTCCGCTGTCGGTCAGCCATTCGGTCGCCGGGACCGCGCCGACCGCGACCACGACGACATCGGCGGGCAGTTCCTCCCCGGTATCCAGCCGCACCCCACCGACCCGGCCGCCGTCGTGGATGAATCCGCTGACTCCGGTGCCGAGCCGCATCCGCACCCCGCGTTCGGTGTGCAGATCGCCGAGCAGGGGTGCGATCACCGGACCGAGTTGTCCGGCCATCGGCGCCAACAGGGGGCCGACCACGGTGACGTCCAGGCCCATAGTCCGTGCGGTGGCGGCGATTTCGGAGCCGAGTACGCCTTCACCGACCACCACGAGCCGAGTGGCGCGCAGCAGATCCGCGCGCAGGGCGACCGCGTCCGCGAGATTGCGCAGCACGTGCACACCGGCCAGGCCGTCCGCGCCGGGCAGTGTGCGGGCGTGCACCCCGGTGGCGATCACGACGGCGTCGGCCTGTACGGCCAGCCCGGATTCGGCGTGCACGATGTGGTTCACCGGGTCGAGGGCGACCGCGGTCTCGCCGAGGACCAGATCCATCGGCATCGCGGCCAGATGTGTGGTGGGGCGCAGTTGGGCCTTCTCGGGTTCCCAGGCGCCCGCCAGAATCTGCTTGGACAGCGGCGGCCGGTCGTAGGGAAGTTCGGGCTCGGCGCCGAGGATGGTGACGCTGCCCTGATATCCATTGCGCAGCAAGGCTTCCGCGGTGGACAGTCCGGCCGCGGAGGCGCCGACTACCAGTACGCTCTCGGGTACATACATGGCTGAATCTCTTTCGTAGGTCTGGTGGTCGGGGTCAGACGAGCTGCAGGCGCCTGCGCAGCAGGGCGGCGCCCGCCCCCACCGAGACCAGCCCCATGGCGACGCAAGTGGCGATCTGCTGGACACCGTCGAGGCCGAGGCTGTCGGCCACCGGTTCGAAGCCGACTGCCAGCGCGATGGCGAGGTTGAACAGGAACAGCAGCCAGAGGGTGGGCTTCGCGGAGAGCCGCGTTTGGACGGACTTCATGTCGATTCCTTCGAGATCGGAGCCGGTTAACGTCTGGCGTAAACGATTCCGTCTCCGGCTCGTCGCAACGAGGGAGTGCGGTCCCGAAGTCGAGGTGTACCTGGCTACACCCCTCGGCGGTACCGCGCTACACCGTCGGCGGGCATCGCTTCGCATAGCCTGGTCACATGCGGAAAACGGTGCGACAGGCGGCGCGGGCAACCGCCCAGCTGGCCAATGCCGCGGCGCTGGCCTTCGGCTCGTACCTGTTCATTGCCATGCTGTTGCTGACGCTGGCCGGTGCGCTGTCGCTGGTCGGCATCGGGATGGTGCCGGTGACGGTCCAGTTGGTGCGCCAGTTCGCGGGCAGCAAGCGGCGCCAAGTGGCGACATGGACCGGTCGCGCCGTCCCCGAGGCGTATTCGTCGATCAGCGGCCCGCTGCGGCAGAGTCTGCGCGCGGTCGTGCGCGACCCGACGACGCTCGCCGACCTGCGCTGGATGCTGGCCTACTACTTCTACGGCGCCCTGGCCTATCTGGCGATACCGCTGTGGCTGATCGGCTTGCCCGTCGACGGGGTGTGGTGCGGTGTGCTCGGCCGAAAAGCGCTGGTACTACCGCTGATCGGTCGATTAGCCGATCTGGATGCCAATTGGTCTCGCTCACTGCTGCGACCTCCGCCCAAGGCGTGGCTCGCGGCACGGGTCGACGAGCTGACGCAGACCCGTACCAGTGCGATCGCCGCACACGGCGCCGAATTGCGCCGCATCGAACGCGATCTGCACGACGGCACGCAGGCGCGGTTGGTATCGCTGTCCATGCGGATCGGTCTGGCGAAGCGCGCCATGGACCGCGATCCCGCGAACGCGCGCAAACTGCTCGACGAGGCACAGCAACTCACCGAGGAGACGCTGACCGAACTGCGCCACATCGTGCGGGTGATCCACCCGCCGATCCTCACCGACCGCGGCCTCGCCGGTGCGATCCTGGCACTCGCGACCGACAGTGGTCTCGATGTCACCGTGGACGTGGACGAGGTGTCGCAGGGTCCGCGCGCCCCGGCGGCGGTAGAGGCGGCGGCCTACTTCGTCGTCGCCGAGGCATTGACCAATGCGGCCAAGCACAGCGGGTCCGAGCGGGCCGATGTGCGAATCATGCGGATACACAATGGATTACGCGTGGTCGTGCGTGACGAGGGTAAGGGTGGAGTCGAGGATATGTTGCGGGGCAACGGTTCCGAGGGGTCCGGTGTGCTCGGCATACAACGTCGGGTCGCCGCACTCGATGGGACCTTTACTGTGACCAGCCCCGTCGGGGGTCCGACCGAAATCGAGGTGGATTTGCCGTGCGCGTGGTGATGGCCGAGGACAATGCCCTGCTACGGGAAGGACTCGTCCTATTGCTGACCTCGGCCGGACACGAGGTCGTGGCCGTGGTGGGCAGCGGACCGGAGATTGTGCCCGCATTGCTCACTCACCGTCCGGATATCGCGGTGCTCGATGTCCGGCTGCCGCCGGCCTTCCGGGACGAGGGTCTGCGGGCGGCGCTGGCCGCACGCAAGGAGTTGCCTGGATTGCCGGTGCTCGTGCTCTCGCAGTACGTCGAGGAGTCCTATGCCGCCGAATTGCTCGGCGGCGGAGCCAGTGGGGTCGGCTATCTGCTCAAGGACCGGGTGGGTCGGGTCGACGAATTCCTGGAGGCGCTGGAGCGGGTCGCGGGCGGCGGCACCGCGCTCGACCCCGAGGTGGTGAGTCAACTGCTCACCCGCCGCCGGAATTCACCCCTGGACTCGCTGACGCCACGGGAGCGCGAAGTACTCGAATTGATGGCGGCCGGGCACGACAACGCCACGATCGCGGAAACACTCGTTGTCACCGAACGCGCGGTCAGCAAGCACATCGGCAATGTCTTCCAGAAACTCGGGCTGCCGACGACAGATAGCGGACATCGCCGGGTGCTTGCGGTACTCGCCTACCTCAATAACGCCTAGCGGCGGGGGTGGTCGAGCACGAGCGCCCCGTCCAGAGACCTGCGGGCAGGTTCTCGACGAGGCGTTGAGTTCGGGCTGTTGGGGATGAACGGTGTTACTCGATGGTGATCGCGCGCTCCGGACAGGCCATTTCACCCTCGCGCGCCGCATTCTCCAGATCCGCGGGCACTTCGCCTTCGAACGGCAGGGCGTAGCCGTCGTCATCGAGTTCGAACAACTCCGGGGCCGCGGCCGCGCACCGGGCGTGTCCGGAACACAGCGAACTGTCGATCGTGATCTTCATCGAACAACTCCGTTCTCGAGAGTAGAGATTTCGCCGAGATTCATCGGCCCGGCGTAGGCGATGGTCAGCAGTTCCGTCACCAACATCGCCGTCGGCGCGTGCGCCCGCCGTGATGACGGGCTCGGCATAGGCGCGCACCACCTGACGCGCCGTCGCCCCGGGAATCCGATCGTCGGGAGCGTAGTCATGACCGCGCCGCGCTGCCGCTCGGCTGCGTCACGACCACGAACGTGGCTGTGTCGGTTGTTCGCTCGCTCATGGCTTGGTGGTCGAACCCGCGTCGACGGTGAATTGCAGTCCCGTCACGTAGCGCGCTTCGTCGGAAGCGAGGAACAGCACGGCATTCGAGATATCCCGTGGCTCGACGTGGGTGTGCAGCGTATTCATCGCGGCCAGCGCGAACAGTGGCTCGCGTTCCTTCAGTTCCTCCATCGGCACGCCGACCGTGATGCCGGTATCGCTGACGCCGGTGGGATGCACGGTGTTCACCCGAATCCGGTGTTTGGCAAGCTCATTGGACAGCGCCTTCATCAGGCCGACCACACCGTGCTTGCTCGCCACGTAGTGGGCGTAGGGGACATGGCCCCGGATACCCGCGGCCGAGCTGGTGATGACGATGGATCCGCCCGCATCGGCAGCGATCATGCCGGGTATCGCGGCACGCACGGTATTCCACACGCCCTTGAGGTTGACGTCCATCGTGACGTCCCACTCCTCCTCGGACAATTCCCAGGCGCGACCGGCACTCATCACCCCGGCATTGGCGACAATCGTGTCGAGGTGACCGAATTCGGCCGTCGCCGCGTCCACCGCGGCCCGCATATCGCTGAGCGAGCGCACGTCGGCCTGGACTACGACGCACCGCCCGCCGACGGCCTCGACCAGCTTCGCGGTCTCCTCGAGCTGTTCCTTCGTCGCCAGCGGATAGGGCAGCGCCTTGCTGATCTCCTGGCAGACATCGGTGATCACGACGGCGGCCCCCTCTTCCGCCAGCCGCACCGCATGCGAGCGGCCCTGGCCGCGCCCAGCTCCGGTGATGAGTGCGACCTTGCCCTCTACACGCCCCATACCAACCTCAGTTCCATTGTTGTGCAATGCTTTCCGTGCCGCTGACCGACGTGAGGGGTCAGCGGCCGAGCAGATCGGCGGCTGCCTCGCGCAGCGCGCGGAGCCGGGTTTCGAGCAACTCACGCTCGGCGGCGTCGGCCGCACCGAGTTCGGGCAGCCGCGCCTCGACCTCGCCGATCTCCTCCTGCAGGCGGCCGTAGGCCTCCTCGCGGGTCAGCAGATCCAGTTCCGTCCAGTCGGAGCGCTCGGACTCGGGCTTGCGGCTCATGCGGTACCTCCTGCGGCATGATCGGGGCCCTGTGTGGCTACGCGGCGCCGCCGCCTCCGGGGCTGATCGCTCATGCCGGAAGGTTGTAGAGCCGACGGGTGTTCAGTTCGACCATCTGGTGTACCTCGTCGTCCGGTACATCGGCCAGTACCTCGGCCGCGTAGGCACGGCTCTTGGGCCAGTACGAGTCGGAGTGCGGGTAATCGCATTCCCAGGTGATGCGCTCGACCCCGATGTGGTGGCGCACCTCGATGCCGAACCGGTCATCGATGAAGCAGCCGTGGAAGTGCTTCTTGAACAGGTCCGAGGGCCGAATGTCCTGATTGATGTTCTGGTAGAAGCGATGCCGCTCCCAGGTGCCGTCCATCCGCTCCAACATGTACGGCATCCAGCCGATGCCGCCCTCGGATAAGCCGACCTTCAACTTGGGGTGCCGATGGAACACCGGCGAGAACAACAGGTCCGCGGTGGCGAACATGGAGTTGCAGCCGAACAGCGAGATGGTCACCGCGAACGGAGCCTCCTCTGAGGTCTTCGGCGGTTTGCCCGAGGTGCCGAAGTGCAGGCACAGCGGCATATCGGTCTCCTCGAGCGCGGAGAACATCGGGTCCCAATGATCGCTGTAGAACGACGGCAACCCCAGCGGCGCCGGATTCTCCGGGAAGGAGATCGCCTTCGAGCCCTTGGCGGCGACCCGGTGGATCTCCGCGACACAGGCCTGCACATCCCACAGCGGCAGAATGCTCAGCGGGATCAGGCGGTCGGCCGGACCGGCCGCGCACCACTCGTCGAGCACGAAGTCGTTCCACGCCCGCACAGACAGCAACGCGAGTTCCTTGTCCTGGCTCTCCAGGAATACCGTGCCCGCGAAGCGCGGGAAGGAGGGAAAGCACAGCGCGCCCCAGACGCCGTCGAGGTCCATATCGCGCAGTCTGGCCTTCGGGTCATAGCAGCCCGGGATCATCTCGTCGTAGCGGGTCGGTTCGGTGCCGAACTCCTCGGGATTCTTACCCGCGACGGCATTCAGTCCGATGTAGGGGTACACGCGGCCCTCGTAGGTCCACACCTCCGCGGGTGCGGCGTAGCCCTCCCGATCCTGCTCCACGATTCGCGGACCGGCCTCCCGGTACTTCGCGGGCAACCGGTCCACCCACAGCCGTGGGGGCTCGATCAGGTGGTCATCGGTCGACAGCAGCTTCATCCATGGCTGCAATGGCATCTTGTGCTCCCTCGTCCAGATCGCGGCGCGCCGGAGCAGTCCCGCAAATGGGGCTTGCTCCGCCCTCGACATACGCAGCGCAGAGCCGAAGCCAGCTGTGTGCTGGCACACAAACTCTATATCACTCCGCTTATTGTGTACACCTGATTACTTCTCACTCAGCGGAAACTGTGCCTTCGTCAACTAATCAAGCAATATTCAGTCTACCCATTTACAGTCCAACTAACTATGCTCATGGCACCAGCTCGCCGGGATCGCGCGGCCGCGCCGTGTCCACGGCAGCGCCGGAGTGGATCCGCGCCCGCATTCGAGTGTCCCGCCGTGCCGCCAGAGTCGATGGAAGGAAACCCACGATGGGTCGAGTACAGGACAAAGTCGTCTTCATTACCGGAGCCGCCCGCGGTCAGGGGCGCGCACACGCGCTGCGGCTCGCGGAGGAGGGCGCCGACATCATCGCCGTCGATCTGTGCGAGAACATCCCCACCAACGGTTATGCGCTGGCGAGTCAGGACGACCTCGACGAAACCGCCCGCCTGGTCGACAAGCTCGGGCGGCGCATCGTCGCCCGTAAGGCCGATGTGCGCGACCCGGCCGCATTGAAGGCCGCCGTGGCCGAAGGGGTTGCCGAGTTCGGCAGGCTCGATGGCGTTGTCGCACAAGCCGGTATCGCCCCGTTGGGTCCGCAGGACAGTGCACTGGCCTTCATCGATGCCATCACCGTCGATTTCAACGGCGTCGTCCACGCCGTCGAGGCCGCCCTGCCGCATTTGAAGGCGGGGGCCTCGATCGTGGCGACCGGATCGCTGGCCGCGCTGATTCCGGCGAGCGTCGACAACCCCGCCAACGGTCCCGGCGGTCTCGGTTACTCCTTTGCCAAGCGCACCGTCGCCGCCTTCATCCACGATCTCGCGACCGTACTCGCATCCCGGCAGATCAGGGCCAATGCGGTGCACCCGACGAACGTCAATACCGACATGCTCAAGAACGAGCTCATGTACCGCTCGTTCCGGCCCGATCTGGAGAATCCGACGCGCGAGGATGCCTTGGTCTCCTTTCCCGCGACCACCGGCATGGGCAACCCCTATGTCGAACCCGAGGACATCGCCGACGCCGTGCTCTTTCTGATTTCCGAGGAATCCCGGTGGGTGACCGGCATGCAGATGCGTGTCGACGCCGGTGGTTACGTCAAGAAGCGCCCCCAGCTGCCGACTTTCTGACCAGGTGGGTGGGCAGTGGTCGGCTGCCCACCCACCCCATTCAGGCTCGGGCCGAGCGCGCCACATACCGCGCGATCACATTGCGCTGAATCTCGTTGGTGCCCTCGCCGATTTCGAGAATCTTGGCATCGGCGTAGAAGCGCGAGATCTTCGACTCGCGCATATAGCCATAGCCGCCGTGGATCTGGACGCTGGCGCTGGCCGCTCGATTGGCCACCTCGGAGGCGTACAACTTGGCCATGGCCGCCGCTTGGCCGAACGGCCTGCCCTCGTCGGCGAGCCATGCGGCGCGATAGACGAGGGCGCGTGCCGCTTCGACCTCGGTGGCCATATCGGCGAGCTTGTGCTGTACCGCCTGGAACGCCGAGAGCGGCTTGCCGAACTGTTCGCGTTGGGACGCATGGGTGGCAGCGAGATCGAGCGCCTCTTGGGCCAGGGACAGCGCCAGTGCCGCGACGCTGATGCGGCCGCCGTCGAGCACATCGAGGAACTGCCGTAATCCGTTGCCCTCGTCGCCGATCAGGTTCTCGCCCGGGATCCAGCAATCGTCGAAGATCAGCTCCCGCGAATCCATCGCATGCCAGCCGAGCTTCTTCATCGGATGGCCGACGGTATAGCCCGGTGTGCCGGTCGGCACGAAAAACGTTCCGTACCTTCTGGTTCCGTCATTATCGGTGCCGGTCACCGCGAGAATCGTGACGCCGAGACTGATCTCGGTGCCCGCATTGGTGATGAACATTTTGGTGCCGTTGATGAGCCATCCGTCACCGTCACGCCGAGCGGTGGTCCGGATACCGGCCGCATCCGAGCCCGCGGTCGGTTCCGTCAGTCCGAAGGCGCCGATATGGGTGCCCTGCGCGAGCGGCGTCAGCCATTTCGCCTTCTGTTCCTGGGTGCCGAAGGTGGCCAGGGGCAGCGAGGCGATGGTGGAGTGGGCGTTCCAGCAGGCGGCCAGCGACTGATCCGCCGCGCCGATCATTTCCATGGCGGCCACATAGGAGACGAACCCGACATCGGTGCCGCCGTACTCGGGGGCGACGAGCAATCCGGTCAGGTCCAACTCGCCCATTTTCAAGAAGACCTGGGACGGGAATCGTTCCTGCTCCGACCAGGACTCGGCATGCGGCTCGATCTCCCGTTCGGCGAAGTCACGGCACAGCTTCTGTAGCTCGATCGCCTCGGCTGGCAGGTCTAGATCCATAGCGAGTCCGTCCTGTCGTCTGGTCGCCAACAGCGACTCTTGTTTTTTCGAACACTCGGTATAATATTTACCATCGGTGCCGCACGTCAACAGTCGCACCGAGTGCGAGGCCGTCGACCGATCGGTGAGAAATCCATGACAATGACTGAATCCAATTCGCGGACAACGGACTTGGGGAATGCGGCGACGCTGACCGAGATGTACCGCAGAATGCTGACGATTCGGCGGTTCGAAGAGCACGCCGCCCGGCTCTACCGCGACAGCCGGATACCGGGATTCCTGCATCTGTCCATCGGTCAGGAGGCATCCGCGGTCGGCGCCTGCTGGCCACTGGACGACCGGGATGTGGTGACCTCGACCCATCGTGGCCACGGCCACTGCATCGCCAAGGGCCTCGATGTCGACGGCATGTTCGCCGAGCTCATGGGCAAGGAGAGCGGAACCTGCAAGGGGCGCGGCGGTTCCATGCACATCGCGGATCCACGCAAGGGGATCTTCGGCGCGAACGGCATTGTAGGTGCGGGCCTGCCGATCGCGGTCGGCGCCGGCACCGCCGCCCAGCTGCGCCGGGGCGGCGGCGTGGTCGTCGCCTTCTTCGGCGACGGCGCCATCGCCCAGGGGGTGTTTCATGAATCGGTCAATTTGGCCGCGGTGTGGGACCTGCCTGTCATCTTCTTCTGCGAGAACAACGGCTACTCCGAATTCTCCGCGGCGGCCGACCAGCACCGGGCGACCCTGCGCGAGCGCGCGGCGGGCTACGGCGTCGAATACCACGGGGTGGACGGCAATGATGTCGTGCAGGTCGCGGCGCTACAGCGCGAGCTCGTTACTCAGCTGCGCGCCGGTGTGGGCCCGATGATCGTCGAGGCCACCACCTACCGCTGGCACGGGCACTACGAGGGCGATCCCGAAAGCTACCGGGACGCCGAAGAACTCGCCGAATGGAAGAAGCGCGATCCGCTGGTACTGCTCGGCGACACCATGCGCGGGCGCGGGCTGGCCGAGCAACTGACCGTCGTCGAGCGTGAGGTCGACGCAGTGATCGAGCACGCGATCGAGCAGGCCACCGCCGCACCGTACCCCGCCGCCGAGACGGCCGGCGATTTCGTCACCACACCACGTGCCGACATACCGGAACCGGCGACACCGACCGACGGATCGCTGAAAATCATGCATGCGATCACCAATGCGTTGAATCGTGAGCTCGCGGACGATCCGACCGTCTTCCTGGCGGGCATCGATGTCGGAAAGGGCGGCAATGTCTACGGATTGACGCGCGGTCTGGCCGAGAAATACCCGGGCCGCGTCCGTGACACCCCGATTTCCGAAAGCGCGATCATGGGGACCGCGGTGGGTGCGGCGATGGCGGGCTACCGCCCGGTCGTCGAACTGATGTACTTCGACTTCATCGGCGTCTGCCTGGATCAATTGATGAACCAGGCGGCCAAATTGCGCTTCATGACCGGCGGCGCGGTGACCATGCCACTGGTGGTGCGCACCCAGTTCGGTGCGGGCAAATCCTCCGGCAGCCAGCATTCTCAGAGTCTGGAGGGTCTGCTCGCGCACATCCCCGGGCTGACGGTGGTGATGCCGTCGACTCCGGCCGATACCTACGGCTTGTTGCGCGCCGCGATCCAGGATCCCAATCCGGTGATCTTCATCGAGAACCGCCTGCTGTACGGCAAGAAGGGGCCCGAGCCGTCGGCGGATCACATTGTGCCCCTCGGCAAGGCGATCGTGCGACGACCCGGCGTCGACGCGACCGTGGTCTCGTATTCGAAGATGATGTACGACTGCCTCGCCGTGGCCGATCGCCTGTCCGCCGAGGGCATCGAGGTCGAGGTCATCGATCTGCGGACCATCAGTCCGCTGGACTTCGATACCGTCCTGACCTCGCTGCGCAAGACGAATCGTCTGGTGGTCGTCCATCAGGCCGTCGGTGAATTCGGCGTCGGCGCCGAACTGGCCGCCCGCGCCGTCCGCGAGGGATTCTGGTACCTGGACGCGCCGGTGATCCGAGTGACGGCCGGTCCGACACCCGCGCCATACAGCCCGACGCTGGAGCAGATCTGGCTGCCCGACGAGGCGCGCATCGAGGCCGCGATTCGCGAATCCTTGGACGCCCACCCGTGACCGACGCCGAGACGGTAGTTTCTACCGACCGTTCACTCTGCGTATACTCGGTTCGCACGCGACCGAGGGAGGGATGAAATGGCTCGACCACCAGGACACGGACCTGCCTACGAGGTCAAGCGACAGGAAATCATCGATACGGCCGCGGCGCTATTCGCGAAAAAGGGTTATGCCGCGACCGGGATCATCGAGATCGGTGACACGGTCGGCCTTGCCAAGGGTGCGCTGTACTACTACATCGGCTCCAAGGAAAATCTGCTCGTCGAAATCCAGGGCAGGGTGCTCGACCCGTTGTTGGTCGTCGCCGCGCGCATCCAGGAGTTGGATGCTGCGCCGCTGGTCAAACTTCGGTTGTTGTCCGAGGAATTGCTGAATGTCATATTCGGGCGCCTGGACCATATCTGGGTGTACGAACACGACTATCGCCAACTGACCGGCGAGAATCTGTCCCGCATGCTCGAGAAGCGCAAGGAAGTCGAGAATGTCGTGCGGTCGCTACTGGTCGACGCGATGGACGACGGATCGCTGAGCAAGGCCGATCCGACCCTGGCCATGTTGCAGTTTCTCAATATGCACAACCGCACCTATCAGTGGCTCGATCCGGATAAGCGGTGGGATGCGAAATTCCTGTCGAAGTCCTACTGCCACACCCTCTTCAATGGCTTCGCTGACGGCGAATGTGATCTCGAGGCGCTGGAGGCGCAGGTCGAGGCGCAGACGGTGGCGAGTAGCGCCTAGCATCTGGTCGATCCGAACGCCGCGTTCGACAACCGTGTGTTGTCCGACGCGGCGTTCGGCGTTTCCGGCGGTCGGCCCGCGAGACCTTGACAGAATTGCGGTTTTGGTTTTGTATACCGAGTGTTCTAATTAATTGACAGTCCCGACATGGGAGGCCGGCATGGGTTCGAGGCTCGAAGGCAAGACCGCGGTGGTGACCGGCGCAGGTGGCGCGCTCGGCTCGGCGGTCGCGCTGCGCTGCGCCGAGGAGGGGGTTCGCGATCTCGTCCTCGCCGATGTCGATGTCGATGGCATGGCTTCGCTAGCGGATACATTGCGCGCCAAGGGAATTACCGTGGCAGCGGAGCGGCTGGACGTCGCCGATGGTGACGAATTCGACGCACTCATCCGGTCCGCGGTCGAGCGCAGCGGCACCGTCGATGTGCTGGTGAACACCGCGGGCATCGTGTCGCCGAACGCCCGCATCCACCACCTGTCCACCGAGGACTGGCAGCGCACCATGTCTGTCAACCTGACCGGCACTTTCCATGGCATCCGTGCCGTAGCCCGCGCGCTGCGCAAGAAGTCGAATGTCTCCATCGTCAATATCGCCTCCGTCAGTGGGCTGACCGCTTGGGCTTATGCCGCGCCATATTGCGCCTCGAAGGCTGGGGTGATCCACCTGACCCGCGTCGCCGCACTCGAATACGCCAAGGAGGGGATTCGGGTCAACGCCGTATGTCCCGGCACCTTTCCGACGGCTGTGCACGACGGCCTGCCCGCCGAAGCGATGAATGCGATCGAGGCGAAGCATCCGCTCGGATTCGGTGCGCCCGCCGACATCACCGGCGCGGTCGTCTATCTCGCCAGCGATGAATCGCGTTGGGTCACCGGGCATTCCCTGGTCGTCGACGGCGGCTACTCATTGCCGTGATGTGGCGCAACCGTCGCGAATGGTTGTCTGCCGCGCCACGGTTGATTAGTCTGATCGGTACAGAAAACTTTCAGCTTCCTCTTCACAGCGAAGGCCCGTGAATGTTCAACTTCGCCGCCGTATTCGACCGGAACGCGCAACAATACGCAGCCGAAATCGCACTGTCCGAAGGCGATCGGGCGTTGACCTACGCCGAACTGCGCACCCGCGTGCATGCGCTGGCCCTCACGCTGCGTGAGCTGGGAGTCGCACCGGGCGACATCGTCGCCGTGCTGCTGTACAACCGGATCGAATTCGTGGAAACCATGCTCGCGGCCAATCACATCGGCGCCGCGATCATGCCGCTCAACTATCGGTTGTCTCCGGCGGAATGGCAGTACATTCTCGAGCATTCGAATGCCGGTGCCATCGTCACGGAGTCCGAGTTCACCACGGGCATCGACGCATTGGCCCCGTCCTTGCCGCAGCTGCGACACCGCGTGACGCTCGATGCGGCACCTGATCCGTCGTGGCTGGAATACGACGCGCTGGTCGCGCCGAATATCGGCCGGACGACGGACGTGGTCGATGTGGAACCCGATGCGCTGCAACGACTTATGTACACCTCGGGAACGACCTCGCGCCCGAAGGGTGTGATGATCTCCCACCAGAACCTGACCTGGAAGAATCTTGCGCACATCCTCGAGTTCTCGCTGACCGCCGCGGACAACACCCTGGTCTGCGGCCCGCTCTACCACGTCGGCGGAATGGATCTGCCGGGCCTGGCCACCTTCCACGCTGGTGGGCGATTGAGCCTGATTCGCCGTTTCGACGCCGCCGCGGTAGTGGACGCGATCGAACAGCTTCGCCCGACCAATGTCTGGCTGGCGCCGTCGATGATGAACGCACTGCTGCAACTGCCCGATATCGCCGAGCGAGACACCTCATCGATCCGCTTCATCACCGGTGGTGGCGAGAAGATGCCCATCCCGCTGCTCGACCGGATCGCCGATGCGTTCGCGGATGTCTGGTTCGCCGACGCCTACGGTCTCACCGAAACCGTCTCCGGCGATACCGTCAACGATGTCGAGCACATGCGATCGAAGGTCGGCTCGGTCGGGCGGCCGGTGGCCGATGTCGAGGTCGCCATTGTCGACGAGCGCGATACCCCTGTTCCGGCCGGACAACTCGGCGAGATCGTCATCCGCGGGCCCAAGGTGACGTCCGGCTATTGGCGTGACGAGGCGGCCACCCGCTCGGCCCTGCGCAACGGATGGTTTCACACCGGCGATATCGGCCGCCTCGACGAAGACGGCTACCTCTACATCGAGGACCGCAAGAAGGACATGATCGTCTCGGGCGGGGAGAATATCGCCACCCCGGAGGTCGAACGGGTGCTGTACGAGTATCCGGATGTGGTCGAGGCGGCGGTCGTCGGCATGCCCCATCCGCGCTGGGGCGAGGTGCCGAAGGCATTCGTGGTGCTGCGCGCCGGCAGCCACTTCGACGCCGAGGCGCTGAAGGATTTCTGTCGCACCCGCTTGGCGAAATATAAAGTGCCCGCGGAGATCGAATGCATCGACTCTTTGCCGAGAACTCCTTCCGGGAAGGTGCTCAAGCGCGTATTGCGCGACGGGACCGCCTGAGTTCACGCGGCTCTCGCACACCCTCGGACGCTGTCGCACAGCGACTCTCCGCACGACACGCCGGGCTGAAAACCAGAAGCTTTGCGCGAGCTCGGATTTGACCGAGGTTGAGGTAGCGACGGGCTCATCCCGACATTGGTCTCATCAGGATGGGGCCGTTGCGCCCGCCGATATGACCTGGCGGGATTTCCTGGTGCAGGCCAGGCTGATTCGGGCCATGGTCGCACTTGCGCAGCCGGGAGTGAAACATCCTGGAGGTCGCCATGTCGGTCGGCTTCGGCAGCGCCAGCGCCTTCAGTCGCGCCCACCGTAGCTTCGCGGGCTGCACCCCGGTTGAGTACCGCCACGGGGTGGCGGCCCGATGAGTCGGCCATGGTGTAGCCAGGTACACCATCCATTCGGGACCGCGCTCCCTAGCCCCGGCACGTCATCGCCGGCATCGTCGAGGTAACGTCCACCTCGGAGTGGAGAACGTCATTCTCCGGGTTTCTCGCCAATGGCGCCGGTTTTCGCTCAAGCTGATTACCTGTGCGGCGCGCTCCGCAGCTCGAGGACTGCCGGGCCGGGCCCGCGGCCGCAACAGGAGGATCGGATGACGACAGTAGGTATCGCGACCGGCGCGGGCCGAGGCATGGGCAATTCGTGTGCGCAGCGCATGGTCGACACGGTGGATGTATTGCTGCTCGTCGACCGGGACGAGGCGACGGTGACCACGGCGGCCGAGGAACTGGACCAGGCCGGGCGCGCGAGCACTGAACCATTCGTTCTCGACATCACCGACGTCGACGGGTTGGCCCGACTCGCAGCGCGCACAAGCGAACTCGGCACACTGCGTGCGGTCGCGCACGCGGCGGGCATCTCGCCGAGTATGGGGGATTGGCGCCGGATCTTCGAGGTCGACCTGATCGGCACGGCTCGACTGGCCGAGGCGCTGAGGCCGCTCGCCTCGACGGGCACGGCGCTGGTGTGCTTCGCGTCCATGTCGCCGCTGCTCGATCCCAGCGTGCCCGATCCCACCGCTTTGGCGATCCTGGATGATCCGCTCGACGATAAGTTCCTGGAGCGCATGCGTGAGACGCTCGGCGTATCCATCGAGAATTCGGGCATCGCGTACAGCTGGGCGAAGCGCGGCGTGCACCGGTTCGTCCAGCGGGAGGCGCTGCGCCTCGGTCCGGCCGGTGCGCGCATCTGTTCGGTATCGCCTGGCATCATCGCGACGCCGCAGGGCAAACAGGAAGCCGAAGAACATCCGATCATGGGCAAACTCGTCGAGGGCTCCCCGCTGCGGCGGATGGGCAAAGCGGGTGAAGTGGCCGCCGTAGTCGCATTCGCGCTGTCCGATCAGGCGAGTTTCCTCAATGGCATCGACCTGCTCGTCGATGGCGGTGCTTATGCCGCGGTGCAGGTCGCGGCCGGGAAATAGGTTTACTCTTTGTCGGGCTCGGCCGCTCATGGCCGAGCTTGATCTCTGCTGCGGGGCCGACGACTTTCCTTGATTGTACCGACCGATAGGTCTAACATTCGATTGTTGCCCGGCACGAGGCAATCGAACGGGAGTCGCAGATGAGGTTTGTTCACGAGGCAGTCGCGTGACCGCGCCGGATCGAGTGCTGGTGGTCGGTGCTTCGGCGGCCGGACTGTCGACGGTGGAATCGCTGCGGCGCAAGGGGTTTCAAGGTCCGATAACGGTGCTCGGCGATGAGTCGCATGCGCCCTACGATCGGCCGCCGCTGTCCAAGCAGGTGCTCTCCGGTGCGTGGGCACCGGATCGGGCCGCGCTGCGCAAGCAGGAGATGCTGGCGGCGTTGGATGCCGAATTCGTACTCGGCGCCGAGGCGACGGGATTGGATCCGAAGACCCGAACCGTGCGCACTGCTGCCGGGCACGAATTGCGGGCGGAGGCGGTGGTCCTCGCCACAGGTGTGCGGGCGCGGACATTGCCCGGTCAGGACGACCTGACCGGCGTGCACGTATTGCGCACCCTCGACGACGCATTGGCGCTACGGGCGGATCTCCTGATCAGCTCGCGGTTGGTCGTCGTCGGCGAGGGTGTCCTCGGTGCCGAAATCGCCGCCACCGCACGCACACTCGGGCTGGACGTGACGATGACCGGTCCGCAGCCAGCCCCCATGGCTTTGCAGGTCGGCCCGATGGTGTCGAAACTGTTGGCGGACTTGCACACCGATCGCGGTGTGCGACTGCGACTCGGCACCGGCGTCGTCGGCTTGGACGGCGCGGACGGTCGGGTTACCGGCGTGCGGCTCGACACCGGCGAGTTGCTGGCCGCCGATGTGGTGGTGGTCGCGATCGGCGCGGCCCCGGCGACCGACTGGCTGAAAGACAGTGGACTGCAGCTCGATAACGGTGTGGTCTGCGATTCTCGCTGCCGCGCCGCCGAGGGAATTTACGCCGTCGGCGATCTGGCGCGGTGGCATCACGAGCAATTCGGCGAGTTGATCCGCCTGGAGAACCGGACTAATGCCACCGAGCAGGCCGCGGCCGTCGCAGGTGTGATCATGGGGGAGGACCAGCCATACGTGCCGGTGCCCTACTTCTGGACCGATCAATTCGACGTGAAGATCCAGGTGCACGGCAGGCTTCCCATCGGCGCCGAGGTCGACCTCGTCGACGGTGACCAGGCGGGCGGAAGGTTCGTCGCGCGGTACCGCGACTCGGGTGTGGTCA
Source organism: Nocardia sp. NPDC050412 (assembly GCF_044458825.1). NCBI lineage: Bacteria > Bacillati > Actinomycetota > Actinomycetes > Mycobacteriales > Nocardiaceae > Nocardia > Nocardia sp. NPDC050412. The sequence goes on from NZ_JBITIJ010000009.1 coordinate 352,477, forward strand.
CCGGTGTCCTCGGCTGGAATATGCCCAAACAGACTCGCCTGCGCCGACAGGAAATCGTCGATGCGCTCGCCAGTCCGGCCGCTGCCAGCGCTCGGCCCTGATTGCCTTCAGCCCCAGCTCAATTCACCGAAAGACCAGGAGAGACCCCATGAAGGTTGTCATCGACGAAGACAAGTGCGTCGCGGCCGGACAATGCGTTGCCGCCGCTGCCGAGGTCTTCGACCAGCGCGACGAGGACGGCATCGTGGTGCTGCTGAACGAACATCCATCGGCCCAACAGGCCGAGGACGTCCGTCAGGCGGCGGCTATCTGTCCCGCGATGGCGATCTCGATCGAGGAATGAAATGTCGACCCAAGGAGAGCCGATCATGACCGAGACCGTGGATATCCCCGAATACCCGACGCCGCGAGATGCCAAGTGCCCCTTCCTGCCTCCGCCGGAATTGCGTGAATTGCACACCGCGGGTCTGCCGCTCTCGCGGGTGCGTACCTGGGACGGCCGGACCCCGTGGCTGATCGCCTCGCACGCCGCGCAGCGACAGGTCATGGCCGACCCGCGGGTCAGCGCCAACGACCATCTGCCCGGATTCCCATATATGACCCCGGCCATCGCCGAGACGATCCACGACCGGCCGAAGACGCTGTTCGACACCGACGGCGCCGAGCACGCGCGGTTGCGCCGGATGCTGACGAACTCGTTCACGCGCGGGCGGATGGAGAAGGTTCGCCCGGCGATCCAGCGGGTCACCGACGAACTCATCGACAAGATGTTGGCGGGGCCCAATCCGGCCGATCTGGTGGAGGCGCTCTCGCTGCCGCTGCCGTCGCTGATGATCTGCGAGCTCCTCGGCGTCCCGTACGAGGATCACGACTTCTTCGAGGAACACGCCAAGATCACCAATGGTCGGGAGGTGACCCCGGAAGAGAACAACGCCTCGAATGCGGCGCTCGGCGCCTACCTGGGCAAGCTGATCGTGGCCAAGATGGAAAACCCCGAAGAGGACGTGGTCTCGGACCTCGCGGCGCGGGTCAAGGCGGGCGAGCTGGATATGCCAGGCGCCACCATCATGAGCATGATCATGCTCATCGCGGGTCACGAGACCAGCGCGAATATGATCACGCTCGCGACCGCGCTACTGCTGCAGAATCCGGACCAGCTGGCGCTGCTGCGCGAAACCGAGGATCGGAAGGTCATCGCGGGCGCGGTCGAGGAACTGCTGCGCTACCTGACCATCCCGCATCTGTTGCAGCGGCGCATCGCCACCGAGGACATCGAGGTCGAAGGTCACACGATCCGAGCGGGGGAGGGCATCATCAGCTCGTTGCCCGCGGCCAACTTCGACCCGGTGGCCTTCCCTGAGCCCGAGAAGCTCGATCTCCAGCGCGAGGCGCGCCATCATCATGCGTTCGGCTGGGGTCCGCACCAGTGCATCGGCCAGCAGCTCGCACGCATCGAGCTCGAGGTCGTATTCGGCACCCTCTACCGCCGCATCCCGACGCTGCGGCTGGGAGTCGACTTCGACCAGCTGAGGTTCAAGGGTGATTCGCTTGCCTACGGCATCTACGAACTGCCCGTCGCCTGGTAGCGAACAGTATCCTCATTTTAAAGCCTGGATCGACCGGTACAAGTATCTCCGATACAAGGACCGGATGCGCCCGACCGCCGCCATCCCTGTCACCGATGTTCCGGACGCGGTCGCCGAGATCGAACGCTGTGCCCGCGCCGGGCTCGGGGCCATCCTGCTGCCGGAGCTTCCGCCGGCGCCGTACTGGTCGCGGCATTACGACCCGATCTGGGCGGCCGCGCAGGCCAACGGAATGCCGGTGTTCTTCCACGTCGCCACCGGCGGGGTTTCGGTCAAGGAGGAAACTTCGGAGACGGCGGTCACCGTCAAGGGGCTGATGATGGCCGTCAATATGGGCAAGGGGCAGCTCGCCAGCTCGCGGAGGTTCCCGAGGGCGTTTGACCCGCGCTCGCGTGCCCGGAGCGCGGACCGCTCCGGGCACGTCGCGTTGTCAGTGCACCCGCGTCGGCCGGATTCGCCTCCAGATCCTTGGGGGGCTACCACGGCGCCGTTGCCGGGGAGTGGGAATGTCGAGCACTCCCACCCAGAGTCGAATCCACCCAGCCGCGAACCCGGCTTCATCGGCGGATCGAGCTGTCAGAACAGGTAGCGTCCGCCGTTCACGCTGAGCGTCTGTCCCGTGACATAACCGGCTTCGTCGGAGGCCAGGTAGGCGACCGCGTGGCCGATGTCCTCCGGCTGCCCGGCCCGCTTCATCGGCATATGCGCCGCCGCCGCTTCCACATCGATGGTCTGGCGGGTCAGCGGGGTATCGATGAATCCGGGCGGAACGTGGTTGACCGTGATTCCCTGTTCGATGAACTCGACCGCCAACGCCTTCGTCAAGCCGATCACGCCACCCTTGGATGCCGCGTAGTGGGCCATGCCCGGGGCTCCGGTCTGCGCGGACGATGAGGAGATATTGATGATCCGGCCCCACCCGGCCGTGAGCATGTCGGGGATCAGTGCCTGCGTGACCAGGAAGGGACCCTTGAGATTGATCCCGATCATCCGATCCCAGGATTCCTCGGCCAAGCTCGTGAAGGGCTCGTATGTGGTGATTCCGGCATTGTTGACCAGCACGGTGACGGGTCCGAGCTCGGCGTGGGTGCGGGCTGCCGACTCGGCGATGGCGTCGGCATTCGCCGCGTCGCCCGCCACCGCGATGGCTGTACCGCCCGCCTCGCGGATCGCGGCGGCGGTCTTCTCGGCGTTTTCGAGGTTCAGATCCCAGATCGCGACCGCGGCGCCTTTGGCCGCGAGTACGGTCGCGATGGACTTGCCGATCCCGCTACCGCCGCCGGTGACGACGGCGATCTTGCCTGCAAGTGACATTTTCGTTCCTTTGCGTCGAAATCGGTTGCCGGGCTGGGCTATTCACCCAGCGCGGCCCTGGCGGCGGTACGTGCCGCGGTCGCGCGCGGGAATCCGGCATAGCCGCTGGAGTGGTAGATGACCTCGGCGATCTCGTCCTTGGTAAGTCCGTTGGTCAAGCCGATTCGGACGTGGTGGCCGAACTCGTTCTCGGCTCCGAGTGCGATCAGGATGCCGAGGGTGACCAGGCTGCGATCGCGTGGCGTGAGCCCCTCCCGGCCCCACAGCTGGGCCCAGACGCTGACCAGACCGATCTCGACGAGGTCCTCGCCGATCTGGCCGTCACGCAGGTCGATATCGCCCTCGGGAAAGACGCCGGGGAGGGCCGCGCGCATCACCGCGAGACCTTCGGTGCGCAAGTCGGTGTCCTTGGTTGTCATCAGCGACTCCCATCGCATTCCGTGGTGCTACTGGTAGTCGGCAATCTTAGAACAATCGGTCGGTACAATCAATGCTGGAGGGGCTGTTGATTCCGACCGGATTCGGCTCTAGTCTCGTGACCAACGTCATAGACCGACCGGTCGAAACATCTTTGGCGTCGTACAGCAGGCGACCCATTCGAGAATTGGAGAACGTATGAGTGGATCGGCGAACGCCGCTGGTGCGACAGCTGACGCGGTCGACGTCCTGGTGATCGGCGCGGGCGTGACGGGCATCTATCAGCTGTACCGGGCCCGCGAGGAGGGCTTCACAGTCGAACTGCTCGAGGCGGGCGACGGCGTCGGCGGGACCTGGTACTGGAACCGCTATCCCGAAGCGCGTTTCGACTCCGAAAGCTACACCTACGGCTACCTGTTCTCCAAGGAACTGTGGGAAGAGTGGGAGTGGTCGGAGCGGTTCACCGGCCAGCCGGAGAACGAACGCTACTTCAACTTCGTGGTCGACCGATTCGATCTGCGCCGGCACATCCGGTTCGGCATCCGGGTGACCGCCGCGGAATTCGACGAGTCGGCCGGGATCTGGACGGTGCGCACCGATGACGGCACCGAGCATCGCGCGCGCTTCCTCGTCGCCGCGACCGGTGTGCTCTCGGTGCCGTTCATCCCGGAGGTGCCCGGACGCGAGAGCTTCGGCGGCCAACAGCATCACACCGGCCGCTGGCCGACGACCCCGGTCGATTTCACCGGCAAGCGCGTCGCCATCATAGGCACCGGATCCAGCGGCGTGCAGATCGTTCCGGCCATCGCCGACCAGGTCGCAGCGTTGACGGTGTACCAGCGGACTCCGGACTGGTGCACGCCACTGAACAACGCGCCGCTCACCCCGCAGGAACGGGCCGAGATCAAGGCCGACTTCGAACGCATCCGCGAGTCCCTGAACACCTCGCCGAGCGGATTCCTGCATGACTTGCCCAGCCGCTTTTCTGCCGACGATACGGCCGAACAGCGACAGGCCTTCTTCGAAAAGATGTGGAACAGCCCGGGTTTCACGAAGTTGACCGAAAACTACATCGACTTCACGACCAACCCCGAAGTGAACAAGGAATTCTGCGAATTCATCGCGGACAAGATTCGCGGCATCGTCACCGATCCCGAGACGGCCGAGAAACTCATCCCGAAGGACCACATCTACGCCGGTCGGCGTCCCCCCTTCGTGACCGGCTACTTCGAGGCATACAACAAGCCGAACGTTTCGCTCGTCGCGCTCAAAGAGACCCCGATCATCCGTATCACCGAGACCGGAATCGAGACGGCCGAAGGCCTTCGCGAGTTCGACATCATCATCTGGGCGACCGGCTACGACTTCGGTACCGGTGCACTCAATCGGCTCGGCGTCCGCGGCCGCAATGGCCTTGCGCTCGAGGACTATTGGGCGCAAGGGCCCAATACCTACCTGGGCATCGCGACGGCGGGTTTCCCGAACTTCTTCTTCCCCGGCGGACCGCACGGCGCACTCGGCAACAATCCGCGCTACGCCGGTGACCAAGTGGACTGCGTCATCGGTGCGCTGGTGCACGCGCGCGACAACGGTTACGAAGTCATCGAGGCGGACCCCGCCGCGGAGGCGGAGTGGACCGAAACGGTCAACGGCAGCGGGTCGCTGTTCTTGGAGAGCAGCTATTTCTTCGGGTCGAACATTCCCGGCAAGGCGGTCAAGCAGCTGCTGAATCCGACCGGGCGGCCCAACCTGCAGCGGCTGATCGCCGAACTCACCGCGAACGAGTACTCGGCATTCATCTTGTCCAAGGTTGAGGAAGCGGCCGCTTAATAGCGCTCGAGCAGGCAATTTGCGTTCAACGATGGAGAGAAAATGAGCGAATCCAACGAAGCCCGGATCGCGGCCGGTGTCCGTGCGGCGATCGGCGCCCACACCCAGGCACAGGACGCGGGGCAGGCCGATGAAATCGTGGCTCTGTACGCACCTGACGGGGTGCTCGAGATTCCGGGCATGGACCCGATCAGCGGTCACGACGCATTGCGGGCGGCATTCGAAGGCTGGGCGCCGACGGCACCACAGCGTCACCTCGTGGCCAACACCTTGATCACCGCGGTGAGCGCGCAGGAGGCGACGGCCGTCAGCGATGTGGCCTTCTTCCAGCGCGGCGAGACGGGGTGGGCGGTGCAGGTCGTCGGTCGATACGAGGACACGCTGCGGCACAGTGACGGAGCCTGGGTGTTCCAGCACCGCAAGACGACGTACCTGACCTAGCGACGCCGAATCCGCCGGAACCAGAACATCTTTGGAGAATCAATGAGTGAGTCCACCCAGGCGCAGGTCGCGCACGGGGTCCACACCGCCATCGCCGCGTACGCGCATGCGCTCGACGACGGACGTACCGACGATATCGTCGCGCTGTTCAGCCCCGATGGCGTCAGCGAGATCATGGGCGTCGGCACCTTCGAGGGCCATGAAGCCATCCGTCAGGTCTATGCCGGATTGCTGCCGACCCAACCGCAGCGGCACCTGGTGGCCAACACCGTCATCACCTCCTGGTCCGAGGATGAGGCGACCGCCAACAGCGACCTGGTCTTCCTGCAGCGCGGCGAATCGGGTTGGGCCGTGCTGATCGCGGGCCGCTACGAGGACACCCTGCGTCGCGATGACAGCGCATGGCGGTTCCAGCACCGCAAGACCACCTACGTGATGTAAGAGAGATAGGAGCAACCCGTGACGAAACGGTGGAAGCAGCGCCCGCCCGGCTCGAACTGGGGCGATTTCGGCGACGACGATGAGTTGGGGCGGGTCAACCTGCTCACCCCGGAGAAGGTTCTGCAAGGGGTGCGCGAGGTCGAACACGGCATCACCTTCAGCCTGAGCCTGCCGCTGGACTATCCGGGCGGTACCGCGCTGAACCAGCGCCGGTATCCGCCGATCCTGCGGCCCACCGAGGATCTGGCGCACAACCAGGACACCTTCTACAACGTCGTCGCGCGCGACAAGATCGCCCCCAGCTTCATCGATCTGTGGAGCGACGACGTCGTGACGCTCTGGCTGCAGTACTCCACGCAGTGGGACTCGCTGGCGCATCAGGGCGCGTTGTTCGACGCGGATGGCGACGGTGTCGCGGAACCGGTGTATTACAACGGTTTTCGCCCCGGCACCGATATCGTCGGTCCACAGGAGGACGCCAAGGGCGACGGCAGCGGGAGCGTCTCCTTCGCCAAGCATCTCGGCTGCGAGCACATGGCCGCGCACGGCATGCAGGGTCGCGGTGTCCTGATCGATGTGTCGCACCTCGGAAGCGACTGGCAGCCGGTCGATTTGAAAATGCTCAAAGACATCATGGCGAAGGACGATGTCGTGGTGGAACCGGGTGACATGCTCCTGCTGCACACCGGGTTCGCCACTCAGGTTCTCGCCTGGGAGAAGAATCCGGGGCCGGAGATCCAGGCCATGTATCCCTACCTCGACGCGACGGATGAGTCGCTGCTGGAGTGGATCGCCGAATCGCAGATCTCGGCGCTCGTCTCGGACAACTACGCGGTCGAGGGCTGGGCACCGGATAGCGAGACCCCGCACACACTGCTGCCGATCCATAACCTGTGCCTGTTCAAACTCGGCATCCCGCTGGGTGAGCTCTGGTACACCGAGGAATTGGCGACGTGGCTGCGGGAACACCAGCGCAGCCGCTTCCTGCTGACCGCGCCGCCACTGCGCCTGCCCGGGACGATGGGCAGCCCGCTGACCCCCGTCGCGACCGTCTGACGCGGGCCGCCGGCATCCAGGGTTCGGTTCGGTGCAGGTGAGGTGTAAAGCCTGACCTGCACCGAACTGTTTTGTTCGATGGAAGGGAGCGTCGCGATGCCTACAACGCGTACCGAACGTGCGAAAACCGCCCGCTACCACCGCAAGCGGGAGCAAGTGGTGGATGTCGCTGTCGAGCTCTTCTCGAAGAACGGCTATGCGAGCACCGGGGTCGCCGATATCGGCGCTGCCGCCGGACTGGCCCGCGGTGCGCTGTACTACTACATCGGTGCCAAGGAAGAGTTGCTGGCCGAGATCCACGACCGCGTAATGGATCCGCTGCTCACCGAAGCGTCGGCGATCGTCCGGCTCGATATCGGCTTCCAGACGCGCCTGCGATTGCTGTCGGAATCGCTACTTCGGCAGATCGTGCATCGACAAGATCATGTGTGGGTCTTTCTGCATGAGCACCACCAACTGCAGGGTGAATACCGCACTCGCTTCCGGGCCAAGCGCCAGCGTTTCGAATCGCAGATTCGCGATGTGCTCGCCGACGGGCATCGACAAGGCAAGTTGCGGGTGCGGGATCTGGAGCTCACCACGCTCGCGTACCTGAACCTGCACAACTACACATACCAGTGGGTGGGTCGGCGCGCGGATCTGAAAGTAGACGAGCTCGCTCGCTTCTATTGCGAGATCTTCTTGAACGGAATCCTGGTCGAGCGGGTCGACGAGTCGGCGACCGAAGCCGAACTGGCGCACGGGCGTTCCGTGCTCGGTGTGCTGCTCGCGAAGGGGCTCGATCACTAGCAATCCCGTCGCTCGCCGTACCTCTCCCATCGGGTGCGGCAAGCGACGGGCTGCTGCCTAGCTCTGTGTCATCTGAGCGAACTGATGCTTCAGGAATGTGGCGGACCAATTCATCAGATCTGTCGGCACGTAATAGCCGGTCTCATCATTGATTGCCGCCCAGTGTGCGGCGACTTCCTCGATCGTGGCCGGGCCCTGGGCCAGATAGCCTTCGGTGGAGGCCAGGAACAGCCGCGCGAATCGGCCCGCTCCCGCGGTGTAGATCTCACCGGTGACCGGGCAGCTTTCGTGCGCCAGGAAGGCGGCCATCGGAGCCACCGACTCCGACGGCATGGCCGCTGCGGCAGCCGCGGCATTCTCGTCGGTATCGGGGTCGCCACCGGCCATGCGGGTATAGGCCGCGGGCGCAAGCAGATTCACCTTGATCCCGTGCGGTTCGCCCGCGAGTTTCGCACTGCGCGCCAACCCGATGAGGCCCGCCTTCGCTGTCGCGTACGGCAGGTTGACGTCCATGCCGAAGACGCCGCTCGACGTGGTCAGTACGACCCGGCCATAGCTCTGGTTCAGGAAATGCGGCCAGGCGGCCTTCATGGTGTTGAACGAGCCGAGCAGATGTACGGCGAGGTGTCGCTCGACATTGTCCAGTTCGACATCGGGCAGGCCCGCGTACCTGACGATGCCCGCATTGTTGATCAGAATGTCGATGCGGCCGAACCGGTCCACCGCGGCGTCGATGATCGCCTGGGCCCCGGCCGGTGTCGAGACGTCGTTGCCGTCGGCCACGGCCGAACCACCTGCGGCGATGATGCCGTCGACGACCGCCTGGGCCGGTGTGGTGTCGGCGCCGTCGCCCTCGATCGATCCACCGAGGTCGTTTAGGACGACACTTGCTCCGCGTTCGGCCAGGAGCCGGGCGTGGGCTCGCCCGATGCCGCGACCCGCGCCGGTAACCACCGCGACGCGGCCCTCGAAACTCAACTCACTCATTCGCGACTCCTGTCGTACTCCATTGTCGATCCGTGGCCACGGTCATCGTATTTTAGACCAATCGGTCAGTACATACAATGAAAGTCAGCGACCCAGGAAGGTTGCTTTTCGCGGGCCGTCCTCGACGAAGCTGCGCAGACCGCGCTGTCCGTCCTCGCTGGCGAAGCATCGGGTGATCAGGTCGGCTTCCAACGCCAGCCCGTCCTCGATCGACATGTCGAACCCGTCCTCGATCGCCTGCTTCGCGTACCGGAGTGCGAGCGGGCCGCGGGCGTAGGAGAGGCCTCGCTCTACGGCGGCGTCGAACACATCGGCGTCGTCGAGTAGTTGATCGATGAGGCCGATGTGCAAGGCTGCCTCCGCGCGCACGAGGCGTCCGGTGAGGATCAGATCCTTCGCTTCGGCGAGTCCGACAATCCGCGAAAGACGTTGCGTCCCACCGGAGCCGGGCATTATCCCGAGCGTGATCTCGGGCAAGCCGAGGATGGCGCCGCGACCGCCGATGCGGAAGTCGGCGGCCAGTGCCAGCTCGCAGCCGCCGCCGAGTGCGTAGCCGTTGATCGCCGCGATCGTGATCTGCGGGGCCGTGGCCAGGGCGTGAAATGCCTTTTGCAGTACCCGGTTTCGCTGTCCGAACGCCTCGGGGGACAGGCCGAGCATCTCCTTCACGTCGGCGCCGGCCGCGAAGTGTTCGCCGCCGGTGATGACGACCGCTCGATAGGTCGTGCTGCTGTGCAGTTCCGCCGCAACGGTTTCGAGTAGATCCCACATCTCCTGGTCGAGCGCGTTCACCGGATGGCGCTCGATGCGCAGGATGGCCAGCCGCTCGTCGGCGGGATGCGGCTCGAGCCCGACCTTGGCGGGCGTTGGATTGCTGCTCACTATTCGATGCCTCCGGTTTATGTGCTACGTTCACGGTTGAGTGTACCGACCGGTCGAAGAATTTATCGGTGGATGGACGGTGAGATGCAATGGGTATGGGGCATGCCGACGTATCGGGTCGACGCGTAGTCATTACCGGCGCCGGACGCGGCTTGGGGCGGGTGCTCGCGACCGCCTTCGATGCCGCGGGGGCGCAGCTGGGATTGGTCGCGCGATCGGAAAACGCGCTGCGCGCGGTGGCCGACTCCCTGCGGGGTGAGCCTTTGGTGTGCGCGGGTGATGTGCGTGACGACGAGTTCAACGACACCGTCGCCGAACGCATGGTCGAGCGCTTCGGCGGCGTCGACGTGTGGATCTGCAATGCCGGTGTGTCACCGGAGGTTTCGACGGTGACGCAGACCAAGCCCGCCGTCTGGCGAGACATCATCGACGTGAACCTGACCGGAACCTTCCTCGGCGCGCGTGCGGCAGCGGCGGTGATGGGGGAGGGCGGTCGGATCATCGTCACGGGTTCGGTCATCGGTCAGCGGCCGCGTGCCGGACTTTCCGCATACGCGGCCTCCAAGAGTGGCGCCCACGCGCTTGTCCAGGCTTTGGCGCAGGAACTCGGACCACGTGCGATCACCGTCAATGCGGTGGCGCTCGGCTGGTTCGACACCGGGATGGGAGCGCACTGGCACCGCGATGTCGAGCGGGAGAACGATATCGTCGGCCACACCGCCCTCGGGCGTTGGGGAACTCCCGCCGACCTGCCCGGCATCTATCTGTTCCTGGCCGCCGAATCCTCGGCCTACATCACGGGCACCACGATCACGGTCGACGGCGGATATTCACTGCTGTGAGCCTTGCCCCGCGCTACACGGCCGCACAGGCTGCGGCCGCTGCGTCCGAACCTGTGCATACCCGGGGATTCGGCACGACATGCGTGGTTCTCGTGCGCAATAAAGTATCCTGATTTCCGTCGCGGCCACCCCGAGCAGTGCATTCCCAACTACCGGCCGTGTTCGAGGAGATTCCATGAGCGTGCCGCCCGTCCTGCGCGACCGACTGCGTCTGCCCGTTATCGCGTCCCCGATGTTCATCGTGTCGAATCCGGAATTGGTCATCGCCCAGTCGACCTCGGGCATTGTCGGGTCTTTCCCCTCCCTCAATGCGCGCCCGGAATCCGAACTGCGGCACTGGCTCACCCGGATCACCGAGGCGCTGGCCGAATTCGACGCCGAACATCCGCAGACGCCGAGCGCGCCGTACGCCGTGAACCTGATCGTGCACAAGACCAACGACCGGCTCGACCACGATCTCGCGGTGGTCGAGGAATTCCGCGTCCCCATCGTGATCACCTCGCTCGGTGCGCGGCCGGAGGTCAACGAACGCATCCACGCCTACGGCGGCATCGTGCTGCACGACGTGATCAACAATGTCTTCGCCCGCAAGGCCGTCGACAAGGGCGCCGATGGACTCATCGCCGTGGCGGCGGGTGCGGGCGGCCACGCGGGAACCCAGTCGCCGTTCGCCTTGATCCATGAGATCCGGAGCTGGTTCGACGGACCGCTGGTGCTGTCCGGATCGATCGCCCACGGTAACTCGGTATTGGCCGCACAGGCCGCGGGCGCGGACTTCGCCTATATCGGGTCGATGTTCATCGCCACCGACGAGGCGAACGCGGCACCCGACTACAAACAGATGATCGTCGATTCGACCGCCTCGGACATCGTCTACAGCAATCTCTTCACCGGTGTGCACGGCAACTACCTGCGCGGCAGCATCATCGCCGCCGGACTCGACCCCGATGCGCTGCCCGGATCCGACTCCGCGGCAATGAATTTCGCCGGTGGCAGCGCGAAGGATGCGAAGGCCTGGCGTGATGTCTGGGGCGCCGGCCAGGGGATCGGCAGTGTCGACTCGGTACGCCCGGCCGCCGCCGTCATCGAACGCCTCGTCGATGAGTACGAGATGGCTCGGACCCGGCTGTCGGCTGTGCCGGTCCATACGTGACGGGTGCGTAGGGAAACCCACGCGGCGGTCGGCCCGGTCGCTGGAGTCGTTGCGTAACAGTCATGTCGCTGGGTATGGCGGATTACGAGGGCTATTGGCGAAGAAGGTGAGACCCTGATGATGATGGATATGTTCTGGATGGCCGTGAACTTCCTGCGTTCCATGATGGGCATGTAATCCACGGACGTCCAAGGCCGGTTCCTGCCGCAATGTGGCAAGGACCGGCCGTTTCATTTCCGCTCAGAGGGTCGGCACCTCGTGTGATCTGAGGAGTTTGGTGAGATCGGTGCTCACCAGGTGCGGCCGGTATGCCGTTGCCTTCGGTCACCCCGCTGCCGCCGCCAACGTGCACTCGATGGATGGCCTCGAATAGTGGCGAGAGGCTATTGACAGGGATCGGCATGGAGGTGCTATACATTAGGGGAGGCTTACCTCGTTAGATGAGGCTAACCTCGTGAAGTGTCCCGCTCGCACAATGAGGCATCCGTGTACGTCTGTATCTGCAACGCCGTCTCCGAATCGGACGTGCACAGCTGTGTCGCCGCAGGCGCCAGCTCGACCGCGCAGGTCAAAAAGGCGTGCGGCTGGAAGCCCGGCTGCGGCAGCTGTACCCGCCGTCTTTCCGAGCTGGTCGGCCGGGCCTGCGAGGCCCCTGCCCACGCCGTCGAGGCGCCCGCAGCGTAGCCCGACACGATAGGCCGTCCTTACCGTTTCACCGATTGTGAGCTGTGACACGATCACATTCATGGAAGGCGATAAGGAAATCATCTCGGTGCTCAATGAGCAGCTGACAGCCGAACTAACGGCCATCAATCAGTACTTCCTGCACGCCAAGATGCAGGAGAACTGGGGTTTCACCAAACTTGCCAAGCACACACGCCACGAGTCCATCGATGAGATGAAGCATGCGGAGGTGCTCACCGATCGCATCCTGTTCCTGGAGGGACTGCCCAACTATCAGAAGCTCAACCCGCTGCGCATCGGCCAGACCGTCCCCGAACAGTTGCGGGCCGATCTGAAGATCGAGATGGAGGCGGTGGATCGGCTGCGCGGCGGTATCGAGCTGATGCGCTCGCGCGGTGATGTCACCTCCGCGCGCATCTTCGAGTCCATTCTCGAGGACGAGGAATCGCACGTCGACTACCTGGAGACCGAACTCGACCTGCTCGAGAAGCTGGGTGAGCAACTGTACCTGCAGCGTTATACCGACATCCCCGAAGACGACTGACATCGTCACCGGTTCCGGTCGGTCGATCATGCGCCCGGAACCGGTGCTTTTCAGATGCCGCCGTCAGCGGATCGGTTGCGTGACGGCCTCATGTTCGTCGTTGACCAGATGGAATGCGATCGCGAGATCATCGATTACCGCCTGCCACGCGGCCTGACTGCCCTCGCCGCGGGGATCGCGGGCCAGCGCGAGCAAAGTCGTCGCGGCATCCACGGCCTGAACCGCGGCAGCCAGTAGCGCGGGCACGGGGGTGGGGGCATTTCGGGAGGCGAGTGTGGCGATGTTGTGACGCAGCCACCGCGCGTCGAACTGTGCCTGCGCCGATACATCGCCTACGGCGTCTTGCTCCGCGGTCGCGGCCATCGACCAGGGGCCCGTGCACTGCCCGAGTGGTGCCTGGATCACCAAGTCCCGCAGCTCACTACTGAGCAATCCGTGTAGCCGACCCGCTAGTTCGGCGCGTTCGACGGGCAGCTCGGCCGACCAGCCGGAAGCGGTGTGCTCCACATCGGCCTGCAATACCGCCAGCACTGCTCGCAATTGCGCAGCTGTTGCCACCTACGCCCCTCTCCGTCGTTCATCCGAGCTACCGTTGCGCGACAACAATTCGTGGACCCAAACGACTTGCGAACCTCCCGGCACTATCCGCTGCGCGGCCGTTCGTATCGAAACGTTCGTCACCCGACGGTAAGTGCAGACATGACGATACATAAGCAGACAATCTCGAGCTACCGACAAGCGGCAGCCAGTCTTCGCCGCCCCACAGGCTGTCCGCGCCAGTTGCTCGGCGTTCGAGGCGAAGCGGGGCACCTCGTCATCGGCTGAAGCTCCGAACTGCGGTAGTGCGAATCCCCCGAATGACCGTCAGGTTAGGCATCGAAACCAATGCGTTCAATACTTGAAACCCGCTAGTTAAAAACCGGGGCGGCGGCGGTTCGCTTCCTCGGCGGGCAACCGGGCGAAATCAATTGCGCGAACGCACCTCTGGTGCCTGCTGTCGTGCGGCAGGCCTGCACGTTAATATTGGGATGATTGCTTTCACCCGAATGCGGCGCGTCCGCATGACCGAAGGCTGGTGAGTCCGCCGATGTCGGTGTCGATGTTCGATGAGGCGCTTCCGCGCGGCGAACGTGATGGTGTCGGCCTACGAGTCGGCGCGATCATCGACCGGGGTGGGGAAGTGCTGCTATTGGAGGCCCACAGCACAGGGCCGCTCCCGCTCACCCGCAAGCTTCCGGGCGCCACCGTGGAACCGGGCGAATCGGTCTCCGCCGCACTGATTCGCGGAGTCCGCGAAGAGACCGGCCTGACCGTCACCGGCATCGGCCACCACGTCGGTGATTTCGACTACCTGTCTCCGGCCGGAAAGCCGGTGCGGCGCTTGCATTTCGCCGTAGAAGTGGCGGACACCAGCCCGATTGTCCTGTCCGCCCACGCCGATTACGTATGGGCATCCCTGGACGGAGAGCTGCTCGTGACGCCATCCATCCGCGGCATCCTCGAAGCCTATAAGGACCTTCTGCTCCACTGAGCGGCCTTCGATAGTCGATATCGGTTGTGCTCGTGTGGTTCTCATGCTGTGGGGGATCGGACGATCTCGTCGTGACCACATTCGGAGCATGTCGATAACCCGCGCTCCTATGTCGGCCAGGGGATTCTCCAGGCAGGAGCGAATCGACTGCCTTCCATGTGATGGTGGCTGCCCGATGCGCGATCGAGGTTAGGCGATGTCGAGTTCCTGATGTTACCCACTATTCATAGCTGATCTCATCGGTGCATGATGGTGTGCCCAGCATAAGTATCTTCTGACTTGTAATTTTCACTATTGATCGGTTCTCGCCGCCTCGGCAAGTTACGCTCTATTCATCAGAGCGTGGCCGTGATCGTTCCGCGTAGTCGGCATGGCTGGGGCTCGCCCATCTCGCTCGACGTCTACGGAACCCGACAACGGAAGGAATCCGATGACCGCCACCGCTCAACCGCTGCCGACGCCGGTGCCGCTGACCAGCGAGGAAACCCGAATCCACATTCCGGCCATCCATCGCTCGCAAACCAGGCGGCCGTTGAAACTCGCTGACGCACTGGACTTCTGGAATTTCGCCGGTGCCGCGGCCAATGTGGTGATGCAGATGGCCCGACCCGGTGTCGGCTATGGCGTCTCGGAGAGCCGAGTCGAGTCCGGCGCGCTAATGGTGCATCCGTGGAAGCGGGCCAGGACCACCACGCAGTACCTGGCGGTGGCGATCCTGGGCACCCAGGACGAGATCGATGCCTACCGCGAGGCGATCAACGTCGCCCACCGTCAGGTGCGCTCGAGTCCCGACAGCCCGGTGAAATACAACGCCTTCAACCGTGACCTCCAAAAGTGGGTCGCCGCTTGCCTTTTCATCGGCTTCGAAGACACCTATCAGCTGTTGCACGGCAAGATGAACGATGAGCAGGCCGAGCAGTTCTATCAGACCGCTTCTACCCTGGCCACCGGTGTGCAGGTCACCAAGGATATGTGGCCGGCCACCCGCAAAGACTTCGATCTCTACTGGAACGAGGCGAGCAGCCACGCCGTCCTCGACGACAAGGTCCGCGCCTACCTCGATGATCTGCTCAATCTGCGCATGATCCACTGGTATCTGCGGCTGCCATTCCGAAACCTGTTGAAGTTCTTGACGATCGGCTTCCTGGCTCCGTACTTCAAACAACAACTCCAGGTCGAATGGACCGACTCCGATCAACGCCGCTTCGAACACCTCTTCCTGTTCGTCGGCTTCGTCAACCGCTTCATCCCCCGCTTCCTGCGCTTCGCCCCCACTCACGCGCTGATGCGAGACCTGCGTTGGCGCATCCGCAAAAACAAGAGCCTGATCTGAGAGCTCGCATACGCGCCCGTTCGCGGCCACGCTACGAACATCAGTGGGGGACAGCCGCCAAACGCTGATTCGTCACGCGCAGTTGCCGTTGCGTGCTGTTAGTGAGGTCGTCGACTTGCTCGGCCGTCAACTGCCCGCACGGCTGTCCCCAGTGCAGCGCGATATCGTCCCCCGGCGCCGCATCCGGGAGCGCGGCGTAGCCGTCGGTCCACACCGGGATGGTTCGCCGTATCGTCTCCGACAGTGACAAGTGTGCGCCGTCCCAGCGCAACCGGTGGGTCCCGACGGTGAGGTCATTGCGGTGGCGATCCAGTACCGTCGCGGCGGTGATTCGGCAGTTGTCGAGGATTTCCAAGGGCTGGTCGCCGGGGGCGGCCAGCATCCTGGTCCACGGGTAGACACCGAAGACGTGGAAGCTGTGGTTCGCGGCGGCCTCCGCAGCGAGGTCGGACCCCAGATGGGACCAGTACACACCCGCGATCGGGGCGATGAGTCGCAGCAACTCAGCGAGGAATTCGGGGCCGTCGAGCTCGGCGCCGATGCCTCCCCCCAGCCAATAGGACGCGACCAGTCGCTCATCGAGTGGGTCGGTGATGCCGGTCATGCGCGACATGACCCGCAGGTAGGGCCATGCGCCGGAGAAGCCCCGCGCCAGGACCCGCACACGCTCGCCATCGCGTTCACGCAGGGCCGCGGTGTGCTCGGGCCCGCAGTAGCCGAGGTGGTTGGGCGCGTACGCGTAGCGCGCGAACATCTCCACACCGTCCATCACGTCGATTCCTCCGATAGCGTTACGCTCCAGCGGCTTTCGATGTCGCCGTAATGCCAGATCGCGAGGGCGCCGGCCCAGGTGAGCGCGAAGAGGCCGACGATGATGAAGCCCATCGTGGCGAGGTCGAGGCCGCCGATCCAGGCGAGCACCCCGCTGGTGACATCGAGTTTCTCGGTGAGGATGGAGATGAGCTCCTGGACACCGATCAGCAGCGCCACCGCGACCGAGAGACCGGTGACCACGATGTTGTAGTAGATCTTGCGGATCGGTCCGGCGAAGGCCCAGCCGTAGGCGTAGTTCATGAACGAGCCGTCCAGCGTGTCGAACAGCGACATGCCCGCCGAGAACAGAACGGGCAGAACGAGAATCGCGTACCAGGGCAGTCCGGTGGCGGCCGCGCCTGCGGCGATCACCAGCAAACCCACTTCGGTGACGGTGTCGAATCCGAGCCCGAACAACAGTCCCACCGGATACATCTGCCACGGCTTGCGCACCGCGCGCATGACCGGCGCCAGGATCCGGTTGAGCAGGCCGCGCGAGTCCAGCGCGCGCTCTAGTTGCTCTTCGCTGTAGCCGCCGCGTCGCATAGCGCGTAAGACCTGCCAGATCCCGATCAGCGCGATCAGGTTCAGCAGTCCGATGAGGATCAGGAATGTGCCCGAGACCGATGTGCCGAACACCCCGGTCCACCGCTGCAATCGCGAGTTCTCGTCTTCCAGGTTCCGCGCCAGCGCGGTAACCCCGAGGGCCAGCAGACCGACGAGCACGAAGACGACGGTGGAGTGGCCCAAGGCGAACCAGAAGCCGACCGCGAGCGGTTTCTGCTTGTCCGCCACCAGCTTTCGGGTGGTGTTGTCGATCGCCGCGATATGGTCGGCATCGAAGGCGTGTCTCATGCCCAACGTGTAGGCGGTGACGCCGAGCCCGACGCCGAATACCGCGCCATCCACCAGGTACGAGCCGGGCACGATCAGCAACAGCAGCGTGCCCCATCCCACGAGGTGCAGTGTGACGATCGTTGCTGCCATGCCGAGGATGCTGCGACGCTGTCCGCCGTCGAATCCGGTCCAGGCAGCTCGCAGCCTCGTGGTGACTGTTGCCATCCCACGGTCCCATCTCTCCAACTCGTCGGCGGAGTCACCGCCGTGTTCAACAGATTCGCGGTAGCTGTTCTCCGGCAGGCAGATCGACGACGCGGGTACCACCGAGGGCGGTGCGGGCCACCACCATCCCCGGGTGTTCGGCAACGCAATGACCCACGACAGCCGCGTGGGCGCCGAGCGGATGCGCGCGCATGGCGTCGAGGACGCGTTCGGCGTACTCGGGGGGTACGAATGCGACGAGTTTGCCTTCGTTGGCGACATACAGCGGATCGAGACCGAGCAACCCGCAGGCATCGCGGACCCCGACGGGCACCGGGATCGCCCGTTCGTCGAGCTCGACACCGACACTCGCGGCGCGGGCGATCTCGTTCAGGGAGGCCGCCATTCCGCCGCGCGTGGGATCGCGCAGCACATGCACATCCGCGCCGGTGGCGAGCATGGTCGCGACCAATCCGTGCAGTGGCGCGGTATCGCTGCACAGGGTCGTGCCGAACTCGAGGCCTTCCCGGCAGCTCAGTACCGCGATACCGTGCAGTCCGATCTCACCGCTGACCAGCACGATATCGCCGGGCCTTGCCCGCTGGGGCCGGATGTCGACACTTTTTGGGACCAGTCCGATGCCCGCGGTGTTGATGAAGATGCCATCGCCGTGCCCGGCGTCGACGACCTTGGTGTCGCCGGTGACCAGCCGGACTTCGGCCGCGAGCGCGGCGGTACCGACGGCCTCGGCGATGCGGGCGATCTCGGCCAGCGCGGTGCCCTCTTCGAGGATGAACGCGGTCGAGAGCGCAACCGGCCGGGCACCGGACATCGCCAGATCGTTCACGGTGCCGTTCACCGCGAGATCACCGATCGAGCCGCCGGGGAACACCAGCGGCTTGACCACGAACGAATCGGTGGAGAACGCCAGCCGCACATTGCCGAGGCGGAGCACCGCCGAGTCGCCGAGCTCGGTATCGGCGGCCGCGCCGAATGCGGGCAGAAACAGGTGCTCGATCAGCTCACCCGACATCGCGCCGCCGCCGCCGTGTCCCATCACGATATTGGGCGCATCGCGCAGCGGCATCGGGCAGACCCAACCATCGATGTCGAGCGGGGGCGATGCGGCTGCCCCGCTGCCGTTGGTCTCACGCATGGGCGGCCTCCGCGGGAAGATCGAGACGCCGGTACAGGTAGTACGCGGCACAGGCGCCTTCGGAGGAAACCATTGTGGCACCCAACGGGTTTCGCGGGGTGCATTCCTTGCCGAAGGCCGCACACTCGTGCGGTTTGATCAAGCCTTGGAGGACTTCACCGGACCGACAGATCGAAGACTCGGCGGTGTGCAGATCTCCGACGGAGAAACGCTGTTCGGCGTCGTAGTCGCGGTAACGCGGCGACAGCCGCCAGCCGCTGCGGGGGATAACGCCGATGCCGCGCCACGCCCGGTCGGTGACCTCGAAGACGTCCTCGAGCATTGCCTTGGCCGCTGGATTCCCGGTTGCGGCTACCGCGCGGGGATAGGCGTTCTCGACCTCGTGGCGTCCCTGTTCGAGCTGGAGCACGGTGCGCCGGATGCCTTCGAGGATGTCCAGCGGTTCGAATCCGGTGACCACCATCGGAACCTTGTATTTCGCTGCCAGTGGCGGATATTCGCCGGTGCCCATCACCGTGCACACGTGCCCGGCGGCGAGGAATCCCTGGACCCGGCAGCTGGGCGACTCCATGATCGCCGCGATGGCGGGCGGGACGAGCACATGCGAGACCAGCAGCGAGAAATTCTCGATGCCGAGCCGTCGGGCCTGGTACACCGTCATCGCGTTGGCGGGCGCGGTGGTCTCGAATCCGATGCCGAAGAACACCACCTGCCGATCCGGGTTGTTTTTGGCCAGTTCCAGCGCATCCAACGGCGAATAGACCACCCGCACGTCGCCGCCTTCGCTCTTGACCCGGAATAGATCCTTGTGGCTGCCGGGTACCCGCAGCATGTCGCCGAAGGAGCAGAAGATCACACCCGGCTGTGCGGCGATCTCGAGTGCCTTGTCGATCACTTCCAGCGGGGTGACGCATACCGGGCAACCGGGCCCATGAATCATCTCGATCTGATCCGGCAACAGCTGGTCGATGCCGTGGCGGATGATCGAATGTGTCTGTCCGCCACACACTTCCATGATCGACCACCGCTTGCTTGTGGTCGCGCGGATACGGTCGAGCAGGTTCCTCGCAAGCTCGGGATTGCTGAATTCGTCCAGGTATTTCATGACTTCGCCTCCTGGTCGTCGACGGTCGCGCCCGCCGCGGATGTGTCGGAATTGCCGTCCCCGGGCTGCGGGGCTTCGGGGTTATCGACGCCGGCCTGCTTCGCCGCGATCGCGAAACCGTCGCCGAACTCCTCTTTCAGTACGCCGAGATGTTCGAACTCGGCCAGCGTCCGCAATGCGGATTCTTCATCCAGGCGTTGGATCGCGAACCCGACGTGCACCACGACGTAATCGCCGACCGCCACGTCCGGGATGTATTGCAGGCACACGTCTTTGTGCACGCCGCCGAAGTCGACCTCCGACATCAGCGTGCCGTCGCGTTCGTTGACGCTGAGCACCTTTCCGGGAACCGCAAGACACATCGCTTGTCTCCTTCACTCACACCGCACCGGCTACCAGGAGCTGTCCGAACGCGATCCCGCCGTCGTTCGGTGGCAGTCTGTGATGACTGATGACACGGAATCTGTCGCGCCGCAGCAGACGGGTACAGCTCGACAACAACAGCGCGTTCTGGAACACACCGCCCGACAGCGCGATCACCGACTCGGGCGCGGCGAATCGCCGTGCCGCGTCGTGCACTAGGTCGGCGACGGCGGCGTGGAATCGGGCGCCGATGACCGCGGGCGGTATGCCGCCCGCCGCATCGGCGACGACCTCGGCGAGTACCGGGGCAGGATCGATCCTGGCGGGATCGCCGTCACGCCAAGCGAACCGGTATCGGCCCACCGCACCATCGGCTCCGCGGGCCAGACCTTCGAGTTCGATCGCGGCCTGCGCCTCATAGTCGACGACGTGCCGCACCCCGGTCAGGGAGGCGACCGCGTCGAACAGCCTGCCCATGCTCGAGGTCGGCGCGCAGCCGAGCCCGGTGTCGAATTGGTGCGCGAGCACGGCCCGTTCGGCGTCGAGGCAGGCGTCGACCGAGGCGATACCGGGGGACCACTCGATGCCCGCGGCGCGCAGATGTGACAGCGCCATCCGATAGGGCTTGCGGACGCTGAGGTCGCCGCCCGCCAAGGGCACATAGGACAGGTGCGCCATGCGCCGGTAGCCCTTGTATCCGGCGACGAGCACCTCACCGCCCCAGACCGCGCCGTCGGGTCCGTACCCGGTGCCGTCGAAGGCGATGCCGAGCACGGTCTGGTTCGCATCGACCCCGTGCTCGCCCATCACCGCGGCCAGATGCGCGTGATGGTGTTGCACGGTGTGCACCGGTCGGTCGGCCGCGTTCGCGCGGGCCCACGCGGTCGAACGGTAGCCGGGGTGGGCGTCGGCGGCGAGTTGGGTCGGGTGCACGCAGGTGAGTTCCTCCAGATGCGATCGCGCCGTATCGAATGCCTGCAGAGTGGCCAGATCGTCCATGTCGCCGATGTGCTGACTGAGCCAGGCGTACCGTCCGTCGGCGACGGCGCAGGTGTTCTTCAGGTCGGCGCCGACCGCCAGAGTCGGCGGAACCGGGATCGGCAGCGGCAGCGGCAGCGGCGCGTAGCCGCGGGAGCGGCGCACCGGCAGCTCGGCGCCGTCCACCACGCGCACCACCGAGTCGTCGCACGGGACGAGAATGCGCCGGTTGTGGCCGAGCCAGGCGTCGGCCAGCCCGGCCAGGCGGGTGCGGGCATCGGCGTCGTCGTAGCAGATCGGTTCGCCGCCGAGATTGCCGGAAGTCATCACCAGCACGTCGGGGCCGGGCGGGTCGCCAGGGAGGCCGAACAACAGCAGATGCAATGGGGTGTAGGCGAGCATGACTCCGAGGTCGGGGTTGCCGGGTGCGACCGTGTCGGCAACTGGCCGCTCGCCGCGCGGCAGCAGAACGATCGGCCGTTGCGGACCGCTCAGCAGGGCCGCGCCGGTGGGATCGATGGTCACGATCCGCGCCGCGGTGTCCAGGTCGGCGACCATGACCGCGAACGGCTTGTCGCCGCGCCGCTTGCGGCGACGCAATTCGGCCACGGCCGTGTCGTTGCCGGCGTCGCAGGCGAGGTGGTAGCCGCCGATGCCCTTGACCGCGAGAATACCTCCGGCACACAGCAATTCGCGCGCCGCGGTGAGCGGCCGCCCCAGCTCACCGGGCCCGGTGTAGGACAGAGTGGGCCCGCAGTCCGGACAGGCGATGGGCTGGGCGTGAAACCGGCGATCGGCGGGGTCGGCGTATTCGCGGGCGCAGCGCGCGCACATGGCGAAATTGGCCATGGACGTGCGCTCGCGGTCGTAGGGCAGCCCGGCGATGATGGTGAATCGCGGGCCGCAATTGGTGCAGTTGACGAAGGGGTGGCGGTAGCGGCGGTCGGCGGGGTCGCGCAGTTCGCGCGCGCAGTCCGTACAGATCGCTACATCGGGCGAGACCAAGGTGCGTCCGGCACCGCCGCGAAGGGTATCGCCGATCAGGAATCCGGTGCCGCCGCGGATTTCGACCGCGGTCTGCTCGACCGCGGCGACGGCGGCCAGCGGCGGCGGTGAGTCGTGCACCCGGCGAATGAACTCGCGCACCGATGCCTCGGCGCCTTCGATCTCGATGACGACGCCGTCGGTGTCGTTGGCAACACGGCCGGTCAGCGCGAGCTCGACGGCCGTGGTGTAAACGAACGGCCGGAATCCGACGCCTTGCACCACGCCGCGCACTAGTAGGCGGCGGCGAACGCGATCGGCACTCACGGCTGATCTCCACTGCCCAGCAGGCGCAGCCCGGCCATCGCCCGCTCCGCGCCATCGGCGTCGGTCTTCTCGATGACGAATCCCATGTGGATGATCACCCAATCACCCGGCGCGGCGGGCTGATCCTCGTCGAGCAGACCGATATTGACCTTGCGCTTCTCACCGGACACCTCGACCACGGCGATCTGCCCGTGGTAGCCGTCCGGAATCTCCACGACCCGCCCCGGAATGCCAAGGCACATGCTCACACCTCCTGTCCAGCGCGCAATTGCGCCGCGACGCGCGCCACCGCGGCTGCGGCAGGATCGACCGCCGCGGCGACGGCAGCGCTGAGACCGATCCCCTCGGCTACCGAGTCGACCTGACAGCCGACGACGACGGTCGGCGGCACGACACCGCCGAGCGCGTGCACCGCGGCGAAGACCGCTTCCGGATTCATCGCGTGCGCGTCCATGGCCGTCGTCGCATCCGACTCGGGTTCGGCGCGCATGATCTGCACGTGGCCGGGATCGCCGGTATTCGGCAGGGCGTCCACCAGTACCAGCGCATCCCACCCGTCGAGCAGGTCGTAGGCCAGGTGTAACCCGCGGATGCCGTAGTCGACGATCCGCTGGTCCTGCGCCGACGCCGTGGGTAGCCGACGGACCACCTCGGGGCCGAACCCATCGTCGCCGAGGAAGATATTGCCGATCCCGGCAACGAGCACGCGTGCGCTCATCTCACATGTGGCGAATCTTCAGATAACGCCGGAGGTCGGGGATCGACCGTATGCCGAGATAGGCGCCGACCACGACGATGACTGCCACCACCGCGGTGGAGACCACACCGACTGTTTGCATGACCGTATTCCTTTCACTCGTCGCCGTTGATAATCGGTTCGAGCTCATCGGGAGCGAAATACAGGTAGCGGCCGTACCATTCGTGCAGATCGGCCGCCGGATCGTCATCGATGACCACGCCGACGTGCGTTTCGCCGTCGACGTCAGCGTGCACCGAGGTGACGCGCGCCGCCCTGCCCGCGTAGAACAGGTCGTGTGCGTCGGCGCGTCGCGTCGGGCGCAGCCGAACCCGGCTGCCCTTGCGTACGAGCACCCCGGCGATCGGGATCGCGTCGGACTCCGGGCGCACCGCGCCGTCGGCTGCGGGATCCCACCAGCTCATGTCCTCCGGTACCTCGGGCACCAGGCGCGGCGCAGGTTCGCGCCACAGCCCGTGCAGGTCGTGCATGGCCTCGGGCGTCATGCGATCGCAGCGGTCGATGATTTCGGCGGCTTTCGGGTCGGTGGCGCGGGCCCGTTCCTTCTCGTCATCGGTGAGCGACATCACGCGCAGCGTGAGGATTTCGTCGATCTCGGTGGAGTCGAACAGCTGACCCGCGCTCTGCTCGGCGATCTCGGGATGGTCGTAGAGGATGATCGGCGACACCAGGACAACGCCGTTATGGCCGGGCGGGCCGGCCAATACCGGGAAGCAGCGGTGCTGGGTGCAGTGCTCGACGGCCGTCTCGGCGCCGGGTTCGGGATCGAGGAGCGAGATGAACTCACCACCGTCGAGTTCGGCGATCACGTGGGCGCCGAGCATGGAGCGGACGGTGGCGTCGTCCGAGTCGGCGGCCGCAGCGCCGCTGTTGCGCAGTCGTATTCCGACGCGTCGATAGTCGCCCTCGGGGACGACGGTCAATTCGAGTGTGCCCTCGATCTGTGCTCGGGTGCGTACCACCATGCCCGCCGTCGATCCCGGAATCGGTTCGACCGCCTGCCAGCCCGGTACTTCGATCGGCATCGTCGAATCCGCCAAAGGCCGGGGGCCGCAGGTGATTTCGCATTCGGTAGCCTCGTCCCAGCTGACCCATCGGCGACCGTCGACGATCAGTTCGGCGCGCGCGCTTCCGTCCAGTTCGACTGTTCGGCGCTGCAGTTGCAGGAACCGTGCGGTGAGCGTGATCCGCGTGGCTCGGGACGCGCGGACGAGACATTCGGCGGCAAGCGAGTCGTCCTCACCGAATCCGGCCGCGGCCGCGTCGCGCGGCCCGAGCACACCGAACTGCCAGCGGGACTGGTTCTTTCGGGCGTCGGACCGGTACGGGTACAGCAGATACCCCTCGTACAGCACGGCGTCGGCGACGGCACGGGCGCGGGTCATGGCGGCGTTCACGACGCGGACTCCTCGGTGAGAAGTTTCGCGACGGCGTCGTCGAATCCGAGCAAACCGTGCGAGGACTTGTAGGCAGCCAGCGCTTCCACATTCTCCCTGCGCAACCGCACCCAGCCGGAGTTCGGATAATGGGTGTCCATGAGATCGCGCCACACGGCGACCGGCATATCGAATTTGTCCTCGCGGTCCCATGGCACCTGCTGAACCGCGAAACCCGTTTCCCCTCTGATGAATACGGTGCCGCTGAACAGGAATATCAGCGGCACGGTGCCCTCGCGCAGGGCGTGCAGGTACTTCGATCCGGTGACCTCGAAGTCGTAGGTGCACGGCATCGGCAGTTCCACCTCGGCGCCGCCGGAGAAGCCGGACACCATGGTGGCGCAGTGCATCCAGGTGAACGACTTCTGTGTTTCGTGCCAGCGTTCGCGCGGGCCGAAAAGGTCCAGCAGCCCCGCGCCTTCGGCGTCGGAGTAGCCGCGCCGGAAGGGTTCGATGCGCACCTGGGCGCGCAGCGCGATCGCGTGCACCGGCTCCTCGGCCAGCGCGGCGATGCCGATGCGCGCGGACAGATTCGGGGCGACCGCGTACGGTTCCGGCCGCACCTCGAGCACCGCGAAGGTCATCGCATAGGCCGGACTCATGACGCCACCTCCGGCCGGGCGCGAGCCGACATCGCGGTGAAGAATTCCGCGATGAAGTCTCGGGCTTCCTTGCCGCCGTCGAATCCGCGCCACAGCATCCGCATCCGTCCGACGAACTCGTAACAGGCATCGATCGGCAGCAGCAGCACCGCGCCGGGACCGCCGCGCTCCGGCATCCGGATGAGCAGCGCCTCGACATCCGGCGCGAGCCGGTCGAGTTCGGGATGGCGATCCAGGATCGCCCGCCAATCCTGCAGCGGCAGTTCGGATTCGGTGGCCCCGGCCGGTCCCGGATAAAACGCGACAGTACGCCCGAGCGTCGAATTGACGAAGAAGAACGCCAGCCCGACCGGGATGTCGAGGGTATCCCATTCACCCTGACCGATCACACAGTCCGGGAACGAGACGTAGTGGTCGGGCACCGCCCGGTAGCGCAGCGCGGCCTGCTGATCGGTGAACAGCAGATAGCAGCCCACACATACGCACATCAGCTGTCTGCCTTCGATATCCACCACATGGCGGTGCTGTGCACCGACCGGTTCGGCGCACATTTCGCACCGCTCTCCGGCCGCCGCGGGCGGGGTCGGGTCGGTCGCGATGCGGCGCAGTGCGCGCAGGCTCTGGTTCATCCGCGGACCTCCGCGGGTACCGCCACCGAGATCTCACCGGAGCGCACCAGCACGGGCAGCGGCTCCAGATGCCCGTCGCCGTCCAGCCGCGTTCCGGCGTGCACAACATCGAAATGGGCCTGGCATCCCGGACAGCGCAGCACCGCCGAGCCTGCCGGGGCCCCCATCCTGCGGTGCAGCGCGGACCCCGCCATCGAACGCCCACAGGCCGCGCAGCGGTCGCGATAGACGAACAGGTCCGTGCCGACCCTGCAGGCCAGTACCGGCACGTCCGCCACCGTGAACCCGCCGACCTCGCCTGCCGCCAGGTCCGCGAGCTCCGGGACCGAGATCCAGCTGCCCGCGGGCGGATCGCCGGTGTGCACCCGCGCGAACAGCGCCTCGGCCGGTATCACCCCCGCCTGTGGCTGTGCCGCCGCGGCGACCACCTCGATAGCCTCGATTTCCGGCGCGGCCGCGCGCACCGCATCCTCCACCGCCAGTTCCAGCGTCACCGACGATGAAGGGCACGTGCGACAGCTGCCGGACAGCTCGAGCCGCACGACAGCGTCGGCGACATCGATGAGCGTCACATCGCCGCCGTGCGAGCCGAGGTAGGGGCGGACGCTGTCCAGCGCCGTCGCCACCCTCGTTCGCACGTCGTGCGGGTGCAGGCCGTGCACCAACAGCAGGCTCGCGACCAGATCGTCGCGGGTCAGCTCCTCGACGGTCCGGTCGTCGAGCACGGCCATAACCCGGCCGAGTGCCGCGCCGTAGAGGTCGACGACCTCACGCACAAGACGCTCGGCGCGCTCGCGCGCCATCGGGCCGCCTGCCGAACAGGCATCCAGCAGGGTGTCGATCCGATCACCCGCGCCCCGCCACTGGTTGTCGTCGGTCGGTCCGGCTCGCTGCTGCGGGCGACCATCCACGCTGTGCCTCCCGTCGTCGGCAGGACCCGTCATTCCGCGGTGAGCGTCTGCGTTGGTGAATGGACCTTGTCCAGGGTTACGCCATTGCCCAGATACATGTGCACCCCGCAGGGCAGGCACGGATCGAAGCTGCGCACCGTGCGCATGATGTCGATGCCCTTGAAGTGCTCTCGATCGTTCTCCTCGAAGATCGGCTGCCCCTGTACCGCGTCCTCGTAGGGCCCAGGTGTACCGAAGGAGTCACGCGGATTGGCATTCCACGGCGTCGGGGGATACGGGTGGTAGTTGGCGATCTTGCCGTCCCGGATGACCATGTGGTGCGACAGCACACCGCGCACCGCCTCGGTGAAACCACAGCCGATGCCCTCGTCGGGCACCTCGAAGTGCTCCCAGGTCTTCGTGTGGCCCGCCCGGATCTCACCGAGCGCCTGCTCGGCGAAGTGCAGTGCGCACGCCGCCGCGTAGGCCTGGAAGTAGGTCCGAGCCCGGTCGCGTTCGATCGTGTTGCTGCCGTGCGTCGGGATCTTCCATTCCAAGGTGACCGGGCCCTTCAACGCGGTCTTGGGCAGGTTGATCTGCACGCTGGATCCGGTGGATTTGACGTAACCGATATCCACCAGCCCGGCCAGCGCTGTCGTCCACAGGCGAGCAAGCGGCCCACCGCCGGTGTCGAGCGCGAGATGGTCCTTGCCATCGAACCAGCGCGGGGACATCACCCAGCTGTACTTGTCGTCCAGGTCGCGCTTCTGCGGTTTCGGATTGGTGTGTTGATTCCAGGGGTGGCGCCGGTCGATCGGATTGCCGAGCGGATCGGTCGTGACGAACATTTCCTGATCGGTCCAGTCCTCGTAATACGAACTGCCCAACAGGATCCGGATGCCGAGATTGATATCGACCAGCGAGGTGGTGATCAGCTTCCCGTCCACCACGATGCCGGGACTGACGAACATCCGCCGACCCCACTGCTCCATATCCTTGTAGTCGAAGTTGCACACCGCGGGATCCTGGAAAGATCCCCAGCAACCGAGGAGTGTGCGGCGCAGGCCCACCTGCTCATAGCCCGGCAGCGCCTCGTAGAAGAAGTCGAACAGGTCGTCGTGCATCGGCACGACCTTCTTCATGAACTCCACATACCGCATCAGCCGCGACATGTAGTCGGTCATCAGCTGAATTGTCGCGACCGTGCCGACCCCACCGGGATACAGCGTCGACGGGTGCACGTGCCTGCCCTCCATCAGGGAGAACATTTCGCGCGTGTACCGACTGACCTGCAGCGCCTCCCGGTAGAACTCGCCGGTGAACGGATTGAGCGCCCGCATGATGTCGGCGACAGTGCGGTAGCCGTGGTCACCGGCGTGCGGCGCCTCGGCGCGTTCGGCGCGTTCGAGCACACCGGGATTGGTCTCGGCGACCATCTTCTCGCAGAAGTCCACCCCGACCAGGTTCTCCTGGAAAATATTGTGGTCGAACATGTACTCGGCGGCCTCGCCGAGGTTCACGATCCACTCGGCGATCGGCGGTGGTTTGACCCCGTAGGCCATGTTCTGGCAATAACACGAGCAGGTCGCGTGGTTGTCACCGCAGATGCCGCAGATGCGGCTGGTGATGAAGTGCGCGTCGCGCGGGTCCTTGCCCTTCATGAAAATCGAATAGCCGCGGAAGATCGACGAGGTGCTGTGGCACTCGACCACCTCGCGACTGTTGAAGTCGATCTTGGTGTAGATGCCCAGGCTGCCGACGATGCGGGTGATCGGATCCCAGGCCATCTCTACCAGGGCGTCGGGTTCGATCTTGCGAAGCGACGGATCGGGAATGATCTCTGTCATCGAAATATCTCCCTACCAGGTGCGTGTCGCGCCGGATTCGAGCTTCCCGCCCTTGTGCCGCCAGCGCGGTTCCTTGTCGACGGTGCGGCCGGTGATGTGGCGGAGACTGCGGATCACTGACCCGTACAGCCCGGAAGCGGTCGAGGAGATCTTGCCGCCCGGCGGTTCGTCCATGAACGGCATGAACTTGTCCGGGAATCCCGGCATCGTGCAGCCGATGCAGATGCCACCCACATTCGGGCACCCGCCCACACCATTGACCCAGCCGCGCTTGGGCACATTGCACTTGACGACCGGACCCCAACAGCCCAGCTTCACAATGCATTTCGGCGATCCGTACTCTTCGGCGAAATCACCCTGCTCGTAGTAGCCCGCGCGGTCGCAACCTTCGTGGACGGTGGCGCCGAACAACCACTTCGGGCGCAGTGCATCGTCGAGCGGGATCATCGGCGCCTGGCCCGTGGCCATATAGAGAAGGTATGTAAGAGTCTCGGACAGATTGTCGGGCTGGATCGGACAGCCGGGCACGCAGACGATCGGAATGCCCGCTTTGCTCTTCCAATCCCAGCCGAGATAGTCCGGGACACCCATCGCGCCGGTCGGATTTCCCGCCATGGCGTGGATACCTCCGTACGTCGCGCAGGTGCCTACGGCGACCACCGCGGTCGCCTTGGGCGCCAGCCGATCGAGCCATTCGCTCGTCGTCATCGGCTGACCGGTCGCAGGATTGTTGCCGAAGCCGCACCAGTAACCCTCGTCGTGCAACTGCTCATTGGGGATCGACCCCTCGACGACCAGAACGAACGGATCCAGTTCGCCCCGATCTCCCTTGAAGAACCACTCCAGGAAATCGTCGGCGCCGCCGGCCGGACCGCATTCGAAATCGATGAGCGGCCAATGCACGGCAATCTTCGGTAAACCGGGGAGTGATCCGAGTGCGATCTCTTCGATGCTCGGCTGGGTGGCGGCGGTGAGGGCCACCGAATCGCCGTCACAGCTGAGTCCGGCATTGATCCAGAGGACGTGGATCAGGGTGTCTTCGGCTTTTACTGCTTCCTGAGTTGGCATCGGACTGCCACCTTCCGCAGCGGGGGCACGCGGATACATCTCCGGTTAGCTACGTCGACTATTCCGCGTGTGAATCTGATCACATGAGTCTAGGTCTGAGAGCTAACCGCTTTCAAGGCGTTGGGATGCCAACGGTTAGCCGGGCGGCGAGCCAGTCGTACCAGAGGGGCAGCCCGTCGCCGGTGGTCGCCGATACCGGAAGGATTTTTACGCCCGGATTCACCGACTGCGCATACTCCGCGCACCGCTCTAGATCGAAGTCCACATATGGCGACAGATCGGTCTTATTGATCAGCACCAGCTCCGCCGCGGCAAACATGTGCGGGTACTTCAACGGCTTGTCGGTGCCCTCGGTGACCGAGATGATCACGACTTTGCCCGCCTCGCCGAGATCGAACAATGCCGGACAGACCAGATTGCCCACGTTCTCCACGAACAGCAGGCTGCCCGGCGCCGGTTCCAGTGCGTCGAGAGCGCGCCGCATCATGTCCGCGTCGAGATGGCAGCCCGCGCCGGTATTCACCTGTACGACCTTGCATCCGGTTGCCCCGATGCGCCGCGCATCCAGCACGGTGGCCTGATCACCCTCGATGACGGCCACCGGAACGGATTCGAACTCGCGGATGGTTCGCTCGATCAGGGTCGTTTTCCCCGCCCCCGGTGAACTGGTCATATTCAGTGCCAAGATCCCACATTCGCGCAATCGCGCACGATTCGCCGCGGCGAGTTCATCGTTCTTGGCGAGCACCTTCTGTTCGAGGGTCAGTGTGGTCAGAGGGTGCTCATGGGAGTGCTGGTGTTCATGCCCGGGACCATGCTCATGGTGGCCATGATCGTGCGGGTGATCGTGGTCCTGATGTCCGACGGTGATCACGGCGACCCCGTCGCCTTCGCAGCCGCAGGTTGCGCACATCGCTCACTCACCTCCATAGATACGATTCGAAGTTCCCGCCCCGCAGTGATCTCGACCTCGGCGCTGCCGCAACGGCACAGCACGATGAGGTCGGGCAGAAGGAATTCCGCCCCGCAGCTCCGACAATGCGCTGCCCCGTCGACAATGCGCAGGTCCAGTCGTGCTCCCTGAGCGATCGTCCCCTCGGTGGCAAGCTCGAAACAGAACTGCATGGACTCGGGCACCACAGCACACAGCGCGCCGACCTCGACCGTCACGTGGTGCACCGGGCGCCCTTGCGCATGCTCACAGACGGCGTCGACAAGGTACTGGGTAATAGCCATTTCATGCATCCCGACCTCGCCTTTCGACAAGCCCTGGAATGGATCCTACGCCGCGGCCAGGGCGGACCGGCGGGCCATGACCGCAAACGATGGGCAATGGATCATCTTGTTATCACCCTGGTGGCGGACAGCCGCGTACTGTGCGCGAGAACATATTCGCTCGGCCGGAGGGGTAGGTCCTTGTCATCGTTGATTCCCGGATTCATCGCCTGGCCGCTGACCGTCTGCGTCGCGGTCTTTGCGGTGGGCCGTTTCCTGCTGTTCCGGGACAGGATCGTCGACCGGCTCATCAATCGGCTGTACGCATGGAGCGCGGCGGCGATGCTCCTCTACCGGTTCGCGTCCATGTCGGGTGCTTCCGGTCCGGTATCCGCGCTGGCGCTGGCGCTGGGCTGCGTCGTGATGGCGACAACGTACCTTTACGCCATCGGGTGCGTCCGCCTGAGCGATATCGTCCCGGACACCCTGCGGGGTCGTCTGCGTCGATGCAGTCTCGTCGCCCTGATATCGACGGTCGCGGTTCTGATCGCGGGCGCAAGGGCAAGCAGCGAAGGGCGCCCGGTCGACATGAGCCTCGCGTGGGACGGGATCGTCATCGCGATCGCGGTCGGCGCGCCGGCCGCGATAAACACGGCGGTCTTCGTTCGAATGGTCGTCCGCGAGTACCGCGCCGACGATCGCACCGCAGCGGAAAGGGTTGTCGGTGCGGGCATGATCCTCAGCATGATGTTCGTCTGGGGAACTCTGCTACTCTCCGGTCTTCAATTGACCACCGGGTGGCCCCAACTCGGACCTCATATGCCGCGGGCAGAGCTGGCATTCACGGTCGGCGTCGTGGTCAACGGCATAGCACCCGCGTTCCCGTTGTCGATGGCGTTTATGCGTGCAGTGGGCCTGGATCGCGAGGGACGGGTGTGTCGTCGGCTGGATCCGCTGTGGCGGGATCTCACGGCGGCGGTCCCGGAGATCGTGATGCACCCGGCGGTCGACACTGGAGCCCCGCGCGATCCGGCCACGCGAGTTTTCCGGATGACGGTCGAAATACGTGACGCGCTGATGCATCTCGCGCCCTATATGCCTGCCGGACAGCGGCCGCTCGTCGAAAGTGGCGGAAACCCCGAGGATTACGCGAAGCGGATCGCACACGCGGCGAGAGCAAGGATGACGGGCATTGCTCCTATGTACTCGACGGTTGCATCGCAGTCGCCCATCGGTGGTGGCGATTTCCATACCGACCTCGAGAAACTGCTCGACCTGGCGCAGGCGTGGCGTAACCTTCCGACAGTTCTGCAGGCGCGACGCGCTTGAAATGACAAAATCCCTTGCATCGCAAGGGATTTTGTCTATTCCAGTGTTCGGGGGGAGCTGATATCGGGCCGTCGGCAATAGCTCGCCGACGGCCCAGTCCATCAGCTATCAGACTTCCGGATCCTAAACATAGGTGTAACCGACGGCGTTGCTGGTTCCACCTACGGTGCTGGTGGTGACCTGCACCGTTCCGGCCGCACCCGCGGGGGCGACGGCGGTGATCTGGATAGCGGAGTCCACGGTGAACGACGTCGCCGGTGTGGCACCGAAGTCGACCGCCGTGGCTCCGGTCAGATCTGTTCCGATCAGGACGACCGTTGTTCCACCGGCCACCGGTCCCACGTTCGGAACGATCGTGGCGAGGGTGGGAACCGCGACATAGGTGAAGGAGACACCATTACTGGTTCCACCAGCGGTGGTGACGGTGACCTGCACCGTTCCCGCCGCACCCGCGGGGACGAGGGCCGTGATCTGGGTGTCGGAGTTGACCGCGAACAAGGTCACCGGTGTCGCGCCGAAGTCGACCGCGGTGGCTCCTGTCAGGCCTGTTCCGGTGATCACAACGACTGTCCCACCGCTTACCGGGCCTGCGTTCGGAACGACCGTGGTCAGGGTGGGGACCGCTGCATAGGTGTAGGAGACACCGTTGCTGGTTCCACCCGCTGTGGTTACGGTGACTTGCACGGTTCCGGTTCCTGCGGGGGCGACCGCCGTGATCTGGGTGGCGGAGTCCACGGTGAACGAGGTCGCCGGTGTGGCACCGAAGTTCACCGCCGTCGCCGCGGTCAGGTTCGTCCCGGTGAGGACGACCGTTGTTCCACCGGCCACCGGTCCCACGTTCGGAACGATCGTGGTGAGGGTGGGAACCGCGACATAGGTGAAGGAGACACCATTACTGGTTCCACCAGCGGTGGTGACGGTGACCTGCACCGTTCCCGCCGCACCCGCAGGGGCGAGGGCCGTGATCTGGGTGTCGGAGTTGACCGCGAACAAGGTCACCGGTGTCGCGCCGAAGTCGACCGCGGTGGCTCCTGTCAGGCCTGTTCCGGTGATCACAACGACTGTCCCACCGCTTACCGGCCCTGAACTGGGAACGACCGTGGTCAGGGTGGGAACCGCGATATAGGTGTAGCCGACACCGTTGCTGGTTCCACCAGCGGTCGTGACGGTGACCTGCACCGTCCCGGCCGCACCCGCAGGGGTGACCGCCGTGATCTGGGTGGCGGAGTCGATGGTGAACGAGGTCGCCGGTGTGGCACCGAAGTCCACCGCTGTGGCTCCTGTCAGCCCTGTTCCGGTGAGGACCACCGTTGTTCCACCGGTCACCGACCCGGCGTTCGGAACGACCGTGGTCAGGGTGGGGACCGCTGCATAGGTGTAGGAGACACCGTTACTGGTTCCACCTATGGTGGTGGCGGTGACTTGCACGGTTCCGGTTCCTGCGGGGGCGACGGCGGTGATCTGGGTGGCGGAGTCGACGGTGAACGAGGTTGCCGGTGTGGCACCGAAGTTGACCGCTGTGGCTCCTGTCAGCCCTGTCCCGGTGAGGACGACCGTTGTTCCACCGGCCACCGGTCCCACGTTCGGAACGACCGTGGTGAGGGTGGGGACCGCGATATAGGTGAAGCCGACACCGTTACTGGTCCCACCCGCTGTGGTGGCGGTGACCTGCACCGTTCCCGCCGCACCCGCAGGGGCGACAGCGGTGATCTGGGTGGCGGAGTCGACAGTGAACGAGGTTGCCGGTGTGGCACCGAAGTTGACCGCTGTGGCTCCTGTCAGCCCTGTTCCGGTGAGGACGACTGTTGTTCCACCGGCCACCGGTCCCACGTTGGGAACGACCGTGGTGAGGGTGGGTAGCGCGATATAGGTGAAGCCGACACCGTTACTGGTCCCACCCGCTGTGGTGGCGGTGACTTGCACGGTTCCGGTTCCTGCGGGGGTGACCGCGGTGATCTGGGTGGCGGAGTCGACGGTGAACGAGGTTGCCGGTGTGGCACCGAAGTTCACCGCCGTCGCCGCGGTCAGGTTCGTCCCGGTGAGGACGACTGTTGTTCCACCGGCCACGGGTCCCACGTTGGGAACGACTGTGGTGAGGGTGGGTAGCGCGATATAGGTGTAGCCGACACCGTTGCTGGTTCCACCAGCGGTCGTGGCGGTGACTTGCACGGTTCCGGCTGCACCCGCAGGGGCGACCGCCGTGATCTGGGTGGCGGAGTCGACGGTGAACGACGTCGCCGGTGTAGCACCGAAGTCGACCGCTGTGGCTCCTGTCAGCCCTGTTCCGGTGAGGACGACTGTTGTTCCACCGGCCACCGGCCCCACGTTGGGAACCACGGTGGTCAGAGTAGGCACCGCGACATAGGTGAAGGAGACACCATTACTGGTTCCACCCGCCGTGGTCGCAGTGACTTGTACGGTTCCGATTCCAGCGGGCGCGACCGCCGTGATCTGGGTGGCGGAGTCGATGGTGAACGAGATCGCTGGTGTGGCACCGAAGTTCACCGCCGTGGTCCCGTTCAGCCCTGTTCCGGTGAGGACCACTGTTGTTCCACCGGCCACCGGCCCCACGTTGGGAACCACGGTGGTCAGAGTAG
>NZ_JBITIJ010000010.1:0-264545 GCF_044458825.1 Nocardia sp. NPDC050412
CGTCGGGGGTGCGCTCGTGCAGCGGTGGGGCCTCGAGCCTGCGGTGCGTGCGCTTCGGTCAACGGACGTGAGACGGGCCGCGGACGTTGCTCGTAGGACGCGTTCCGTGGTGGTCGCTTGTGTGGGGCGTTCGGCGTCGGGGGTGCGCTCGTGCAGCGGTGGGGCCTCGAGCCTGCGGTGCGTGCGCTTCGGTCAACGGACGTGAGACGGGCCGCGGACGTTGCTCGTAAGACGCGCTCCGTGGTGGTTGAGTGGGACCTACATCAACCAGACGACCGCACCCGCGGCGGCTAGTACCGCGAGCACCATGAGGGCGATGGCGAGTGGGCGGGCGGTCTTCCAGGTGGAGTAGGCCCCGCCCAGCAGGAACCCGGCCAGCGCGAACAGGATGACGGACGACATCTGGTCATTCTGCCTCGCGCATCCTGTCCGCTGATAAGCACGGGAGCAATTAACAAGCACGCATGCTTGCTTTTTTCTGGATCCGGTGTGATGCTGGACCCGGAACGCGGACTTCACCGGCGGCGCAACGCGGCGCGCCGGGACGGTTCGCCGCACAGGAGGGCCTTCCAGCTGATGAGTATGCTGGCCGCCGATCCGGAGCTGATCCGAATCGGCAACTGCTCCGGGTTCTACGGTGATCGGCTCAGTGCCATGCGGGAGATGCTCGAGGGCGGGCAACTCGATGTGCTCACCGGGGACTATCTCGCCGAGCTGACCATGCTGATCCTCGGCCGCGACCGGATGAAGGATCCCAGCCTCGGCTATGCCAAGACCTTCGTCCGGCAGATCGAGGACTGCCTCGGGCTGGCGCTGGAACGCAATGTTCAGATCGTCACCAATGCGGGCGGCCTCAACCCGGCCGGGCTCGCGGAGAAACTACGCAAGGTCGCCGCGGATCTGGGACTCGATGCCAAGGTCGCGCATGTCGAGGGTGACGACTTGCTCAGCCGGGCGGGCGAG
This sequence comes from Nocardia sp. NPDC050412, assembly GCF_044458825.1. Classification (NCBI taxonomy): domain Bacteria; kingdom Bacillati; phylum Actinomycetota; class Actinomycetes; order Mycobacteriales; family Nocardiaceae; genus Nocardia; species Nocardia sp. NPDC050412. Next base: position 964 of record NZ_JBITIJ010000010.1, read on the forward strand.
CTCGGCCTCGGGTCGCCGCTGACCGCCAATGCCTATCTCGGTGCCTGGGGCATCGTCGAATGTCTGAATGCGGGCGCGGATATCGTGGTCACCGGTCGGGTCACCGACGCCTCGGTGATCGTCGGCCCGGCCGCCGCCCATTTCGGTTGGGGGCGAACCGATTACGACCAGCTTGCCGGTGCGGTCGTGGCCGGACATGTCATCGAGTGCAGTACACAGGCCACCGGCGGTAACTTCGCGTTCTTCACCGAGTTGACCGATCTCGGACGGCCGGGTTTCCCGATCGCCGAAGTGCGCAGGGATGGCAGCAGTGTCATTACCAAGCATCAGGGCACAGGCGGTTCGGTCACGGTGGATACCGTTGCGGCACAGCTGATGTACGAGATCCAAGGAGCACGTTATGCGGGGCCGGATGTCACTACGCGGCTGGACAGCATCGAGCTGAGTCGAGAAGGCCCGGATCGAGTGTTGATCAGCGGGGTGACCGGTGAAGCGCCGCCGCCACGGCTCAAGGTGTCGCTCAATACCCTCGGCGGTTTCCGCAATGAGATGGAGTTCGTCCTCACCGGCCTCGATATCGAGGCGAAAGCCGCACTGGCGCAACGACAGTTGGAGTCCTGGCTGCCCGTGCGGCCCGCGGAGCTGACCTGGACGCTGGCGCGCCTCGACCGGCCCGATGCCGAAACCGAGGAGCAGGCGAGCGCTTTGCTGCGCTGCGTGGTGCGCGATCCGGATCCGAACAAGGTCGGCCGCTCCTTCTCCAATGTCGCGGTCGAGCTGGCATTGGCCAGTTATCCGGGCGCCAACTTCACCAGCCTGCCCGGCAATGGTTCGCCGTATGGGGTGTACACGCCGGGATTCGTCGATGCCGCCGAGGTGCCGCATGCGGCGGTGCTGCCGCAAGGCACGCGCGTCGATATCGCGCCCGCGTCGGACACTCTGGAATTGGCGGAGGTGGCCGAGCCGCAGCTGCCGGAGCCATTGCCCACCAACGGAACTCGCCGAGCGCCGCTGGGCACGATCGCGCTGGCCCGCAGCGGCGATAAGGGCGGCAACGCCAATATCGGTGTATGGGTGCGCACCGATGAGCAGTGGCGCTGGCTTGCGCATACGCTGACGGTGCGGCGGATCAAGGAACTGCTGCCCGAGGCCGCGCCGCTGACTGTTACCCGACACGTGCTGCCGAATCTGCGTGCCGTGAACTTCATTGTCGAGGGTCTGCTCGGGCAGGGGGTGGCCTATCAGGCCCGCTTCGATCCGCAGGCCAAAGGGCTCGGCGAATGGCTGCGCTCGCGTCATGTTGATATCCCATTGGAGTTGCTATGAGTCCGTGGAATACGCCGGAACGGCGCGAATTGCGCGCCACCGTAAGGGGTTTCGCTGACCGAGAAGTCCTTCCGTACCTCGATGCCTGGGAGCGCGACGGCGAGATCCCACGCGAACTGCACAAGAAGGCCGGAGCGCTCGGGCTGCTCGGCATTCAATTCCCGGAATCCGCAGGCGGTTCCGGTGGTGACGGTATCGACGCCATGATCGTCTGCGAGGAGATGCATCAGGCCGGTTGTTCCGGCGGCCTGTTCGCCTCGCTGTTCACCTGCGGTATCGCGGTACCGCACATCATCGCCTCCGGTAACGAAGACCTGATCGAGCGCTTCGCACGCCCGACACTGGCCGGGGAGAAGATCGGCTCGCTCGCCATTACCGAACCGGGTGGCGGCTCCGATGTCGGCCATCTCACGACTACCGCGCGCCGCGATGGCGATCACTACATCGTCAATGGCGCCAAGACCTACATCACCTCGGGCGTGCGCGCCGATTTCGTGGTGACCGCCGTGCGCACGGGCGGTCCGGGCTCCGGCGGGATTTCGCTGCTGGTGGTGGAGAAGGACATGCCGGGCTTCACGGTCAGCCGCAAGCTCGACAAGATGGGCTGGCGGGCATCCGATACCGCCGAACTGTCCTATGTGGATGTTCGGGTGCCGGTGCAGAATCTGGTCGGTCCGGAGAATTCCGGCTTCTATCAGATCGCCGGCGCCTTCGTCAGCGAGCGGGTCGGGCTTGCGGTGCAGGCGTATTCACAGGCCCAGCGCTGCCTGGATCTGACCCTGGACTGGGTGCGCAATCGCGAGACCTTCGGCCGCCCGCTGATCAGCAGGCAGGCGGTGCAGAATACGGTGACCGAGATGGCCCGCCGCATCGACGTGGCTCGCGTCTACACCCGAGATGTGGTGCAGCGCAGTGCCGATGGCGAAACCGATTTGATCGCCGAGGTGTGTTTCGCCAAGAACACCGCCGTGGAGGCGGGCGAATGGGTGGCCAATCAGGCCGTGCAGTTGTTCGGCGGCCTGGGCTATATGCGCGAATCCGAGGTCGAGCGGCAGTATCGCGATATCCGCATTCTCGGTATCGGCGGTGGCACAACCGAAATCCTGACCGGACTGGCGGCAAAACGATTGGGGTACCAGTCTTGACGACACTACGCACCACCCTCGATACCGCATCGCCGGAATACACGGCCGCGGCCGAGGCCATGACCACCAAACTCGCCGAGGTGGAGGCCGAATTCGCCAAGGCCATCGCCGGCGGTGGCCCGGATAAGTTGGCCCGGCATCGTAAGCGGGGCAAGTTGACCGCGCGCGAGCGCATCGAACTGCTCATCGACGAGGATTCGCCATTCCTGGAACTGTGCCCACTTGCCGCGTGGGGCAGCGACTTCCATGTCGGGGCGAGTGTGGTGTGCGGTATCGGCATTGTCGAGGGCGTCGAATGCATGATCGTCGCACCGGATCCGACGGTGCGCGGCGGCACGTCGAATCCGTGGACGTTGCGCAAGAACCTGCGCATGAACGACATCGTCATGCAGAATCGACTACCGGTAATCGGACTCGTCGAATCCGGCGGCGCGGACCTGCCGACCCAGAAGGAAGTCTTCGTACCCGGCGGACGGATGTTCCGCGACCTCACCAGGGCATCCGCAGCTGGAATCCCGACCATCGCCTTGGTTTTCGGCAATTCCACCGCCGGTGGCGCCTATATCCCGGGCATGTCCGACTACACGGTGATGATCAAGGAGCGCTCCAAGGTATTCCTCGGCGGACCGCCGCTGGTCAAGATGGCCACCGGCGAGGAATCCGATGACGAATCGCTCGGCGGCGCGGATATGCACGCGCGCGTCTCGGGTCTGGCCGATTATCTGGCGGTCGACGAGCAGGATGCCATCCGCATCGGCCGCTCCATTATCAAGCGGCTGAACTGGAAGAAGCAGGGCCCGGCGCCGCGCGCCGAGGTGATCGATCCGCTGTACGACCAGGAAGATCTGCTCGGAATTGTCCCGTCCGACCTGAAGATTCCGTTCGATCCGCGCGAGGTGATCGCCCGCGTTGTCGACGGCTCCGATTTCGACGAATTCAAACCCCTCTACGGCAGTAGCCTGGTCACCGGATGGGCGGAGCTGCACGGTTATCCGGTCGGTATTCTCGCCAACGCGCGCGGTGTGCTGTTCTCGGAGGAGTCGCAGAAGGCGACTCAGTTCATCCAGCTGGCCAATCAGTCCAATACGCCACTGCTGTTCCTGCACAACACCACCGGCTACATGGTCGGCAAGGAGTTCGAGCAGAAGGGCATCATCAAGCACGGCGCGATGATGATCAACGCGGTCTCGAATTCGAAGGTGCCGCATATTTCGCTGTTGATGGGCGCGTCCTACGGTGCGGGCCATTACGGCATGTGTGGTCGCGCATACGACCCGCGGTTCGTCTTCGCTTGGCCCAGTGCGAAATCCGCTGTCATGGGCGGTGCGCAGCTGGCCGGTGTGATCTCGATCGTGGGTCGTGCGTCCGCTGAGTCCAAGGGCATTCCGTTCAACGAGGAGGCCGACGCCGGGATGCGCGCGATGGTCGAGGCGCAGATCGAGGCCGAATCGCTGCCGATGTTCATGTCGGGGCGGCTGTATGACGACGGTGTGATCGATCCCCGTGACACCCGCACGGTATTGGGAATGGCGTTGTCGGCCATCCACAATTCCCCAGTCAAGGGCGCCGATGGCTTCGGCGTCTTCCGGATGTGAGGGAAAATGACAGCATCGCATAGCGATTCGATGAGGGTCGGCGCTCGCGTGCCGGGTGGGCCTATCACGAATGTTCTGGTAGCCAATCGCGGTGAGATCGCCCGTCGGGTTTTCGCGACCTGTCGTCGCATGGGTCTCGGTACCGTCGCGGTCTATTCCGATGCGGATGCCGCGGCACCGCATGTCGCCGAAGCCGATGCGGCGGTACGTCTTGCGGGCAATACACCCGCGCAGACCTACCTGCGCGGCGAGCTGATCATCGAGGCGGCTTTGGCCACCGGTGCTGATGCGATCCATCCGGGTTACGGATTCCTTTCCGAGAACGCGGAATTCGCACAGGCCGTGCTGGCGGCGGGGTTGGTGTGGATCGGCCCGCCGGTCGAGGCTATCGAGCAGATGGGTTCGAAAGTCGCTGCCAAGAAGTTGATGGATGCGGCCGGAGTCCCGGTACTCGCCGAACTCGACCCGGCCGAGGTCACCGCGGCGCATCTGCCGGTGCTGATCAAGGCCTCCGCCGGTGGTGGCGGGCGCGGTATGCGCGTGGTGCGCGAGCTCGCCGACCTGGAACCCCAAATCGCCGCCGCACGCAGGGAAGCCGAATCGGCATTCGGCGATCCGACGGTGTTCTGCGAGCGGTACCTGGAGACCGGACGACATATCGAAGTCCAGGTCATGGCCGATGCCAACGGCACTATCTGGGCCGTCGGCGAGCGGGAATGCTCGATTCAACGCCGCCACCAGAAGGTCATCGAGGAGGCGCCGTCGCCGCTGGTCCAGCGGATCGACGGCGAGCGCGGGTCAGGCCCGGAGGCGGCAGCGAAGCGTGACCACGCAGGGCTCCCGCGCACGGCCAATGGACAGAGCATGCGCGAGCGATTGTTCGAGGCGGCCACACTGGCGGCCGGTGCAATCGGCTACATCGGTGCCGGGACCGTGGAATTCCTCGCCGACGAGGCGGGGGAGTTCTTCTTCCTGGAGATGAATACCCGGCTGCAGGTGGAACACCCCGTCACCGAATGCACCACCGGATTGGATCTGGTGCGGACTCAGCTCGAGGTCGCGGCTGGCGGCCAGCTGGCTGCCGCGCCGCCACCGCTACGTGGGCATTCGATCGAGGTCCGGCTGTATGCCGAGGATCCCGCGCACGAATGGCAGCCGCAGAGCGGGACGGTGCATCGGATCGATATCCCGCTGGTGGCAACCGAATTCGACATTCTCGACCGTCCCGGCGTACGCCTGGATACCGGTGTGGTGAACGGTTCGGTCGTCGGTGTGCATTACGACCCGATGCTGGCGAAGGTCATCTCCTACGCCGAGACTCGCGGTGAAGCTGCACGGTTGTTGGCAACAGCGCTGCAGCGAGCCAAGATTCACGGTCTGGTGACCAACCGCGATCTGCTGGTGCGGGTGCTGCGCCATCCGGCATTCCTGGCCGGGGACACCGATACCGCGTTCTTCGCAACGCACGGATTGGATTCGCTGTCCGCGCCGCTGGTGTCCGAAGCGGATCAGGCACTGTCCATCGTCGCCGCCGCGCTCGCGGATGCCGCGGCGAACCGGAAGGCGGCCAGGGTCGGCGCCGGGCTGCCCGCGGGCTGGCGGAATCTACCTTCGCAGTCGCAGCACAAGTCGTACGAGAGCCGCACCAGCGCAACGCATGACATCGGTTACCGCTTCACCCGAACCGGAGTCGCGGTTGCTGGTCACGACGGCCTCGAACTGGTAGAGGCGGGTCCGGAGCGTGTGGTCCTCTCGGTTCCGGGCGAACGCGGTCTGGTGCGTAGGCAATTCGATATCGCCCGCTACGGCGACCTGGTCTGTGTCGACTCGCCGCTCGGACCGGTTTCGGTGCGCAGACTGCCGCGTTTCAGCGATCCGGCCGATCAGGTCGCGCACGGTTCACTGCTCGCGCCCATGCCGGGCAGCGTGATTCGCATCGGCGCGGAGGTCGGCAGCGCCGTCGAACAGGGCCAGCCGATTCTGTGGCTGGAGGCCATGAAGATGGAACACACCATCTCCGCGCCCGCCACGGGCGTGCTCAGCGCCCTCAATGTCACCGTCGGCCAGCAGGTCGATGTCGGCGCAGTGCTCGCCGTCGTCGATCCCACCGAATCCCAGGAGAACTCATGAGAGAGCGAAGCGAACGAATCATGTGTCAGTGCGGAAAGCGCATGCCGGAGCCGAGCGTCAGCGAGGCGCAGGCATGAGCTTTATCGAAACCGATGAGCAGAAGGCACTGCGGTCCGCGGTCGCCGCGCTCGCCGCGAAGTACGGCTTCCGCGACTATGTGCTGCCGAAGGCGCGCAAGAACGAGCCGCTCACCGAATTATGGGATGAGGCAGGCAAACTCGGCTTCCTCGGCGTGAATCTGCCGGAGGCGTACGGCGGCGGTGGCGCGGGCATGTACGAGCTCGCGCTGGTGATGGAGGAGCTGTCCGCGCAGGGTGCGGGCCTGCTGCTGATGGTGGTTTCTCCGGCCATCTGCGGCACCATCATCACCAAATACGGCACCGACGAGCAGAAGCAGTTGTGGCTGCCCAAACTTGCCGACGGCACCGCCAAGATGGTCTTCGGTATTACCGAACCCGACGCCGGTTCGAACTCGCACCAGATCACCACCACCGCGCGTCGTGACGGTGACGACTGGATCCTCAACGGCCGCAAGATCTTCATCTCCGGTGTGGACCAAGCCGAGGCCGTGCTCATCGTTTCGCGCACCGAGGACCACAAGACCGGCAAGCTCAAGCCCGCACTGTTCATCGTGCCCACCGATGCCCCCGGCTTCGTCAAGACGCCGCAGGAAATGGACATTATCGAACCGGACCACCAGTTCACACTGTTCCTCGATGACGTGCGCCTGCCGTCGGATGCCCTGGTGGGCAAGGAAGATGCCGCACTCATGCAGCTGTTCGCGGGCCTCAACCCGGAGCGCATCATGGGCGCGGCCATGGCCGTCGGCATGGGCCGGTACGCCATCGATCGCGCCGTCGAATACGCCAAGGAACGCACGGTGTGGAAGACGCCGATCGGTGCGCACCAAGGTATTTCGCATCCGCTCGCCGCGGTGAAAGTCGAGGTGGAGTTGGCCCGGCTGATGATGCAGAAGGCCGCGACGCTCTACGACGCCGGTGATGAGATGGGTGCGGCCGAGGCCGCGAATATGGCGAAATACGCTGCGGCCGAGGCCAGTATCAAGGCGCTCGATCAAGCCATCCAAACCCACGGCGGCGCGGGCCTCACCAAGGAGTACGGACTCGCCGCGATGCTCGCGGCCGCCCGCATCGGTCGCATCGCCCCGGTCAGCCGCGAGATGGTGCTGAACTTCGTCGCCCAGTACTCGCTGGGCCTGCCGAAGTCCTACTGATATTCCGCCCGCGTCGTTCCAATGCCGGGGCGACGAAGGCGGGATCGGATGCCACGACAGGAGGCTCGATGACCGAGACATCCACCGCGCCATACGTGCGCTATGCGGTCGGTAATGGATTCGCGATGCTCACGCTCGACTCACCGCACAACCGCAATGCCCTGTCCTCGCGGCTGGTCGCGGAGTTGCTGCAGGGCCTCGACGATGCCGCAGCCGACCCCGCCGTGCGCGTCATTGTGCTCGCGCACACCGGCAATACCTTCTGCGCGGGCGCCGACCTGAGTGAAGCCGGCAATGCCGATCCGGCCGTTGCCGCCGATGAGCGCACCCGGGTGATGATCGGCGTACTGCGCAGGCTCGTCGAAACACCGAAGCCGATCATCGCGCAGATCGACGGCAATGTGCGCGCAGGTGGTATGGGCATCGTCGCGGCCTGTGACATCGTCGTCGCCGGTCCCGGCAGCAGTTTCGCACTCACCGAGGTGCGAATCGGATTGGCGCCGTTCATGATTTCGCTGACCCTGCTGCCGCGGCTGAGCCCGCGCGCGGCCAGTCGCTACTACCTCACCGGCGAGAAGTTCGGCGCGGATATCGCCGAGCAGATCGGTCTGGTCACCAGCACCGCCGACGATCCGGCGGCCGAGGTGGCCCGACTGGGCGCGGAGCTGCGCAAGGGCTCCCCACAGGGTCTCGCCGAGGCCAAGCGACTGGTCAACGCGGACATCCTGGCTGAGTTCGACAGCTCCGCCGAGGAGCTGGCGAAACGTTCCGCGAGCTTCTTCGGCACCCCGGAGGTTCAGGAGGGCATGATGGCCTTCTTGCAGCGCCGTCCACCGACCTGGGCAGAATAGCGCCGTGATTTCGCCGACGACCAATGCCACCACGGCCGCCAGCCTGTTCGGAGTGAACTGATGGTGACACCCCACGAACCCAAGCAGGACCGCAGCCGGATCACCCGGCAGCGCCTGCTCGAGGCGACCATCGACTGCCTGGCCGAAATGGGTTGGGCGGCGGCCACGGTCTCGGTTGTCGCGGAACGGGCCGGGGTGTCCCGGGGCGCCGCCCAGCATCACTTCCCGACCAGGGAAGACCTGATCACCGCGGCACTCGAGTACATGTTCGACACCCGCACCCAGCAGTCCAAGGATGAGGCGCTGGCGATGGCCGCGCTGGCTGGCGGGGTCGAGCGCACCGAGGCGGTGGTGGCCGGTCTGGTCGACTCCTACACCAGCCCGCTGTTCAAAGCGGCGCTGCAGGTGTGGACGCATGCGGCGGCCGATCCGGCACTGCGGGAGCGAATTGTGCCGCTGGAGGCCAAATTCGGGCGTATATCGCATCGCCGGGCCGTGGCGGCGCTGGGCGTGGACGATAACGATCCGGTTACCCATCACCTCGTTCAAGCCACACTCGATATGGCACGCGGACTCGGTCTGGCCGATGTCCTGACCGATGACTCGGCGCGCCGCAAACAGATCGTCTCGCAATGGGCGGCCACGCTACACGCCGCACTGCACGCCCCACCGCCCGGCGCCCCAGCTGGGGCCGGGCTGAGCTGCCAGGCCGGAGCTGAGCTGCCAGGCCGGAGCTGAGCTGCCAGGCCGGAGCTGAGCCGCCGGGTGGAGCTGATTTTCTGCTCGAGCCGATGCCAGGTGGAGCTGGCGGATTCGAGTTGGCGGGCGGCGCTGATTGTCTGGGGGAGCTGAGTCGCCGATTGGGCTAAGGCGTCAGCAGTTACTCCTCGTCGGGACCCTTCGCCGGTGATACACGCTCGAACCAGGCGGCCGTTTCATCCGGGGCGAGCACCCGTTCCAGGGTAAGGTCGCCGACCATATTCGGGAAGAAGCGCCCGGCTGGCCAACTACGTTGGTACGGAGGCGGATCCAGCACCAGCAGATGGGTGCCGTCGACGACCGGAATATCGGAGGGCGTGCCCTCGTTCCAGATCCAGCTGCCATCCGGCGCTACCAGATTGAACGATCCGGTGGTGTGCACCATGCCGGGCACATCGCGGCACATCGCGACCGCCTCCGCCGACGGCGCCTCACCCGGAATATGCCCGCCGCCGATGAGGGCGTCGGCGAGCAGGGTGTGCAATTGGAAGTTGTCACCGATGCCGGTCATGCGCATGGCGTAGCCGGTGTTGGTCTCGCGGTGCAGCACGATGACCGGCTCGTCGTCCAGCACGCTCAACGCGTAGCCGAGGCATTTATCCCACCGGTCCGAGATTTCGCCGAGTGCGTCGTGCCGCTCGCGGATGATCTCGCGACCGGAGTGTCCGAACTTCTGTCGAACTTCCTTGTGCGACAACATGGCCAACGCAGCCCGATTCCAGTCGGCGAGCGTCCACCACGACAGTGTCGGGCCGAAGCCGAAGTATTCGAACAGTTCCGGGTCCAGCTCGACATGCTCCGGATCGGGGGCTTCGCCGACATCGGCGGTCGCCCACTGCTGCGCGAATTCGGTTGCGCTGTCGAGGGATTCGGCGAGATTGGCAAGCACGCTCGGCGCGCATACCACCGGATCCGCGCCACCTTCGACGCACGCGCCGATCAGGACCGCGATATTGGCTCGCGGTCCCGGCGGTACATCTGTCAGCACATCGGCGAGCCGTTTTCCGCCCTGCGCCATTTCCTCCGGAGTCGCCGATTGGTACAGGCGATGCAACTCCATGTGGGCTTGTTGCTGTGCTTCTGGGTCCTGCGCGTGCACCGCGCGTTCGAAGTCGAATACGGCGTCTATGAATCGATCAGTGCCCGAGCTCATGCTCGTACGCTAACACGTTGCCGCGCAACCACTTTCGGGACAAGCTCGTCGTCCAATAGTTGCCTCGGTAACAACACGCGCTCCCGCGCGCCTTTTGTAGCGCCGCGCACGAAATCGCGGGGGAAATCATGCGTGGCGCGCGAATCGGTGCGCGGGAACAGTGTTTGTTGGCCTAACGGGGCATCGGCGATTGCCGACGCAACGTTGTCGGGCGGGTGACTAGCACAAGCCTTGCTGCTGAAGGTGCCCTTCATCGACGGCGTAGGAGGTGGAACCGATGAGGACGCCGAGGAGTCCGCCGATGATCAATCCCGGAATCGCGCCGACGAAGAAGAGGGGCAGACCCGCGATGCCGCCGATAGTGGCGCCGAGCAGACCACCGACCAGCGTCCTGACCTCGATGGTGTCGCCGGGTGCCAGGCACTGGCCGATGAGGTCGGCTTGCGGGGTCGGTTCGGTTGCCGCGGCGATCGGCTGGGTCGCGACCGGTGCGGTCGGTTCCGGTGATTCGCCCGGTGCGGCCGACGCGGTCGAGGCGAAGCCGACGGTGAGCGCGATGGCGACGAGGGCACCGATGACGGTTAAGACGAATCTCGAAATGCTTCTCACAGTTTTCCTGGTGGCTCGAAAGTTGGCGCGACTGGATCATCATTCCCGGAGTTCGCGGCGTGCGAAAGGGTTTCGGATGAATGCCGCATTAAGAGGATTTCGAGGAAGTAGGTCAAGGGATCTCGAGGAACGGCATGTCACACTTGATCGCCCTGCGTCGTCCTCACTGTGAAAGCGGAACAACGCAGCGAAAACAGGAGCGGTGATCATGTCGAATATCAAGAAGATCGCGGTGGCCGGAGCGACCGGACGGTTGGGCCGCCATGTCGTGGATGTGCTGAACGAGCAGGGGCACGAGGTCGTCGCATTCTCCCGCGCCAACGGAGTGGATATCGAGACCGGCGTCGGGCTCGTGGAGGCGCTCGATGGTGTGGATGTCGTCATCGATGCGTCCAGCACGCCGTCCGCGGATCAGACCATCGCGACCGAATTCTTCCGAGCCGCGGCGCGCAACCTGCACGAGGCGGGACAGAAGGCCGGCGTCGAGCGGCTGGTCGTGGTGTCCATCATCGGCATCGATGGTTCGCTCGCCGGATACAACGCCGCGAAGCTGGCGCATGAGGCCGCGCTGCTGGAAGGGCCGCTGCCGGTGCAGATTCTGCGCGCAGCGCAGTTCCACGAGTTGGTCGAGGTAATGGTGCAGTGGGGGACCCAGGGCGAGGTCGCATACCTGCCGAAGATGCGCACCCAGTTGGTCGCGGCGCGTGCGGTGGCCGAAGCGCTGGTGGAATTGGCGGTGCACCCGTTGCCGGAGTCGCTCGACGGGCCGTTCCCTGAGATCGCGGGACCGCAGCCGGAGACGATGGCGGGTGCGGCCGGTTTGCTCGCGGCCAAGCTCGGTGCGCCTGCCCAGGTTATCGAGTCGAGTGATGAGGCGAACCCGGATCGTGAGCAGTTCGAGAACGGTGGGCTGCTGCCGGGTTCGCACGCGAAATTGGCGGGTCCGACGTTCGCCGAGTGGCTCGAAGCCACGTACGCCTGACCCACAACGCAAAATCGCCCGGGGCACACGCACCGGGCGAATTGCTTTGCGCGCCGGCCCCGCACTGCTTGTCGGGATCCGCACCCGATGTGGATTTCCCAAGGGGTGCGGATCCCGCAACAGCGGATCAGTGGGCTGTGGTCAGGTCGTAGAGGGTGATGCCGTCGACTGTGGTCGCGGTGAAGTTCTCTTCCACCCACTTGCTGATCTCGCTGCTGGTGCCGGAGCGGCCGAATCCGGAACCGCCGTCCGCACCGCCGCGATTGCCACTGCCGATGAAGTAGTGGATCTTTCCATCGGCGACGTACTGTTTGAACTGATCCAGCGTCGGCGACGGATCGCTGCCGTTGAAGCCGCCGAGCGGCATGACCGGCAGTTCGGTGGCCAGCTGGAATCCGGCGGCGCTGTTGGCGCCGGTGGCGGCGGCTACCCAGGTGTAGTCGGAGCCATTGTTTTCCAGCAGTGCGATGACCTTCTCGCTCGGCCTGCTCGCGCCGAGCAGGCCACCGGCGGGGCCACCCATCATCGGATTGCCCGCTTCGTTGGTGCCCTGTTCTCTCCCCTGAGCGCCATTGCGGCCAGCGCCATTCGTATTGCGGCCGTCAGCATTTCGCCCACCGGGCATGCCGCCGCCGAAGCCGCCTTCGCCCCCCGGGCCCCCGTTGCTTTCGGCCCAGGGCGGAGGTCCGAACCCCCCGACATTCGGTCCCGCCGACGGGATCCCGCCCTCGTGTCCGGTCGAAATGGTTTGGGCGGAATATGCGACGGGTCCGGCCAATCCGGCGAATGTGGCGGCCAATGCCGCGACAAGCGCCACCTTCCGCGGTGCGGGCAGCAGCACCGTAATGGTCGCGAGCACACCCACCACCAGCACCGCCCAGCGCAACCACGGCACAAAGCCCGAGCTGCGCGACAGCAACATCCACGACGTCGCGGTGGTCAGGCCGACCGCAAGCCCCGCGAACAACCGGACCCACAGCCGATGCCGATCCCGCCACAGCTGCACCGCGCCGATACCGACCAATGCGGCGACCGCCGGAGCCAGCGCCACCGTGTAGTACTGGTGGAAGATGCCCGCCATGAAGCTGAAGGTCAGCCCGGTCACCAGCAGCCAGCCGCCCCACAGGATCAGCGCCGCGCGCCGTCCATCGGTGCGAGCAGCCTTGCCGCGCAATAGAATTCCCGCAACAAGCGCGACCAATGCGGCGGGGATGAGCCAGGCGATCTGACCGCCCTGCGCCGGTTCGAACATCCGGGTGATCCCGGTGTTGCCCCACATGCTGCGGCCACCGCCACCGCGCGGCATATCGCCACCACCACCGGGGAAGACGCTGCCGCGCTCGTTGCCGTTCAATCGGCCGAGACCGTTGTAGCCGAGGGTGAGTTCGACGATCGAATTGTGTTGCGACCCACCGATCCACGGCCGCGAAGAGGCGGGCCACAGTTCGACCGTGAGCAGCCACCAGCCCGCCGCGACGATCATCGACAAACCCGCCGCGAGCAGCTGCAGGATCCGCTTGCCGAGTTTGGGCGGACCGGCGAACAGATAGGTCAGCGCCAGTGTCGGCACAACCAGCAGCACCTGCAATTGCTTGGTGAGGAACCCGAATCCGATGAAGACACCGGTGAGCACCAACCAGCGGGTGCGTCCGTCCTCGACCGCCCTGGTCATCGCCCAGGCCGCCGCGATCATCAGGAATACCAGCAGCGCATCCGGGTTGTTGAACCGGAACATCAGTGCGGCCACGGGCGTCACCGCGAGCGTCAGTCCGGCGATGAGTCCGGCCGCCGGGCCGAAAGGTCTGCGCACCGTCGCCCACACCAGTGCCACCGAGGCGACGCCGAGCAGCACCTCCGGCACCAGGATGGTCCAGGAATTCAGTCCGAACGCCCGCACCGACAGTTCCATCAACCACAGCGAGGCCGGTGGTTTGTCGACAGTGATCGAGTTCGCCGCGTCCGAGGAACCGAAGAAGAAGGCCTTCCAGGACTTCGAACCCGCCTGTACCGCGGCGGAGTAGAAGGAATTCGCCCACCCGCTGGAACTGAGGTTGCACAGGTAGGCGATTCCGGTGCCGAGCAGCAGTACCGCCAATGCCGGGTATTCCCAGCGGATCTCGCGCTCGGAGCGCGATTGTGGCGGTACCGCTTTCGACGATGGCGTGAGCGTAGCGGTCACTGGTGTCCGCCCTCGGTGACCACCGTGCGGGTGGCTGTCGGGTTACGGAAGACCCAGCGCAGGCCGACGAATCGGATCAGCGTGGCAATGAGATTGGCAACCACGAGTACGAACAATTCCAGATGAACGGCGGCGTCGGGAGCCCAGCGGTGCAAGGCGAACAACGAGCCGCTGGTGACCAGTAAGCCGAAACCGAAGATCAGCAGACCTTGGAATTGGTGTGACACAACGCCATTCGATCCACGCACCCCGAAGGTGAAGGCGCGGTTGGCGGCGGTATTGCCGACCGCGGTGATCAGCAGCGCGACGAAGTTGGCGACCTGCGCGCCGGTCATGGGCTGCAACACCAGGTACAGCAGCATATAGGCGAGCGTGGAGATGACGCCGACTATCGCGAACCGCACCACCTGCCCGACCATCCCCAACGGCACCCCGGGCACCAGTGGTTCCCGTCCGACCGAGCGGCGCAGCTCGTCCAATGGCAGCGCGCCGGTCGTCAGTCCGCGCAGCAGCCGCCACACGCCGAGCAAATCCTTGCGCGCGGTATCGACGATGTCGACCCGGCTGTCCGGATCGTCGATCCAGTCGACCGGCACCTCGTGGATGCGCAACCCGGCCCGCTCGGCGAGCACCAGGAGTTCGGTGTCGAAGAACCATTCACCGTCTTGCACCAGCGGCAGCAGTCGCCGTGCCACATCGGTGCGCATCGCCTTGAAACCGCACTGCGCATCCGAAAAACGTGCCTGCAGAGAGGCTTTCAGGATCAGATTGTAGCAGCGCGAGATGAATTCGCGCTTGGGTCCGCGCACGACTCGCGACGCCGCGTCGAGCCGGGTGCCGATGGCCAGATCGGAGTGTCCCGAGATCAGCGGAGCGACCAAGGGCAGCAGCGCATTGAGGTCGGTGGACAGATCTACGTCCATGTAGGCGACGACCTGGGCGTCGGAGTGCTCCCACACCGCGCGCAGCGCGCGGCCGCGGCCCTTGGCGTCGAGGTGCACGACCCGCACGTCATCGAGTTCGTCCGCGAGCAGCTCGGCGACTTGCATGGTGTCATCGGTGCTCGCATTGTCGGCCACGGTGATCCGCGCCGGGAACGGGAACCCGTCGCGCAGGTAGGCGTGCAGCCGCCGCACGCAGACACCCAGGTCGGCCTCTTCGTTGTAGACGGGGATCACGACGTCCAGCACGGGCGTGATCCCCGTTTCGGTCATTTCCGCCCGGTGCGCGGCGGTCGTCGATTCGGTCATGGTGACTACCCTCGCGAACCGCGCTGGACCCCAGCTGGGCCCTACCTGTGAGGTTCCTGGGGACCGTGGCTAGCGCATCCGCCGAATCCGCAACACGGTGTCGGTACGCAGTCCCGCCTGTCCCTCCGGTCCCGTTATTTCCCGCTCGACCGCATCCTTGGTCTGCACGTTCCAGTCCGCTCCGAGTGCCAGCCCGTCGAGCACCTCGTCCATCGTCGGAAAGTGCACGTCATGTCGGTCCTCGATAAACGAAGGCCACCCCGCGTGCCCCGCGATCAACAAAACCCCGCCGACCCCCACCGCCTCCGCGGCCCGCCGCAAAACCTTCGTCCGCTCGTCCTCCTGCGAGACCGGTGAATGAAAGAACTGCGCCGAGACCAAGCCGAATTCTCCGTCCGGAAATGATTGCGCCAGATCATGTTCGGCAAACGTGATGTGCTCGCCGACACCCGCCTCGTCGGCATGCGCCGCCGCCCGCCGCAGCGCTGTCGGGGAAACATCGACTGCGGTAACGCGCCATCCCAGCCCCGCAAGCCAAACAGCGTCCGCACCCTCACCGCACCCGAGGTCCAATGCCGTACCCGGCTCGAGCCCTGCGGCCTCACGTACCAACAACGGATTGGGCTTCCCGGTCCAAATCTGATCCCGGTCCTGATAGAACTCCTCCCAGAACTCCTGGGTGCCGGTTGCGGTGCCCTCGCTCATGCGTCGCTCTCCCATCGAAATCGCGTACTTCCGCTGTGTTCGCATGATCTATGCCGGGCCCGCGACAACGCCAACTTTCTTGCCGTTTCGGCAAGCACGTATACCGAGTTCGGCTACAGGGGTTGGTACGGTCGGATTTGTGATGCGCAGTGGGCGGGGAGTGGATGCGGGGACGCCCAAGCGGGTCGATGCTCGGACCGAGCGGTGGCGCGAGCATCGGGTGCAGGTTCGGGCGCAGTTCGTGGATGCGGCGTTTCGGGCGCTGGACAAGTTCGGACCCGAAGTGAGTATGGGGGATATCGCGAAGGAGGCCGGGGCGGCCAAGCCCAAGCTTTATCGGCACTTCGAGGATAAGACGGATCTGTACAACGCGATTGTCGATCGGGTTCGCGACATGCTGTGGGAGCGGATCGTTTCCAGTGCCGATTTGACGAATGATTCGGCGCGCGAGTTGATTCGGCGGGGCGCG
Source organism: Nocardia sp. NPDC050412 (assembly GCF_044458825.1). NCBI lineage: Bacteria > Bacillati > Actinomycetota > Actinomycetes > Mycobacteriales > Nocardiaceae > Nocardia > Nocardia sp. NPDC050412. The sequence continues at coordinate 17,351 of NZ_JBITIJ010000010.1, forward strand.
GCCGAATATGTGCTCGTGGTATCCGAGCATCCCAATGTTTTCCGGTTCATGCTGCACAGCCACTTCACGCAGCGGGCCGATGAATCCGAGCGGGCGCTGCAGTCGGCTCGGCAATCGGCCAAGCGGGCCGCGGATCTGTTCGCCGGACTGCTCGCCGATAAGTCCGTCGAAGTATCCAGCGTCGAACTCGTCAACTATTCGGTATTCGGTGCGGTGGCCTCGGCCACCGACTGGTGGCTCGGCGCGAACCGGCTGCAGGCACACACCATGCCCAGCGAGAAATTCGTCGCCTACCTGGCCGAGATCATCTCCGCGCTGGCCGAGGCCAATGCGCGGCTCAACGGCATCCGCATCGATGCGGACCTACCGCTGCACCTCGCGTTCTCCAGCGACTGAGTTGTGGCACCGACCGCGAGCGCGCCATTAGCGGTCGGCTCTCGCATCCACTTCGAACCACATCGTTCTCGCCAACCGCATCGTCGAGGCCGACGGTGTTTGCGATGCCCACAGTATGCCCCCACCCACCGACAAGTTTTGGTACCCGTCGCGGCATTAGTAGCCGAAGTAGTTTTTGCCCGGCGCGGTCCGCTCGACGGTCTCGCGGAGCGTCATCGGCACGATCATGCTGTCGCCGGGATGGAGGTACACCCCACGCCAATCCGTCAGGAGTGGGACAGGCGCCAGAGCGGGGAGACCGGACCATGACCCGCGCCGAGATCGTAGGAGGCGGCTAGGCAGCGGTAGGTCCAGTCCTTGGCGAATTCGACGGCATCGGGAACCGAGTAACCGTTTGCGAGGGCGCATGCGATAGCCGCGGCCAAGGTGTCGCCGCCGCCGTGGTCGTTGCCGGTGGTGATTCGCGGGGCGGTGAATTCCAGGAAACGATCGCCGTCGAAAAGTAGATCGGTGCTCACCGCCGAGGAGCGCAGATGGCCGCCCTTGACGATCGCCCAATGCGCTCCGAGCTTGTGCAGCGCCTCCGCGGCCCGCCGTGCCGATGCATTGTCGATGACCTCGATTCCGGTGATCAGCCGCACCTCGTCGAGATTCGGTGTCACCACCGTGGCCAACGGAATCAGCGTGTGCCGCACCGCGTCCAGCGCCTCCTCGTGCAGCAGTGGATCGCCGTGCATGGATGCCGCGACCGGATCGACCACCAATGGCGTCCGATCCCGTCCGATCCCGACTTCCTGACACACCTGCGCGACCGACTCGATGATCGCGGTCGAGGCCAGCATTCCGGTCTTTGCCGCCCCGACCCCGATATCCCCGACCACCGCCCGCACCTGATCGGCCACGACCTGCGGCGGAATCTCGTGGAACCCGCTCACTCCGACCGAGTTCTGCACCGTCACCGCGGCCACCGCTACACACGCGTGCACCCCGCACAGGGCCATGGTTCGCGAATCGGCCTGGATGCCCGCGCCGCCGCCGGAGTCGGTCCCGGCGATAGTGAGGACGCGAACCGGGGTCTGCCCGTCGGGCACGAGCGGCAGGAATTTCACAACCCAGACCCTACTCAGCGTTGACCCAACCGGACGGCGCCATCTAAATGAAAACCATTATCATTAAAGTGTGATCACCTCATGGACCTCTGACCTGCTACCCGTCACCGTGCTCTCCGGCTTCCTCGGCGCGGGCAAGACGACCCTGCTCAATCACATCCTGGCCAATCGGGACGGTCGCCGCGTCGCGGTCATCGTCAACGACATGAGCGAGGTCAATATCGATGCCGCGCTCGTCGCCGGGCAGGGCCACCTCGACCGCACCGAGGAGAAGCTGGTCGAACTGACCAATGGCTGCATCTGCTGCACGCTGCGCGAGGATTTGATCGAGGCGGTCGGCAAGCTCGCCCGCGAGGGCCGCTTCGATCAACTGGTCATCGAATCCACCGGCATCTCCGAGCCGATGCCGGTCGCCGCGACCTTCGACTGGGAATTCGAGGACGGCTTCAAACTCGGCGATATCGCTCGCCTGGACACCATGGTCACCGTGGTGGACGCCTCCACCTTCCTCGCCGAAATCGCCCGCGGGCAGGCCCTCGCCGAGCGGAATCTCGAAGCGGGCGAAGGCGATACGCGCACCATCGCCGACTTGCTTGTCGATCAGGTCGAATTCGCCGATGTCCTGCTGATCAATAAGACCGACCTGGTCAGCGCCAATGCCGCTGGAGCCGTGGAAGCCACTGTGCGACAGCTCAATCCGCGCGCCCATGTGCTGCGCACCGAGAAGGGCGCGGTAGATCTCGCGGAGGTCCTCGCGACCGGCCGCTACAACCCCGTCGTCGCCGCCGAATCCGATGGCTGGGCCGAGGAGCTAGCGGGCGGCCATACGCCGGAAACCGAGGAATACGGCATTCGCAGCCTCACCTACACCGCCGAGCGACCCTTCCACCCCGAACGCCTCGCCGATGCTCTCGCCCAACTCCGAGGCTTGTTGCGCAGCAAGGGTTTCTGCTGGCTCGCCAGCCGCCCCGAACTCGCCGCCATCTGGTCCCAAGCCGGTCCGAATCTGACCTTCGAACCCGCCGCCTGGTGGTCCGCCCTGGAAGTTCCCGCGGGCCAGGAAATCGTCTTCATCGGCATCCAACTCGACACCACCCACATCCGCGCCCTCCTCGACGCCGCCCTCCTCACCGACGACGAACTCAGCGCGGGCCCCACCACCTGGACCACCTATCCCGACCCATTCCCGACCTGGGGCGCTCTGCATCAGCACTGACCTGGACCATCGATCACCGGTAGCCATGCAGGCAAACGTCGAGAGCGCCCCTCCACCTCCGCATTCTGGATTGCTAGTTGGAGATGCCGGGAGCCTGGTGAGTGTAGGTGGGGTCGGTGAGTTGGGTGAGCATGAAGGCGGCGATGTCGGCTCGGGCGATTTTGAGGGACAGGCCCTTGGCGTCGGCGGGAAAGCCTCGGCGGTAGGTGTCGGTGCGGAGGCCGTCGGTGAAGGCGCTCGGGCGGACGATGGTCCAGTCGAGGTTGCTGGCGCGGACGTATTCTTCCTGCTCGACGTGGTCGGCGTAGGCCTCGCGCAGCAGCATCCCGAACATCACGTACTTCCAGAGGAAGTTCAGGTTGCCGCGGCTGTCGCCGACGCCGAGGGTGGTCTGGCAGATCAGGCGTTTCACACCGGTCCGGTTCATCGCCTCGAGCACCGCGCGGGTGCCCTCGGCCCGGATGACGCCCTTGCGGCCCGCACCCAGCGAGATCAGCACCGCGTCCTGCCCGACCACGGCCCGCTCCACCGAATTCGTATCGAGCACATTGCCCTCGACAATGTGCAGGCGCTCATGCCGCTGTCGGACACTCGCCGCATCCCGAGTGAAGGCGGTGACCTCGTGCCCCTGTTCGAGCGCCTGCTCGACGACCAGCCGACCGACGGTGCTGGTGGCTCCGAAGACTGCGATTCGCATTGTGTTCTCCTGTGTTGATTTGCGGTGCTCCCGGGCCCTACGTGGTTACGCAGGCTGCCGCCTCCGGGCCTGACGCTCGCACCGCGGGTGTTGATTTGCGGTGCTCCCGGGCCCTACGTGGTTACGCAGGCTGCCGCCTCCGGGCCTGACGCTCGCACCGCGGGTGTTGAAAGCTGTTGAGCTGTTGGTGAATCCAGTACATCAACGGAGAACGAGACGAACCATGGCCGTGCGTCTCGGGACCATACGAGAGGGTCTACGCCGGAAACCGCGTAGCGGCTGGCGTCCGGAAGCGGGATGCCAGCCGTCGCGCAGCGTGCAGTCAGCCGAGCTTGGCGAAGAATTGCCGGATATCGGCGACGATCACCTGCGGTGCCTCATGTGCGGCGTAATGCCCGGCGGCATCGTTCGGGCCGCCTTGTGCGGAGCCGACGTCATAAGAATTCCAGCTGACGATGTTGCTGTGATCGCGCTCGGCGAACCGGCGGATCGACTGGAAATCGCCCTTGAACATCGCCAAGCCGGTCGGGACCGTGGTCGGCCCGCTCGGCTGCTGCGCGGTGCGCGCATTCTCGTAGTAGAACCGCAGCGACGACCCCGCCGTACCGGTCAGCCAGTAGATGGCCACATTGCCGATCACGAATTCCTCGTCGAGGCTCTCGCCGAACAACTGCGCGTTCCAGCCGAGCAACCCGACCGGCGAATCGGCCAGCGCGAACGCCAGCGTCTGCGGCTGCTGGCTGTGCAAGGTATTGAAGGCCATCTTGTTCTCGTGGAACCACTGCAGGTGCTGCAGCGCCGCCATATCGTCCTCGGACAGCCCGTCGAACTCCGCTGGATCGCCGGATGGGAACGAAAAGAGCTGCGTCACATGGACTCCGACGATGTGATCGGAATCCAGCCGCCCGATCTCCGGTGACACCATCGAGCCACCGTCGTTGCCGATGGCGCCGTAGCGCTCGTAGCCCAAGCGGCTCATCAGCTCCGCCCAAGCCGCGGCGGTGCGGACTGTGCCCCATCCGGTGCTGCGGGTCGGACCGGAGAATCCGAATCCCGGCAGCGATGGGATGACCAGGTGGAAGGCGGGATCGTCGGCCGATTCCGGTTCGGTCAGTGGCGCGATGACATCGAGGTATTCGAGCACCGAACCCGGCCAGCCGTGGGTGAGGATCACTGGCAGCGCATCCGGCCGGGAGGACCTGACGTGCAGGAAGTGGATATCTTCGCCATCGATCTCGGTGGTGAACTGCGGGTAGGAGTTCAGCTTCGCCTCCAGAGTGCGCCAGTCGAAGTGTTCCAGCCAGTACGCGGCGAGATTCCGCACCCGCTCGTTCGGAACGCCGTACGCGTCGCCGACGCCGGGCAACTCGTTCGGGTAGAGGGCTCGGGACAGCCGGTCGGTCAACTCATCGAGCTGAGCCTGCGGAACGTCGATGGTGAAGGGCGTGATGGCGGCCATTTCGACTCCTTTTGAAACGGAATGCTTCGTTCTGTTCGAACAGTATCAGAACGGATCATTCCGTTTCAAGTGCTAATCTGAACCCATGCCGAAGACAACCGACGCCCCAGCTCAGAAGGGTCTGCCCGGCCGCAAGGCGCAGGCCGCCCGCAATGACGGGCTCATCCTCGCGGCGGCCCGCGCGATCTTCCTCGCCGATGCCAACGCCCCCATTGCCGCCGTGGCCGAGCGCGCGGGAGTGGGGATCAGCGCCCTCTATCGCCGCTATCCGAGCAAGGAGGTGCTGCTGCGTACCCTCTGCCACGAGGGCCTGCGCCGCTACAACGCCGAAGCCGACGCCGCACTGGAGGATTCGGATGGCTGGCGTGGTCTGGTCGGATTCCTGGAGCGGGTAGTCGACGCGGATGTGCACTCACTGACCGTGCATCTGGCAGGCACGTTCACGCCGGACGATTCGATGCTGCCGGACCTCACGCATTCGGGTGAAGTCACCGAGGAACTAGTGCGGCGCGCACACGCCTCCGGGCGGCTGCACGCGGATGCCAATGCCAACGACCTCGGTCTCGTCCTGGAATCCTGCGCGGCAATTGCCATGCCGGACCAAGTCCGAACTGCGGAACTGCGCAGGCGAGTGCTCGCCATGCTGATCGCAGGGCTCTCGGGAAAAGGTGAACTGCCGGGTCCGCCGCCCGAGTCGGGAGAATTCGCATGGCGCTGGAAACCGCGCAAGTAAGCCGATGAGTTCGGTCATCGCGTGCGGTCCGCACAGTGATCGGTGCGAGTCCCAGGCCTGTGCCCGACCCGCTCGACAATGTCGGGTTCTGCCTCTAACCGATCCGGGCGGCAATGGCTGGGCCGCACAACATATTTCGACGATTCTGGTTCCCGAGAGCTATGCCATGCTCGTGACCGAGACATCAGTCGCGCTCGTTGCCGGTGGACGTCCAGGCTGCGTCGGGCCATGCGAGGGGTTGGATCGCGCGGCCGTCCACCCAGGCGGTCCAGCCGTTGTTGCAGGCGATATGCGCCCAGTCCCCGGCGCGGCCCAGGATCTGGAGTTCGACGCCGGGATCGATGCTGGTGAGCGGGCCGAGACTCGGATCGGGCGCGGCCCATGCGTCCAATCCGCCGTCGGGTACCAGGTGGGTCGGATACCAGGGGGCGGCGAGGGGTTCGATGGCGCGGCCGTCGACCCATCCGGTCCAGCCGTTGTTGCAGGCGATATGCGCCCAGTCGCCGGAGCGCTCGAGGATCTGGAGTTCGACGCGCGGGTCGATGCGGGCGACGGGCGTCCGGGTCGAGTCGGGAGTGACCCATGCGGGCATGCCGTTGTCGGGTACCTGATGGGTCGGATGAAATGCCGGTGTGCCGCCGCGCTCGACCACCGGTACGACTTCCGTGGGTATGGCGGAGGCGTCTAATGTCGGTATGCCACCGGCGAACGGCTTGACCACGGCGGGATCCAGCACATCGCGCACCAGACGGAGCGCGACTTCCGTTGTGGTCTCGAACAATTCGGCACGTGGGTGGCGCGCCGTCAGCTCGCGCCAGCATGCGAACCGGGTCGAGAACGTGGAACGGAACACCGTGAAATCGGCGAGTGCGTCCTGTTTCCTTGCCGCACCTGTCATTACGGCGATTCTTCCGGTCGTCAACAGTTGGCCGAACGACCGTGCCACCGCGGTCCCGGCGTCGGTGAATCGGTAGCTACCGAGCGCCGCCAGTCGAACAAGGCCCAGCGAGGCCAGCCGTGCCAGTCCCTCCGGCATCCGACCGGCCGCCGCCGCGAGTGATACCGGCGTGGCGCCCTGGGCGGCGGACAAGGCCCAACGGGTGTCGCCGGCGGCGAGCCCCTTGGCGAGTTGCTCCTCCAGTTCGAGCGCCCGCAGCTCGAGCGGTCCGGGTGCGACGTTTCGCCGCAGGACCCCGGCCAGGCGGCCCTCTTGTGCCGCATCGGCGGCGGCGAGCAGCGCGGCGAATGCGATGAGATCGAGGTCGATCGGCGGTGATGCGAATCCGGGGCCGTATGAGGTGAGATCGAGTAGTTGGTCGATCAGCATGGTGGCCTGGGTGAGCGTTGGCACGACGGTGAAATCGAAGCCGCCGTCGCCGCTCCCGGCCTGCATGACGAAGGTGTCGTGTTCGTCCCCGCGCAGCACCAGTGCCGCTGTCCAGTCGTCCTGCCCGACGTGGTTGGCGGTGATGGCGGTGGTGTGGGCGGGATCGGCAGCGATCCGCAGTGCTTCCTTCGCGGGTCCGGTGAGTCGGCCGTCCGCTTCGAGCAGCCCGGTGTCCCGCAGCGCCGCCACCGGGTCGTCCGGCGAGGTCGTCAGCGGCAGGGCGGACCGCGGTCCCGGCTTCAGCCCAGCGATGGACAAGGCCGCGGCGAGTTGGTCCGCGGCCAGTCGGAAGCGCATCAACATCGTCGACTCCTTCCCGCGCCCTGACCGCTGCGCGAAAGCGGCTCGGTGGGCGTGCGTACCGCACCGTCCTCGATGCGCCGGATGCCGCGGCGACCGAAGAAGCCCGGGCACGGGCCGTCGCGCACATCCGTCTGTAGCCGCGACGCGCGGTCGCTCCAGGCCGGCAGCGGCGCGACCGGCACCAGGCCGAGCAGGGCGCAAAATTCAGCAAGACCCGGACCGCGAACCATTGCGCGAGTGGTATCGGTCGCCGGGCCCGGTGTCCGCGGTGCGCGGCTTGCCGCCGGGTGTCCAGTCATCAGAGTTTTCGGGTCGACCGAATCACATTCATGGTTTCACATGCGGCGATTGCTCAGCAACAGGCCAACCGGTGGTCTCGACCCGCGAAGTTCGGACCGTGTTTTCCGCTTTGATCCGGAATGGCGCGCAACTCGATCCGACTGCCAGGCGTCCGGCTGGTGCGGCAATTTTCTATCGCGCAGTTTGGAGCCGAGCTAGCTAGCGCGGTCCCAGGAACAGCGTTTGGGTGCTTCGGCCGAGCGGGCCCTTTTCATCGAAGAGTGCCGACTCCGCCAAGCCGATGCCGTGCGGTTGGGGATAGGTCGCGGCATCCAGGCAGACCCATTCACCGACCGGCTGTCGGTGCAGGGTGACCGTGAGATCGGTATTGATGAACAAGTACTGGTTCCAGTCCAGCACCCGGCTGACACCGTTGCCCGAATCCGCCGCGGCGAGGGTGCGTTCCAGCGGACTCGGCGTGGCACCGGCGACGATCGGATATTTCAGCCGGATCCAGCAGATTGCCGGGCCGGGATCTTCGAAAGATCCGGAGACGAAGCGGTAGTCGATACCGGTGTGAAAACCGATGGACTGGGTCGACGGAAAGTGGGACGGCACCGCCTGATCCGGGCCGGGGCGCACACCGGTCGGCAGAAACTGCTCCGGCAGTTCGAGCTCCGGCTCCGCGAGTTTGAATCGCCAGGCATTCGCTCGCATGACCGGTCCGCGATCGGTGGACAGGATCGCCTCGATCAGCTCCACACTGCGTCCGGGGCGGGCCACCCGGGTGGTCACCGTCAGCGGCTCCAAGGGAACCGGGCCGAGGATTTCCACCGCGACCCGCCCGATCTGGAATCCGGCCCGCGGCTCACAGCGCTCGATCGCGTGCCCGAGCAGCGCCGATGGCGGTCCGGCGTGCTGTGCGTCGGGTGACCACGGACCGCGGGTCAGTTCGGTCGAGACGAACCGATTCGGGTTCGCCGGATCTGGGGTGTAGAAGGCGTCGGCCACGTCGTTGTCCCGTTCCGCTGGGTTGTTCGTACGGTTAACGATTCTGCTACGACGCTACTCTGCGGCGATCAGCCGCCCGCTATGTCCGGCCGAAGGCGAGGGCGACATTGTGGCCGCCGAAGCCGAACGAGTTGTTGAGCGCGAAATCGATGCGCTGCACGCGGGGCGCGCCCGCCACGATATCGAGGTCGATCTCCAGGTCCCGATTGTCGAGATTCAATGTGGGCGGGACGATTTGGTCGCGCAGCGTCAGCATGGTGAGGATCGATTCGAGCGCACCGACCGCCCCGATCGAATGGCCGAGCGCGGATTTGGGTGCGTAGACCGATGCCTCCGGCGTGACCGCGGTGATGGCATTGGCTTCCGACGCGTCGCCGATCGAGGTGGATGTCGCGTGCGCATTGACGTGCTGAATATCCGAAACCTGCAGTCCGGCAGTGCATATCGCCTTGCGCATCGCGCGCGCCGCACCGATGCCCTCCGGTTCCGACGCGACGATGTGATAGGCGTCCGAGGTGATCCCAGCGCCCAGCACCCGGCCGTGAATCTGTGCCCCGCGCGCACGCGCATGCCGCTCGGACTCCAGTACCAGAAGTGCCCCCGCCTCACCGAAGACGAACCCGTCACGATCCCGATCGAATGGCCGTGATGCCCGCTCCGGTTCGTCATTGCGTGTGCTCATCGCCCGCATCATGGCGAAACTCGCGATCGGCACCGCATCGATATGCCCCTCGACGCCACCGGCCACCACGACATCCGCCTCGCCTGTGGTGATCAGCCGCCAGGCGTGTGCGATCGCCTCCGAACCGGAGGAGCAGGCCGATACCGGCGCGAAAACCCCTGCCTTGGCACCGATTTCGAGTCCAACGGTCGCCGCCGGACCATTCGGCATCACCATCGGCACCGACATCGGCGACACCTTGCGGTAGCCGCCGTCGCGCATCGAATCGACCGCATTGATCAGCGCATCACCGCCGCCCAGACCGGTGCCGATGACGACCGCGAGCCGCTCGCCCTCGACCTCGGGTGTGCCCGCATTGCGCCAGACCTGGCGGCCGAGCACCAGGGCCATCTGCTCGACATAGGAGTGACGGCGCTGTTCGACGCGAGTGAGCTGATCACCCGGCCGTGACTTCAACTTGCCGCCGATGCGGACCGGCAGATCGTATTCGGCCACGAAATCGTCCGCGAGCATGCCGATACCACTGCGCCCGGCGAGCAGTCCGGACCAGGTCGCGTCGATGTCATCGGCGAGCGATGTGGTCGCGGCGACCGCGGTGACCACGACGGCCGGGCGAGTTTCTGAAGCGATTGTTACAGTCACGGTGTCATGAATACCTGTACCAATCGCTACAGTCAACCCATGGCCCGCCCACTCGACCACGCGAAACGCGCCGACCTGCTGGCCGGTGTCGTCGAATACATCGCCGCCCACGGTCTCGGTGACCTGTCGCTGCGCCCGCTCGCCGCGGAACTCGGCACCAGTTCGCGGATGCTGATCCACTACTTCAATACCAAGGAAGAACTGCTGGTCCAGGCGCTCACCACGCAGCGCCCGGATATCGCCGCGGTCTTCGCGGGGGTGTCCGATGCGGCTTCGCTGCGCGCGCGGCTCGGTGAATTCTGTGCGGTGAATATCGCCGGCGAGGCCACGACGAGTGTGCGGGTGCTGCTGCAGGTGCTCGGGGCCGCGTGTGTGCCGGGGAGTCCCTATGGTGAATACGCGAATGCCGCGATCGCGACCTTCATCGGGTCGCTGGCCGATGCGCTGCGTCGAATCGAATCCATCGATGATCCGGAAGCTGTTGCCACGCTCTTGGTTTCGGGTCTGCGCGGCATAATTCAGGATCGGTTGATCACCGGCGATGTCGAGCGCACCAATCGCGCTGCGCGCATGCTGATCGACCAAACCATCCGCTAGGCACCATATTCGGCCGATCGTTGCCTTGGTAGACCTGTCGGTGCAACCCTCGAACCAAATAAAAAACCCTGTGTCGAAGGTGCGGTCGACACAGGGTTTCTCGATGAGACGCGTCAGGCGAGGGCGATCGCGGCGCAGAGTGCGGCGACGGCGATGAACTGCAGCCCCACCCGGCCGTTGATCACACTGTTCCACTTATCCTGCAGTGCGCGGGCATTCGCCGGAATGACACCGGAGTGCGCGGCGGCGGTCTGCTGGGTGTTCACCGGCTTCGCGACCCGAACGTAGATCCCGAGCCAGGTCACCAGCGCCACGACGGCGATGCCCGCCGCAATCGCTGCCGCCGTGTGGCCGCCGATCGCCGCGAGAGCCGTTGTCGCGACCGCGGTCACGACACCGCTGATGCCGACGATCGGCATCCGGCGATCACCGTAGTAGTGACCCCAGCCCGCCGACATGGTCACGGTCTGGTCGTCCAGCTTGTCGTACACCGACCGCGTGATCAGTGCGAAGCAGGCGTCGGTGCCGTAGACGACGGCGTTCGCGAGGACCGAGACGATGGCGACGACCTGGATGAGTGTGGTGATCATGAGCTTTTCCGTTCTCTGCTTGTAGCGTTGTTATGGAATCTAGCAACGCTAGAAGTTGTAGTCAACCCGCATCGGAATTCCGTGCGTCGCTGAACCATCCGGCTCGGTAGCTTGTTGTTAGCGGAGATGTCGACGGAATCTGGAATCGGCGAGCAGAGGGTCCTTGGCGGCTACCGCGCGCAGCGCCTGGCAGTTGATTGCGCGATCGGGTGCTGCTCGCCATCGGCGGCACCGTGGTGATGCCGTCCATACTCTCGCTGATCCGCGATATCGTCACCGACGCCAGGAATCCGCACTCGCCATCGGCATTTGGGGCCGCGGTCGCCGGTGCGACGCGAGTCCCGAGCCGACCATCTAACCCGTTGTCGCCCTGGTCCTCTCGACCTGCGGACTCGGTGATGGTCCGGCGCTCATCGTGGCGGTGCTGGTCTCGCCGGTGCGGCCGAAAGGTGCCGGACAGGCGGGCGAGACTGCCGAGTATGGTTGGTGCCCAAAGGATTTCGGGGCAGGGGAGTCACTGACTCCAGCCGTTTTCGAGCAGTTCGAACAACTCGCGGAACGCACTCGCCGGATCTTCCCTGGTGCTCGCCACTTTGCCGGTTTCCAGCGCGAAGTGGGCGAGTCCCGCGGCCGCGAGATCGCCCTCTGGTGCGCCGGTCGCCTCGGCGATCGCGGCCGCCAATGCGGATTCGTGCCGCAGCAGCATCTGGTGCGCGTACTCGCGCAGCGCGGGCGTGGAGTCTACGAGGCGGTGGAAGGCCACGATTCCGGGATCGTCGTTGCGCGCGGTGCGGGTGCGCATCAGATAGTCGCGCAGCCCGTGGATGACCGATTGTCCGGCGGGCCGGTCGCGGACGGCTGCCACCAGGTCGGCCTCGACATCCGCGTCCAGGTCGAAGACCAGTGATTCCTTGCTGGGGAAATGCTTGAACAGGGTGCTCAGCGATACATCCGCAGCCTCGGCGACCTCTCGGACGCCGACATTGTCGTAGCCGCGTTCGGTGAACAGCTTTGTCGCGGCATCGGCCAGTGCCTGCCGCGTCTGCGCCTTCTTGCGCTCCCTGCGCCCGATCGTCGCGGTCATGCCGCAACTCTACCCGATTAGGCTATCGGCACCAAAGTCGGAGCAGTTGTACTTTTGTAGTGACTATGATTTTCTGGGTCGGTCGGCGGCCCGAAGCTGCCGAGACTCGAAGGAGGCGAGCGGCCATGTCCGCAGAAATGACCGAGACGAAGAGCGCGCGAGAGATCCGATTGGTACTGGCCGGGGTGTTGCTGGCGATGCTGCTGGCAATGTTGGACAACGCGATCGTCGGCACCGCGATGCCGACGATCGTGCGCGAATTGGGCGGACTGTCCCACGTGGCCTGGGTGGTAACCGCCTACACTCTGCTGTCGGCGATCTCGACGCCGGTGTGGGCGAAACTCGGCGATCTCTACAGCCGAAAAACCGTATTCCTCAGTGCGATTGGCGTGTTCCTGATCGGTTCGGTACTGGCGGGCGCGTCCTGGTCGATGCCCGCGCTCATCGGATTCCGCGCATTGCAGGGGCTCGGCGCGGGCGGTATCGCCGTAACCGCATTCGCCGTCATCGGCGCGCTGGTCCCGCCGCGTGAACGCGGAAAGTACCAGGGCATGACCGCGACCACGATGGCCGTCGGCACCATCGGCGGACCGCTGCTCGGCGGTGTGATTACCGAGGGACTCGACTGGCGCTGGGCCTTCTACATCAATATCCCGCTGGGCCTGGTGGCCTTCGCTTGGTCGTGGTGGCGGCTCGAACTGCCTGTCGTGCGCAGGAAGGTGAGCATCGACTACGCGGGTATTCTCGCGCTGACGACGGCGATCGCCGCACTGGTACTGATCGCGACCTGGGGCGGTGTCGACTACGCGTGGCTCTCGGCGCAGCTCGTCGGGCTGGCCATGCTCGCGGTGGCCGCCTTGGCCGCATTCCTGGTGATCGAACGCCGGGCCGTCGACGCGGTGATACCGCTGAGGATCTTCCGTACCCGCAATCTCACCCTGGCCGCGCTTACGGCCCTGGTCGGCGGCGTGGTCATGTTCGGATCGGTGCTGTATCTGCCGCTGTTCCAGCAGACGGTGCAGGGCGCCTCGGCCGCGAACTCCGGACTGCTCCTGCTGCCGATGATGATGCCGCTGCTGGTGGTCTCCCAGATCGTCGGGAAGCGGATGACCGCGACCGGCAAGTACAAGATCTTCTTCATCCTCGGCGGGCTGTTCCTCACTGCGGGCGCGATACTGCTGGCCACCATCGACGCCGAAACAGGTCGGCTGGCAACGGGTTTCGCCATGGCGCTGATGGGTACCGGACTCGGGTTCTCGATGCAGCTGTCCACCGCCGTCGCGCAGAACAGTGTGGAGATGGCGAATATCGGTGCGGCATCCGGTGCGGTCACACTGTTCCGCACGCTTGGCGGGTCAATCGGTGTCGCGGCTTTCGGATCCCTGTTCACCAGGGCGCTACAGGGCCATGTGCCCACCGAGGGACACGACTACCTCGCGGCCTTCGCCACCGGCACCGGACATGTCTTCCTGGCCGCCGCCGCCATCTGCGCACTCGGCTTCCTGATCGCCTGGTTCATCGAAGAAGTTCCATTGCGCGGCAAGGCTCCCGATCCGGTTGCCATCGACAAGTCCGAAAGCAAGGCCGCTGCCTGAAATTGCCCCGCGCCTGCCCGCTGGGATCGGGCAGGCGCGGTGTCGTTCAGGTAGGCGGTCGTCGATCACTCCGCCACGACGTCCGGGTGCGTGTGCTCGAACAGCCGAAGCATCATGTCCCCCAGAATGATTCGTTCTTCCGGACGGAGCGGGGCGAGCACCTCGTCACGTACTTGTCCCGCCTCCTTGTCGAGGGCCCGCAGCAAAGCTCGACCAGTCCTGGTGATCCGTACCGACATTCGACGACGATCGGCGCGATCGCGTGTCCGTTCGACCTGACCGGCGCTCGCCAATTCGTCGACGATCTTCGCCACATCGCTCGGATGAATATCGAGCCGAATGCCCAGATCACGCTGTGCATGCGGTCCGAAATCGGCGAGCGTGGCGAGTACGGCCATATGCCACAGCCGAAGTCCGCGCGCCGCGAGCCGATCGGCGAACCGTCCTCGCGCGAACTTGCCCACCCGTGACAGCAGGTAGGTCTCGAGCCCGAGCAGGCTCGGCGGAAGTGCACGTGCGGAATCCATGCGACAAATTATAGGTAGGAACCTACGATAGGTCTGCACCTACTAATGAGGAGACAGCGTGGATGCCCTGTACCCGAGACTGCTCGTCACCGGTTTCGCCCAATGCTTCGACTTCTACAACGCCGTCCTCCCGGAGCTCATCGGCGCGAAGCTGATCAAAGGCACCGCGGCGGGCCCCTACGCGAACTGGGATGTCGATGATCAAGCGGTACTCGTGCTCTTCGACCGCAGCACGATGGCAGAAGTAGTCGACACCATCGACCTGCCCGTCACCGCGGCACCCGCGCAAGATGTCGTGATGTTCGTCTGTCGAGTACCCGACGTCGACGCGGGCCTCGACCTGTGCCTGCGTAACGGCGCGACCCTGGCCGCCGCCGCGGCCGATCGACCGAACTGGGGCCCGAACCTGCGCACGGCACACCTGCGCGACCCAGCGGGTACCCTGATCGAGCTCCAGTCCTACTGACGGGCGATGAATTCCGTCCGCCCGCACCGTCGGCACTAATACAGGCACACCGATCGGGAGGACCACCATGCAGAAGATCGTCACGAACCTCTGGTACGACACCCAGGCCGAGGAGGCCGCCGAGTTCTACTGTTCGCTGTTCGAGGATTCGAAGATCACCAATGTCGTGCCGTACTCCGAGGCGGGTCCGCGCGAAGCCGGGCTCACCATGCTCGTCGATTTCGAACTCAACGGACAGAAGTTCACCGCGATCAACGGCGGCGGCGATTACCACTACACCCACGCCATGTCGCTGCTGGTCAACTGCGACAGCCAGGACGAGGTCGACCGGCTGTGGACGGCACTGCTCGCAGACGGCGGCCAGCCGATCGAATGTGGTTGGCTCAACGATAAATACGGCATTCCCTGGCAGATCTGGCCCGTCGAAGCCGACACCCTGCTGACCGGTACCGATCGCGCTGCCGCGAACCGCGCCACGCAGGCGATGCTCGGTATGCAGAAAATCGACCTGCAAGGCATGCGGGACGCCTACGAGGGCAAGGTCAGCTGATCTGCCAGGAGCCGACCTCGCGGTATCCGGAGTTGTAGATCGCGGAGCTGTCACCCTCGGTGATCTGGTAGTGCTTCATATTTCCGCCCCAGTAGCGCAGGATCCGGCCGAGCTCATCGGCGAGATCGGCCGGCGCCGCCACGCCTTCGGGCAGGACATCCAGATCTACCTCCAGGATGAATTTCACCCTGAGGAATGTACCGGCGCCCGGTCGGGCCTCGGCCGCTTCGCTGTATGTTCCTCCGATCGCCCTGCGGGGCGTGCAGGTGGAAAGGTATCGTCGGGCGGGAAAATTTCACACACCAACGGGGGCTCGCACCAGCGGGCTGAGAGGATGGCTAGCCCAATTCGGGCGTTCAGGGCCGTCGACCGTATGAACCTGACCGGGTAATGCCGGCGTAGGGAGGATATTCATGGGCACACATGTCGACTCCGTGACCACCGGTCCGATCGAAGGCAGCGTCAAGCACTACCAACAGGTCGATGACCTGCGCATTCCGGTGCGTCGGATCAATCTGACCAATGGCGAGCATTTCGACGTCTACGACACCTCGGGCCCGTACACCGACGACGCGGCGACCATCGATCTGGAGGCCGGTCTACCGAAGTTGCGCGACGGCTGGACCAAACCCGAGGTCGACGGTCCGCCGACCCAGCTGGCCCGGGCACGTCAGGGCATCATCACTCCCGAGATGCGCTTCATCGCCGCACGCGAGGGCGTCACGCCGGAACTGGTGCGCGACGAGGTCGCCGCGGGTCGCGCGGTCATCCCGGCCAACCACAAGCATCCGGAGCTGGAGCCGACCATTATCGGCAAGAAGTTCCTGGTGAAGATCAATGCCAATATCGGCAACTCGGCCGTATCCTCCTCGATCGCGGAGGAAGTGGAGAAGATGGTGTGGGCCACCCGCTGGGGTGCGGACACCATTATGGATCTGTCCACCGGCAAGAACATTCACGAGACGCGCGAATGGATCCTGCGCAACTCGCCCGTCCCGGTCGGCACCGTGCCGATCTATCAGGCGCTGGAGAAGGTGAACGGCGATCCGACCGCGCTCACCTGGGAGATCTACCGGGACACCGTAATCGAGCAGTGCGAGCAGGGCGTCGACTATATGACCGTGCACGCCGGTGTGCTGCTGCGCTATGTACCGCTGACCGCCAAGCGGGTCACCGGCATCGTCTCGCGCGGTGGATCCATCATGGCCGCATGGTGTCTGGCACATCATCAGGAGTCGTTCCTGTACACCAACTTCGCCGAACTCTGCGAGATCCTGGCGCGCTACGACGTGACCTTCTCGCTCGGTGACGGCCTGCGCCCGGGCTCCATCGCGGATGCCAATGACGAGGCCCAGTTCGCCGAGCTGCGCACCCTGGGTGAGCTGACCAAGATCGCGAAATCGCATGGTGTGCAGGTCATGATCGAGGGTCCGGGGCACGTGCCGATGCACAAGATCGTGGAGAACGTGCGGCTGGAAGAGGAGCTGTGCGAGGAGGCGCCGTTCTACACCCTCGGCCCGCTCGCCACCGATATCGCACCGGCCTACGATCACATCACCTCGGCCATCGGTGCGGCGATCATCGCCCAGGCGGGCACCGCGATGCTCTGCTATGTCACCCCCAAGGAGCACCTGGGGCTGCCCAACCGCGACGACGTCAAGGTCGGTGTGATCACCTACAAGATCGCCGCGCACGCCGCTGACCTCGCCAAAGGCCATCCGCACGCCCAGGACCGCGATAACGAGTTGTCCAAGGCGCGGTTCGAATTCCGCTGGCGCGACCAGTTCGCTCTCTCCCTCGATCCGGACACCGCCCGCGAGTACCACGACGAAACCCTCCCCGCCGAACCCGCCAAGACCGCCCACTTCTGCTCCATGTGCGGACCGAAGTTCTGCTCCATGCGCATCTCCGCGGACGTACGGGAATACGCTGCCCGCCAGGGACTTTCGGATGTCGAGGCGATCGAAGCAGGGATGGCGGAGAAGTCCGCCGAATTCGCCGACCACGGCGCACAGGTGTACCTGCCGGTCGTGTCGTAAAAATGGCGATAGCCCCGGACCAAGGGTGGTCCGGGGCTTCATCCAGGAAGATACACGAAGAATCCGCCGCTCAGGAGTGGATTCGCACAAATTGATGCCGAGGCAGTTGCATCAGCGTTCGCGCGGCCCGATCGGGAAACCGAGGGCGCCGAAGGTGGCGTTCAGATTGATCTCGATCTGGGTGATCAGGTCATTGAAATCGGCGAGCATGGAAACCACGTTCTCGGTGCGGCACCCGACCTGATCCTGCGCATTGGGGGCCAGGCGCGACTTCAACCAGCTGAAGGTGTCGGCCATGCCGAGTGACGGGAGGGTCAGGTGTTCGCTGAGGTGGTCGCGTTTGTAGACGATCGATGCGCCGTCGGCGCACCACTGCTGATTCAGGCGATCGGTGGTCCAGATCGGCACCGCCTCGTCCAGGACGCCCTGATAGATGAACAGCGGCGCGGTCGGGGTGCGCTCGCCGAGTACGGTCGCGTCGAAGACCTCGCGGATTTCCGGTAGTGCGAGGTATTGCGCGATCGGAATCGTCAGTATCCGTTGGTAATCGGTGAACATCTGGGTCAGTGCATTGCGTGGCAGGCACTGCGAGTTGGTCCGGTTCATCAGCGCCTTGCCCTCGGGCGTCAGGTACTGATCGGTCACCTCGCGGAACTTCGGGTAGGCGTTGTAGAGCGAGGACACGCCGATGCCGATAAGGCTGGAGAACATGGATCCGTTGACGTGCAACAGGGATTCGACGTCCGAAACCGGCGCACCGAGCGCGGCACCCTTGACGTTCAGTTCCGGCGCATAGCTCGGCTGCATCTGCGCGGCCCATCCGCTGCCCATGCCGCCGCCGGAATAACCCCACAGCGCCACCGGGGTATTCGCGCCGTCCAGGCCGAGTGGTTCGAAACGCTCGGCGGCCCGAATGCCGTCGAGTGTCATATATCCCGGCTCCTCGGCCACCGCAAGATGTCCGTTGAGGCCCTCGTAGTCCGGCACCGAAATGGCCCAGCCCTGACTGATCAGCGCGGCGATCGCGATCAGCTCGCTCTGTGAATGGATACCTTCGACGCCCGGCAGTCCTGCGCCCTGCTGTAGCACGAATGACGGTGCACAGGCGATGCTGGCGCTGTCGTAGTAGAACTGCAGCGAGACCAGCGGACGCGACCGGTTCGGATCCGCGCCCGCGGGCAGTATGACGGTGGTGACGGCGGCCGTCGGTTGTCCGAACAGATCGGTGCTGCGGTAGAGCAGCTGCCATGAGCGCACGCTCAGCGGCAGTACGGTCAGCACCGCCAGATGCACTTCGCGCGAGCGCAGAATCGCGCCGACTTCCTGCGCCTCGAAGCCCTCCGGCGGCTGATAGAACGAATCCTGTTGTGGCACAGGTACGGCTGCGGCTGGCGTGGCCGCGATACCACCGGCCAGCGAGGCCATCAAGGCCATCGCCATCGCTACCAGCGCGGCCGCCGTGCGCGATCCGCGCCGACGTTTGCGGGTCGGATCCTCATTGATCACTGGCACGGCTGCACCTTCCTCATCGACGTGACAGTGATTACAACACGGCTTCCTGTTACCAACAAGAAGTCTTTCTGAAACTGCTCCGGCTATGGTCGAGATATGACCCGCAGCAAATCCGCCGCGCGGCCCGATCCGACTCCGGCGCGGCGCCGCATCCGTGGCCTCGATGCCGAGCAGCGCAGTGCGCAGCGGCGCAGCCAATTGCTCGACGCGGCCACTGAACTATTTGCCGAGCAAAGCTTTTCGGGTACGTCGATCGAACAGATCTGTCAGCGCGCGTTCGTCGGCACCAAGGGTTTCTACGATCATTTCGACAGCAAGGAAGCGTGCTACGTCGCGCTGCTCACCCATATCACCGAGCAGATTCAACGGCGGGCTATCGAGGCGGCCATCGCGGCCGCCGAACTGCCGTGGCCAGAGCGCGCGCAGGCCATTATCGCGGCCTTCGTGCACGCCATTGCCGACGATCCGCGGCTGGCCAAGGTGACATTCGGTGAGGCGGGCGGCATCTCACCGGCGGTGGAAAAGCAACGGCGCAGTAATCGACGTTGGGCGGCGGCCTTCCTCGATCAGCAGTGGTCGGGTGTGGAGTCATCGGATCCGGAGCAGCAGCGCGGGCGAATCGCTCTGGCGCTGGCCACCATTGGTGGCATGTTCGAACTCGTCGCGGACTGGCTGCACCATCATGACGACGGTGGTGCTCCCGATCTGGTCGATACGCTGATCGAGGACCTGCAGCGTTTCATCGCCGTCGTCGATGCGGGAGTTCGAACTGCCGCGCGTTGAACGCTCAGCCGTGCGCGTGCCAGATACGCCCGCGAACCTCCCCGAGGCCGATGCGTCGAGTACCGGAACCCGGGGCCGAAGCCGTGATGACGACCTCGTCGCCGTCCTCCAGGAAGGTCCGGTGCAGCCCGTTCACCGTGACGGGTTCGGCTCCGCCCCAGGATAATTCGATGAACGAACCGCGCTGGTCCGGCTCCGGCCCGGAGATGGTGCCGGAGGCGTAGAGGTCGCCGGTGCGAGTTGCGGCGCCGTTCGCGGTGAGATGCGCCAGCATCTGCGCCGGTGACCAGTACATTCGGGAATACGGTGGATGCGAGACGGTTTGGCCGTTCCAGTGCACGGCCAGGTCGATGTCCAGCCCCCACTGTTGGCTGCCCCGCAGATAGGGCAGTGTTTCGGGTTCTTGCTTCGGCAGCGGAATGCGGGCGGTCTCCAAGGCGGCCAGCGGCGTTATCCAGGCCGAGAGTGAGGTCGCGAACGACTTGCCCAGAAACGGTCCGAGCGGCTGATACTCCCAGGCCTGGATATCGCGCGCGGACCAATCGTTCACCAGCGCGACGCCGAAGACGTGCTCGGCGAACATGTCGATATCGATGGGTGCGCCGAGTTCGGATCCGACTCCGACCACGAATCCGAGCTCGGCCTCGATATCGAGACGCTGTGATGGGCCGAAATCCGGTGTGCCGGACGGTGTTCGGCATTGACCGTGCGGCCGCACGATATCGGTACCGGAGACGACGACCGTGCCGGCACGCCCGTGATATCCAACCGGCAGATGTCGCCAATTGGGCAGCAGCGGTTCGGCATCGGGTCGAAACAGCCTGCCGAGGTTCGTCGCGTGGTCGATGCTGGCATAGAAATCGACGTAATCGCCGATCGTCACCGGCAGTTCGGTGCGCACGCCGTGCAGCGGATGTACTGCCTCCCTGGGGAGTTCGCCATCGACAAGCTCGCGAATCCGGCTGCGTACCTCCCGCCACCGACGTGGCCCCGCGGCCATGAACGCATTGAGACTCGGCTCGGCGAATACCGGATCCTCCAGTGCCGCAGCCAGATCGATGACCTGATCGCCGATCCGCACACCGACCCGGAAGTCCTGGCCCTCCGGCGCGAAGACGCCGTAGGGGAGATTATCCGGACCGAAGAGAGTGTTGTCGGGGACCTCGATGCGGGTCTTCATGCGGACCCACGGCGCTGGTTCGCGTGCGGACGCCGATTCAGGTCCCCGTCTCGGTCGGATTGCGGTCCGCGACCGGACCAAGTCCACGCATATCCGGGATCCTCGCAGGCCAGCGCGCCTTCGCCGAGCTCCAGCGGTCGGAAAGTATCGACCATGACCGCGAGTTCGTCGAAGAAATCGATGCCGATACTGCGCTCATACGCGCCCGGCTGCGGACCGTGCGCATAACCGCCGGGATGTACCGATACCGAACCCTGCCCGATACCGGAACCCCTACGCGCTTCGTAGTTTCCGCCGCAGTAGAACATGATCTCGTCGCTGTCGACATTGGAGTGGTAATACGGCACCGGAATCGATAATGGGTGGTAGTCGACCTTGCGTGGTACGAAATTGCACACCACGAAATTGATCCCCTCGAATGCCTGATGGGCGGGCGGCGGCTGGTGCACCCGGCCGGTGAGCGGTTCGAAATCGGCGATATTGAAGGTGAGCGGGTACAGGCAGCCGCCCCAGCCGACCACGTCGAAAGGATGGGTCGCGTAGCTCATCCGCGTGCCGACCACCTGGCCGCCGGGGCGATGCTTCACCAGCACCTCGATATCGGTTCCGGTGGCGATCAGCGGTTCCCCCGGCCCGTGCAGATCCCGCTCGCAGTACGGCGAATGTTCCAGCAGCTGACCGAATTTCGAGAGATACCGCTTCGGCGGGGTGATGTGGCTGGATGCTTCGATCACATACGCGCGCAGTGGTTGCGGGCCGCTCGGTAGCCAGCGGTGGGTGGTCGCGCGCGGAATCAAAACCTGATCGCCCTGCCGGGCCGGGATGGTGCCGAAGACCGTTTCGACGACGGCCGCACCGGATTCCACGTACACCAGCTCGTCGCCGATCGCATTGCGGTACAGCGGTGACGCGCCCTTGGCCACCACATAGGAGATCCGAACATCCGCATTGCCGAGCAGCAGCCGCCGACCGGTGACCGGATCGGTTCCGGCCGCGGTATCGCCGGGAAAGAGTTCGTGCAGACGCAGATGTCGATGGCGCAGTGGATGATTCGGGGTGAGGGTCTGGTCCGGCAGCTCCCATACCGTCGAATCGACAATGGCTGGCGGCAGGCCGCGGTGATACAGCAGCGAGGAATCGCCGGAGAAGCCCTCCTCGCCCATCAGCTCTTCGTAATAGAGCCGTCCCTGGTCGTCTCGATGCTGGGTATGCCGCTTCGGTGGCACCGCTCCCACCTGCCGATAGAACGCCATGACCGCACCTCCGGCTGGACCGCTGGATTTGCCTCCATCGTAGTGCCGCGGCGCCGGTAAGGTGGACATTTTGTCGGCCCACCGTCGACTTCTACGGCATTCCGCCTAGCGATGGAGTGAAGTCCTGAACAATTGTCAGGCGTGGCGCAATGCGCGATACACGGCCGCCCCGACAAAGGCCCCGAGGCTCTGCGGATCCCAACCGCCCTCGCCCGCCAGCAGCGTGCGCACCGCACCCTCGCCCGCGGACACCCACAGCTCGACCAGCACCGGCAACTTGCGCTCGGCATCCTCGGTACCCCAGGCGCGCAGCGTCGGTCGCAGCAGTGTGGCGCAACGCTCGATGGCGAGCTGGCGACCGCGCCCGAACGAATCCGCAACGGCCGGATCGGGATTGCCGTACAGCAGCCGCCACCCGTCCGGTCGCTCGGCCGCTTTCTCCAACAGTGCGCGGAAACCATCGACGAAAACGGTCTCGCCCGCGTCGACAGCGCGCGGGGGCAGCACCTCGAGCACTCCGCCGACCAGGAAGCTCTCCTCGCGTTGGATGAGCGCCTCGATCAGCTCGACGCGATCCGGGAAGCAGGCGTACACCACGGGCCTGGTCACATTCATCCGTTCGGCGATCGCGGCCATGGTGACCGCCGCGACGCCGTGCTCGACGGCAATCGCCAGCGCGGTATCGAGCACTTGGGGACGGCGACGCTCCGGGCCCAGATGCTGTGCCCGCTGCCGTGGCTGCACCGCCGTCTCGCTACCCATGCGCACAAGATATCAGTGTTACTGACCTGGTTCGCCCTGGTACCGGGCCTCTTGCGGCGGATGTCGCCCCCACGAGCGAACGGTTCAGCCGGTCTATTGTGCACTCTATGTACGTGATGATGTACATTGATACTTGCGAACGTTCGAGAGGACCGTCATGCGACCCATCTCTATCACCGAAGCTCGCGCCAACCTGGCTTCTGTCCTGGATTCGGCTACCGAAGATCTGGAAGAGGTCGTCATCACCCGCGCGGGACGAGAGTCTGCAGTCGTGATTTCGCTGCGTGAGTACCAGTCGCTGAAGGAAACCGCATACCTGCTCGGATCACCGGCCAATGCTCGCCATCTGGAGCGGTCGATCGAGCAGTTACGGGCCGGCGAGACCGAACACCATGAACTCGTCGAAACCGACGACGAGGGCGTGGAGTGAAGGTCTTGTTCACGCCGGATGCCTGGGCCGACTATCTCTGGTGGCAAGCCAACGACAAGGCAACGCTGAGGCGAATCAACAGACTCATCGAGGACATCACCCGCAACGGCTACGACGGTGTAGGCAAGCCGGAGCCGCTGCGGCAGAACCTCGCTGGGTTCTGGTCGCGTCGCGTCACATCCGAGCACCGCATTGTGTATGTGATCGAGGATGACACGGCCAAGATTGTCGCCTGCCGCTTCCACTATGAATGAGATCGGTATCAGTGATCAGTCGGTGAATTCGGCGATTACGGGGGCGTGGTCGCTGGGGCCTTTGCCTTTTCGTTCCTCGCGGTCGACCGTTGCGTCTTTAGTGCGGGCAGCGAGGGTGGGGGAGGCGAGGATGAAATCGATGCGCATGCCTTCTCTTCGGGGGAAGCGCAGTTGGGTGTAGTCCCAGTAGGTGTAGACGCCGGGGCCGGGGGCGTAGGGGCGCATTACGTCGGCGAAGCCGGTTTCGACGATGGCGTTGAAGGCGTCGCGTTCGGGTTGGGAGGTGTGGGTTTTGTTGGCGAAGAATTCGACGGACCACACATCGTCGTCGGTCGGGGCGATATTCCAGTCGCCGACCAGGGCGATCTGCGCCTCCGGATTCTCGGCGAGCCATTGGGCGCCGTTGGCGCGCAGGGCGGCAAGCCATTCCAGTTTGTAGGTGTAGTGCGGATCGTGCAGGGTGCGGCCATTGGGCACGTACAGGCTCCAAACCCGGACGCCGCCGCAGGTCGCGCCGAGTGCGCGCGATTCCACGATCGGCGCGCTGATCAGCGAGTCGGCCGCATCCTTGTCGAAGCCGGGCTGGTTCGGGAATGCGGCTTGCACATCTTCGAGTCCGATGCGGGAGGCGATAGCGACACCGTTCCACTGGTTGAGCCCGATGTGGGCGACCTCATAGCCGAGTTCGTCGAAGCGCTCGAACGGGAACTGTTCGTCGCGGCATTTGGTCTCCTGCATCGCGAGCACATCGATGTCCTGGCGGTCGAGGAAATCCGCGACCCGGTCGAGGCGGGAGCGGATCGAATTGACGTTCCAGGTCGCGAGACGCACGGATGCCTTCCTTCGCAATGGGCTATAGATCTGTTGTACCGCAGGAGGAGTTGGTTCAGCGAGAGCCTTCCGGAGCGGCATAGCGGTAGGTGTGGTGGTCGAGGAAGCCCAACTCGTGATACATCGCGATGGCCCCGCTGTTCTCGGCTTCGACCTGGAGATAGGCGTGGGTGGCACCGCGGTCGGCGCCCCAGCGGATGAGCTCCGCGCAGATCAGCGACCCCAGTCCGTGCCTGCGGTGTTCGGCCGCCACCGCGACGCAGGTCAGTCCGATCCAGCGCCGCCCATCCGGTGCTGTGGTGAGTGCGCCGCGCCCGATCGCGATGGGCTGCGGCAACCCGAGCGATGCGAAACCCACTTCGCCGTCGTGCACGGCCGTAAGCACTTCGACCAACGGTAGCGTCGAAACAGGCTGTGTCGCAGGATCTTCGCCGCTGTAGCGATGCATCGACAACCAGGTGTCATCGGGGGCGGGCACAATGCGCACCATCCGCGGCCCCTGCGGCAGTACGAAATTCTCGATATCGATCGCCAGCAGTTGAGTTTCGCGCCAACTCCGCCAGCCAGCCGGCAGCGACGCGAGCCGATCCGGCAGTGCGAGCTGCACCGGCAGTCCATGTGCGGTGTACCACTCGCCGATCCGCTGCAGCGTATCCGCGCCCAAGGCGGCCGGACCATCCGAACTGCCGAGCGGCACAGCGGAATTGGCGCGGTTGGTGTAGCCGTTTCCGGCCCGCAAGAGCCAGCCGTCGATCCAACCCTGCTCGATACCTGGCCAGGCGTACGCCGCCGCAGCTTCGAGCGCCCGGATCTCCTTGGTGCGAATCGGCCTCGGCCCCAACGCTTTCATCGCGACAACGCGATCCACCGCGACCGCGACGACCTGCCCGTCGGCGGCACGCACGGTAGGCGGATCCAACGAAATCAGTTCGCCGATTACATCTGTGAGCGGTTGTGGATAACCCGCCGGCAACCGGTACCGCAGCACCACCCGCCGACCCAACTGGATATCGGGCAGTAGCGAATCACCCGCAGGATCAGTCATCGTGTCCGAACGGATCGGGCACCGTGCCGGGAATCCAGCTGAGTCCCGGTGTGCCCCAACCGTTCCGCTTGATCGCCTTCTTGGCCGCGCGGGCATTGCGGCCGATCAGCACATCCACATAGAGGAAGCCGTCGAGATGTCCGACCTCGTGCTGCAGCATGCGGGCGAAGAAACCCTTGCCCTCGATCTCCACCGGTTCGCCGTGCTCATCGGTTCCGGTGACGCGCGCCCATTCGGCCCGACCGGTGGGGAACTGCTCACCGGGCACCGACAGGCAGCCCTCGTCATTGTCATCCGGATCCGGCATGGTCTCCGGAATCTCCGAGGTTTCCAACACCGGATTGATCACCGCGCCCCTGCGGCGCACAGCCGAACCCTTGGCGTCGATATCGGGGCAGTCGTAGACGAACAGCCGCAACGGCACGCCGACCTGGTTCGCGGCCAGTCCGACGCCGTTGGCGGCATCGAGCGTCTCGTACATATCCGTGATCAGCTGGGCCAGTTCCTCCGGCGTCTGGGTGACCTGCTCGGTCGGATTGTGCAGAACCGGGTCACCGACGATCACGATGGGGAGGATTGCCATGGGGGCAATTATTGCCGATGGGCTCGAACGGGTCGCAGCCGCCGCGATCGCGGGTGGTCATGACGCGCTACCGACCGGTAGCGAACACGCCGCGACGGTGCTGGGGGCAATCCCGCGGCCCATGGTTGAATGATCCGCGACGTACAAGCATCATTTTCGTCTGGTGATTACTCGGCGAGGGAGCAAGATGGACGGCGCAGCGGCTCGGAATCTTTCCGCGATCCAGGACGGCCCTTCTGCGAGCGAAGATGTCACGGCAGCCCCGCAGGTCGATGGCGACGGTGACGGTCTCGGCCGTCGCGAACACGACATCCTGGCTTTCGAACGGCAATGGTGGAAGTACGCCGGGGCTAAGGAAGAGGCCATTCGTGAACTGTTCGGCATGTCGCCGACCAGGTATTACCAGGTACTCAACGCAGTGGTGGATCGGCCTGAGGCTTTGGCCGCCGATCCCATGCTGGTGAAGCGGTTGCGTCGACTGCGGGCGAGCAGGCAGAAGGCGCGAGCCGCTCGGAGGCTCGGTTTCCAGGTATGACGCGCCGCCGTAAAACCGGAGCGAGCGCAACGACCATAGGGTCCGGTTTGCGGATAGGGTCATATTCGTGAGCTACCCGAATCCCACCTCCGGCGGGCCGCCGTTGCGCGCGCTGGCGATGGTGTTGATCGCGCTGGCCATCGTTTTCGCCGGGCTCGGCGCGATGTCGTTATCGAGTTCGGATTCCGACACCTCGGGGGCGGGTGATACTTCGAGCACAACGAGTCGGGCCGCCGCTACCACGGCGGTCGCGACGACCAACCCACCGGTGCAGACCACGAGTTCGGCACTGAGCAGTTCGGTGTCGGCCACCACGAAACCGTCGACCACGACCACGACGACGGCGGCGGCGACCACCACGGCGAATCGCGCTGTGCCGGTACATGTTATGAACAACAGCACCGTTGCCGGACTGGCCGCGCGCACCGCGAACGAGCTCGCCGCCAATGGCTGGAACGTTGCCGAGGTCGGCAACTATCCCGGCCCCAATATCACGAATACGACTGTGTACTACGGCAATAACGCCGGCGAGAAGGAAGCCGCACTGGCCATAGCCGATGAACTGGGCGCGACCGCCGAGCCGCGTCCCGGTGGGGCGGGTTCGGGTGTGACAGTGGTTGTCACCGGTAACTGACCAGTGCGGGGGCTCGCGACACGGCCCGGTCACGGGAGCGACACGGCGAACGTGGCATCATCTTGTCCGGTAACGAACGTGTCCACCCGCCCTTACTCGTAAACTCGGTACTCGTAAAGGAGTTCCCCCGATGGCCCCGTCCACAACTCTTCGCCCGTCCTGGCGGACTGTGACCCCGGTGCTCGCTGTCGCGGTCTTCGGCCTCGCCGCCTGCTCGAACAGCCAGGAGTCGAGCGACGTCCAGGGAACTACGCCGCCCGTGTGGACCGGTGCGTCCGCCCCGGCGGCCAGCGAATCCGGCACCGAGACGGGCGCCCCGAATGCCAACACCGGCGTGAAGGTCGACCTGAAGGACCCCGCGGGTTCCGCGGTCGCCGTCGCGAATATCACCAAGGACGGCAACCACCTGCAGGTCAGCATCGAGGCGCACGGCCTGCGCCCCGGCTTCCACGGCCTGCACATCCACCAGGTCGGCAAGTGCGAGCCCAACTCGGTCGCGCCCACCGGCGGTCCGGCGGGTGACTTCCTGTCGGCCGGCGGCCACCTGCAGGTCGGCAGCGCCAATGCCCATCCGGCCAGCGGCGATCTGACCTCGCTCGAGGTCCGTGCCGACGGTACGGCCAAACTGGTCACCACCACCGATGCGGTGACGTTGGAAGACATCAAGGGCAAGGCCCTGATGATCCACGCCGATGCCGATAACTTCGGCAATATCCCCAACCGTTATGTCCGCGCCGACGGCGTTGCCGGCCCGGACGACACCACACTGGCGACCGGCGACGCGGGTGGTCGCATCGCCTGCGGTGTAATCCAGTAGCAAGGTCACCGATATGGCCGGACCAGCAATCGCGCGGGTTCCCTTCCCCGGGTCGCCCCGGCCGACCATCGGTATCGAATGGGAAATCGCGCTCGTCGACAAGGTGACCCGCGATCTGTCGAATACTGCTGCGGCCGTGTTCGATTCGCTCGGTGACTTACATTCCTACGACGGAACCCCGCAAGTCACCAAGGAACTGCTGCGCAATACCGTCGAACTCGTCACCGGTGTGCACAACACGGTCGGCGAGGCGGTCGACGATCTGCGCGGCACCATGGATACCGTGCGCCGCGCCGCCGATCCGCTCGGCGTCGATCTGTTCTGCGCGGGCACCCACCCATTCGCCCAGTGGTCGGCCCAACAACTAACGCGCTCACCGCATTACGACGAGCTGATCGATCGAACCCAATGGTGGGGCCGCCAGATGATGATCTGGGGCGTGCATGTGCATGTCGGAGTTTCGCACGCCGAGAAGGTTTTTCCGATCCTCAACTCGCTGCTGCTGTCGTATCCGCATCTGCTGGCGCTGTCCGCGTCCTCGCCGATGTGGGCGGGCTCCGATACCGGCTATGCCAGCAACCGGACGTTGATGTTCCAGCAGCTGCCCACCGCCGGTCTGCCGTTCCAATTCGAAAACTGGTCCCAGTTCGAGCATTTCGTGCACGACGAGATGAAGACCGGGGTCTTCGAACAACTCGGCGGCATGCACTGGGATATTCGGCCCGCGCCGAAATGGGGCACCATCGAGGTGCGGGTCTGCGATGGGGTCTCGACCCACGCGGAGCTGTCGGCCTTGGCGGCGCTCATTCACTGCCTGATCGTCGATCTCGATCAGCGCCTCGACAACGGCGAAACACTGCCGACCATCCCGCCGTGGCATGTTCAGGAGAACAAGTGGCGCGCGGCCCGCTACGGTCTCGACGCGATCGTCATCGTGGACGACGACAGCAATGAGCGGTTGGTCACCGATGATCTGATGGATCTGCTGCAGCGGCTGGAACCGACGGCCAAGCGGCTCGGCTGTGCGGACGAACTCGCCCTGGTGGCGGAGATCCCACGGCGCGGCGCGTCCTATCAGCGGCAGCGCAAAGTGGCCGCGAGCACCCAGGGCGATCTGGTCGCGGTGGTCGATGCCCTGGTCAAGGAGTTGGACCAGTAGTTTTGCCTGGTTGAACGGTCGGCTGACGTTCAGCTGGTCAGGGGGATGGCGTTCATCCGCCGTTTACTATGGTCGACGTGCTTGTCGAAGATCCGAGTCAAAAAGGTGGCAGCGTCCCCGCGGCGCGAGCGACGGGCCCGGAGGCGGTAGCGGAGCGTCACCACGGCGGGACCCGGGAGCGCCGCAAATCGAATACCGAGCGGGCGCGCGCGCCGCGTTCGCGGATCTGGACGGCAGCCGCGATCGCGGCGGTGCCGGTACTGCTCATCGCCCTACAGGTGGGTTCGATCGGGCACGATTTCGAGGGGCCGCTCGGCAGTCTGTGGCACGACTATGTCGGCACACCCAAGTCCATGTCGGTGCCGTGGGCCGGACTCATACTTGCGCTGGTCGGAATCTCCAAGCGCCGCAGGATAATCGTGGTCGGCACGGCGGCGGGTATCGACGTGGTGTGGGCGAGTGTTCGACTGCTGAGCGGCGAGTCGTTCGCTATCGGCAATGGGCCGACGCTCGTGCTCACCGGTCTGGCGCTGATCGCCGGATTCCGCTGGAACGGGGTGGATCGACGCAATGCGCTGCACGCCGCCGCGCTGGGCGCATTGCTGGTACTGGCCACCAAGGTCGGTGATGTGTGGCTGCACGTTACGGTCGTCAGCCGGCCACAGGTCTACGACATCTATGTGGCGCTGGCCGATCACGCGCTCGGTGATCCGTCTTGGGTGATGGGTCGCGTGGTGGATGCGCTCGGACCAGCCGTCTACGCGGTGCTGCACTGGGTTTACATCGAGTTGCCGGTGGCGGCGATCGTCGTCGCGGTGTGGCAGCTGCGTCGGGTGGTATCGACCGGTGTATGGCCGACCCACTATCTGGTGCGCACCTTCCTGGTGCTCGGACTGATCGGCCCGGTCATCTACGTGATCTTCCCGGTGGTCGGCCCGATGTTCGCCTTCGGTCCGGACGGCCACAGTATGCAGGTCGGCAATTTCTGGCCCGGTGTCGTCCCGCCGATCGATCGCAATCCGGCACCGCTGCCGTTCGATTCCTTCACGCCACGCAACTGCGTGCCTTCCATGCATACGGCTTGGGCGCTGTCGGTCTTTCTGCACACTCGCAGGGACGCCGATGGTTCGCGTGCTCCGCTGTGGCTGCGCTGCCTCGGCGCGTTCTGGTTGGCCGCCACGCTGACGGCGACGCTGGGCTTCGGCTACCACTATGGCGTCGATCTGGTGGCCGGTGCGGTGTTGTGCCTGACGATCGAGTCCGCGCTGCGCGCTCCCGAGCGCGGCTGGGGATGGTTCCGGGTGCGGCTGGTGCTGTTGGGCGCGGTGATCCTCGGCGCGCTGTTGCTTTCGTTCCGCTATCTCGCTGTTCCGATGGCCGAGTATCCGGTGTTGGCCGGAACGGCCGTGCTCGCGCTGCTGGCCGCGATGGCTGCGGCGTTCCATGCGACGTGGTTTGCCGCGGCTCCGGTGGTCGCGGCGCAAGAGACTCCCGTCGGCGCGGCTCGATAGCCTGAGCTCCCGCGAATTCGGCGCGAGAATGGGCGCTCAGGGCAGGGCCGACCGCCCCCGAGGTCCCTCGGCTCACAACGTATCGTCGCGAAACTCGTTCACCCGCAACAGCCCGTCACGGTAGCGCTGCTCCCGATATGCCGTCCGGCCGATCAGATGCGCGATCACCGGCGCGGTGAGCAGAGTGAACAGCCCGACCAGCAACAGCAGCCCGATATTGCCGTGGCCGCGCAATTGGATCGCCGCACCCTCCAGAACCAGGATCAGGCCGACCACCTGGGGTTTGGTGGCGGCGTGCATGCGCGAGAGCGTGTCCGGAAAGCGCACGATGGCAATCGATGCGGTCAGCGCGAGTGTCGCGCCGCTCAGGATGAGGACCCCGGAGGCCACGTGCCACAGATTCATGTGTCGTCCCGGATGTGGAATCGGGAGACCGCGGCGGAGCCGAGGAAGCCGACCAGTGCCAACGCGACGATCGCGGGCACGACCGTGGTGTCGTCGCTGTATGCGGCCCAGACCGCCAGGCCGGAGGCGGCAATGGCCATCAGCGAGTCGATGCCGACAACGCGGTCCTGGATGCTCGGCCCGGCCAGGATGCGATAGCTGACGATCACGGCGGCGGCCATCAGCATGATGCCGGCCACAATCGCGACAACGATCACGTCTGCACCTCGCCGGCGCTCGGTTCCGCCGTGACCGGCGGTGCTGTGTTATTGGTTCCCTCGCTACGCTCGCTCACGGGTCCACCTCCGGAGTTGTTCGGGCCGAACGCCATTCGGTGGGGCGCTCGAACGATGAGATGAGCAGCCGCTCCAGCCGCCTGGTGGTTCGATAGAACGTGGCAACCGCCTTCTCGCTGCCCACGTCCAGGACGTGCACATAGAAGACGCAGCGCTGCCGGTCGATCTCCAACACCATGGTGCCCGGAATCAGATTGAGTACATCGGCGCACAACACCAGCACCAGATCCGATCGCATATTCAGATTCACCCGCAGCACGCCGGAGGCCGGCGGTGCTGCCGGACGGATCGCGAACCAGGCCACCTGCAGACTGGATTCCAGCGCGTAATACGAACCGACGACGACCAATTCGATCAGCGACAGCGGATGTATGCGCCCGGATACCGGAACGCGCGGCAGCGGCAAGGTCAGCATGATCAGCGCGCCGACGACGAGACCGGCCAGCACATTGCCCACACTGACTTCGCCCCAGAGCGTCGACCACACCGCCGTCAGCCACAACAGCACGCCGATGCGCACGGCGGTCGATCGAGTCGGGACAAGTCGACGGACGGTGCTCATCGGATGGTTCCCTTCGCCCCGGCGTACGAATTGCCGAGCACCGCACCGACATACACCGCGGGATTGCTCAGATCGTCGGCGGCGCGGTCCGCGATGCGCAGAATCGGACCGGCGAATACCGTCAGGCACAGACCGACCACCACCAGCGCCGCCGTCGAGCCGACCATCAGCACTGGCATGCGCCCCGGATCGGTGCGTTCGTCATAGCGCACATCGGTCGAATCCTCCACCAGCGTCGGTGGTTTCGCCGCCGTGAGATGTCCCTCCGGCGCCTCGACGCGCGGCCGCCAGAATGCCTTGCTCCACACCCGCGCCATGGCGTACAGCGTCAGCAGGCTGGTCACCACCGAACCCGCGACCAGCACCCAGGCCAGTACACTGCCGGCCGCCGCACCCGCCTGCAGCAGTGCGACCTTGCCGATGAATCCCGAGAACGGAGGTATACCACCGAGATTCAAGGCGGGCACCAGGAACAGGATCGCCAGCAGCGGACTGGCCGCTGCCAAACCGCCCAATCGTCGCAGTGATACCGATCCCGCCTGCCGCTCGATCAGTCCGACCACCAGGAACAGCGCCGTCTGCACCAGAATGTGGTGCGCCACATAGAAAACCGCGCCGGAAAGACCCGCAGCGGTGGAGAGTCCGATACCGAACACCATGTAGCCGATGTGGCTCACCAGGGTGAACGACAGCAGGCGTCGGATATCGCTCTGCGCGATCGCACCGAAGATTCCGACCACCATGGTGAGCAGACCACAGACCAGCAGCACATCGTCGAATCCGCCGTCCGGGAACAGCAGGGAGTGCGTCCGGATGATCGCGTACACACCGACTTTCGTCAGCAGGCCCGCGAAAACCGCGGTCACGGGCGCGGGTGCGGTGGGGTAGGAGTCGGGCAGCCAGTTCGACAGCGGAAAGACCGCCGCCTTTATGCCGAAGGCCACCAACAGCACCGCGTAGATGGCCATCCGAATACCATTGGGCACCTGGCCCATTCGCACCGCCAGCTGCGCCAGGTTCAGTGTTCCGGTGGCCGCGTAGGCCAGCGCGATACCGGTCAGGAAGATGAGCGACGACACCATCGAGACCATCACATACGCGATACCGGCCCGGATCCGGTCCGCGGTAGCGCCGACGGTGAGCAGTACGAACGATGCGGCGAGCAGAATTTCGAAGCCGACGAACAGGTTGAACAGATCACCGGCCAGGAATGCGGCCGAAACACCCGCGGTGAGTACGAGATACGTCGGGCGATAGATCGAGGTCGGCTGGCGGTCGTCACCGTCGCGAATGTTCTGGCCCGCACCGTAGATCGAGACCGCGAGCAGCACGATCGCCGAGACGAGCAGCATGGCCGCGGATAGTCGATCAACCACCAGCGTGATGCCGATCGGTGTACCCCACCCGCCGACCTGCAGCGCGGTGGTGCCGTCGCGATCGACCAGATACAGCAGCACCCCGCAGATGCCCACCACGACCGACAGCACCAACAGCATGACGAAGCGCTGGATGCGCGGCTGCCGTCCGAACACCAGCGTGCCCGCCGCCCCGAGCAAGGGCACCAGGACCGGTAGCGGTGCGAGCGCGGTCAGCACACTCAATCCTCCGGATCCTCTCTCTCACGCCGGGCGGCGACCTCGGCATCTTCCGGGTCGTTGTGCACGGTGTCGGTGGTGGTGAGGATGTAGGAGCGGTAGGCGAGGGCGAGCACGAAGGCCGCAAGACCCATGGTGATCACGATCGCGGTGAGCACCATGGCCTGGGCGAGCGGATCGGCCGTATCCTCGCCCTCGCCCCGGATGGGTGGCCGACCGTCCCGTCCGCCGACTGTAAGGATCAGCAGATTCACCGCATTGCCGAACAGGATCATGCCGAGCAGCATTTTCGAGACCGCGCGTTCGAGGATCAGATAGACACCGCACGCGACGTGAATCCCGATCAGGATCAGCAGGGTCAGATTCGCACTCACTGGGAACCTCCACGTAACGAGGCGGATTCGTCCTCGTCGGTGGCCAGCTCGCTGTCCAGGCGCGCGCCGAGGCTGCGCAGCACGTCCAGGACCAGCCCGACCACGATGAGATAGACACCGAGATCGAAGAACAGTGCGGTGACCACCTTGATGTGCCCGATCACCGGCAGCGTCACTTCGACAATCGCCGACGACAGCGGCGGCGCGCCGAATAGCAGTGAGGTGCTCGCGGTTCCGGCGGCCAGCGTCAACCCGCCGCCGAGCAAATGCCCCGCATCCACGGGCAGCGCCTCGCCGAGTTCATAGGGGCCGCCGGCGAGATAGCGCAGCGTCAGTGCGAGTCCGGCGGTCAGTCCGCCCGCGAAACCGCCGCCCGGCGCATTGTGGCCGGAGAAGAAGAAGTACACCGACAGCACCATGATGGTCGGGAAGACCAGTCGGGTGGTGACCTGCAGGACCATCGATCGGTCGCGCCGGTCCACCAGCCGCCCGGCGGGCAACCAGCTGATCAGGTCCGGATCGTAGTTCGGGGAGTCCGCCGCACGCGGGGCGCTGCCGAAACGGCGGCTGCGGAATACCAGCGATGCCACCCCGGTCGCGGCCACGACAAGCACCGAGATCTCGCCGAGGGTGTCCCATGCTCGGATATCGACCAACAGAACATTGACGGCGTTCTTACCGCCGCCGAATGTGTATGCGGCATCGGGGATCAGGTGCCAGATGGGTTCGGTGGAGCGGGCGGCGACGGCGAAGGCGGCCAGCACCGCGACCGTCGCACCCACCAGTGCGGACAGAATCGCCCGCCGCACTTTGAATGCGGCGGTGCGACTTTCGTCGATTTCGGCGGGGAAGGCCCGCAGCACCAGCACGAAGATCACCAAAGTCAGTGTCTCGATCAGGAATTGGGTCAGCGCAAGATCCGGCGCACCGTGCATCGCGAAGATCACACCGCAGCCGTAACCGGTGACGCCGACGACGAGCACACTGGCCAACCGGTTGCGCAGCACCGTCGAGGCCAGTGCCATGACGGCCATGATCGTGCCGATGACGAGCTGAGATGGCGAATCCCACAGGCGCAGGCGAACTCCGGTGCGGGTGCCGATCGCGAGCAGTACGGTCGGCAGCAGGATCAAGGTCACCAGAATCGCCGCCTGACTCAGCGGCAGCGAACCACGCTGCACTGCGCCCGTCATTCGTAGCGACAGCCGGTCCATGGCCCGTAGGGTGGCGTCGTAGGCACGGTCGGCATTGCCGAGCATGGTCGCGGATTCGCCGATACGACCACGCAGCCCGAACACCACAATGCCCGCGATGATGATCAGGATCGTCAGCGTCAGCGCGACATTGAAGCCGTGCCAGAGTGCGAGATGCGAATCGAGTACGCCGGGCAGGGTTTTCGCGTAGGGGGTGAGTAGTTCGTCCAGCCATGTCGCGCCGAGACCCGCGATCAAGCCCCCAACCGCGAGCAAGGCGGGCGCCGCCGTGAACAGCGCTCCCGGCGCACGCCAATGGCCATTTTCCGAATAACCGTGCTCCGCAGGGCGCACGTGCTCACCACTGGATAGCACCTCTCGATCCGCAAAAGCTCCCCAAATGAACCGAATGCTGTAGCCAACGGTCAGCATGGATCCGAGCACTACACCGACGGCCAACGCGGCCTTAGCCGGTGCGGCAAGGACATCCGCATCCAACACCGCGGCCAGCGCACTTTCCTTGCCCACGAACCCGAGCAGCGGCGCAATCCCGGCCATACTGAGCGCCGCCAACACCGCGACACCGCACAGCACCGGCGCCCGCCGCCCCAGCCCGGACAACTCCCGCAGGTCCCGCGTACCGGCCCCGTGGTCGATGATCCCGACCACCATGAACAAACACGCCTTGAACAGCGCATGCGCCACGATCAAGGCTGAACCGGCCAGTGCCGCATCCGGTGTACCGAGCCCGACCAGCATGATCAGCAACCCCAACTGGCTCACCGTCCCGAAGGCGAGCACCAGCTTCAGATCCGTCACCTGCAATGACCGCAACCCGGCGAGCAGCATCGACGCCATACCGAGCGTGAGGATCAGCGGATGCCAGGCTGGGCTTTCCGCGAATACCGGCGCCAGCCGCGCCACCAGATAGACACCCGCCTTCACCATGGCCGCCGCATGCAGATACGCGCTCACCGGTGTCGGCGCCGCCATCGCACCCGGCAGCCAGAAGTGCAGCGGCACGATTGCCGATTTGCTCAACGCCCCGACCAGCAGCAGCACCACCGCGACATCCACCGCGATGCCCGAAGGCGGCCCCGCGAGCAGATCCGACAGCAGATAACTGCCGCTCACCTGACCGAGGATGACGATCCCGACCAGCATCGCCAGCCCGCCCGCACCGGTCACCAATAGCGCCTGGATCGCCGCCCGCCTGCTCACCGCCTGTTCGGCATTGTGGCCGACCAGCAGGAACGACAACACTGTCGTCATTTCCCAGAAGACGAACAGCAGCAACATATTATCGCTGGTGACCAGGCCGAACATGGCCCCGGCGAAGGCGACCAACTGGGCCGCGAACACCGGCAGCCGCGGTTCGTCGTTCTCGAAATACCGTGCGCAATAAGCCAGAATCACCGCGCCGATGCCGAGCACCAGCGCGGACATGAGGGCGGCGAGCGAATCGAAGCGCAGCTCGATATTCATGTCGATGCTCGGCGCCCAAGCGACTCGAACCCGCTGTGTGCTACCCCAATTCGCGATCACCCAGCCGAGACAGCCGAACGGGACGAGTGCGAGTACGTAGAAACCGTTGCGCCCCAACGCCCGCACGCACAGCGGTGCCGCGAGTGCGGCTATCACGAGCGCGAGCAGGATTCCGAGCAAACTGCACTCCGTCGGGTAGTTGCGGCGGGGTGATACCGAATGACCTTACTTGGAGCCTGCGACTTTCGTCGGCCGAGCGAATATGGCGTATGCCATCTCCGCGCGGATGGGCTATATGTCCGCTAACGTTTCCTCGTCGACGGATTGCCCCGGCCTGGGTCGGCTGCGCGGTCGGAATCGGCGCAGCACTACCAACCCGAGGGCCGAACCGCAGGCTATCGCGAGCGCGGTCCGGCCGGCCAGGGCTTGATGGTCGGCACCCCCGTTCAGCGGCCATTCGGCGGTGTCGTGCGGCAATGCGGTGATGATCGACGGCAGATACAGCGCGGAGAGGGCGAGCACCCCGCTCGGTGCGTATCGGGGACGCGCGGTGCCACAGCAGTAACCGGCTGTCAGTGCCAGTGCCGCACTGCCCGCCGCGGTCACGTAGCCATGGTCGTGGGTGGGTTTCACCAGGGCGAATACCGCGAGTCCGGTGATCAGCGAGATGGCGATGAAGGTCGAGGGCAGGCGAATCCCGATGAGCAGTCCGACGGCGGTGACCGCGATCAACGCGGCGATGCTCCACCCGGGCCGCGGATCCCCGCCGATCGCCTCGGCGGCGGCGACCAGAGCCACCGCCAGATACACCCCGGTGCCGTCGCGCGCGGGTAGCAACATGGCCGCGGCGGTGGCGGCGATGACCGTCGCGGCGACCGCCATCCCGATTTCGACCGCATGACTGACGTTCGGCGCATGTTGATACTGGCGCGCCAGCCATTCGGTGATGGCCAGGATCACCAGTGCCAGCACCATCGAGGCCAGGATCGGCGTGACCGGAAGTTCGACGGCGATCCGCGGCGGCTTCGATTCCTCGGCCTTGGACCGATTGCGCAGCGTACTGACGATCAGCAGCACCACGGCAACACTGACGAGCCAGCGTGGCGGCGTCTCGAGCACCGCGTACGGATTGTCTTCGGAGATCTCCAATAGTTCCGCGAGATCACCGAAGACGAAAAAGCCCGCGGCGCCGATCGCGAATCCGACCGCCGGACCCGATCGGCGCCGCACCGCCGCACCCAACGCACCGAGCAGCACACCGGCCAGAATCGAATCCAGATAGTTCTGGGTGGTCAGCAGGTCGGCTGAGGAGACATGGCGTCCGGCAATGTGATTGATGTCCATTGCGATCGCGCCGAATAGTGCCGCCGCCCATGCCACCAGCGGCTTGTGGAAGGTGATGACCATCACCGCGACGGCCACCGCGACGATCACCCCGGTCGCGGCGCCGCGCGGGACGCTGTTGTTCAGGCTGGCCAACCGATACGGCGAACTGTCGGCGGTCCAACTGAAGCTGATCGGTAGGAACAGTGCGGTGCCCGCGACCGCGGCCCCGAAGAAGGCCGTGATCGTATCGATCGCATTGCCGATCTTGCGCACCTCGTCGAACTTACTCGCGCTCGACGCGGGATCCGATGATTGCGCCCAAATTGCCCGAATATGTCGGATCTGCGGAAAATGCAGGAAGACAGCAATTACCGGACGATTGCTTCAATCGGCTATCGGCGACTTTCGGCGTACCGGCGCAGCGACTCGACCTGCTCGGCATCCAGCGACGGCCGCACCACCGCCCTGGCCGCCGCGACATCCCCGGCGGTGACGTCGGCGGCGTCCATATCCCGGCGCATCGCGGTCAATGCGGCCTCGCGCAGCAGCGCACTGCAATCGGCTGCGGAATAGCCGTCCAGATCGGCGGCGAGCGCGGCCAGGTCGACATCGGCGGCCAGTGGTACCGACTTCCCGGCGGCCCGCAGGATTTCCAGTCGGGCGTCGCCATCCGGTGGCGGCACGAAGATCAGCCGTTCCAACCTGCCGGGGCGAAGCAGTGCGGGATCGATCAGCTCCGGACGGTTGGTCGCACCGAGCACGACCACATCGCGCAGCGGTTCCACGCCGTCGAGTTCGGTCAGCAGTGCCGCGACCACGCGGTCACCGACGCCGGAGTCACTGTTGCGACCGCGGCGCGGCGCCAGCGCGTCCACCTCGTCCAGAAAGATCAGCGAAGGCGCGGAATCGCGTGCGCGCTGGAACAATTCGCGCACCGCGCGCTCGGAGGCGCCGACCCATTTGTCCATCAATTCGGCGCCTTTGACCGCATGCACGCTGAGCTGACCGGTCCCGGCCAGTGCGCGGATCAGGAAGGTCTTACCGCAGCCCGGCGGGCCGTAGAGCAGTACGCCGCGCGGTGGATGAATGCCGAGGCGGGCGAACGAATCCGGATGGCGCAGCGGCCAGAGCACGGTTTCGGT
Organism: Nocardia sp. NPDC050412; assembly: GCF_044458825.1. Classification (NCBI taxonomy): domain Bacteria; kingdom Bacillati; phylum Actinomycetota; class Actinomycetes; order Mycobacteriales; family Nocardiaceae; genus Nocardia; species Nocardia sp. NPDC050412. The sequence goes on from NZ_JBITIJ010000010.1 coordinate 56,419, forward strand.
GAGTGCCTCTTTGGTTTCGACCATGTCCCCGACGTCATCGAGGCTGAGGCTGCCGATCGCGAGTTCCTCGGTCCCGGAACGCGATAGCGGCCGGATCACCTCGGTGGCACCGAGCAGGTCGGGTTGGGTCAGCTCCGGTTCCGACTGTTGTTTACTGGCCCGCGAAGCCGCGCGCAGTGCCGCCTCGCGGCACAGCGCGGCCAGATCCGACACCACGAATCCGGGTGTGCGCGAGGCGATTTCATCTATCTTCAGATCCTTGGTCGGTACCTTGCGCAACAGCTGCTCGAGCAGAGCCTTGCGTACGGCGGCGGTCGGCAGCGCGAGTGCGAGTTCGCGATCGCAGAGATCGGGCGCGCGCAGCCGTGGATCGATACCGGCCGGATGTGCCGTGGTCGCCAGGAGTGCCACGCAGGGTTCGGCGATCGCGGCGCGCAACTGGTCCAGGATCAGCGTGGCGACCGGTTCAGCCGGTGCAGGCAGCAGTGCGTCGATATCTGTGACGAGCAGGATTCCGCCTCGCCCGCAACCGATTTCGGATACTGCGGCCGCGACCTCGCGCAACCGCGCACCGCTTTCGGCCGCGCCGACCGTCGGGCCATCCAGTTCGACAATGCGCCGTGGCGCGGCCACCGCACGCGCCAGCGTGGCCTTGCCGACTCCGGCCGGGCCGGTGATCAACACGCCGAGGTGTGGTGTGGCGCCGAGGGCCTTCAGCAATTCCGGTTCGTCGAGTGCCAGGCTGAGCCACTCCTGGAGTTTCGTGGCCTGCCCGTGCGCACCCGCCAGATCCTCGACCGGAATGGCCGACTCGCCGACGGTCGCGGTCCAGCCCGCGCCCGTCCCATTGGTCGCGGCCAGCGCCGCGGCCTCGGTGGCCCCACGCGCGGCCTCACCCGCCGGGACCGGCAACCCGGCCGCCGCCCGATCGGCGGAAACCCGGGCCGCCACCGCACTCGCGCCCCAGACCACCGCGGTATTCGGCTGCACGCTCACCGGAGCGCGACCGGGATCGGTCGCGGTGACGGTCAGTAACTCGGTGGTCCACGCGATGCCGAAGGTGCGCGAAAGGGCTTGGGTGGCAGCCGAAGAGCTGATATCCGGGCCGAGGTCGCGGGGCAGCAGCGATACCGCGTCACCGACCGTGACCACCTTGCCCAGCAGCGCCTGCCGCAGCGTCGCCGCCGGAATGGTCCTGGTGGCATGCACCGAACCGCTCACCGAGATCTGCTTGGCGCCGTACACGGTCGCGGGGGAGACCACGACATTCGCGTCCTCACGCAGCCCCGCGTTGGACAATGTCACGTCATCGAGTAGTGCCACACCGGCCGGTGTGCCAGCTGGAGCCTTCCCGACCACCGCGGCGGTGCGTCGTGCCCCGACCAGTGCGATTCCGTCCCATTCCCGCAGGCCGAGCGCGGTCAGTGCCTCCGGATGTAACCGGACCACTCCGCGCCTGGCATCTGCGGCGGAGGGATTCAGTCGTGCGGTGAGCGCGAGTTCTGCCACTGTGTCATTCTGCCCGCGTCCGGCCCTCGTTGGTCGGCGGACCGTCGGATAGTTCGCAGATAAGCGGAAAATCCTCGATGGCGAGTGCCCCGATCCGCTATTTCCGGCTGGCATCCGAAATTGTGAATGTAATCACGGAACCGAAAACGGCCTTGGATCGTCGTCGATATCGCCGATCGGACGTGCAATCGCGGCAGTGCGCTCTGACCAGTAATTTAGCGCCGGAGATTGGTACGCGTGTCCGAGTCGATCTCACCGGCCTCGGCCAATGACACCGCCACCGCGGATCGACCGGGGCCTACCGCTCACTTGCGATATAACGGGCGACTGTTGCGGAGTTCGAAGCTCGGCTCGAGCAAATGCAGGGCATCCATCATGCGGCCCGACCGCATCAGAAATCGATATCGACCGCATCGAGAGTGAGTGCGGTGATGATGCCCGCGCGCCCGCCCGCGCCGAGGATCCGGTGGTAGCGCTCGATCCGCGGAACTGTGCATAGCTAAACTTCGGCAATTGTCACGATTTCATGATTGACGAACCCCAATGTGCGACAACGAATTCCGCACGCTAACGTTCGGGTCCTGCCCCTTGTCGGGCGGGACAACAAAGTGGAGGGAATTCAAGAAATGAAGTTCGGAAAGATCACTACTGCTGTCTTTATGGCTGTCACCGCGGTGGGGATTACCGCGGCTACCGCCAATGGGCAGCCCGCCGTGGCGACTGACCAGCCGGCGGCAGTGACCCAGGGGGGCGTGACTTCTGGTGTTGCACACGGAATCAACTACCACACAACGGTTTCCCCAACTGATAAGTCCATCACCTGGGCAGTTGACAGCGGCCGGTTCGAGCTCGCCTCGGACGGTGCCGCAGTGCTGCTGAAGTCCAACGACGGCGCGACGGTGGACCAGGTGCCGCTGCACTCCGAGGTCGCGGGACTTCCGATCGCGGTGAGCCAGCAGATCAGCGCGGACGGCCACACCCTCGCGCTGACTTCGACGATGACCCCGACGGACACCGCGAAGTTGAAGGACATTGCCGGGCTGAAGGACATCAGCTCCTACGACCGGCTCATGGAGCAGGTCAACAAGAACCTGCCGGGCATCGTTATCGGTGCCGTTATCGGGGCTTTCATCCCCTTCCTGTGGATCATCAGCATCCCGGCCGGTGCGCTGATCGGCGGATATGTCATGGGCGGCCAGGAGTTCCTCGACGCCGTGATCGCGTTCGCCACCGGTCAGCCCTGATCCGACGGAGCGACTCCGTGAGGGTGCGTAGGTGATTCCCGCCTGCGCACCCGCGCGGCCGTGAACCTCTTGAATAGAACGCGCGTACGCAGCGCCTGCCCGCTGCGTACGCGCGTTCTGTGTGCATGCGGCGGCTGGTGCTGCGACCGAGCAGCGCGAGCCTATTTGTCCTTTTCGACGATCCCGGCGGCCACCGCGACCGGAGTATCGACGTAGCTGGGGGCCAGGCAAACGAGTTTGGCGGTGCCGAGGGCGACATTCGGGCTGCCCTCGAACTCGCTGCCCGGATTCTCCGCGAGCACCTTCTCGATCAGCGACTTCTCCTCGGTGCTGTCCAACTTCTTGAATTCACCGCAGGTGGTGCTCGAGGCCGGGCCCAGCGAGGGGTAGTTCGCCGTGGTCTTGGTGGTGGTCGGTGCGTCGGCGGCCGTGGTCGGTGCGGCGCTGGTCGCGGACGTGGTGCTCGCAGGCGTACTGGTGCCTGTCGCGCCCTTGCGCAGACCGTTCGCGTCGGAGCTGGAATCGTCCGAACTGCCACATCCGGCCAGCGCGACGGCCACCGCCCCGGTGGCCAGGACGATGGCGGTAACTCGCTTGATCACGTGCGTTCCCCGGTAACTCGCGGCGCCGGAGTCTCCGGCGCGTCCGGAGCAGGGTACCGGGTGAGATCGTTCGGCTGTCATGGAGCCCACAGTGCGGTGCGGGCCTTTCGTTGCGTTCTGCCAAACGATCCCTGATGGTCAGTGGATGCGGCTCTGCCAATCGGCGGGCACTCGACCGCGCGGCCCGGGCACCGGCTGGTCCACCGGATGATGCGTCGGCGGTGCGAGTTCCGGTCCGCCGCTGTACATCTCATCGGAGCGGAAGTCGAAGAACCAATCCTCGCCCGGCTCAAAGCTCTGTATGAACGGATGTCCGGTGTCCTTGGCGTGCTTGGAGGCGTGCTGCTCCGGCGAGGTGTCGCAGCAGCCGATATGCCCGCACTGCGCACAGCGCCGCAGATGCACCCACCAGCCCTGGGCCGCTTCACATTCCAGACAACCCGAACCGCTCGGCGCGACCGCGGGATCGATACCTTCCAACTCCTGTGTCATGACTGACCTCCTGCATCGGCTTCGGAACGGTCGCCGGACTCCGGCATGTCCTCGGGAGGATGCAGCGGGAGCCAGACCGTGAATCTGGTATTGCCCGGCTCGGAATCGAGCTGGATATCGCCGTGGTGCTTATTCACCACGATCCGGAACGAAATGTCCAGGCCCAGACCGGTTCCCTCGCCCACCGGCTTAGTGGTGAAGAATGGTTCGAAGATGCGGCTGCGCACCTCGGCCGGGACGCCGGGGCCGGTGTCGCCGATCTCGATGACGGCGCAATCGTTTTCGTGCCTGGTGCCGATGGTGAGCTTGCCCTGGCCGTTCATCGCGTACACCGCGTTATCGATCAGGTTGGTCCACACCTGATTCAATTCCGCCGCGTAGCAGGGCACTTCGGGCAGTGTCCGGTCGTACTCCTTGACCACCTCGACGCCGTCGCCGAGTTTGCGGCTCAGCATCACCAGTGTGCTGTCGAGCAGTTCGTGGATGTCGACCACCTGGAACGGTGCCCGATCCATCTGCGAATACTGTTTGGCCGCACCGATCAGGGTGGAGATGCGGGTGGTCGAATCGGCGATCTCGTTCATCAGCAGTTCGGTCTCGATGGTGTAGTTCAGCCATCGGATCGCGCCCTGGAACACCTGGTCGGGGCAGCCCTCGAGGGTAGCCGAAACCCGTTCCAGCCAGTCCACATCGAAACCCGCCTGCACGAAATTCGGGGCCAGGTTCCAGCCGTCCGCTATGCCGTGATCCTCCAGCCATTCGCTGAGGATGTCCTCGCGCTCGGAGGCCTCCAGTGTCGTCAGCTCCGGGGCCTTCGCGACCTGGGCTGCGGCCTCCTCCTGCAGACGCACCAGCGCCTCCAGGGACGCGGTGTCGAACTTGCCCTGCGCCATCATGGCCAACTTGTGCCGCATGCCGGCGACCCGATCGCGCAGCCCGGACGTGGCGCGCACGGCGGCGGCGGCCGGGTTGTTCAGCTCATGGGTTAGACCAGCCGACAACGAACCGAGCGCCAGCAGGCGTTCGCGCTGGGCGATCCGCTCGTTGCTCTTGCGGTTGCCGAAGAACGCGCCCTCGAGCAGGTGCACGGCCATCGGGAACCAGTCGTGCATCATGCGCGCGAAACTGCCTGCGTCGAGCACGAAGAACCGCGACCTGCGAGTCACATACATCGAGCCGTTGTAGGTCTGGTCGACCTTGTCGCCGAGGTAGGCGGTCCACGCGCCCGCGTACGCGCCGCGGTAGTCGGTGCGCGTCGTCTCGATCTCCGCGCCGCCGGAGAGCTTGGTGAGCTGCACCTCGCCCTCGATCATCACGTAGAAGCAGGTGGCCGGATCGCCCTCCCGGAAGACCAGTCCCGTTTCGATGATCTCGATGCGGCCATGGGCGCACAGCAGCTCCAGCTGTTCGTCGGTGAGCTTCTCGAACAGAAAGAGGCTGCGCAGCTCCGCCGGATCGCAGACCAGATGACTGCTGCGATCCGCTGTCTCCTTCGAATTCATGGTCCAGCCTCCTATCACGCCAGGTACCGATGCACGAGCATGACCGCCATCGCACCCTCGCCGACCGCCGAGGCGACCCGCTTCGCCGAGTCGGCGTGCACGTCACCCGCGACGAAAACGCCGGGGACGTTGGTCTCCAGGTGATGCGGCGGTCTGGGTAGCTCCCAGCCCGCGGGTCTGGTTCCGTCGACGAGCAGGTCGGGACCGGCGAGCACATAGCCCGCCTCGTCCCGCTTGACCACGCCATCGAGCCAGTCGGTTTGTGGTGCGGCACCGATGAACAGGAACAACCGTTCGGCCTCGGCTTTTTCTTCCGCGCCGGTTCGGTTGTTGCGCAGCACGATCTGCTGCAGGTGATCGTCGCCGTCGGCGGCGATCACTTCGCTATCGGTGTGCACCCGGATATTCGGTATCTGCCCGATCTGCTGGATCAGATAGTGCGACATGGATTTCTCCAGCGAATCCGCGCGGACCACCAGATGCACCGTGCGCGCGTTGCGGGACAGGAATACTGCCGCCTGCCCCGCGGAATTCGCCCCGCCGACAATGTAGACATCGTGGTCGGCGCATTCGGAGGCCTCGGTCATGGCCGAGCCGTAATAGACACCGCGCCCGGTGAAATCGTCCACGCCGGGTGCGGGATGACGCCGGTAGTCCACACCCGTCGCGATGATCACCGTGTGCGCGCAGAGCCGTCCGCCGTCGGCGAACCGCACGGTGCGCGCGGACCCGTTCACCTCGAGCCCGACCACCTCGCGTGTGGTGATCACCTCGGCACCGAATTTCGCGGCCTGCCGCCGCGCCCGATCGGCCAGCTGAGCGCCGGACAGCCCGTCCGGGAAGCCGAGATAGTTCTCGATGCGCGAACTCTGGCCCGCCTGGCCGCCGGTCGCGGTGCGCTCGACTAGCACCGTGCGCAGGCCCTCGGAGGCGCCGTAGACGGCCGCGCCGAGTCCGGCGGGTCCACCGCCGACCACGATCAGGTCGTAGAAGTCACCGGTCGGATTGGTGTTGAGCCCGACGCTTTCGGCCAGTTCGCCGTCGCTCGGTTGCACCAGCGCCTGCCCACCAGGTGTGATCACCACCGGACAGATATTGGGATCGGCACCCGCGGCCTCGAGCAGCCGTGCGCCTTCGGGTTCCTCGGCCAGGTACCAGCGGTAGGGCAGCTGATTGCGGGCCAGGAATTCGCGCACCTCCGACGACCGCGGCGACCAGCGGTTACCGACCACCTTGGTCTCGGTGACGGGTTTGTGGTCGTTGCTGCGCCAGGCTTCGAGCAGTCCGTCGAGGACGGGATACAGCTTCTCCTCCGGCGGATCCCACGGTTTGAGCAGATAGTGGTCCAGGTCGATGACATTGATCGCATCGATCGCGGCGCTGGTATCGGCGTAGGCGGTCAGCAGCACGCGGCGCGCGTACGGGTGCAGATCCATGGCCTGCTCGAGGAATTCGATGCCGTCCATGCCCGGCATCCGATAATCGGCGATCAGTACCGCGACCGGTTGGCCGCGCAGTTTCATCTCACGCAGTGCGTCGAGCGCGTCCGGGCCCGACTCCGCGCGCAGAATCCGGTACTCGGCCCCATAACGGCGGCGCAGGTCGCGGACGACCGCGCGGGAAACTCCCGGATCGTCGTCGACACTGAGGATGGCCGGTTTCGTAGCAGCGGATGCAGTCACCTATCGAGTATGGAACGCTCGTCAAACGCGATGATCGCGCACCAGGTCGAGTTCGGTGGGCGTGAGCAGGCGTTCGAGTTGTTCGTCTATAGGGTGTGCGAAGCGTGGCGTGGAGATGTCTCGAGTTGCGGGTGTCTCGGGTGCGATGGCGGGAAGCAGCGGAACCTGATCCAGGTGGCGTCGATGTAAGAGCGAGCGCAGTTTCACGGCCGATCACCTCACGCTTGACGGAAAAGCTTGTGGCAGTGTCTGATGCTTCGTCTATCCGACATTGTGCGCGCGCCATTACAAAGCCGGGTGAACAAATCGCGAAAAAGTGACACATTTGTCTTCCAACAGCCGCCGACTAGGCTGTTTGCCGAACCGACAAGTCGTGCTAGACGGACATCCCTCACACAGTTCCTCGGAGGCAACGTTGCCGAAAAATATCGAAGCCACGATCGAGATCGCGGCACCGCCGGAACAGGTCTGGGCCGTTGTCGCCGATTTCAAGCGGATGCCGGAGTTCAGCCCGCAGTGCGTACGGATGCTCGCGCTCGGCACCCCGAAGGCGGGCACCTGGACGATCAACCTCAATACCGACGGCAAGAAATACTGGCCGACCACCGCGCGCATCGTGCGCTATGAGCCCAACCAGGCCTTCGCATTTCGGATCAACGAGAACCGCAGCATCTGGAGCTACACGCTGGAGCCGACCGATACCGGCACCCGGCTGATCGAACGCCGCGATGTGCCCAACGGCACCACCTGGTTCTCCCGCAAGTCCATCGATGCCGCGATGGGCGGCGAGGCGCTGTTCGAGGAAGAGCTCGAGCGCGGGATGAAGGTGACGCTCGACAAGATCAAGTCCGCGGTCGAGGCAGCCGCATAGGCCTCCGTTGTATCGCGAGCGTCGGGAACACCCTGTCGTGTTGATCGCAGGGCCCGTCAATCGTTGCCCTCGCACACCTTTCGTGCACCGACTCACCCCACGAAACGCCGCGTCCCAACCACGAAGGTATGCGAGAAGTAACTGCCCGGCAGGTCGACTCTAGGCAGGCGGCAGTTGTTGTTGCGGACCGAGACGGTGAAGGTCACCGGGGGCTGGGCTGGGTTACTGCCAGTTGGGCAGCGTCACGACCTGCGCGGCGTAGGACAGACCGGCACCGAAGGCGATCAGCAGCGCGGTATCGCCCGGCTTCGACTCACCTTTGCGCAGCAGCGCCTCCATGGCCAGCGGAATCGAGGCGGCCGAGGTATTTCCGGTCTCCTCGATGTCGTTGGCGAGTGCGCAGTGCTCGGGCAGCTTGAGCACCCGGGCCATGATCTCGATGATCCGGCCGTTGGCCTGGTGCGGGATCATCGCGTCCAGGTCGTCGGTGGATAGGCCCGCGCGATCGATGGCGTCGCGGCACACCTTCTCCAATGAATGTGCGGCCCAGCGGAATACCGCCGTACCCTCCATGGCGAGGTAGGGCCGCACCGCGTCCAGGCCCTTCTCCTCGATCTCTTCGAAGAATTCGATCCAGTCCTTGTCCTGTCGGATCGCGTGGTGCTGGGTGCCGTCCGACCCCCATACCGTCGGCCCGATGCGCTGCTCCTCGGATGGTCCGACCACCACCGCGCCCGCGCCGTCGGCGAACAGGAAGGCGGTCGCACGGTCCTTCGGATTGATGGTGTTGGTCAGCTTCTCGACGCCGATCACCAGCACATGTCCGGCGGTTCCGGCACGCACCAGATCCGAGGCCAGCGCGAGCGCGTGACAGAAGCCCGCGCATCCGGCCGAAATATCGAACGCCGCGGTGCCGTTCATGCCCAGCTCGGTCGCGATCTGCGGCGCGGCCGCAGGAGTCAGCAACAGGTGGGTGGAGGTGGCGACGATGACGCAGTCGACCTGATCGACTTCGACTCCCGCGGATTCCAGCGCGCCGCGGGAGGCCGCCACGCTCATGCTGTGAATCGTCTCTTCCTTGGAGGCGAAGCGCCGCGTTTTGATTCCGGAACGGGTGCGGATCCACTCGTCACTCGAGTCGATGGGTCCGGCCACCTCGTCGTTGGTGACGATTCGGGCGGGGCGGTAAACGCCGAGCCCGAGGATCGCCGTGTGCTCAGCCCCTGTTGTCTGGGCGATTCGAGCAGCCATGATGCGTCTCCTATGTACCTGCGGCGGCGCCGCCGGGTGCTACCCCGAAAGCAAAGATATGAGTCCCTCATCGGCCGGCCGCCTACGTCACCGTAGACATGAGGCCCCCTCATATTAGCCCGAGTCGCGCGTCTTGGGAGTGCGTATTCTCACATTTGGCGGGTATACCCCTGAAGCGCGCCCTGTGGTGCGGCGCTGACCCAACTAGTGATTCGAGGACACCATGCTCGGACTCGGGATAATCGGGTGGATCATCATCGGCGGTCTCGCCGGCTGGATCGCCAGCAAGATCATGAAGACGGATGCGCAACAGGGCATCCTACTCAACATCGTGGTCGGGGTGGTCGGTGGCCTATTAGGCGGATTCCTGCTCAAGGTGCTCGGCGTGGACGTCGAGGGCGGCGGACTCTGGTTCAGCTTCTTCACCTGCCTCGGTGGCGCGGTGATTCTGCTGTTCCTGGTGCGCTTGTTCACCGGCCGTAAAGCCATGAGCTGACAACTGTGTCGGATTTGTGGCGTTTGCGGGCCATCCGTGGTCACACGGGCTGCCTCCTCCGGGCCCGACGCAAACGCCGCAGTGCCACAGGCTCGGTTCCCGTAAGGTGTGAACGCTTGCGCCGGACCTATCGTTGAGGGGCGCAAACCGTCTGCATCGAGCACGAAAGAGGAGCCTGTGGCACGCCGTCCCACCCCGCCCGGCACGCCCGAAACGACCGGAGTCGGCCATGTCGTCGATCTGGTCCGGGCCGCGATTCCCCCACTGCATCCCGCCGGGCTGCCCTTCGTCGCGGCTCCACTCGCGGTGGCGGTAATCGGGGGTAAGCGCAAGTGGGTGCGCCGCACGGGGCTGTTGGCCGCCGCGGCCTGCGCAACCTTCTTCCGGCATCCGAACCGGGTGCCGCCGAATCGGGCGGGCGTGGTCGTCGCACCGGCCGACGGTGAGATCGCCCTGGTCGATACCGCGACTCCGCCCGCCGAACTGGGCCTCGGCGATGCGCCGCTGCCGCGCGTGAGCATCTTCCTTTCGGTGCTCGACGTGCACGTGCAGCGCACGCCCATCTCCGGCACCGTGCGCACCGTGCTGCACCAATCCGGTCAGTTCCGTTCGGCGGATCTGCCGGAGGCCAGTGCGGTGAACGAGCGCAACAGCATGGTCATCGATACCCCCGGTGGCGCACAGCTCGTGGTCGTGCAGATCGCGGGTCTCTTGGCGCGGCGCATCGTCTGTGACGCGCAGGCCGGCGACAAACTGACCATCGGCGACACCTACGGCCTGATCCGTTTCGGATCCCGGGTCGACACGTACTTCCCGGCGGGTACCGAACTACTCGTCGAACCCGGACAGCGCACGATCGGGGGCGAGACCGTGCTGGCCGTACTTGCCACCGACTCATGATGGAGCAGGCCCTGCCCACACCGCAGCGAAGGCGCCGGTCCATCCGGCTGTTGCCGAGCATCGTGACAATCATGGCGCTGTGCGCCGGATTGTCCGCGGTGAAATTCGCCCTGGACGACAAGCTCGACATCGCTCTGGCGATGGTGGGCGCGGCGGCCGTACTGGACACCCTCGACGGTCGGCTGGCCCGGATGCTCGACGCCACCACCAAGATCGGCGCCGAACTCGATTCGCTCTCCGACGCCATCTCCTTCGGTGTCGCGCCCGGTCTGGTGATCTACATCGCGCTGCTGGACAGCAACAGCGCGGGCTGGATCATCGCGCTGGTTTTCGCGGTGAGCATTGTGCTGCGCCTGGCCAGGTTCAACACCCTGCTCGACGACGACACTCGACCGGAGTGGTCGCGCGAGTATTTCGTCGGCGTGCCCGCTCCCGCGGCGGCGCTGATCGCGCTGGTGCCGATCGGGCTGTACGTGCAGTTCGGTGACGGCTGGTGGGTCGGCTACTACGAGGTCGCGGCCTGGACGATCTCCGCGGCGGCATTGGCGGTCAGCACGATTCCGACGCTGGCCATGAAGTCGGTATCGGTGGCGCCGCAGGCTGCGGCCGGGCTGCTGGTGCTGACCGCGCTCGCGGCCGCGGCGCTGATCACCTATCCGATCGTGCTGCTGCTGGTGCTGGTCGCGCTGTATCTCGGGCATATCCCGTTCGCCTGGCATTCGCAGCGCTGGGTGGCCGCGCGTCCGGAAACCTGGCAGCACAAGCCGTCCGAGCGGCGGGCGCAGCGGCGGGCACAGCGGCGACGGCCGGCGCTGCGGCGTCCGGTGATCCGCGGGGCGAGCCGCCTGCGGCTGCGTAGTCCGGGTAAGGAACATCGATTGGACGACCTGCACCACTGAGCCGTTGCGGGTTGCCAGGTATTCCTTTAGGAATCATCTAGGTCGCACGGGAATGCTGCAGTTATGAGCAGCGTTGCGGCACTTGGTGGTTTGGGATTCTGGGGATTCGATCTGGGTCGGGTTTTCGGTGGTGGCCGGACCATCGGATCGGCCGGCGAACTCTCGAAGGCCGGGAGGATCGCGACCGGTACCGTCATCTTCGGCGGCCGAGCACGGAAGAAGGTGGCGGTGGAACCGGACGGATTGCGCGAATTCCAGGCGCATCGCCCGCGTCTGTTCGCACTCGCCTATCGGATGCTCGGCTCCGCGTCCGAGGCCGAGGAGGCGGTCCAGGAGACCTACCTGCGCTGGGATGGCACCGACCGCAGCACGATTCGTTCGGTCGAGGCATGGCTGACCACCACGGTCGTGAATCTCTGCCGCACCTGGCTGGTTTCGGCGCGGGCGCGCCGCGAGACTTACGTCGGGCCCTGGTTGCCCGAGCCGGTGCCGACCGCGCGCGGTGAGCTCGGGCCGCTGGAGACGGTGGAGGAGCGTGAGCTGGTATCGCTGGCGCTGCTGACGGCATTGGAGCGGTTGAGCCCGATCGAGCGGGCGGTTTTCGTACTGCGCGAGGCGTTCGGATATGCCCACCGGGAGATCGCGGACATGCTCGCGGTGTCGGAGGCCAATTCGCAGCAGATCTTCCGCCGGGCCGGTATCCGGGTGCGCGAGGGGCGGCCGCGTTTCGATGTTCCTGCCGATCAGGCCCGCGAACTGATCGAACGCTCCCTGAAGGCGGCGCGGGTCGGCGATATCGAGGCCTTGGAGCGGCTGCTCGCGGCCGATGTCGTCTCGACCGCGGACGGTGGCGGTCAGGTCACCGCGGCGCGGCGGCCGATTGTCGGAGCTCCCGCGGTCGCGCGGTACGTGGCCGGACTTTTCCGCTGGGAAGTGCCGGGGATGGTGATGGCGCTGGAGGAGATCAACGGCGCGCTCGCGGTCGTCGTGCGATTGGCGGGGGAGCCCGCGCTGGTGGTCGGTGTGGACACCCTCGAGGATGTGGTGACCGCGCTGCGCTTGATCGTCAACCCGGAGAAGCTGACCCATATCGGGCGGGAGTGACGCGGGTCATTATCCGAGGCTGTCAGGGATCGGTCGGCTGTCCTCGGCGGCGCGTCCCTGAATATCGTCAACTATTGGTTGACGAGACCAGATCGTCAACTTATGGTTGACGCATGACAATCAACGTACGACTCGACGATCTGATCGAGGGCATCAAAAAGGCACGTCCGGACAATGTGCTCGACCAACTCTCTGATGCCGTGGTCACGGCCGGGCATTTCGGCGAAGTGGCCGATCATCTGATCGGTCACTTCGTAGATCAGGCCCGCCGCTCCGGCGCCTCGTGGACCGATATCGGCGCGAGCATGGGTGTCACCAAACAGGCGGCGCAGAAGCGGTTCGTGCCGAAGGGGCCGGGTGATCCGGCGGAAGCCGCGGCCATGGATCCCAGTGCGGGTTTCGCGAAGTTCACCCCGCGCGCACGGAAGATGGTGGTGGCCTCCCAGGAAGCGGCACGCACCTCCGGTCATCCGGAGATCGCCGTCGGACATCTGGTGCTGGCCCTGCTGTCCCAGCCGGAAGGCCTCGGGGCCCGGGAGATCATCGCCCAAGGGGTAAAACTCGATGCGGTCCGGGACGCGGCAACAGCCGCCATCGCCCAGCGGCCCGCCGACCCTGCGAATTTGCCCGCGCTCATTCCGTTCGGAGCCGAGACCAAGAAGGTGCTGGAACTGACCTTCCGTGAGGCACTTCGGTTGGGACACAACTACATCGGAACCGAACATGTTCTGCTCGCACTGCTCGAACAGGAGAACGGTTCTGGGATCCTTTCCGCTCTCGGCGTCGACAAGGCGAAAGCCGAAGCCGATCTGGCCGAACTGCTGTCGGTGATCGCCGCCGAGAAGTCATGAACGTCTGGGCCGCGTTCGTCGCCGGACGACGTCGAATTGCCTGGATAGTCCTCGGCATTCGATGCGCGCACGCGGCCAGGGCACGGCAGCGGCGGGCCATCCGATCGCGGGGGACGTCGGCGCGGCGCGCCTCACGGATACCGCTCGAATACCGTGCGCCCGTTGCGGCGTGACGGCGGTTCAGTGCTCCGGCACGTTGCGGGCGAGTTCGTCCAACCAGGCGGCGGCGGAGGCATCGCTCGGCGCACGCCAGTCGCCGCGGGGTGAAAGTGAGCCGCCCGAACCGACTTTCGGGGCATTGGGCAGGGTGGAGCGTTTGAACTGGCTGGTCTGGATGAAGCGGCGCAGGAATTCGGCGAGCCAGTGTTTGATGGTCGGCAGGTCGTAGGTGTTGCGCTGGTCGGCCGGAATGAGGTCCGGCCAGCTGCCGCGCTCGAGCTCGGACCAAGCGTGTCGGGCCAGGTAGGCGACCCGGCTCGGGCGGTAGCCGAAGCGCAGCAGGTAGTAGAGGTGGAAGTCCTGCAGTTCATAGGGGCCGACGGTGGCCTCGGAGCTCTGGCCCGGGGTAGTGGAATCGTGGCTGGGCACCAGCTCCGGCGAGATCTCGGTTTGCAGAATAGATGACAGCACGCGGCTTGCCTCGGCGCCGAACTGATGGGTATCGACCGCCCAGGCGATCAGATATTTGATCAGTGTTTTGGGGACCGAGGCGTTCACGCTGTAGTGCGCCATATGGTCGCCGACGCCGAAAGTGCACCAGCCCAAGGCGAGTTCACTGAGATCGCCGGTGCCGACCACGAGTGCGTTGTGCTGGTTGGCGAGTCGGAACAGATGCGAGGTGCGCTCGCCCGCCTGCACGTTCTCGTAGGTCACGTCGTACTGCGCGATACCTTCGGCAGCAGGATGATTCAGGTCGCGCAGCATCTGGTTAGCGGATGGGCGGATATCGATCTCCTGCGCGGTCACGCCGAGTGCGTCCATCAGTGCGTGCGCGTCGGTGCGGGTTCGGGTGCTGGTCGCGAAGCCGGGCATGGTGTAGGCCAGTACATTTGTGCGCGGCAGTCCGAGCCGGTCCATGGTTTTGGCCGCGACGATCAGTGCCTGGGTGGAGTCCAGTCCGCCGGAGACGCCGATGACCAACCGCTGACTGCCGGTCGCGCGCAAGCGGGTGCTCAGACCCTCGACCTGGATGTGATGCACCTCGGCGCAGCGTTCGTTGCGGGCGACCGGATCGCTGGGAACGTAAGGGAACCGCTGGATTTCGCGGCGCAAGGCAATGACGCTCGTCGGAATAGGCAACTCCACTTCGATGCGCCGCAGCCGTAGCAGACGGTCGCGGTGATCGTGCACATTGTCGGCGAAACTGGTGGTGCGGATGCGATCCGCGGCCAGCCGCTGCAGATCGAGATCGGCGGTGATCAACTGGGGGTGGTCGGAAAACCGCTCGCCCTCGGCGAGCAGGTCGCCGTTCTCGCATACCAGTGCCTGTCCGTCCCAGGCCATATCGGTAGTCGATTCGCCGTGTCCCGCAGCCGAATATAGATATGCGGCCAGATAACGCGCGGAATGTGAGGTGCACAACGCGCGCCGGTAGTCGGCCTTGCCGATGACGATATTGCTCGCCGACAGATTGACCAGCACCGTCGCACCGGCCAGTGCGGCATACCCACTGGGCGGCAACGGAACCCAGCCGTCTTCGCAGATCTCCAGGTGGAATACGAAGCCGTCGAGATTGGTCGCGGTGAACAACAGGTCGGAACCGAACGGCACTCGCTGACCGGCGATCGTGATGTGATCGTCCAAGGTCTCACGCGCCGCCGCGAATTGGCGCTTCTCGTAGAACTCGCGGTAGTTCGGCAGATAGCTCTTCGGCGCGGTCCCGAGTACCTTGCCGCGGCATACCGCGATCGCGCAGTTGAACAGCCGACCCTGGGTCCGCACCGGCGCACCGACCAACAGCACCGTGTCGATTTCCCTGCTCGCCGCGACTATCTGCTTGATTGCCGTGCCGACCGCATCATCGAGCGCGTCCTGGTGGAACAGATCGTCGGCGGTGTAGCTGGCGAGTCCGAGTTCGGGAAAGACCGTCAGCACGACGCCGTCGGCGGCCGCTTTCCGAGCGAGCTCGAGTGTCTGCTCGACATTGAACGCGGGATCGGCGACCCGGATCCGCGGCACCGCGACCGCCACCCGTGCGAACCCGTGCCGATAGAGCGAGTTGAACGGCAGTGCGGGCACGGGCGTCCCCTTTCGGGATCGTTGATCTTCCTGCACTTCGAAATTTACGCCCGCCCGCGCAGACCCCCGCCCCAGCGCGGCCATTTCGCCTTCGTCTTCGGCTCCTCCATGAGCGGGCCGCGTTCGATATCGGTGACCAACAGCGGCAGCCGCGGCGCGAGGACGTCGAGCACGGCCTGGGTGTGACCGCCCTGCGCGGCCCGGTACTCCGGTATGGTCAGGCCGACGATCTGCAGGAACTGCACCCGCCCGTGCGGTGTGTCGATGGCGCCGAGCTCCGGGTCGACGGCGAAGGCCACGGCCTGGATATCCGAATCCGGATGGTCCGCGGCGATCGGACCGTTCGACTTGATGGTGTGGCCGGGTGCGAACCAATTCCCGGACTGGAACACATACCGGGCCAGATTCTGCAGGAAGTTCGCGGGCCAGACCGGCGGTTTCTCGTCGGCCGGGGTGCGCAGTAGCCGGAAGGTGAATTCGAATCCCCAGCCCGATTCGTCGGGGCTATCCCATTCCTTCTCGTACAGCTCGGTCATGCCGTAGCTGATGTAGTGCCAGTGTGGGACCGGTTCGGTGCGCGGATAAGCGCTGATGCCGTCCAGCGGATCGGGCCCGCCGAGCGACCAGGGGACCCCCGTCCCCCAATGGCTGGGTGCGGTGTCGTGGTACAGCTGTTCCAACGCGGCGTCGATAGCGTTCCAGCCGGGACTTTCACTCACCTGGACACCATAAGGTCGGCGCCGATCATGCGCCGCGCCACATGGATAGTCATTGGCGAGCAGCCATTTGCCGGTCGCGCGATCCGGGGCGGCGCGGCGGATTCCGGACTGGTCGGCCTGTCGGGAAAGGGCTGTTCCGCCGCACCGGTAAGCTATAGCAATGGCGGATGAGATGGATTCCGACCTGGTTGCGGGGGAACGACGCGCTGATCTCGAGCGTGCGCTGACCTATGTCTCCACCGAATCGCAGCCCGATGGCAGCTACATCATCAACGGCGACCTGCCGCCCGATGTCGCGCCACCGTTCATTCGGGCGATCATGCGGGTGGAGGCGGAGTTGCTGCTGAACGACGCCGAACTCGTAACGGTCGATGAGGGTGAACCACGCACGCCCGAGGAGCGCCGGGCCGATGCGTTCGTCGCACTGATACTCCGGGTGGACGACCGCAGCTCGGCCTGAGTCGGGGCTGAGCTGCGCGGCGGACCTTGCACTCGACACCCCTGAGTGCTAAAAAGGGCTTGGCACTCTCGACGTGTGAGTGCCAGGTCGGGACGGTGAGACCGGGTTCCATCGACACCCTCGGTCGTCCGTCGCGGGCACCGAACCTGGCCAGCGTAAATGGGACGATCCAACCTGCGATCGTCCTGTGTGTCAGCCATATACATGTGGAGGATCTCAACGCAATGGCCAAGACAATTGCGTACGACGAAGAGGCCCGTCGCGGCCTCGAGCGGGGCCTGAACGCCCTCGCCGACGCGGTCAAGGTGACGCTGGGCCCCAAGGGGCGCAACGTTGTCCTGGAGAAGAAGTGGGGCGCCCCCACGATCACCAACGATGGTGTTTCCATCGCCAAGGAGATCGAGCTGGAGGACCCGTACGAGAAGATCGGCGCCGAGCTGGTCAAGGAAGTCGCCAAGAAGACCGACGACGTCGCGGGCGACGGCACCACCACCGCCACCGTGCTCGCCCAGGCGCTCGTACGTGAGGGTCTGCGCAACGTCGCCGCCGGCGCCAACCCGCTGGGCCTGAAGCGCGGCATCGAGAAGGCCGTCGAGGCCGTCACGACTCGCCTGCTCGCCTCGGCCAAGGAGATCGACACCAAGGAGCAGATCGCTGCTACCGCGGGCATCTCGGCCGGCGACTCGTCCATCGGTGAGCTCATCGCCGAGGCCATGGACAAGGTCGGCAAGGAAGGCGTCATCACCGTCGAGGAGAGCAACACCTTCGGGCTCCAGCTGGAGCTCACCGAGGGTATGCGCTTCGACAAGGGCTACATCTCGGGTTACTTCGTGACCGACCCGGAGCGTCAGGAAGCGGTCCTCGAGGATCCGTACATCCTGCTCGTCGGTTCCAAGGTTTCCACCGTCAAGGACCTGCTGCCGCTGCTGGAGAAGGTCATCCAGGCCGGTAAGCCGCTGCTGATCATCGCCGAGGACGTCGAGGGCGAGGCCCTGTCGACCCTGGTCGTGAACAAGATCCGCGGCACCTTCAAGTCCGTTGCCGTCAAGGCGCCGGGCTTCGGTGACCGTCGCAAGGCGCAGCTCGCCGATATCGCCATCCTGACCGGTGGCGAGGTCATCAGCGAAGAGGTCGGCCTGTCCCTGGAGACCGCCGGCATCGAGCTGCTCGGCCAGGCTCGCAAGGTCGTCATCACCAAGGACGAGACCACCATCGTCGAGGGCGCGGGTGACGCGGAGGCCATCAAGGGCCGCGTCGCGCAGATCCGCACCGAGATCGAGAACTCGGACTCGGACTACGACCGGGAGAAGCTGCAGGAGCGTCTGGCCAAGCTGGCCGGCGGTGTCGCGGTGATCAAGGCCGGTGCCGCGACCGAGGTCGAGCTCAAGGAGCGCAAGCACCGCATCGAGGATGCCGTGCGCAACGCCAAGGCCGCCGTCGAGGAGGGCATCGTCGCCGGTGGTGGCGTGGCCCTGCTGCAGTCGGCTCCGGCGCTGGACGACCTGAAGCTGACCGGTGACGAGGCGACCGGTGCGAACATCGTGCGCGTCGCGCTGTCGGCTCCGCTGAAGCAGATCGCCTTCAACGCGGGCCTCGAGCCCGGCGTTGTCGCCGAGAAGGTCTCGAACCTGCCGGCGGGCCACGGCCTGAACGCCGACTCGGGCGAGTACCAGGACCTGTTGGCGGCAGGTGTCGCCGACCCGGTCAAGGTCACCCGTTCGGCCCTGCAGAACGCGGCCTCCATCGCGGCCCTGTTCCTCACCACCGAGGCCGTCGTCGCCGACAAGCCGGAAAAGGCCGCCGCTCCCGCTGGCGACCCGACCGGTGGCATGGGTGGCATGGACTTCTGAGTCCCGCCCCCCAGCACCACTTCTAGACCCGAAGGCCGGTCCACCAATGGTGGACCGGCCTTCGGTCTATCTGAACGGCAGCCTTGGTCTGGCGGAAGTTCTAAGGGCGCTGTGGGTTTGCCTGCGGGTTGTGTGTGGGTGGTTATCGGAGGGGGGATTTCGATTTCGCCGCTGCTATTCGACAGCGTTGAACGGAATGGCGATAGCGAGCGGATCAAAGCACTGTAGCTACCGATTCGGTGGAAGGTATTGGGGCGGGGGCTATTTCGATGGGGCCATCGGCTGCTTTGCGGGTGCCGTTGGTCGTTGGGTTGGGGGTTCGATTTGTTGATCGGCGGATGTCTCGGGAGCATTGCCGACCATTGGATCGGAGTCGATTACCGGCGTGGGTGGGTGGGGTTCGACTACCAGCGTGCGTTGATCGGGTTCGACGGCCGGTGTGATGGCGGGCAGTTCGGGATCCGCTGGTTCGATCGCGGCCGATTCTGCTGCGGCGGCCAGGCGTAAACGTTCGGCGAGTTCGTTGAAGATGTAGAAGTTGGGGATCTGGCCGACGGGGGTGAGCGAGACCCAGTTGCCGTCTACCTTCATGCGGACCAAACCGCTTCGGGCGTCGATCAATTGGATCTGTTCCCAGGCGTAGGCCCGGCTGCGGAAATAGAGTGCGGCCAGGTCGAGGGCGATTTCGCCGAAATGGACGGTCGCACCGTCATCGATGGCGGCCACGGCACGGGGGAGTTGGGCCAGGGTGACGGCCGATTGGATGGCCCTGCCCCATTCACGCGCCTCGCCGAACAGGGTGTCGTCGAATGCGGCCTCGGCGCCGTCGGGGCCCGACATCCGCAGTGAGTACTCGGTGTGGGCGGAATTCTGGAAAGGGATGACCTGTTGGCGCACTTCGGCACTGTTCCAGCGGAATCCGGCCACCTGCTCCCCCGAGCGATACACGGTCATGCCGAATTCGAATAGATCCAGCCGAGCCGTGCGGTGCCGACGATTGCGCCGCCCACGGAAGAATGCCAAGGACGCGGGCACCAGGGCGAGCAGACCGATCGCGAGCGCACCGGGATATGCCCCGACCGTCACACAGATAACTCCGACCGCCGCGAACCCGCCCGCGACGATCCCGTAGCCGCGCACGAGGCTGTCGCTCGCCGGCGCCGGTAGAAACGTCTGTCGGTGCGTGCCGAGCTTCTGATATTCGGCCATCAAGTGGATCAGCTGCGACAGTGGAACCTTTTGTAGGCCGCCGGTTCCGACATCGCCATGGCTCGGAGTGGTCAATTGTCCCTCCATGAGGCGGTTTTCCTCCGCGGCGAAGCGTATGACACTCGACCGAAGGTCGCCACCCCAGCCTCGTGCCCGGTCAGTCGGCCGAGCTTACGTCATCGCGACGGCATACCCGCGATGAGTGCGCGCGTTTCGTTGTGATTTAGATCAAGTCGTCATGCGGTGAATAAGCCGATGGCCGGTCCGCTGAACGGACCGGCCGCGCGACGGGATCAGAATCCGTCGACCGTCAGGACGGCGAACGGCATGGTCGGGGTGCCCGGTCCCATCGGCCCGCCCTTATCGAATTGGGAAGAGACCACTAGCGTCCGATCATTGCTGCGCACCAATGTGGTGGGAATTCGCAGGGATTCGTCGGTGATTTTGCGTTCCAGTTCGACGGTCGCGCCATCGTCGGTGATCTTCCAGCGGGTAATGGCGTTGCTGGCATTCTGGGCCGCCCACAGCGTGCTGCCGTGCAATTCCAGTCCGTCACCGTGTTTCAGATCGGCGCCGTGCATGGTCACCCGGCGAATCGGGGCCGGCGAATTCGCCGCGGCCGCAACGCGATACAGCTCACCGGAGTTCATGTCAACGATCAGCAGATAGCGACCGGAATCGTCGGACGCGATGCCGTTCAAGGTAAACGCGTCCGGCGCATGCGGGCTGATGCTGGTGCTCAGGTCGAATTGTGCTGTCAAATCGGCCTTTCCGCCGTGTGCCGCGATGACCTGCTCCGGGGTGACCCGGTAGACGACCGGTCGCAGGCTGTCGGTCAGATATGCGCTGCCGTCCGGTGTGATGGCCAGATCATTGACCAGCCTCGGTCCGGTGCCGGTGACATCGAAGCGGGCGATCAGCGCACGGCTGCCGGTGTCGTACACCGCGACTCCGGCCGTCGAGTCGATAACCCACAGTCGCCCCGCCGCATCGACTTTCAGTCCATTCGCGGTCTTGCGGCCGTCGGCCCCCTCGGGCAAGAAGATTTCGGCCCGTGTGGCACCGGGTGTCGCGCGGTAGACGGCGCCGTTGGCGTATGAGCCGACGTAGGTGTCACCGGTGCGCGGATCGACGGCGATGCCCTCCGGATAGACGCGATCACCGGGCAGTTCGTAGGCGGTGCTGATGTGGATGGCTGGTTGGCTCACGGCCTCCGTCGCCGTACCGCATGCCGCGACTGCGGTGCAGGCAATGGCGATGGCCATGGACGAGATGGTGCGGAACATGCTCGTGGCTCCTGGTAGTCGAACATCCAGATGTGTTCACATCTTGGAACGTGCACGAACATATATTAGAACTCTAATCAACGTCAAGGCTCTAACGAGCAGACGGGCAGTTACCATGCGGATATGACGTCCATGCACTCCTCCGAGCGCCTCGGCTCGTATCTCAAGCGCGCCGAACAGGCCCTCAACTCGGCGAAGAGCGCGGCGCTCAAACCGGCGGGCCTCACTGTTCCCCAGTACGGGGCCCTGCTGTTCCTCATCGAAAACCCGGGTATCAACGCCGCCGCGCTGGCCCGGCTGTGCGGGGTGACCCCGCCGACCATGAATACGATCCTGACCAATCTCCAGGACCGCGGCCTCATCGAGCGCACCCCGCACGCCTGGCACAAGAACGTCCTGGAGACCCGCCTCACCGAAGCGGGCGCGGCGCTCGCGCAAGAGGCGGACGCGAGTGCCGTGCGCGTGGAACGCGCATTGGCCGACGAATTCACCGAGGCCGAACACGCCGCGCTGCGCGAACTGCTCACCCGCTGCGCCGACCTGCTCGACTCCATTCGCCCCGAATCCGCGCCGAAAAAATAGCTCCCGGATCGACCCGGGAGCCATTGGGATACAGGCGATTTCACACCGCGGCGACTACCGCCGTTTCGGTGTGGGCCGGTCGGCGCAAGGTCGCGACGCCGAGTGTGAGGGCGAGGAAGCCGACCGCGGCCGAGGTCCACGGGAGCCAGCTCGCGCCCGACGAATCCAGCACCGTGCCGCCCAGCAGCGAACCGATGCCGCTGCCGAGGTAGATGGCAGAGCCGTTGAGTCCGAGCGCGACGGTCGGCGCGTCGTGCGCAATGGCGAAGAGTCGGAACTGTTGCGGGATGAGGATCGCGGATCCGAAGAGACCGGTCAGGCCGAGTACCGCGAAGACCGCCCAGTTGGCGTGGGTGGCCGGGCCGAGCAGGAGCAGGCCGATGAGGCTGCCGACGAGTCCGATGGTCAGCGTACGGGCCGGGCCGAAGCGGTCTACAGCTCTGCCGGCCTGCGAGTTGCCGATGACCTGACCGATACCCATGACCAGCAGCAGCCAGGCGAGTTGCCCCTGCGGCACCGATGGTGCGATGACGACCGGCAGGTAGACGATGGTCGTATAGCCCGCGGTCATCTGCAGTGTCGTCACCAGCAGAACCCGCAGTACGGCGGGCCGGGCGAGCACGCCGACGCGATCGCGCAATCCGGTGCTCGGCAAGGTGACCCGCGGCAGCAGCACCACGAGCGCGGCCGCGATGGCGCCGCCCACGGCAATCGCCCAGAGCACGCCGCGCCATCCGATCCAGCGCTCCACGAAGATACCGATCGGCACGCCCGCGACGGCGGACAGCGTGATTCCGGCGGTGACGACCGATAGTGCGCGGCCTCGGTACGCATCGTCGGCGACCACCCCGGCCACGGCGAAGGCATTGGCCTGGAACGCCGCCGCGCCGATCGCGGCAATGATGCGCGCCCAGGCCATCACCGAAAAGTCCTGCGCCGCAGCCTGTCCGATCATGCCGAGGACGAAGAGAACCGCACCACCGCCCAATACCCAACGCCGGTCCCAGGATCCGGTGGCGGCCGCGATGACCGGTGAGGCGATGGCGTAGGTCCAGGCGAACATGGTGGTGAGCAGGCCCGCGGTGGCCACCGAAACGTCCAAATCGCGGGCGATGAGCGGGAGCATGCCATTGAGCACGAAACCGTCGGTACCCAGCACGAAGGTGCCGACGGCGAGCGGAATCAGGGACCGATACAGATTGTTCGATGATTGTCGAAGCATCTTATGATGCTGAGATATAATTCGATGGTTGTCAAACGATCGGAGGATGAACGTGCGTCAGCTACCGCAGCCGAGCACCGGCGACCTGGACCTGATCCGGGTGCTCAGCGCCATCGCCGATCCGATCCGGCTGGAGCTGATTCGTGCGCTCGCGGGGGTCCGCGAGCCGCTCAGCTGCGCCATCGACAAATTCGATGTCGAAATCACTGCCGCGACCGCATCACATCACTGGAAGGTGCTGCGCGACGCGGGTGTCACGACCACCTACGTTTCCGGCCGCAACCGGCTCGTCGAACTGCGGCGCGACGATCTGGACGAGCGTTTTCCAGGCCTGCTCGATGCGATCATCAACGGCTCGCAATCCTGACCGGGCAATCGTTCACTCAAACCGGGTCTCGGTGAGCCGAGGTGCCCGCTGTCTGCGTCCGTTGAGCGGTTCAAACGCCCCAAAAGTATTGGCTTTACGGGCGGTCCCGTAGCGGGTGCACTTGGGGTGAAGACTCGAACGTCACTCAGGGGTGGGGGCAATGGACGGAATCTTTGTCGTGATCGGTGTCCTGGCGCTGTACGGCACGATCACGATCATCCATTACGCGAACCGTGGCAGTCGGGGGCGCCGCAACCGCCGCAGACGAAATCGATGGGCCGCGGGCAGTGGTGGTGGCAATGGAGGCGGCGGTGGTTGCGGCGGCGGCTCGAGTTGTGGCGGTGGATCCAGCTGCGGCGGCGGCTCGGGCTGCGGGGGCGGCGGCTGTGGTGGCGGCGGTGGTTGCGGCGGCGGCAGCTGATTCAGCGCCGTTTCGGTAGCAGACTCTCGAATGCGCTGTCCACCAACGCTCTTCGCTGTGCTTCGGTGCTCGGGAGGGTGTCGGGGGAGACGCGGGCCAGTTGGTTGAAACCGTGGTAAATGCTCACGGCGACAACTGCTCTGGTCCGCGCCTGCGCGGTGGTCAGTCCGAGTTCACGCAGGAGTTCCGCGACGTATTCGATGCGTCGGTCCGCGACTCGGCGCAATGTCGCGGCGACCGGCGGCTGGTCCGCCGAGGCTAGTAGGGCCAATTCGATGCGTCCGGTGGCCGCGTAATCGATGACCTGGGCGAAGAGTCGATGCAACCGCTCGGCCGGGTCTGTCTCGCCGGCGATCTCGGCGATCACATCGTCGGTGCTGCGCTGCTCCCAGCGCGCCAGCGCCGCATCGATGAGGGCCGCGCGGTCCTTGAAATGCCAGTAGAAGCTGCCCTTGGTGGTGCCGAGCCGCTTGGCGATGGGCTCGACGGACACCGCCGCCAGACCGCCCTCCGCCAGCGCGTCCAGTGCGGCCTGTGCCCAATCGTCGGCGCTGAGCCGTGCCTTCGCATCCCCTTGTGCCATTCCCATACGCTACCGTATGGTTAATCCATACGCTCCCGTATGGGATATCGGAGGAATGCAATGCCGACTTATGAGATTCCCGAACGAGCCACCCTGGCGCGCTCGCCGGGAATCGATTGGGATTACATTGATTCCCATGTAATAGTGCTGCCGTCCGGCGCTCCTATCGATCCGCGGGAATGGACCCGAAAGATATTCTTCGGCAAGCCTTTTCCCGATCGCGAAAGCGACGAGCATGAGCACGTGACCGCCGATGCGATGACGGTTCTCGACTTTGTCGTCTCTGTTCTCGTCGACGACGGCACGGTCACCATCACGTCTCTGGTCAAGTATCGAAATCGCTGGGGCCGAAGGTATTTCGCCATTGTGCGGCCATTTCACCGTCGGCTCGTGCCATGGATGCTCGCGCGCGCCGCCCGCAGTTTCGCCCGCTGACGCGCCGTATCGAACAGATGCGGCGGACGACTCCCTTCGACAGTCGTAGGCTGAACCCATGTCTGGCGACATACGCGGTGTGCTCTACGACATCGACGGTGTGCTGGTGACCTCATGGCACGAGATCGACGGCGCGGTCGAGGCCGTGCGCCGCGTGCGCGAAAGTGGTTTGCGCCGAAGGTTTCTCACTAACACCACCTCCCGGACCTGCGACGAGATCGCCGAGCGGCTGCGGGAAGCCGGATTCGATGTCGATACCGCGGAGATCGTCACCGCCGCCCGGCTCACCGGCGAATACGTGGGCCGCCGCTACCCGAATGCGGCAGTGTGGGTGCTCAATCATGGCGATATCGAGGCCGACCTCGCCGAGCTGACTCTCGACGACGAAAATCCGGACGTCATCGTAATCGGCGGCGCCGGTGCGGAATTCACGCATGATGCGCTGAGCAGGGTGGCGGAGCTGATGCTGGACGGTATACCGGTCGTCGCGATGCACGGCGGCCTGACTTGGGCTACCGATACCGGGCTCCGCATCGATGCGGGCGCATACCTGCCGGGTCTGGAGGCGGCGGGCAATGCCGAGATCGCGGTGGTCGGCAAGCCCGCGGCGGCCGGATTCCGAACCTGTGCCGACCTCATGGGCCTCGATCCGGTCGAGGTGCTGATGATCGGCGACGATCTGCATTCCGATGTACTCGCTGCCCAACGGGTCGGTATGACCGGAGTTCTGGTGCGCACCGGCAAATTCCGGCCCGCCGTTCTGGCGACGGCTTCGGCCACACCGGATCACGTCATCGATTCCGTCGCGGAACTGCCCGCGTTGATGAAAGGTCTGTCGAAAGAATAATTCTAAAAAAGTCCTTCAAAATACTTTCGGCGTGCCGAACCTCTCGACATCCTCCGATGTGGCAAACAATCAGTGACAACCCTTGTAGGGGTAGTTAGATCGGATAGCAGCCTCCCGTAAGCGCAATAGCAACCGCGCGGCCAACTTTCGGCTAACGCCTGTTTCGCCGAAGGTTGAGACGAACAGCCCGATCCATGACGAGGGGATCGGGCCCTTCGGTATTGTCTGCCCCAATGTCACAGGATGCGAATACGGGACGAATGTATGCCGGGCAACCCGTAGAGGACCGGCAACGTCAGCGGCGTGCGCGTTTTCTGGAATCGGGCCTGACGGTCTTCGCGCGCGATGGCTACGCCAATAGTTCGGTCGGCGCTATCTGTAAGGACGCGGGACTCTCCTCGAGGCAGTTCTATGAGGAGTTCACTGGCCGCGAATCCCTCCTACTCGAGCTCTACGAGCAGATCGATAAGGAATCGCGCGAAGCGGTGACCGCCGCCCTGGAGAAGAAATCCGACGCGACCGCGCTGGAGATCATCGTTGCCGCGGTGCGCGCTTACGTCGAATCCATCGGCTCCGATCCGCGCAAGGCGCGGGTGGCGCTGGTAGAGGTCGTCGGCGCCGGGCCGAAGGTGGAGAAGTTCCGGCTGGAGCTGCGTCGCGTCTGGGGTTCGCTACTAGCCAGCGCCGCGGAGGATGCCGCCTTGCACGGCGAAATCCCAACGGGCGACTACGAGATGCGGGTGCTGGCCATAATCGGCGCGGTCAACTACGTGGTGGATTCGTGGAGCGGCTCGGACCCGCGACCACCACTGGACGACGTGATCCGAGTGCTCAGCCGCGTGATCATGGGTGCGGTCGGCGCGTAGTTCCGCCAGCCGTCGGCTAGCGTGCGCTGTATGGAGACCGTTCCAATCCAGATGCCGGACGGCACCACCGTACCGGTGCGGCTGTTCGCGGCGACCGGTGCGCATCGGCATCCAGTGCGCCCGGATGCGCCGCGTCCGGTGGTGGTGATGGTGCCCGGCCTCGGTGTTCCGGCCGGGTACTACGAACCGTTCGCCCAGGCGCTGGCCGCGCGCGGCTTCGATGTCGCGATCGGTGAGCTGCGCGGCGTGGGTGACAGTCGTCCGCGTCCGAGCGCCGCGAGCACGTTCGGCTACCACGAACTGGCCTCGGTCGACTTCCCGGCGATCTTCTCGGTGGTGCGCGACCGATTCCCGGACAGCACCCCGTATCTGCTCGGTCACAGCATGGGCGGCCAACTCGCGGTGCTGTACGCGTCGCGGATCCGCGGCCGCTTGGGCGGGCTGATCCTGATCGCCTCCGGCACCCCGTATCACCGCGGGTTCCGGGGCATTTCGGGTCCGGGCATGCTGGTCGGCACCGCGGCCATGTCGCTGACTGCCAATCTGACCGGCTTCTGGCCCGGCGACCGGATCTCGCTCGGCGGCTTCGGACGCCAGTCGAAGGTGCTGATGTCGGACTGGGCGCGGCTGGCCCGCACCGGCCGCTTCGCGCCGGTCGATGCGGATATCGACTACGAGGAGCGGATCGCCAGACTGAAGCTGCCGGTGCTGTCGATCACCATGACCGGCGACGATCTCGCGCCCAGCAGTTCGGCCGCCCACCTGCTGGCCAAGATGCCCAAGGCCGAGGTGACCACCTGGGTGCAACCGGAACCGTTGGGGCACAACGGTTGGATCCGTCAATACAGCAGCACGGTCGATCAACTGGAGAAGTGGCTGCGGGACCGCTGATCGGACGACCGCGCGCCTTCAACGAAGCGCAATCCCCCAACCCGTCCTAGGCTGTGTTTGTGTCGAATGAGCAACGGCGGCAACTACATCTGGATGTCATCGCGGAATTCCGCGCCAATGCGGGAAAGGTCGGCGGACAGTTCGCGAACATACCGCTGCTCCTGCTTATCACCACCGGTGCCCGCACCGGCGAACCCCGCACCTGGCCGCTGGCATATCAGCGCGACGGCGACCGGGTAGTGGTCTACGCCGCCAACGGTGGGCGGCCGAATCGTCCGGGGTGGTACCACAATCTGACGGCGCATCCCGAAGCCGTCGTAGAGGTCGGTACCGAATCTTGGCCGTTAGTAGCATCTTTCGCGGAAGGCGATGAGCAGCAATAACTTTGGGACAGCAAGCTGGTGGACGTACCATTCCTCGCCGACTTCCAGGCCAAGGTGTCATGGCAGATCCCGGCGGTCATCCTGGCCTCTACCAACGGCGATTCTTAGGCGCGGCTGGAACAAGGACTGAATCCTGTCGTTCGGACCCAACGGGTAACCAAGCCGATGACGCCACGGTTCGTCATGCGGCGGCAAATTGACAGTTCCAAAGTGCCTCCAGGGAGCGGGTAACATCAAACCAGCGCTGACACAAGCGAAGTCAAACAGCTCGACCTTCGTCTCGGGTGTCGTTGAGTATCCCGCAACCGGGTTGACGCGCTGCGAAGTCGGGTGTCACACGCGGGGCGGCCAGTTCCAGCAGCCGGGCGTCGGCGCATCGGCGCCCCGAACGACGGCCTTGTTGGACCAGCCGTTCGGATAGAACACGCACAGGTCAACGTAATCGGCGCCCGTATGGCCCAGGCCGCCTGCTGCGGTGATGATGGCAGCGGCGGTCTCGGACGGATGCTCGTCGCCGGGCGTGCCCTAGATCTGATAGTGGACGATGCGCCCAACGGCGGGCTGCATCAGTTGATGACCCCGCCGAGAACGGCGAGGGCAATCTTGCCGATCAGTTCCAAGCGAACGATGGCGAGAGCGGCGGAGAGAGTGGACATGGTGAATTTCCTTGAGGCATAAGGTGTTTGATCAGATTCGATCGCGGCTGCGGCCGGACTCGAACCGGCGACCCTCGGCACATGAAGCCGCACGCTACGCCGCTCGGGCATGAAAAAACCGCCACCGGTCCGAATCAAGGGCCGGGTCGGCAGTAGCGGTTTCGAGTCCCGCTGTAGATGAGCAGGATGAACTGATGTTCAAAGTGCCTGGTCAGCTAGCGAGTTCACCGAGAATCCGCTGAGCTTCGCCGATTTTCCCGGCGATCTCCCGCGAGACTACGCCATGTCAAACGCTTGTTTGATGAGGTGAGGGCGCGGGCTACTTGTTGGCCTTGTCCCGCGCCTTTCGCGTCAGCCACTTCTGGAAGTCTGGATGCGTGGTCATCGCGGCGTACTCGACGTAGCGGAAACGGTAGGTCAGGGACGCGAAGACTTCGCCAGCTGGCCTGCCGGCGTCGTCCTTGGTGCCTCCGCCGACCTTTCCATTGGCCGACTGCTCGATCCATTTCGCACGAGCCGGATCCGACTCGTGCGATCGAATCGCCGATCGTAGAAGTTCCGTCGTGCTGCGCGGATCGTCATCTTCGGCAGGGATATCGAAGCGTCCGGCCAACCGCCACCAACGAACGTTGTTGCCCTGCAGGACGTAAACGCCATGGTCCTCCGCGGACCTCGTCAATTCCGCGGGCCCGGCCACAGGCGTCACTGTTCCCGCTGACGTAATGAGGTCGGGCCGACTATTGAGTTGAAAGGCCCATCCGGCAGACAGGCCGCGACGGAGTGCCAACAGCGATGCGGTCGTGCTGACTTGAGCCGTGCTGACCGCTTCCAGCAGCCCGGTCATGTCCTCGCCGTATGTCCTCGACACAGCCTCAAGCCAACGGTCGGGTACTAGTAGGCACGAGGCGAAGGTGTCAGCCTCGCGCTCTTCGGGTGGACGCCCGTTTGCGCGATCAGAGCCGGTCTCGCTGGGCGCTACCTCGCAGGCCTTGTTGCCGAGATGCCATGCCAGCTTCAGGTGGCCGAGCTCGTGCGCCAGGGTGAATCGCTGACGGAGACCGCGCGGGTCGGTGTTCTTGTAAAACACCGCCGGCTTCTGCCCCGGACGTCGCATCATCACAGCATCAACCTGCGGGACGGGCCATTCGGACACAGCGAGTTCGACTTCTCCTGCCAAGATCTGCACAATCGGCACAGGAGGCTCGAGATCGTGGCGAGATACCAGCAGTGCGGCAGCTTTTCGAGCGGAACCGAGCAGGGGATCGGCGTTCACGGGTTAGGCGTGCGACGCCTGCTCAGGGTCGATTCGACCAGTCGTGACCAGCCATTGCAGCACTTTCTCCGCCGCAGCGGCGTCCTGGGCACGAGCGGCCAAGGCGTAGTCGTTGCGGGAGATCAACAGGTCGGTTACCGGTGTCTGGTAGCGATGAGCAGCGATGACGAACCGTAGGGCGTCGTCCTGCTCAACCCATAGCGCGTACTCCGATTTCGTCATACCGAGGTATGACGACAAGGTCATTGACTGTCCTTGAGGCTGTCCGTCAGCGTCATGCCAACGATCCACCCAGTCATCGATGTCCTCAAGGAGCGCTTCGCCTGCCAGGACGGCGTCGACGAAGGTTCCTGAGGTGATGGTGTCAGACATCGATCCTCCTTCCTGGCACAGGCTCGTCTATCCATTGTCCCGTACGCACGTCCGCCACGCCCATATGGACACCTCGCCGATTGAAAACCTCAATATGCCCGTGCAGGTGATCGTAGGTGAAGATACGTTTCCCGTCGGGACTTCTCCATCGTTGGCTTCCGTTCCAGCTGATTCGCTCCTGGGTATCGAGCCAATCCGGCCGCGACCGTGCTACTGGACTCATATCGACCCAGCGTGCCGCGGCATTGGTCTCCCCCGACTCACATTACTCAACAACCTCAGGGCCATGGGCATCCTGGAATCGACGGTATCCTACGCCTTTGCCCGATTGCTTCTCCTGGACATGCGCGATCCTTGTCCGCACTGTCCAGGTGCCCACACGGCCGGAGGCGTCGGGCCAAGTCACGGTCACGATCCAGTGGAGTCCCGACCGCTCACGCCGCCCTTTCTTCGTCTTGGCCGGTTCCCGCTACGCGATGTCGAGCACGTCACCGAGCCGATGCGGATCCCGCTGCTAATCGCGCGAGCGTCCACCTCCGCCGCTGGCCGCTTGGCCGAAGAAGAAGCCGAGAATCAGCAGCAGAGCACTTGAGAAGATCTCCGGAGTCGGGGTGTGTGAGAACACGGCTCCGATCAACGCCAGCGTCAACATGCCTAAGAGGACAGCGCCGACAAGCACCGCGACCGGCTCCCGGTCGAGCATCTCTTTCCACATCCGCCACTTACGCTCTCTGAGCTCGGCATTGTGGATCGCTCGCTCCATCTCGGCGGCGGCTTCGGCCGATTTGGACTCAAGAGCCTTGGCCTGCTGCTCCTGAACGAAATCCGAGAAGAGGCTCAAGAGGTCCTGACGCAACTTCGGATCTTCAACCTTCGCCTCGACCGCATCCTTGAACTCGTCCACCTGTGCCTGCTGAAGCAGTACCGCGAGTTGCTCTCTAACAGCCTTCTGCCGCTGCAGCACCCTTGTCGTGAACGACGCCCTAATCCTCTCGCGTCCCACTTTTGTCTCGATCGGTATCCCGAGAAGGTCGGCAATAGCGGCACCGGTGGTCGGAAGCTGAATTAGGCGATCAAGCAACTCTTGTAGCTCGGACACGGACATCGAGCTGATCGACTTCGGTCGAAGCTCAACCCGCGCTTCGAACCATCGGTCCAGATAGCGCGTGATCCTGTCGTCCTCACCGTCAAGAGCTCGGTCCATCTCGTTACAGCTCCATCTTCTCAACGATTTTCAGTGATGAGTGCGAGCGTACGGCCCTGCGCTGCAACCGGATAGCGGTAGAACGTCCTCCTCATCTTCGGAACTCCAATCGCTGTCTCGTTGGGTGTGAGGTCGAGCTGAGCCAGACAGACAGAGCCCTCAGCCTGCTGGCTGAGGGCTCCCTCGTTGGGCTATCCAGACCCGTCGATCTGTGCTCGGAACTCGTCAGCATCCGGCCCCGATAGTTCGTATGTGACGGTGACCGGCTCCACCGGGTTCAATTCGTCACGCCCGGCTGGGCCAGGCACCATCGAGGTCACCAACTCCACCAATTCCGTGTAGGTCAACGCCTTTTGCGGCGCAGACGGATCGAAGTCGTTGATGACTCCACGCTGCAACGGTTTTCCACCGACCCGAGGCCACCACACCTCGAGTGTGGACCATGGGATGCCCTGCAGCAGGGCTACTTGCAGATCCTCGGGTGCCAGATCGTTGCGACCATGTTGTTCGGCAACCTGCGCGGCGCGACGAAGCAGCGAAATCACTGCCGGACTCGCCCCAGTGATTGTGGTGACGGAACCAAATCGTCTGGTCATGATATCGAGCCTATCGCCCGTATTTGCTGTTGCCGCCGGTATCGAAGACCTCCATCGGAGAGCCATCCGGCATGGTGTAGAACCGCGTCCCGACGCACCACAGTCGGATTGTCTTGCCTGGTGCTGGGCAAGCGATTTTATCGTTCTTATTCACGGGTTGCTCCGCGCATCGGATGACCACGCCGCCCGCCTCCTCGCATTGCTGGACAGTGACGGCCTCCGCTGAGCCGATGGCGGCAATGACGGCTGCGATGCAGGCGGCGGTAACGAAGAGAAGGCGTTTGATGGCAGTTTGCATGATTCCCCCATAGAATCCAGGTATTGAACGGACACGGCGGTCCGGGTTCGCGCCCCCTGGTGGCGTCTGGTCCAGGGGCGCCGTGTGGCACAGCAGGCCAGGGTGTGTCGAATCGCGTTGTTCTGGAGTTGATTTGACGGGCGGCGCCCGGATGCTCCGGATCTCAGCGGTCATGGCGAGGACCTTGCTCGTTCGAGCTGTTCATGGTTCGAGGTACAACCGTTCGTTGGGGAGGCGTGGCAGGCCACAGGTGGATCCAGGAATCACTGTCACTGCGTCGGGATAGTGGTGATCGCGCCAGTCGTCCAAAAAGACGAGCGCGGCGGTAAGGCAGACAGCGAAGTCGAATCGCGCACCATGCAGGAACACCGACAAATGCACATCCGGATCACCCGGTCGCGGCGAAACCTGCTCACTCATAAAGAGCACCAATTGACCGGGGTACTGCTCATCGGCAATCTCCCGATGGACGGATGCTGGTGCACGCGCGGATCGCATCGACTACGGCGATTCCGGATGGCCGGAATGTGTCACGTGGCGGTTCGATCCAGACACGCAGCCCGTCGTGCCGATCGGCGGGCGACGGTAGTGCGATCTGCGCACCGAATCGAGCGACAGTTACGTTGAGCCGAAACAACTCCGAGAACAGAGGTACTTCGTCGGGGAGATCGGGCCTGACGATGAACGTCCATCGTCGCGAGCGCGGGTGGGAGATGATCGGACCGAGTGCGCATTGCCGAGACTGTATGTGCATCTTCACCATTTGGCCTAGGTCGGCGGGCATGACGACCGCGGATACGCTGCCTGCCCGCACCGTGATTCGCCCGATGGCGGGATCGACTCCGGCTGTCAGCCCGCATATCTGCCGATAGAACAGACATCGACTGGTGGGAGTGTCGGCCAGCAGCTCCGGCGTAAACTCGCGCCTCATTGGTCACCGCCCACGATGGACAGGGGCGCGGGCCATTGATGACCGCACGGATACACCTGCTCGTGGGTGACCAGGTCGCACACGAGGGTGATCGCCCACTTCAACTCCCCAACATGTTCGAGGCTGGGGGTGAGCACGGCATCAGCCTCAGCATCCCGGATATGTTGCGACAGCAGCAGCCCTGCGGCGCGGGAGTCCACATCGAATCCGACGACCTCAACGAGGAAGTAATTGTGCTCTGCCGCTAGATGTTTCAGCTCTGCGGCGGCCGACGTGCCTTGCGCGGCGTTGTCCCAGCGGACCACACCGATCGCATTCGATTCGGGACTCGGGGTCTCTACGGCGTCCTCGATCGAAGCCGCCCACTCGGTAAGGGCGTAGATGAACCGCGTCAGCACGGCGGCCGACACGATGCCCTGCACCGGACGTTGCGGCTCAACGACCGCGGCGGCCCGATTCGGTAGCGGGTGGTTTGGCATTGCAGGCTCCCAGGTCGGTTCCGTTGTGTCACAACTGGATTATGCCGCTTTATGGATAGTGGCATATGCCACTCCGCAAAATCGGGGAAAGTTCCGGCGAGACTGCCGTGCCGGTCAGAAAGTTATCGGATACTCCTGGCGGAACGCCCAGCGTTGCGGCGGGTACACCGCCTCGTCGAACTGAATCGGATTGTCGTCGGAGTCGTATGCCACCAGCCAGTAGACCAACGCGGGTGATGCATCCGGCAGCTCGAGTGCCGCCCGCTCGTCATCGCTGGCGGGTCGAGCACACACCTGGTCGCGGGCATAGGCGGCGCGCACCCCGAGGGCGTCGGCGAGATACGGGAGCGTGCCGCCTCGAATCCGCTCGGCGACAAGCAGGCGTGGCGCGGAATCGGCTAAAGCCGCCGGAAACCACGATGTTGATAGCTCCGTCGGGCCACTCGCCTCGTTGTATATGACGCGCCGCCGCTGTACGACCGGACTGCCCTCATCGAGCCCGAGCGCGGTCGCGACGTAGTCGGGCGTGTCCACTCTGCCGACCAACGGGAACTCGACACGCTCGGTGTCGGAGTACATCGTGCCCATCGCCGC
Source organism: Nocardia sp. NPDC050412 (assembly GCF_044458825.1). Lineage (NCBI taxonomy): Bacteria > Bacillati > Actinomycetota > Actinomycetes > Mycobacteriales > Nocardiaceae > Nocardia > Nocardia sp. NPDC050412. The sequence continues at coordinate 90,584 of NZ_JBITIJ010000010.1, forward strand.
GGCACGCTCGAAACGTTCACGCGCTCGCGGCGCAGCATTCGGTTCGCGAACGAACGTGCCCGACCCGCGGCGTGATTCGACCAATCCCTGCTGCCGCAGTGCCTGCAAAGCTTTGGTTGCAGTCGGCCGGGATACGTTCCACGCGGCGGCCAGTTCCCGTTCAGACGGGACCTCCGCGCCTGGCGGTAGGTCGCCGCGAACGATCTGATCCCGCAGGTATCCTGCGATTTGCAGGTATTTCGGAAGTACCTCTTCGATCTCGGGCAACGCTTCATCCTTGGTCTGAGTACCATATGCCACTAGCCAGTTTATGAGTCGCGGATTGGTTGGCGAACAATGATGACGACAGTAGCGATCGCTGCGGGTGGGGGCGGCGACGTGGTTACCGCGGCTATGCTCGCCGACAAAATGCCTGCGCTGGGCGTTGCAGCCATCATGAGCTACTCCTGGGACCGGCTGATGATCGACCCGGCACCAGGTCCCCGCACATGGGCCGACTTTCAAGGGTTGATCGACCACGGCGGGGTGTCCGAGGTGCCATCCACGGCGGTTCTGCGCGCCGACGGGAAATCGACACTTCCGCGCCTCGCGGAGCATTTCGCGCAACCCCTGCTGCTGATGGACATCGAGGCCGGGGTGAACGGTCTTGCGCGTCAGATCCGTTGCGCAGCAGCCGTCTTCGACGCTGACGAGATCGTGTTGATCGACACAGGCGGTGACATTCTGGCTGCTGGAAATGAGCCGGGGTTACGGAGCCCGCTTGCGGACTCCGCTGCTTTGGCCGCCGCGATTATGTCCGGGCTGCCGACTCGGGTGTTCGTCGCCGGTGTCGGCCTCGACGGCGAATTGTCCCGCGCAGAGATCGATGGGCGATTGCACGCGCTGGATGCGGAAGATGTCGGCGACCTGATAGCTGGGGATGCGGAAGGATTCGCGAGCATCTGGTCATGGCACCCATCGGAGGCCAATGCTCTGCTTACTGTGGCTGCGTCGGGTTGGCGCGGCTCCGTCGAGATCCAGCGCGGTGTCGTCGTCGAGGTCACCGCCGCGGCTACACGCATCTACCGGATTGCACCCATTGCCCTCGCAGAATCGTCGCTGGCAACGTTTCTCACGTCGACCTCCTCTCTCAAGGAGATCGAACGGTTGCTGCGTGAACGCCGCGGATACAGCGACATCGACATCGAACGCGAGCGGCTGGCGCACCGCCGTCGACCTCAGATGCCCACACCAGACACACTTGACATCATCGACGGCTACCTGGCCGATGCCGACGCCCGCGGCGTTGACGCTCTGACAGTGCGCCGCGTTATCGAAATGACTCACGCGACCAACCCTGAGGCAACAGAGGCATTGCGTGCCCAGCTGACCCAGTGTCGGTCTGATAATTTCAAGCCGCCTTTGTACATGGTGCGGCCGATTTCCATCTGACCGGCAAAGGAAGCCCAAAGGCGTTGATGGACAGCGCAACTGGCCCGCGCGTATCTGCTTCATGGCAACCGCCGCAGTGCGTTCGACGCGCTGGTAATCGCGAAATCGATTGCGCCATCCCAGACCCGTTACAACCCGATGGTGCATGAAACCGTGCGAGCGCTGGCGCGGGCAGAGGCACGCACCGTCGACACTGTGCACGGCTTCGCGGTGTGGTGTGGAATCACCGACCGCCTGTAATTATCCCGCAGCGGGAAACCCTTCACTACGGCCGGTGCCAGGAACTCGACACGGAACGACTCGACGTATTCGCCACGCTCGTCCAAGAATCGGCGGGTGGGCGGCTTCGGCTTGCTCATGCGCTCATCTGAGTCCTTGTCTACAGCGTAGACCGAGTCTGCATCGTAGACATACCGCCGCAAGAAGTCGGCCCAGTGCAGGATGTACCGGGCCGGTTGGACCTGATTACCGCTCCATCAACATCTGGGTGAAGAACTCGTAGATGAGTCCGGCCTGGAATGCCGATTGCTTGTTGTCGGCCGCGCCGCCGTGGCCGCCTTCGATGTTCTCGTGGTACCAGACGGTGTGCCCCTGCTCCTCGAGCAGCGCGGCCATCTTGCGGGCGTGGCCAGGGTGGACTCGGTCGTCGCGGGTGGAGGTGGTCAGCAGGATCGGCGGGTAGGGCGCGTCGGCGCGGACGTTCTGGTAGGGCGAGTACTTGCTGATGTACGCCCACTCTTCCGGCTTATCCGGATCGCCGTATTCGGCCACCCAGGACGCACCCGCCAGCAGCAGGTGATATCGCTGCATATCGAGCAACGGGACTTGGCAGACGATGGCGCCGAACAGTTCCGGATAGCGGGTCAGCATGACGCCCATGAGCAGGCCGCCATTGCTACCGCCGACCGCGCCCAGTTGTTCATGTGTGGTGATGCCGCGGGCCACCAGATCCTTGGCGATCGAGGAGAAGTCCTCATAGACCTTGTGCCGGTTGGCCTTCTGCACCGAGGTGTGCCATTGCGGGCCGTATTCGCCGCCACCGCGGATATTTGTCATCACCCAGGTGCCGCCGCGTTCCAGCCAGCCCATTCCGGAGGCGCCGCTATAGGCCGGGGTTCGGGATACCTCGAAGCCGCCGTAGCCGGACATCACTGTCGGACCGGGGGTGTCCTTGTGGTCGCGGTGGCGGATTACGAAGTAGGGCACCATGGTTCCGTCGTCGGAGCGCGCGAAGAATTGCTCGGTTTCGATGCCCTCGGCGTCGAAGAAGCCGGGTTCCTGTTTGAGTTGTTCGGTACGGCCGCCGACCGCGCTGGCGAGCAGGGTGGCCGGAGTGGTGAATCCGCTTGTGGTCAGCATGAATTCGTCGCCGCCCTCGAGCGGGTCCAGATTCATCACGCTGGTGGTCGCCATCGGCGGGGTATCGGCGAGCGGCTCCTTGTGCCAGCCGTCCGGACCGGGCGTGAGGACATAGAGCTTGGTCTGCACGTCCTCGAGGGTGATCAGCAGCAGATGGTTTTCGGTCCAGCCGTATCCGTGCAGCGAGGTGTGCTCGTCGGGGGTGAAGATCACCTCGAATTCCCGTGCACCGGAAAGGAATTTCTCGAAGTCGAGGGCCAGCAGCGCACCGGCCGGGTAGGTCTTGTCGCCGATCTCCCATGGCGACTTCAATCGCACCAGGAACCAATCCTTGTACCAGGATTCGCTTGCGTCGGTCGGTACATCGAGATGCCGCAGACTGCCGTCGCTTTCGAGCAGGTACACCTCTTCGTTGAAGAAGTCGGTGGCGCGGCCGACGAAATGCCGTTCATAGCCGGGAGTCCGGTCGTACCCGGCCGATACCGCGACATCGCCTGCCTCGCCCTCGAATACCGTTTCGGCCGCGGCGAGCGGGGTGCCGCGCCGCCAGCGCTTGGCGATACGCGGATAGCCGGAATCGGTGAGCGAACCCGGTCCGAAATCGGTGCCGACGTACACCGAGTCGATATCGATCCAGCGGAGCTCGGATTTCGCCTCGGGCAGGAAGTAACCGCCGTCGGCCGGATCGATGAATTCTCTTGTCTCGATATCGAATTCGCGCACGACCTTGGCATCCGCGCCGCCGCGGGACAGGCTGATGAGCGCACGCGACTGCTCCGGCCGCAGCACCGCGGCGCCGCCCCACACCCAGTTCTCGCCCTCCGCGGTGCCGAGCGCGTCCAGGTCGATCAGCACATCCCAGTCCGGCGCTTCCTTGGCATATTCGGCGAAGGTGGTGCGCCGCCACAACCCGCGGGGATGTTCGGCATCGCGCCAGAAGTTGTAGAGCCAGCGGCCGCGCCGACCCGGGTAGGCGATCTTGGTATCGGTATCGAGCATGTCCAGGATGCGGCGCTCGAGCTCGGTGAACCGATCGGAGCTGGCGAAACGCTCGACAACCACCTCGTTGTGCGCGCGGGCGAAGTCGAGGGCCCGCTCATCGGTTACTTCTTCGAGCCACAGGTAGGGATCGGTCACAGTTTGCTCAACGCCCGTCATGTCCACATTGTTGCCGAGAGGCTTCAAAGGTGAGATATCACTCGGTGAATCGGGCAATTCGGGCGCGCTGTTACCGGTTGCTCGACATCGAGTCAAGGTCTGACATACGTGCCGGTCGGCTCAGTAGGATCGCTGCTCCGATATCGAACCGAGGCGGAAGGTGGCCGGTTTGCCACAGTTTCTCTGGGAGCAGCACTGCTGCCTGCCATTACTGCATTCCGCGCGGATCGCGGATCTGGCGCGCTATCCGCTCGGGTCGTATTTATCGGTGAACGTCGGATATTCACGCCAGTCGACCGAGGATTCGCTGGCGCTGCTGCACAAGTTCCGCCGGGATGCGCTGGATAATGGCCGTTTCCGGCTGATCGAGCGGTTCGCCGATATCGGTGCCGCCGATACCATTTCGCTGGCCTTCGACCTGGAGGATTCGGGGCCGCTGGGCGGCGATCCGGATAACCTCGAGATCTTCTACGAACTGGGCGTTCGTTCAATGCTGCCGACCTATAACCACGCCAATGCGGCTGGTTGCGGTTGTCTGGATACCGACGACACCGGACTCACCGCCTACGGCCGAGATCTGGTGCGCAAACAGAACGAGGTCGGCATATTCGTCGACGGTTCGCACTGCTCCCGGCGCACCGGACTCGACTTGGCCGAATGCACCGAAGTTCCGATGATCTACAGCCATTCCAATTTCGCCGCACTGTGGGCGCATCCGCGCAATATCACCGATGAGCAGGCGCTGGCCTGTGCGCGGACCGGCGGAGTTATCGGTATCAATGGCGTGGGCATCTTCCTGGGGCAGAACGCGATCGATGGCCGAGCCGAGCGGGTCGCGGCAATGGCCGCGCATATCGAATACGGTGCGGAACTCGTTGGAATCGAACATCTCGGCATCGGGTCGGACTACTCCTTCGATGCCGAGGATTTCAATGAAATGCTCACCCAGGATCCCGGGGCGTTTTCCGACGCGTATACGAAGTGGGGACCGCTGCAATGGGTGCCGCCGGAGGATCTGCTCGGGCTCAACGAGCTACCCGGACTGGATGCCGAGCTTGCCGGTCGTGGTTTCAGTGCCGGGGACCGGGCGGCGGTATTCGGTGGCAACTTCGCCCGGATCGCACAGCAGGTCTGGCGTAACTAGCGCGGTGCTTCAGTCACCGAGGTGCGCGGCGGCGACGCGCTTGGGGACGACCATGCGCCATGCCTCGATGACCAGTTCCGTCAACTCCGTCTCGTCGATGGCATCGAGCCGCACCCGGACCCAGTTGTATCGCTCGTCGCGCGGCAGCGGCATCAGGAACTTGTCGGGCTCACCCGCGACCAGTGCCGCCCGCTCTTGCTTGGGAAAGGCGAAACCCATGCGGGTCTCGTCCGTGGACAGCGCCAGGTACACGATGCGGCCCACCCGGAACTTCGCCCGATCTCGCACCAGCGCCTCGGTCGTTCGCGGCAGGCTCAACGCGATCCGTCGCACGTCATCGGAGGTCACCACCGGACCGATTATCGTCGGCCGAGCCGAATCGGCTACGGCTGCTGTCGTGTAAATAATGTTCACCTGACCGTGGTGCGCACACCGATGGATGCATTTCCATTTCAAGAGCTGATGGCTATCGCTGCTGCTGGCGGCCCGAGGGGGTTTAGTTCACCGCTGCCGTGTGCCGCAGCCGCCAGCCGAGGTATCGCAGCCCCGCGCAGCTGCCCGGTCGCACGAAAGCCGCGGTGCCATGTGGCGCGCGTCTCATAGTTGCCGGGGGAGGGTGGGTGAAGTTCGCCCGACAGAGTTAGGCTCGACGACGTGACTTCCCATTACGACGTTGTCGTTCTCGGTGCCGGTCCTGGCGGTTATGTCGCCGCCATCCGTGCGGCACAACTTGGCCTCCGTACCGCCATCGTCGAGCAGAAGTATTGGGGTGGTGTCTGCCTCAACGTGGGCTGCATCCCTTCCAAAGCGCTGCTGCGCAACGCGGAACTCGCGCATATCTTCACCAAGGAAGCCAAGACCTTCGGCATCTCCGGCGATGTGAGCTTCGACTTCGGCGTCGCGTTCGACCGCAGCCGTAAGGTCGCCGACGGCCGGGTCAAGGGCGTCCACTTCCTGATGAAGAAGAACAAGATCGACGAGTTCGACGGTAAGGGCACCTTCACCGACGCGAACACCCTCTCGGTCGCCCTGTCCAGCGGCGGCACCGAGACGATCACCTTCAGCAATGTCATCATCGCCGCGGGCACCGTCACCAAGCTGCTGCCGGGCACCTCGCTCAGCGCGAATGTGGTGACCTACGAGGAGCAGATCCTCACCCGCGACCTGCCCGGCTCGATCCTGATCGTCGGCGCCGGCGCGATCGGCATGGAGTTCGGCTACGTCCTGAAGAACTACGGCGTCGACGTGCGCATCGTGGAGTTCCTGGACCGTGCGCTGCCGAACGAGGACGCCGACGTCTCCAAGGAGATCACCAAGCAGTACAAGAAGCTCGGCATCACCATCACCACCGGTGCGGCCGTGCAGTCGATCGACGACGACGGCTCCAAGGTCACCGTGTCCATCAAGGACAACAAGACCGGCAACCTGGAGACGGTCACCGTCGACAAGGTGCTGCAGGCCGTCGGCTTCGCGCCGCGAGTCGAGGGCTACGGCCTGGAGAACACCGGTGTCGCGCTCGAACGTGGCGCCATCGTCATCGACGACAACATGCGCACCAATGTGCCGCACATCTACGCGATCGGTGACGTGACCGCGAAGCTGCAGCTCGCCCACGTAGCGGAGGCTCAGGGCGTCGTCGCCGCGGAGACCATCGCCGGAGCGCCGACGGTCCCCCTCGGCGACTACCGGATGATGCCGCGCGCCACCTTCTGCCAGCCGCAGGTCGCCAGCTTCGGCCTCACCGAGCAGCAGGCCCGCGACGAGGGCTACGACGTGAAGGTCGCCACCTTCCCGTTCACCGCCAACGGCAAGGCGCACGGCCTCGGCGATCCGACCGGTTTCGTCAAGCTGGTAGCCGACGCCAAGTACGGCGAACTGCTCGGCGGCCACCTCATCGGTCCGGATGTCTCCGAGCTGCTGCCGGAGCTGACCCTGGCCCAGAAGTGGGACCTGACCGTCAATGAGCTGACCCGCAACGTCCACACCCACCCGACGTTGAGCGAAGCCTTGCAGGAAGCGTTCCACGGCCTCGCGGGCCACATGATCAACTTCTGATCCGTGTCCAAGACGGTGGCGTTCGGACCGAAAGGTCCGGGCGCCACTGTTTTTCATAGGAGCTGATGATGCGACGCAAGTGGTTGATCGGTGGTGCGCTGGTGCTCGTGGTGGTGTTGGCGCTGGCGGTCGGCGGCTATTACCTGATGAACTCGCGCACCTTCCAACTGGCGGGACGGTTGGTGAACCGGGTCGATACGACCGACAGGGTGGTCGCATTGACCCTGGACGACGGCCCGACCGACAAAGCGCCCGAAGTGTTGAAAGTTCTTGCCGAAGCCGGGATTCCAGCTACCTTCTATCTCATGGGCCGGGACTTGGCCGCGCATCCCGAATACGGCAGGGCGATCGCGCAGGCCGGTCACGAAATCGGCAATCACACCTACAACCATCGCCGCATGGTGCTCGTCTCCGGCGATACCGTCCGCGACGAGATCGAACGAACCGAAGCGGAAATCGCGAAAACCGGTTACCAGGGCCCGGTCACCTTCCGCCCGCCCTACGGCAAGAAACTCTGGGCTCTGCCGAAGTACCTGTCCGACCATGACCGCACGACGATCACCTGGGATGTGGAACCCGACTCGGGCCAACAGGCGAGCACCGACGCGATCGTCACCGAAACCGTGGCCAAAGTGCGGCCGGGCTCCATTGTCCTACTGCACGTCATGGGGCAGGGGCACGATTCCCTCGCCGCAATACCGCGCATCGTCAGCGAACTCCGTTCCGCCGGTTACCAATTCGTCACGGTGTCGGAGCTGCTGCGGCACTGAGGATCGTCAGAGCATGCCGTATGCGTGGGTGGGTGTCAGGCGGACGAGGGCGCGGCGGTCGGTGACCATGGCCTTGCGGTATTCGTCCCAGTCGGGGTGCTCGCCTGAGCCCGCTCGGTAGTAGGCGACCAGTTCGTCGACGGTGGAGTCATTGGGGTCGGCGGCAACCGGGGTGAGGTCGACGGTGCCCTCGATGACGGCGTAGGCGAAGAAGTCGTCGCGGGTGATGTGGATCGCGGCCCACGGATCGCGCACCAGGTTGTGGTACTTGGCCCGGTCGGCGGTGATGGAGATGCGAATGATCCCGTCGTCATCGACCACATGCAGCACATTGGACAGCTGTGGGCGACCGTTGCGCCGAATAGTGGTGAGCACGGACCGCTTGGTTGTCCGCGCGAAATCAACAGCTGAGGAAATTTCCATACCCACACCAACCCACCACAACCTCCCGACCTTCCCGCTGGTCGGTTGTGCACTGTGTATTGGTTGCGGCATCGGCCGAGAGACCTACTCCACCAGTACATGATGATCTTCGTCGTCTGGTCAGCCGCGGTGGTAGGTGGCTTGGGCTTCGTGGACTCGGGGCATGTTGGTTTCGATGATTCGGATGAGGTCTTCGAGGCGTTCGGCGACTTGGGCGCCGAGGTCGGTGAGGGTGTACTCGACTCGTGGGGGGATGGTTTCCTGCACTTCGCGGTGCACCATGCCGTCGCGCTCGAGGGCTTGCAGGGTTTGGGAGAGCATGCGCTCGCTGACACCGTCGACGCGGCGGCGCAGGGCACTGAACCGGTACGGCCCTTCGCGCAGCGCGACCAGGGCGAGGGTGCCCCAGCGGCTGACCACGTTCTGGAGCACCGGACGTGACGTGCAGTTTCGGGCGAATACGTCGGATTCCAGCGTCGGATCGTCGGTATCCACCAACGGCGTGCGCTGAGTGGTCATGGAATCGATAGTACCCAACTTGACCAAAGTGGCTACGGAATGCATAGTGCTTACTATTAGTTAGTACTTGATGAACGTATAGACCATGGAGGTAAGTCATGAGCGTCGCCGTAACCGGAGCTGGTGGGCAGCTGGGCCGTCTCGTCATCGAGGCGCTATTGCGCGAGGGGACCACGCCGGTGGTCGCGATCGTGCGTGATCCGCAGAAGGTCGCCGATCTGGCCGAGCGGGGCGTTGAGGTCCGACAGGCTTCCTATGACGACGCGGAAGCGCTCGACCGCGCGCTGGACGGTGTCGACCGGGTGCTGCTGGTCTCCGGTAACGAATTCGGTGCGCGAGTCGCCCAGCACACCAACGTAATCCGGGCTGCCGAGCGCGCGGGTGTGGAACTGCTTGCCTACACCAGCATTCCGCGCGCCACCGAGAACCCGCTCATCCTGGCTCAGGAGCACCGGGGCACCGAGGAGGCGCTCGCGAAATCTACTGTCCCGCACACACTCCTGCGCAACGGCTGGTACTGGGAGAACTACTTCGGTGCGCTCGGGCACGCGGTCGAGTCCGGCGTGCTGCACGGCGCCGGGGGTGCCGGTCGTGTCGCCGGTGCCGCGCGCGCCGACTACGCCGAGGCGGCCGCCAAGGTGCTGACCACCGACGGCCACGCGGGCCGGATCTACGAACTCGGCGGTGATGAGCGCCTCACCTATGCCGAACTCGCCCAGGTGATTTCGCAGGCATCCGGCAAGCCGGTGCGCTATGAGAACCTGTCCGAGCAGGACTACAGCGCGGCACTCGAGCAGGCCGGTCTGCCCGGCGACTACGCCGCTGTGCTCGCTGATGCGGACGCCGGCGTCGGCGACGGCATCCTCGATGTGGACTCCGGCGACCTCCAGAAACTGCTCGGTCGCCCGTCCACTCCCGCGGTAGAGGTCTTCCGCGCCGCCCTCGCCTGACGCATCCAAGGGTGAGTTCATCGGGCTTGCACGCCGCCGTCGCAATGTAGCGAGACGGCGTGCAAGCCGTTGTCTATCAAATGAACTGGTCAGCTGAGGCGCTGAAACCGTGCGCCGTCCGAGTGCGACGCATCCAAAATGGGTTCACCGGACTTGCGTGCGGCCGCGTGTTACCCGCGCTCGTCGATGTGACATGCAAGCGCGTTGTGCGTCAAAGGAATTGGTAGCTGAGGTGCCGAGGTTATCTGCCGCCCTAGCGTGATGCATGCACACCGGGTTTCCATGCGGCAGCGTGTTATCCGTGCTCCTCGTTACCGCGTGCAAGCGCGTTGTACGCCAATGGAATTGGCTAGCCGAGGTGTCGGATTCGCCCGCCGTCCCAGCGCGCATTCAGCGGGGTCCACCGGGCTTGCGCACCGCCGCAAGGTATTGGCAGGCGTATCAGCCCGGTGTCCAACGGAATTGGTCAGTTGAGGCTATCGAGGTCGCACGCCTTGCTTGCGGCACGGCATGCGACCTCGATCCGCATCAGTCCCACTGCACCAATTGCAGGATGATGCCGTTCGGATCGGCTGTCTGGAAGTACCGCTCGCCCCAGGGCTCGGTTTCGATCGGGGTGACGATCGGTACGCCCTCGCGCTGGAGCCGTTCGTACTCGGCCTCGATATCGTCCACGACGAAGGCGACCAGTAGGCCCTCGCCCGCGCTCCCCGCTTTGTCTATCGGCCTGAAGCTGTCTAGACCGGTGCGCAGATAGCACAGGGTGAAACCGGCATCGGGCCGGGTGACGGACACGAAGCCGTCGGCCGACATCTGCTCGGTGAAGCCGAGGTGGTCGATGGCGAACTTGGCCGAGGCCTGCGGGTCGGCCACATTGAGCGAGATGGCGGAAGCGGTGATGTTCACTAGATCCTCCTCTGAAGCAGGACTCAAATACTATACTAAGTATGCTGTACTTTGTAGAGAAATTTCCGAGAGGCCGAACTGTTGCGTGTGACACGCCGATACGATCGGCTTTCGCACAAGGATCTCGCGAAACGAGGAGGCGGCATGGCCGAGCAATCACGGGACCGCAGCAGCGCGGGCGATCCCGTGCGCACCTTGGAACTGCTCTGGCGCGTGCCCGTCGCATCGGTACGCGGACCGAAGCAGCGCAGCAGTGTGGATGCCGTGGTCGCGGCGGCCATCGGAATCGCGGATACGGATGGGATCGGCGCGCTCACCATGCGAGCCGTCGCCACCAAGCTGGGGCTGACCCCCATGGCCACCTACACCTACGTACCGGGCAAGGCGGAACTCGTCGACCTCATGCTCGATGCGGTCTACCAGGAGATGTCGCGTGCCGACCTGGCCGAGCTGCCCTGGCGCGATCGTGTCGCTACGATCGCCGCCGAGAATCGCGCCATGCTGGTCCGCCACCCGTGGGTCGCCTACCTGCCGACCGCGCGGCCGCCGCTCGGCCCCGGCGTCGCCGCCAAATATGAACACGAACTGCGCGCCTTCGACGGCCTCGGCCTCGACGATCTCGAGATGGACGCCGCCGTCACCTACGTCCTCGGCTTCGTCACCTCGGTGGCGCGAATCGCCATCGACACCGAGCGCGCCGCCGCCGATAGCGCCATGTCCGACCGGCAATGGTGGGAGCGCGCCGCACCGCTGCTGGCCCAATTCTTCGATGACGAGCGCTACCCGCTCGCCGCCCGCATCGGCGCGGTCGCGGGGCAGGCGTACGACAGCGCCTACAGCGCCGACCATGCCTATGAATTCGGTCTGGCGCGAGTCCTGGACGGCTTGGCCCAGCTCATCGAAAACTGCTGAGCCGCAGGGTTACTGATCGCCGGGCTCGTTATGCGGTTTCGGATGCCGTGCGGCGTCCGCGCCGCCGGGAAGCATGAAGCTTGTGATCACGATGGATAGAAGGATGAATCCCGCCACGATCAACACGAGGCTGACGGTCATGACGGCCCCTTTCTCCTGTCGAGCCGACAGTTAACTGTCAGCTAGCTTGATGGAGGGGTTTCCGATCCTGGTGCCGTCACACTATGGTGTGCGACACACATCGGTTATTGTCTCGAAAGCTGTGGTGCGGCATGACGACGGTCACGGAAATCGTCATTCTGTGCGTGTCGCGTTTCAGTTTAGGGGCTGTCGGGGGTGATCGCTCTGGAATTGCTAAATCGAGAATGGACGGCGTTGGCGAGAGGCGAACTGCGCACCGACGCCGCGGTAGGTCAGATGCCGTCGCGCTGGATCCGCAGCGCGGTAATGGTCGCGGCCAGTCCTTCGTACTGATTGATGAGCAGCACGATTTCGATCAGGCTGCGCTCGTCGTAGTGCTCGGCAAGGGCGGTCCAGGTGGCGTCGTCGATATCGCGGGTTTCGACCAACTTGTCGACCGCGGTGAGCAGCGCGCGATGCTTGTCCGACCACCCCTCGGCGGCGGGCCCGGTGCGAACTCGGTCCAGGATCTGCGGCGTGATGCCAGCTCGCCTGCCGAGGCGAATGTGATGGTCCATCTCGTAGGCGCAGTCGCGCAGTTGGGCGACGCGCAGGATGACCAGCTCAGATTCATGCCTGGGCAGTCGGCCACCCGGCATCAACCGTCCGGAGAAGTGCAGCCAGCCGCGAAACAGTCCCTTGGTGCGGCCGAGCGTGCTGAACAGATGTGCGTCGTCCGTCCCCGCAGCGCGTGAAAGTACCTGCCAGACAACCCAATTGATCGGGCCCAACTCCCGGAGTCGACCCGGTGAAATGCGTGGTCGCAACGCCGAAACCATGCCTGTGCCTCCTTGCTCGCCGCCGGCGGCGGGATCCGTCCTGCCGGAACGAATCCGAGCGTACTAGCGGGTAGGTCCGCGATCGGCGGGTCGGCGGCACCGAGTTGCGCTTTCCGGTGGTCTTCGCGGCGACGGCGGGTCATCATCAGTACCGGCGCGGTGGATGTGGGGCGCCGGGGTGAACCGGATGAGGGTAGGAAATACGCGATGCTGGTGAAGATCAAGACCGGAGCGAATCTCTCCGGGGCCGAACAGGAGTTCGTGGAATGCCTGCGGTTGTATCCGACGACCGCAGTCGCATTGGTCGGCCTGGAGATCGGCGAGCACGGATCCCGTCGGGTCGACGCGGTCATCCTGACCCCTCGCGGCATTACCGTGACCGATATCAAGGGCTTCCGACGCCGCCAGAGCGGGATTCTGAACATTCCGGGCGACGGCCGATGGATGATCAGCGCCGAGCCTGCCGACCTGGACGAGGAGATCTCCGGCAATCCCATCGATCAGCTGGAACACAGCGTGCACGCGGTGAAAACCCGGCTGGAGCGGGCGCTGATCGATCCGGGCCACATCTGCGGCGCCGTCGTACTCGTGCCGTTCCGCGGGGTCGCGGTGCGACCTGCCCGGACCAACCTGCGTCCCGGCATGGATATCCTCGTCTCGAATGCCCGTGACGCGACCGAACTCCGCATCTACCTCGAGGGTTTCTCCGCCGGACCGCGCAGCTGGACCGCGGATCGGGTCGGCGCCGCCTGCGATGCACTCGGCGCCACCGAAAAGCCTTCGCGCGCCGAGCTGCTCGCCGATGGCTTCGACGAGGTGCAGCCGAAAGCGCCGTCGCCGTCGGCGCGGGAGCTGCGCCGGCACGTCATCCCCGCGCCGCTGCCGCCGAGTAAGCGGCAGACGGCGGCGGGGTGGGCGGTCTTCGCGGTTGCCCTGGTCGGAATGGTTGTGGTCCTCATCGTGATCGCGAGCTCACTCGCCCACGATTCGACCGATCCGGCCCGCGAACCGGATACCTCGACAACGAGCGTGACGCCTTCGCCGCCGCCGCACCATCCGACCGAGTGCTGGCCCCTGCAGACCAACTGCTGATTCAGAACGCGGCTTCGTCCAGCTCCATGATGTCGTTATCGATCGCGGCGATAATGTTCTTCACCGCGGTCAACTCCGGCAGTGCGTTCTTCGCGAAAAAGCTTGCGACGGCGACCTTTCCGGAATAGAACGCCCGATCCTTCGCCGGTGCCTCGGCGGCCAGCGCGGCGGCCGCGATCTCGGCCTGCACCAGCAGTCGCCAGGCGATGAGCAGATCGCCGACCGCGAGCAGGAAGCGCACCGAACCGAGTCCGACCTTGTACAGCTGCTTCGGATCCTGTTGGGACGCCATCAGATAGCCGGTCAGCGTGGCCGCCATCGCCTGCACATCCTCGACCGCGGTGGCCAGCAGCGCCCGCTCGGTCTCGAAGCGACTGGTCTCGGCCTCCAAGAAGGCGGCGATCTGCCCGTTGACGTGCGCGAGCGCCACACCCTTGTCCCGAATGATCTTGCGGAAGAAGAAGTCCTGCGCCTGGATCGCGGTGGTGCCCTCGTAGAGCGAGTCGATCTTCGCATCGCGGATGTACTGCTCGATCGGGTAATCCTGCAGATAGCCCGAACCGCCCAGTGTCTGCAGTGATTCGGTCAGGTACTGGTAGGCCCGCTCGGAACCGACCCCCTTCACGATCGGCAGCAGGAGATCGTCCACTCGGTGCGCCAATTCCGCGTCCGCGCCCGAAACCAGCTGTGCCACATCGGCATTCTGGTGAGCAGCGGTGTAAAGGTATACCGCGCGCAGACCTTCGGCGTAGGCCTTCTGCATTGCCAGCGAACGCCGCACATCCGGGTGGTGGGTGATGGGGACGCGCGGGGCGGCCTTATCGGTCATCTGGGTCAGGTCCGCCCCCTGCACGCGCTGTTTGGCGTAGTCGAGCGCATTGAGGTATCCGGTGGACAGGGTGCCGGCGGACTTGATGCCGACCACCATGCGTGCGTTCTCGATCACCTGGAACATCTGCGCGATGCCGTTGTGCACCTCGCCGACCAGCCAGCCCTTGGCGGGCACATCGGTCGCACCGAAGGTCAGCTCACAGGTGGGCGAGGACTTCAGACCCATCTTGTGCTCGACACCGGTCACGTAGACGCCATTGCGGTCGCCCAACTCCAGCGTCTCGTGATCGAACAGAAATTTCGGCACGTAGAACAGCGACAGGCCCTTGGTGCCCGGACCGGCGCCTTCCGGACGAGCCAGTACCAGGTGGAAGACGTTCTCGGCGGTCTCGCCGACATCACCGCCGGAGATGAAGCGCTTGACGCCCTCGATATGCCAGGAGCCGTCCTCCTGCTTGACGGCCCTGGTGCGTCCCGCGCCGACATCGGAACCGGCATCGGGCTCGGTCAGCACCATGGTGCCCGCCCAGCCGCGGTCGTAACCCTTTGTGGCCCACTGCTTCTGCTGTTCGGTGCCGACATTGAACAGCACCGAGGACATCACCGGGCCCATATTGAAGAAGCTCGCCGCCGGATTGGCGCAGGTGAGCATCTCATTGACCGACCAGATCACCGCCGCGGGCGCCGGCGTGCCGCCCATTCCCTCCGGCATGCCGAGCCGACTCCAATCGGCCTCGTGCACGGCCTGGACGGTCTGGCGTAGCGGTTCGGGCACCGAAACCGAGTAGGTGGCCGGATCGTAGACCACCGGGTCGCGGTCGGCCGCTGCGAAGGATTCCGCCACCGGCCCCTCGGCGAGCCGCTTCACCTCGGCCAGGATCTCGCGCACGGTTTCCGAATCGAGATCGCCATAGGCACCCGTATCAAGGAGTTTGTCCAGTCCTAACACCTCGAACAGGTTGAACTCGATATCCCGAACGTTCGCCTTGTAGTGACCCACCGGTCCTCCTCGGACTCACGCCTCCACGGCCGGGCAGCCGCGGAATCGGCGTTTTGACGTTGTACAAAAAGAGCCTGCCGTACCGCTGTCTTGCTACGCAACCGTAGGCAGGGCGGCCTCCTCACAGCGGTTTGCCGACCGATTTCCGCAAACGTTCACACGGCGGAAACGTGCGCAATGGACTCGTCACCGAGAGATATTCCGGCGCAACAACTTCTGTCTAACGTTCGCACCACGAATACAGCCGCTGTATACAACCCGGTCTACAGCCGTGACCGGGGCAAAAGGCGGGCGTACTCGGCGCGGCGCACGCAGCGTCGCCGAATACCTGATGAAGTGAGAAGGGTGGCGCTCCATGCCAGAATCCCGTGATACCCGTCGATCGCGCTCACGCCGCGTCAGCAAGGCGCTGGTCGCGCCGACGGCCGTCGCACTCGCCGGACTGTTGCTGACCGGCTGCGGCGCCAAGGATGACGCCTCGGCCAGCGGCTCCAACGCCTCGTCCTGCGTCGATAGCTCCAAGGACTCGATCAAGATCGGCTCGCTGCACTCGCTGTCGGGCACCATGGCGATTTCCGAAGTCACCGTCGCCAATTCGACCAAGCTGGCCGTCGACCAGATCAATGCCGCGGGCGGTGTACTCGGCAAGAAGCTCGACCTGGTACTCGAGGACGGCGCCTCGGATCCGAAGACCTTCGCGGAGAAGGCCGAGAAGCTGATCAGCTCCGACTGTGTCGCGGCGGTATTCGGCGGCTGGACCTCGTCGAGCCGCAAGGCCATGAAGCCGAAGTTCGAGAGCCTGAACTCGCTGCTCTACTACCCGGTCCAGTACGAGGGCCTGGAGGACAGCAAGAACATCTTCTACACCGGCGCTACCACCAACCAGCAGATCCTGCCCGCGCTGGACTATCTGAAGCAGAAGGGCATCAAGTCCCTGTACCTGGTCGGCTCGGACTACGTCTTCCCGCAGACCGCCAACCGGGAGATCAAGGCCTACGCGGCCGCGAACGGCATCGAGATCAAGGGTGAGGACTACACGCCGCTCGGTTCCACCGACTTCTCCACCATTGTGAACAAGGTCCGTAATGCCAAGGCGGGCGCGGTATTCAACACCCTTAACGGCGACTCGAATGTGGCCTTCTTCCGTGAGTACACCAATGCGGGCCTGAAAGCCGCTGATATGCCGGTGGTTTCGGTATCCATCGCCGAGGAAGAGGTCGCCGGTATCGGCGCGCAGAATATCGCCGGACAGCTGACCGCTTGGAATTACTACCAGACCGTCGACACACCCGTTAACAAGAAGTTCGTCGCGGACTACAAGGCCGCATTCGGTGCCGACAAGCCGACCTCGGACCCGATGGAGGCCGCCTACGCCTCGGTCTTCCTGTGGAAGAACACCGTGGAAAAGGCGAAGTCGTTCAAGGTGGCCGATATTCAGGCCGCGGCCGACGGCGTGACCTTCGATGCCCCGGAGGGCCTGGTCACCGTCGACGGCTCCAACCACCACATCACCAAGACCGCCCGCATCGGCGAAATCCGCCCGGACGGCCTGATCTACACGGTGTGGGACTCGGGCAAGGCCGTGACGCCGGACCCGTACCTGACGTCCTACGAGTGGGCCAAGGGCCTCAAGTAGTCGACTGGCGCCGGGTGCGGGGTCTGTGAGGGGGCCCGCACCCGGCCGACCCCGTTAGGAATCCGAATATGGACGTGTTGATCGGCCAGCTCTTCACCGGGCTGAGTCTGGGATCCATTCTTCTGCTTGCGGCGCTGGGCCTTTCGCTGACCTTCGGTCAGATGGGCGTGATCAACATGGCGCACGGCGAATTCATCATGGCCGGGTGTTACACGACTTATGTTGTGCAGAAGGTCATCTCGTCGGCCGGGGTATCGCTGGTCGTTTCCTTGCTTGTCGGTTTCCTGGTCGGCGGCCTGCTCGGCGCGGCCCTGGAAATGGGTCTGATCCGGTGGATGTACGACCGGCCGCTGGATACCCTGCTCGTCACCTTCGGTGTGGGACTCGTGCTGCAACAGGCCGCGCGTGACATCTTCGGCGCGCCCGCCAAGAATGTACTCGCACCCGATTGGCTCAGCGGCGGTGTCACCATTCTCGGTGCGGTGGTGCCGAAGACCCGCATCTTCATTCTCGTGCTCGCGCTCGTCGCGGTGACCGCGCTGGCCACCGTGCTCAAGACCACCCCGCTGGGTCGGCGCATCCGCGCGGTCGTGCAGAACCGGGGTCTGGCCGAGACCAGCGGCGTCTCCAGCCGCGTCACCGACATCAGCACCTTCTTCATCGGCTCCGGCCTGGCCGGAGTCGCGGGCGTCGCGCTGACCCTGATCGGTTCGACCAGCCCGACCATCGGACAGAGCTATTTGATCGATGCCTTCCTGGTCGTCGTGATCGGCGGGCTCGGGCAGATCAAGGGCACCGTGATCGCGGCCTTCGCGCTCGGCCTGCTGAATTCGTATATCGAATACTCGACTACGGCCTCGATCGCGAAGGTGATCGTCTTCGTCATCATCGTCATTTTCCTGCAGGTTCGTCCGCAGGGGCTATTCACCGTTCGGACGAGGAGCCTGGCATGACCACACTCGGACAACGTTGGCGCGCATATCCTTCCGTGACCGCGTGGGGCGGCTTCATCGTCGCCGCGATTCTGCTGTTCGCGGTCGCGCCCGCAGTTCTCAGCGATTTCCGGCTCAACCTGCTGGCCAAATTCCTGTGCTTCGCGATTGTGGCGGCAGGCATCGGATTGGCTTGGGGCCGTGGTGGAATGCTCACGCTGGGGCAAGGCGTGTTCTTCGGCATCGGCGCATACATCATGGCGATGCATCTACAGATGGCTGATGCGGCCCGGCTGCACAACGAGGTGCCGGAGTTCATGGAGATCGCGGGTATTCGCGAATTACCCTCGTTCTGGCGACCTTTCGCGTCGGCTCCGGTCGCCCTGATCGGCATTCTGGTGCTGCCGGCGCTGATCGCGGCGGCACTCGGTTACGGCGTATTCAAGCGCCGGGTCAAGGGCACGTATTTCGCGATCCTGAGTCAGGCCTTGGCCGCGGCGCTGGCGATTCTGCTGACCGGACAGCAGAAGATCGGCGGGTTCACCGGACTGTCGGACTTCCGCGCCTTCTTCGGCTTCAAGCTCTCGGATCCGGTCAACCGGCAGATGCTGTTCTTCATCGCGGCCGGCACCTTGCTGCTGGTGGTCGCCGCGGTGCGCCAGCTCATGCACAGCCGCTACGGCGAATTGCTCGTGGCCGTGCGTGATCAGGAGGAACGGGTGCGCTTCCTCGGCTACGATCCGGCCAATATCAAGATCGTGGCGTATGTCGTCGCGGCATTCTTCGCGGGCATCGCGGGTGCGCTGTTCACCCCGATCGTGGGCATCATCTCGCCCGCTGATATCGGTGTCGTTCCGTCCATCGCATTCATTATCGGTGTCGCGATCGGCGGTCGGACCACACTGCTCGGGCCGGTCCTCGGCGCGATCGGCGTCGCCTGGGCGCAGACGGCGCTCTCGGAGGAGTTCCCGTCCAGCTGGACCTATCTGCAAGGCGTGCTGTTCATCGTGGTCGTAGGGTTCATCCCGGCGGGGCTGGCGGGGCTGTGGCCGATGTTGAAGGGGTTGCTGGACAGTAAGTTTCCCAAGACTGCCGCACCTGCTCCGGCGGTGGTCGATGAACCGCTGCCCGAAGTCGTGACCGAGGAGAAGGTGGAATCCCGATGAGCGCACACGACCCGAAGCCGGGCGGCAATGCGGGTATGTCGAGCGAGTACCTCGAAATCCGCGGTCTCTCGGTGAGTTTCGACGGTTTCCACGCCGTCTCAGATGTGGATCTCACTGTGCTGCAGGGTGATCTGCGGTTCTTGATCGGACCCAATGGTGCGGGAAAGACCACGCTCATCGATGCGATCACCGGCCTGGTGCCCGCTACCGGATCGGCACAGAAGTCCGGTGTCGAATTCCTCGGCAAGAAGGTGCACCAGATCGCCCGACTCGGCATCGGCCGAACCTTCCAGACGGCGAGCGTTTTCGAGCAACTCAGTGTGCTGCAGAATCTCGATATCGCGGCGGGTGCGGGGCGTTCGGCGCTGACGCTGTTGCGCCGTCGAAAGTCGGTCTTGCCGAGTATCGAAGAGGCGCTGGAGATCACCGGCCTGGGCGAGCTGCGCGATAAGCCCGCCGGTGTGCTGGCGCACGGGCAGAAGCAGTGGCTGGAAATCGGCATGCTGCTGGTGCAGAACGCCTCGGTGCTGCTGCTCGACGAACCGGTTGCGGGTATGAGCGCCGAAGAGCGCGAGGAGACCGGAAATCTGTTGCGGCGCATCGGCGGTGAACGCATCGTCCTGGTGGTCGAGCACGATATGGATTTCATGCGGTCCTTCGCGACCTCTGTCACCGTGCTGGCCGCGGGCAAGATACTCAGTGAGGGCACCGTCGAACAGGTGCAGGCCGATCCGAAGGTGCAGCAGGTCTACCTCGGCACCGCCGCTGCTATCGGCACCGAACTCGAAGATGCGCGGACCGCGCAGGAACTGACCGCGAAGGAGTCCGCCGATGCTCGAGCTCATTGATATCCATTCGGGTTACGGCCGGACCGAGGTGATCCACGGCGTCTCGATCACCGTCGCCGACGACAGCGTGGTGGCGATCATGGGGCACAACGGCGCGGGCAAGACCACGCTGCTGCGCACGGCCGTCGGTCTGATCGGCACCAGATCCGGACAGATCAACTTCAACGGTGAGGCGATTACCAAGATGTCGCCGTCACGTCGGGTCAAACGCGGTATCGCATATGTGCCGCAGGGACAGCAGAGCTTCCCGCAGCTGACCACCGCCGAGAACCTGCAGGTCGTCGCCGACGGCCGCAAACGCGGTAAGGCCTTGATCGACGAATCGCTCGACCTGTTTCCGGCACTGCGCGAACTGCTGAATCGCAAGGCGGGCCTGCTGTCCGGCGGGCAGCGCCAGCAATTGGCGATCGCCAGGGCGCTGATCACCGAGCCGAAGCTGCTGATTCTCGACGAGCCGACCGAGGGCATCCAACCGTCCGTGGTCGCCGAAATCGAGCGCACGATAATCGATTTGACCGGTCGCGGCGGACTCAGCGTGCTGCTGGTGGAACAGCACATCGGCTTCGCACTGCAAGCGGCGCAACGCTATTACGTCCTGCAGTCCGGCCGCGTGAGCTCCACCGGCGAAGGCGGAGCGGCCGCGGAGGCCTCGGTTCGCTCGGCGATGGCGATCTGAGCTGGCCGCCATGACGCGCAGGGGGCGGGTTCCGCTCAGCGAGCGGGTTTACGAATCGCTGCGGCGGGACCTGGCCACAGGGGCGATCGTGCCCACCGAACGGCTCGGCGAGGAACGCCTGGCCGAGATCTACGGGGTTTCGCGCACCCCCGTGCGGGAAGCGCTCGCCCGGCTGCAGGCCGATGGATTGGTGCAGCGGCATGCCGATGGGCTGTATCCGTATCGACCGCGATTGGAGGAGCTGGGCAATCTCTACGAGCTACGAATTGTGTTGGAGACCAGGGGAATTCAGCGCGTCATCGGTATCGTCGGCGAACCAGCACCGGTGCACGACTCGTCGCTGGTGCGTGCGGAACTCGATATCTGGCGCGGGTTTCGCGACGATCCGCCCGAGCCGGGACCGGCGCTGGTCGCCGCGGACGAACAGTTCCACACGAGTCTGCTCGCGGCGGCGGGCAATGCGGCGCTGGCGGACGCACTGACCGGCGTGTACGTCCGGGTTCGCCCGGTACGCACCCTGGACCTGCCGACGCCGGAGCGGATCGCCACCATGACCGCCGAGCACATCGCGATCGCCGAACACCTGCTCGCGGGTGATCCGAGTGCCGCGCTGCGCACCCTCACCGCACACATCGGAAGCTCGCGAACGCACGTACTCGCGCGTGCCCAGCAGGCGATCGAGTTCACGAAACTCTCACGTGCGGTGCGGGATTGACTCTTCGGTCAGCAAGTATTTCACGATCGGCGCGAGCGGAATCGTGTAGTGCGACCGCGACTTGAGGCCGCCGATGGTCACGGCGGGGTCGCCGAAGTCGGGGTGAGGTGTTCGCCACGATCGCGATCGAAACCCGCAGCGCGGTCCAGGCGACCATCCCGTACACCAGTGCTAGGAGAGTGGCTTTGCAGCCGAGTTGTCGCAGGTATGGCCAGATCGGCGAAATGCAATCAGTCGGCTAGAAGCTTCAGGACGACAGGGCGGGACAGGGTGCCCGAGACCTGGCGGGCGAGTTGGTTGGCGCTGGTGCCATCGGCGTGGGCGTCGCGCAGGGCGGCGGCGAGTTCGTTGCGGGCCGCATCGGCGGCGGCCTGGGCCGCGCGTAGCCGTTGGGCCGCGCGGTCTACGGGATCGACGCCCGTGGCAGCGCCGTCAACCCCGCTGTTCGATTCGGTGGTCAACTCATTGACCGGCTCGCGGTGCGGGACCGACTTATCCGTTCGCATCGCCGCCCTGGCGAACTCCATCATGAATTCGCGGGTCGCACCCTGATTCTCGGCATCCGCGCCGAGCAGCAGGCGGGTGGTCTGCGGGACCGCGAGGCTCCAGTTGGACAGTCCGCACAGTGCGAGCAGCAGTCGGCCCGCGTGGCTGGCGTCGACATCGAACTGCTCTTTGGCTCGATCGAATTTCCGCAGGTAGTGCTGGGCGCGCCAGCCGTCGATATCGTGCGCGTCGGTGCCGCGGTGCAGCCCCTCCCAGAGCAAAAGCCTTAGCAGTTGCGGATTTGCGCGGTGATAGTCGAACAGCTTGCCCACATACTCACCGGGTTCGGTCTCGGCCAGGGGTTGGACCACATCCATGAATTCGCGCATGGTGTCGATCAGGATGACGTCGAAAAGTTTGTCCTTGCTGCCGAACAGACCGTAGATGCGCTCCTTGTTCACCCCGGCCGCCTCGGCGATCCGGTCCACCCGCGCGCCGGCCAGGCCGTATTCGGCGAATTCGTCGCGCGCGGCACGCAGCAGGGCCTGCTTGGTCGCGTCACTGCGTTTCATCGTGACCGTCATGACCGCGACTTTACCATTTCATTAAACCAACTATTTGGTTGACAACTGCCAGGCAATGGGCCTAACTTCGTCCACATGGCAACGCCGACTCTTCAGCTTCCGGCCGGTATCCCGGCTCGGGCACGTACTCGCAGCGCGTCACCACGCGCGCACACCGGGCGTACCCTCCCTGTTTTCGTCCTGTCCGCTCTGCTGGCCACCGGCCAGATGTACATCCCGATCCCCCTGTTTACGGCCATGAAGGCCGACTGGAATGTGGGTGCGGGCGTAATGACCTGGATCATCAGCGCCTTTGCCTTCGGTTATGCGGGTGGCTTCGTGCTGTTCGGCCCGCTGTCGGATCGCTACGGCCACCGCCGGGTACTGGTCACCGGCATGATCACCGCTGCGGTGGTCACACTGTTGACCGGTTTATCGTTCAGTGCGCCGATCGCGGTTGGACTGCGCGTCGCGCAGGGACTTGTTGTCGGTTCGATACCGCCCGCGATCATGGCCTATATCGCCACCCGCATCGCGCCGGCGCATCGTGCGGTGGTCACCATGTCGGTGGCCACCTCTTTCCTGGCCGCGACGGTGCTGGCGCAGATCGCCTCGCAGGCCGTCGTCGCCGCGTTCCCGTGGCGCACCATGTTCATCGGTTCGTCGGTCGTGTTCGTAGCGCTCGCATTCGTGCTGCGTGCGGTCATGCTCGATGACGCTCCCACCGGCCGCGACAAGCCACTCGTGCACAGCTACGCCGCGATTCCGGCGGTGCTGCGCATCAAGGCGCTGCTGCCGATGCTGGCCGCGGGCGCGCTGGCCATGGCGGTAATGGTCGGTGTGTACACCGGCATCGAAATCACTGGATTGGTCAGGAGTTCCGGTGAGCTGCTCGCACTGCGTGCGGGTGCGCTGCCGGTGATGTTCGCACTGCCGCTGTTGGCCATCCCGCTCTCGCGCCTGACCAAGCCGGGCCAGATGGTGCTGGGCGTGTTGGTCGCAGCGACCGCCATGGTGATCGCCACTTTCGAAGGCACCCACCTCGCGGTCCTGACCATCCTGCTCGCCGTGCTGGTCGGCGGGCTCGGCGTCATCGCGCCCGCGGTCTTGCAGACGGCGGGGGAGCTGGGCGGTGAGGCTCGCGCCGCCGCATCCTCGGTCGCCATGTTCAGCTTCTACGTCGGTGCCACCGCCGGACCGCTGGTGGCCGCGGCCGCCGCGCCACACGGCTTTTCGGTGCTGGCGTGGACCCTGGCCATCCTGCTGGTCGCGGCGCTCGGCCTAACTCTGTTCGGGGTACGGATCCAGCGTTCGTCGCTGCCTGCTTAGTCGAATGCGCTCGGCCGACATCGGATTCGCCGATGTCGGCCGAGCGCGTTCGGACGCAACTGAATTTCAGACTGCGAGGGTTCCCATGCCGCGTAGGCGGCACCGTCTCACTTGAGGACGTACGGGGAAACCGAGCTTCGATGCTCGCTGATATCAAGGACTTTGCCCAGCGGGGGAAAGGCGCGCTGCGGGCAGTTGGCGCGTTCGCAGACTCGGCAGCCCGCACCGATCGGCGTGGCCTTCGCCTCGTCGAGATCGATGCCGTCGGCGTAGACGACGCGACCGGCGTGGCGCAGCTCGCAACCCAGACCGATCGCAAAGGTCTTGCTGGCCTGGCCATATCGGGTCGCGCGGCGTTCGACGGTGCGGGCGACCCACAGGTATTTGCGACCGTCGGGCATCTGGGCGATCTGCGTCATGATCTTGCCTGGATAGGCGAAGGTCTCGTAGACATTCCACAGCGGACAGGTGCCACCGCTCGAAGAGAAGTGGAAACCGGTGGCGGATTGGCGTTTCGACATATTGCCCGCGCGGTCCACGCGCACGAAGGAGAACGGTACGCCGCGCAGCTTGGGCCGCTGCAGAGTTGAGAGGCGATGGCAGATCGTCTCATAACTCTGGGTGAAGAAGGCCGACAGCCGCTCGATGTCGTAGCGGAAATCCTCGGCGACCTCGTGAAAGTGCGTGTAGGGCAATACGGTTGCCGCGGCGAAGTAATTCGCCAGGCCGAGCATGGCCAGCTTGCGGGTGTCCTCGGCGGCGAAATTGCCTTCCTCCACCAGTTTTTCGAGCAGATCACCGCATTCGAAGTAGGCGAGCTCGGCGGCGAGTTTGAAGGTGCGCTGTCCGCCGGACAGATGTGGCGCGATCTCGAGCCGCTGGGTCTGCGGGTCGTAACGGTGTAATACGCCCTCGCCGAGATCGATACGCTCGACAATGTTCACATCGTGTGCGCGCAACAGGCGGGCGATCTCGCTGTTCACATCCCCGCCGTGGAAGCGGATACGGGCGGTGAGTTCCTCTGCGGCGGTATCCAATTCGTGGATGTAGTTCTGCCGCTGGTAGAAGAAGTCGCGTACTTCCTCGTGCGGTTTGCTGATGGCCGCGCTGCCGGAGCCGTCGGCGAAGCGGTCCTCGGTGGCGGCGGCCAGCTGCGCGGAGGTATTGCGGTACCGGTTGTGCATATTGACCAGGGCCCGCGCCATGCTCGGATGCGCGGAGACCATATCCGCGATCTCCTGGGTATCGGCCTCGATGCCGAGCTCCTGGTCCATTACGACCTCTTGGAGTTCGGCAATGAGACGGGTGTCGTCCTGGGAAGAGAAAAACGTCGCGTCGACGCCGAACACTTCGCTGATCCGCAGCAGTACCGGTACGGTGAGCGGGCGCACATCGTGTTCGATCTGGTTGAGGTAACTCGCCGAGATCTCCAGCTTCTGGGCGAGTGAGACCTGGCTCAGTCCTCGCTCGGTCCGCAGCTGACGAAGCCGCGCCCCGACGTAAGTCTTGGCCATATGTCCAGTTTATGGGCGAATTCGCAAACCTGCCAATGGGTAATTAGCAGCAGAGCTGAGCGATATGTCACAGGGGCCGGTTACCGTCGAGTGATGCTGTTCTCGGATGTCGTGCAGGCCTCGGAGACCGTCCGGGCGACTCGGTCTCGGAAGACGAAGATCGCGACCCTGGCCGCGCTATTGTCCGCGGCCGCCCCGGATGAGCTGGAGCCGGTGGTCGCGTGGGTTTCCGGCGAACTACGGCAGGGGCGCATCGGCACCGGCTGGCGCACCTTGACCGCACTCGAATGCGAGCCGAGTGAGCTTGCGACGCTGACGGTTTCGTCGGTGGATAACATGCTCAGCGAATTGGCCACCACCTCCGGCCCCGGCTCCACGAACCGGCGCAGGGAATTGCTGCGCGGATTGTGGACCGCCGCGACCGCCGACCAGCAGGCCTTCCTGATGCGCCTGCTCGGCGGCGAGTTGCGTCAGGGTGCGCTCACCGCGATCGTCGCCGAGGCTGTCGCGGTGGCCGCGGCGGTGCCGATCGAGCTGGTCCGGCGGGCGTACATGCTGTCCGGCCAGCTGCCGGTCACGGCTGTCGCCGCGCTGACCGGCGGGGCCGAGGCGCTGAGCGAATTCCGGCTCGAGGTCGGCCGCCCGATCCAGCCCATGCTCGCCTCGCCCGGTGCGACGCTGGACGAGGCAATGACCGAATTCGGCGAAGAGGTAAGTGTCGAACACAAACTGGACGGCGCGCGCATCCAGGTGCACCGCGAGGGGTCGCGGGTGTGGGTATTCACCAGGACGCTGCGCGATATCACCGCCGGTGTGCCGGAACTGGTCGATCTGGTCGCCAAGCTCGACTGCACGAGTGTGGTGCTGGACGGAGAAACGTTGGCGCTCAACGATTCCGGACGGCCGCGTCCGTTCCAGGAGACGATGAGCCGCTTCGCCGAGATCAGCTCGACCAGGGACTTGCTGCTGCACCCGTACTTCTTCGACTGTCTGCATCTCAACGGCGAGGATCTGCTCGACGCCCCACTGCACAAGCGCCGCAAGGCGCTGACCAGTGTGGCGGCCGCGCACAGCATCCCGGCCCTTATCCGACCCGACGCCGAGGCGGCCGCGGAGTACTTCGACGGCGCGCTGGCCGCCGGACACGAGGGCGTGATGGTCAAGTCGTTGATCGCACCGTATGCCGCGGGCCGCCGCGGCCGGTCCTGGCAGAAGATCAAGCCGACGCACACCCTCGACCTACTGGTGCTCGGCGCGGAATGGGGTTACGGCCGGCGCACCGGATATCTGTCGAATCTGCACCTCGGCGCGCGCGATCCGGAAACCGGGGATCCGGTAATGGTAGGCAAGACCTTCAAGGGCCTCACCGATGCGCTACTGCAGTGGCAGACCGCGGAATTCCCGCGGCACGAGCGCGCCCGCGACGAGCACACCGTCTACCTCTGGCCGGAACTCGTGGTGGAGATCGCCCTCGACGGTGTCCAGGTGAGTTCGCGCTATCCGGGCGGCGTCGCATTGCGCTTCGCCCGGGTCGTGCGCTATCGACCGGATAAATCCGCCGCCGATGTCGACACCATAGAAACGGTTCGCGCGCTGCTGCCATGAACGAGTCGGCCCCGTAGCCGCCCGCCCGCCGAGTTGCCGATCCGAACTCGGGCGGATTGTGTGGCTGCCGAGCACCATCGCGTCGAGCGCAGTCGAAACGTGGTGTCGGACGGCGCGACGAGCGGCGTTTCGACTGCGCTCGGCGCGCAGCCGGAGCTGATAGCGAAGCAACCTCTCTGGGCGGGGCACCGATGGTTGTTCGGTCGAGTGTCCGCCGCCAACAGAATTGTTATGCCGACCGTGCCGTCCGGTTCCCGGTGTTCGAGCTGGTCATAGGCCAGACTGGCTCCGGTTCAGTCCGGTACACGCGCGGAAACGGGGACTCGGCGTTGCTCGGTACAGCACGAAAACGAGAGACGGGGTCGCCCATCGGTCGGCCGATGCGGAAGGTGGCGTTGCTCGGTGCGGTGACCTGTATCGGGGTGGTAGCGGCGGTCGGTATGGCGGCGCCGGGAACGGCTGCGGCGGACCCGAATCCGACGGCCGATTTCCTGCATCCCGCGCGTGATCCCGCCTCGGTCATGCCTACCCCGCTGGATGACCCGTTCTACACACCGCCGCGGGGTTTCGAAAACCTACGTCCGGGCGCGGTGGTCGCGGCCCGTGTCGTCGATATCGGGTTGGAGCCGACGCCGGTCACCGCCACTGAACTGCTGATCCGATCGACCGATGCGAAGGGCCGTCCGGTGCCGGTGGTGGCCACCTTGCTCGTGCCATCGACACCGTGGCAGGGTTCGGGACCCCGCCCGCTCGTCGCCGACAATGTGCCGATCGATTCACTCGGCAACCTCTGTGCGCCGTCGCAGCAGCTCAAGATGGGGCTAGCGGCCGGTCTCCGCTCGGTGCAGGTGCCGCTGTCGAAGAACTACGCGGTGATCGTGCCCGATCACCAGGGCCCGCGACAGGCATATGCGGCTGGTCGCATGGCCGGACATGCCGTGCTGGACGCGATACGCGCCGCCGTACAGACGCCCGAGTTGGGGCTCTCGCCCGATGCGCCCACTATCGTGTCCGGGTACTCCGGCGGTGCCATCGCCTCGGGCTGGGCGGCGCAACTCGCACCGGCATACGCGGGCGAGCTGAATCTCGTCGGTGCGGTGGTCGGTGGCGTGCCCGCCGACTTCGGCATGCTGATTGACACGATGAACGGCGCCAATGCCGCCACCGGTGTTTTCCTGGCCGCAACCCTCGGGCTGGCCAGGGAGTATCCGGAGATGATGGCGCTGTTCAACGACAACGGTTGGCGGCTATCGCATTTCGCGAAGGATCTCTGCTTTCTGGACGCCGCGTTGCTCGGTGCGCTCGCGCCGATACCCGCGGAAACACTCACCGACGTGCCGCACCCGACGAAGCTGCCGATGATCAGGGAGATCCTGGCCGAGAACCGCCTCGGCACCGCCGCACCGCGAGTGCCGGTCTTCCTGTATCACGGCATCAACGAGTTCTGGCTGCCATTCGCCGGGGCCGAGCACCTCTACGACGACTGGTGCCGGTTGGGGGTTCCGGTGCGCTTCGAGGCCTACCCCGGCGAGCATCTGATCGTCGGCAATGTCGGGACTCGGGCCGCCGATTCCTGGATCGATCAACGCTTCGCGGGTGCGCCCGCTCCGGTCGGCTGCTCGAAGATCAACAGGTAGAGCGAAGATTCACGGTAACCGATCGGAAATGCGTCCCGACAAGCGGCAACCGCATGGCAATCCGGATCGCGAGTGCCGCACACTGGAGGGGTGACCGCGGACCTCTTGGTACTCCTTATCGTCATCGTCACGGCACTCGCATTCGATTTCACCAACGGCTTCCACGACACCGCCAATGCCATGGCGACCTCGATCGCCACCGGCGCACTGCGGCCACGGATCGCCGTCGCGGTATCCGCGGTCCTGAATCTGCTCGGCGCATTCCTGTCGGTCGCGGTCGCCGCGACGGTGGCCAAGGGCATCGTCCGGCTCGACGCCGTGCAGGGCGAGGCGCTGCTCATCATCGTGTTCGCTGGTCTGGTCGGCGGCATTCTGTGGAATCTGCTGACCTGGCTGTTCGGCCTGCCGTCGAGTTCCTCGCACGCATTGTTCGGCGGCCTGATCGGCGCCACCATCGCCGCACTCGGTTGGGGCGGGGTGATCTGGGCGCACGGCGCGGACGGCGTGCTGACCAAGATCGTGTTGCCCGCCCTGCTCGCGCCGATCGTGGCCGCACTGGTCTCCGCCATCGGCACCTGGGGCGTCTACCGGATTACCGGTCGGGCCGATCCCGACAAAGTGAACGAGGGCTTCCGCTGGGGCCAGATCGGGTCGGCGTCGCTGGTCTCGTTGGCGCACGGCACCAATGACGCGCAGAAGACCATGGGCGTGATCTTCCTGGCACTGGTCGCGCACGGCACCTTGACCAAGAACGACGAAATGCCGCTGTGGGTAATGGCGGCCTGTGCCGTCGCCATCGCCGCGGGCACCTACCTCGGCGGCTGGCGGATCATCCGCACCCTCGGCAAGGGCCTGGTCGAGATCGACTCACCGCAGGGGCTGACCGCCGAATCCTCTTCCGCCGCCATCATCCTCACCTCGGCCCATTTCGGGCTTCCGCTCTCGACCACACAGACCGCGACCGGATCCATTCTCGGCACCGGGCTCGGCAAGGGGGTGGAGGTGCGCTGGGGTGTGATGGGCCGGATGACGGTCGCCTGGCTGTTGACGCTGCCGCTGGCAGGTGTGGCCGGTGCGCTCTGCTGGGCCATCGCGCATTTCATCGGCGGATTGCCCGGTGTGCTGGTGGTATTCGCGCTGCTGATCGCGCTGTCGTTGGTGATGTATCTGCGGTCGCGGCGGGATCCGGTGGACACCACCAATGTCAATGAGTGGCCGGGCGACACGCCGGACTCCGACGCCGAGGTTGCGAAGAACACCGCGCCGGTCGCAGAGGACGGGCTCGCGCCGCCCGACGGATCGCCCGCGCCGGGACCTAATGCGCCCGCGCCGGGACCCAATAGTCGTTCGGCCCAGGTCTGAGGAGTCACATCGTGCACACACTCGTCACGAATCTGAACGCGCTATGGAAGGTGACCGTCGCGGGTCTGCTGCTCGGCGCCGGACTGCCGATCGTCTTCGCCGTCGGGGTGCGGCTCTGGTCGGTCGCCGATACTGTGCCCGCGGAAGGTGGCGCCGCCCAGCGCAATTACCCGGCACTGGTTGGGGCCTACGCCTGCTTCGCGTTGATCCTGGCCGCGATTGTCACCGGAATTCTGTACACCGCGAAGGCCTTCCTGGCCGCTCAATTCGGTATTCATCTGTTCGGAGCATGAGGAGGGCGAAATCGTGACTGATCCAGCGAAATCCGCTCAGGTCCGGCCGAATCTGCTCGGCCGGGTGATCGGCTGGTTGCGCGCCGGTTATCCACAGGGGATTCCGCGGTCGGACTATGTGGCCCTGTTCGCGGTGCTGCACCGCCATCTGACCGATTACGAGGTGGTGGCGATCGCCGAGGAGTTGGTTGACTCCAATCCGGACAGCGAGATCAGCCACGCCGATATCGAGGCGGCGATCGCGCGGATGGCGAAGGAGCAGCCGGACGCGCACGATATCGCCAGGGTCGCTTCACATCTGGCGGCGGGCGGCTGGCCGTTGGCGACCCCACTGACCGATCCCGAATCTGCCGATCCAACGGCCGGCTAGCGCACGGCCGATCGAGTTCCGTCGGGTGCGAGCGGCAGCGGCTGGCCTAGCCGTCCGGCGGCAGCGCGGTCTGATCGGTTCCCAGACGATTCACAGCTGGATTGCCGGCATTCTCGAGGTGATCGGAGCAGGATGATCGGTGTCGGCGAACGAGAAGCGGCTTCCAGCAATGGGGCCTTACCCCACGGCTTCCAATTCGCTCGACCCCGGCGGTTCACTGCTCGGACCGTCTTCCCGCCGACCGGCGGCGCCCACCCCTCGCTCGCGCCGCCGGTCCGCGAACTCCTCGTCGGGCAGCTGCGCAGCGGTCGGCCGGAGCGGAATCAGCCAGACGATCGCGGCGATCAGCGCGATGGTGGCGAGCAGGGTATACGAATCACCGAGCAGGAATTGCCATAGTGTCCAACGGAATTCGCGGCCCTCGGTCTGCGGTACCTGCCAGATCAGCCCCTGCGGCAGCAGCGGCAGCTCCGGATCCCATGCGCCGAACCGGTCGGACCGCAGCGGCCAGGCGAATACGAACAGATAGATGAGCGTGGGTACGGCGATCCGGACGGCGAGCGGACGGTGGCGCAGCACATGGATTACCCACAACAGGGCGGGGGCGATCCACACCCAGTAGTGGGTCCAGGAAATCGGCGAGACCAGCAGCATTACCGTGGCCGCGAGCAGTGCGCCCAACAATTCGTCACCGCGCAAGTGGGCGATCCGCGCCGCCGCCATTCCGGCCAGCGCGAGCAGTCCGGCGCAGACGAACGAGGATGTGGTGTCGTTCCAGGTCGACCATTCCAGGCGGCCGAACATGCCGTTGATCGACTGATTCTGCACATAGGCGAAGCCGATGCGGTTCTGCGAGGTCGTGGTCGTGGTCCAGAACTGCAGCGCTTGGGTCGGCCGGTACCAGAAGCCGATCGCCACCGTGGCGCCGAAGGTCGCGGCGGCCGTCGCGGCGGCCCGGAACTGGCGGGTGATGAGCAGATAGACGATGAAGACCGCCGGGGTCAGCTTCAGTCCGGTCGCGATGCCGATGAGGATGCCCCGATATCGGCTCTGCTCGGGCATGGCGAGATCCGCCAGGACCAAGGCCATGAGGATCGCGCTGAGCTGACCGAACCGGAACGTCTGCTGGACAGGTTCCAACCAGATCGCGGCGCCGGTTACGGCGATGCTCAATGCCAGCAAACCGGTTCCACGGCGGATTCGCTGAAGTCTGGCGGCGCTCCAGACGCTCACGAACAGTGACACCATGGTGAGCACCGTGACGCCGGTCCCGATGTAGTTGATCGGGAATCGCGACAGTTCGGCACAGATCCACGCGGCGAAGACGGGATACAGGAAGGGCAGGCCGAGCGGTCCGCGGCCGTCGTACAGCAGTGCGGGATGAGTCGCCGCGGCCGCACCGCCCCACATATAGACCTGGAGATCGACTTGGTGCCAGTACATCTGCCAGTTGGGCCGCAGAAATAGCAGCCAGGCGCCGATGGACAGGGAGGCGAATACTATTGCGGCACTGAGCGTTGATTTGTGCGAGACCTTGGGCTGCGTCCCCACACCGGCAGCGCGCTGTTCTCCTGTTTGCAGGATGACAGCCATGGAGTTGTTATTCCTTCATCAGGTGATACAGCTCGAGCGGACAGCAAATCCTTAGCTAAACTAAAGGCAATCCATCGTATCATCGCTGTTCACCGTCGGCTGCCCATAATTTTCCGGGGTCGGTGCGAGCTACCGGGCCAGCACCCGCAGCAGATGTTCCACCTCGGACCGGATCGCATCGCGGGCGGGCCGCAGGTACCTGCGCGGATCGGCAATGGTGGGATTGTCCGCGAGCGCCGTCCGGATCGCTTCGGTGGCAAGGACATTCAGCCTGGTGGCGATATTGATTTTGGTCATTCCGTGCGCGACGGCGGCACTCAGACCCGCATCGGGGACGCCGGAGGATCCGTGCAGTACAAGGGGGACGGGAACTTTCGCGGCTAGTCGGGCAATCAGGTCGTTATCGAGTTCGGCCGTGCGGCTTTGCATGGCGTGCGAGGAGCCGACGGCCACGGCGAGGGCGTCCACGCCGGTCGTCGCGACGAATTCGACGGCCTCATCCGGATCGGTCCGAACACCAGGGGCGTGGGCACCATCCTTACCGCCCACCTCGCCGAGTTCGGCCTCGACGAAGACATCGCGGTCGTGGCACCAGCGGACGATATCGGCGGTGGCGGCGACATTTTCGGCGTAATCGAGGGTGGAACCGTCGAACATAACCGAGCCGATGCCGAGGTCGACCGCGGCGCGGACGAGTTCGAACGAGGTGGCATGGTCCAGGTGTACGGCGATATCCGCGCTGCTGTCAGCGGCAATTCGCAAGCAGGCCGACGCGATCGGGGCAAGAGTGCCGTGGTAGTGCACCGTATTCTGCGAAAGTTGGAGCAGCACCGGCCGTTTCGCCGTCTCGGCGGCTGCGGCGATGGCCTCGGCATGTTCGATGGTGATCACATTGAAGGCGCCGAGTCCGCCCGGGCGGGCGGCCGCGATCAGGTCCGCTACGGGTCTCGATGTCATGGGGAGGTCTCCTGCGGGGTGGCTAGTCGTTCGACAATCACCGTCGGTGCGATCTGGGTGCGTACGCGGCGGTCGATTTCACCGGCGACGGGGATGACGACCGCGGCGGCCGAGGTGGCTACGGCGTCGACCAGCACAGCGGGCCAGTCCGGGGTGTCCTTCGCATCCGACAGCGCCGCGATCACCGCGGCGGTCGCGGAATCGCCCGCGCCGGTGGGATTTCCGGCGAGCGCTTCGGGCAGCACCGCTGACCACGCGCCATCGGCGGTGACCACGACCATGCCCTCGGCGCCGCGGGTGGCGATGACAGCGCGCACTCCGCGTTCGATGAGCGGCAATGCGGCCGTGACGACTTCGTCCGGGGTCACCGGTACGCGTCCGGTGAGCCGTTCCAGCTCTTCGGTATTCGGCATCAGCACGATGCCGGGGACCTGCGCGGCCAGGCGCAATGCCTCACCGTCGACATCGCAGATGGTCGGGACACCGGCGGCGATGGCGGTGCGCGCGATTTCGGCGGGCAGGCTGTGGGCGATACCGCCCGGCAGTGATCCGGAGATGACCAGGCCGTTGATATCGGGCAGCATGCCTGCCACGCGAACCGAGAGTTGGTCGGCAGCATGTGGATTCGAGACCCGCGCGCCCGGTTCCCACAGTGCGGTCGCGGTTCCGTCACCGGATTCGCTGATCACCACAGTGCGCCGAACCCAGGGCAGTGCGTGCACGAAGTCGACCGGCATCTCCAGCTCGGCTGCGGCCGCGAAGGCATGGTCGGAGAAACCCGTCGCCCTGGCGTATTTTCCGATCTGATTGAGCACCCGTGTCACATTGATGCCCTTGCCGCCGATGCGCTGTTCGACCGAACGGACCCGATGGGCCTGGCCGCGCTCGAAATGCTCTACCCGGTAGGTCATGTCGTAGGCGGGATTCATTGTCACGGTGAGGATCACGTCAACAACTGTCCACGTCTGAGCACCCGGCGCAACTGTAGATTGTCATCGACTATCAGCAGGTCGGCGAAATGGTCGGTCCTGAAGTCGCCCACATCGGTCAGTCCCGCTGCCGCGGCCGGTACCGAAGTGGCGGCAATCACGGCCTCGCGCAACGGCACACCGCATTCT
The DNA here is from genome assembly GCF_044458825.1 of Nocardia sp. NPDC050412. Taxonomy (NCBI): domain Bacteria; kingdom Bacillati; phylum Actinomycetota; class Actinomycetes; order Mycobacteriales; family Nocardiaceae; genus Nocardia; species Nocardia sp. NPDC050412. The sequence continues at coordinate 124,893 of NZ_JBITIJ010000010.1, forward strand.
CGGACCGCCCAGGCGAGGCAGCGCAGGAGGTGTGCGGTGCCGCCCGCGATGGATCCATTGGATATCCGGGCCACGCCATCGGCGACGCGGACAACTTGCGGACCCAGCTGATATTCGCCGTCGGGCATCCCCGCGGCCTGCATCGCATCGGTGATCAGCGCGACCTGTCCGGGTGCGGTCGCGAAAACCAATGCGCCGAAACCGGAGTCGACGTGTACTCCATCGCCGATCAGCTCGACGACGACCTGGCGCTGCGCCGCGGCGACGAGTGCGGCGGCCACCGGGCCTGGCGTTCGGTGATGCAGTGGCGGCATTCCATTCGCCAAGTGCGTGACCAGATTGCCGAACCCATTGGGTCGCAGGGCCTGTCGGAACCGGGTGAAATCGGTATCGCTGTGGCCGAGCGACACCACCACGTCGCTGTCGGAAAGACGTTGGGCTACCTCGTCGAATCCGGGCAGCTCTGGGGCGATCGTCATGACCCGCAGATGGCCGTCGGCGGCGGCGAGCAGGCGTTCGGTCAGCTCCAGATCGGGGGCGCGCAGATATCGGGGATCCTGTGCACCGCACCGTGCGGCGGCCAGAAATGGTCCCTCGGCATGGATTCCGGCGATGGTGCCGTCCGCGGCAAGCGTACGCAGTGTGGCGACTTGCGCGATCATATCGGCCGGGGCGCCGGTGACAACGCTGGCGAGCACGGTGGTGGAGCCGTGCTCGTGATGAAATTCGGCGGCCGCGCGGGCTTCGTCGCCGTCGACGGTGTCGAAGCGGTGGCCGAAGCCGCCGTGGTTGTGAATATCGACGAGGCCGGGCAGTACAGTGCCGGAAAACGGCGGCACGGTCGAATCCGGATGTGCGGCAATCCAGTCCGCGAGTGACTGCACCCGATCGATCCGGCCTGCGCGTACGGACACGACGCCGTCGTCGAATTCGGATGTCGCCGATACGATCCGGCCGCGAATGTCGAGACTCATGCGGGCACCCTCGTATGGGCTCGGGCCAGCGCCATATCGGCGACGCGCGTTTCGCAGCGTGCGAGCGAAACCATCGGCTGGATGCGCCGCAGCCGACGCGCTGGACGCGCACCCGTCTCGACGCGAGTCACGTGAGCGCTCCCTGTCTGGCGAACAGGGCCGCACCCATGAGCCCCGCGCGGGCACCGAACTCGCCGAGCACCACTCTCGGTGCGGGCACCACGCGCAGGCGTTCGGCGATGGTGTGGTGCAGGGGCTCGGTGAGTGCGGCTCCGGCCCCGGCCAAGCCGCCGCCGAGAATGATCAGTTCGGGGCAGGCCGCGTGGATGAGGCCGAGCAGTCCGTCGGCGAGTGCGCTGATCGCTTCGTCGACGACGGCTTTGGCGTCGGAATCGGTATCCAGTATTGCGAAAACATCGGCTGCGCTGGCTGTTTCGTGTCCCGTGCGTTTCGCATAGGCCCGGGCGATGGACGCACCCGATGCCACGGTCTCCACGCAGCCGATATTGCCGCATGGACAGCGCAATCCGTCCGCATGCCGAACCGGGATATGGCCGTATTCGCCGGTCTGTCCATAGGCGCTGCGCATCAAACGGCCACCGACGGAAAGGGTGCCGCTGATACCGGTGCCCAGAATGACCACGCAGACGTCATCGTGACCGCGCCCGGCGCCGAACCGCCATTCGGCCCAGCCCGCCACCGCGACATCGTGCTCGATCAGCACCGGCATACCCCAGCGACCGGTGAACCGATCACCGATGTGCACATCACGCCAACCGACATTGCTACTGAATACCGCGATCGAACGGACCGGATCGACAATGCCCGGCAGCAGTACCGCCGCGCGTGCGACGCGATCGCGCTGGTCATCGGTCAACTCGGCGAGCAACTGGTCGCCGAGTGCCCCGATGGTTTCGAAGGCCGCCTCGCCCTGGGGCGTGGCCACCACACCCGCGGCGAGCACCATGCCCGCGGCGTCGGTGACCTCGCCCTTCATCGTGGTGCCGCCGACATCGAGGCCGAGCACCAGCAGATCATCGGTCAAGGCCGTGACCGGGGGCTGTTCCGTTCCCATATCCGCACAGTAGTTGCTGGTAGTGACCGGTCATCGATCCAGAACGACGGAACGGTTCAGGTTGCGCGGATGGTCCGGGTCGAGTCCTTGGTCGGCGGCGCGCAGCACGCAGAGTTGGTGCACACGGACCAGATCGGCCATCGGATCGATATCGCGGTGTTCGAAGTGCGCGCCGGTGACCGCCACATCTTCCGCGAAATTGGGGACGAGCGGCCCGAACGCCCACACGGCGCGGCCGGGGGTGGAGATGCTGATCGGGCCGTGCCGGTATTCGGTCTGCAGATACGACTCGGTCCACGACTGGCAGGATTCGCGCAGCTTGAGCCCCGCCTCCTCAGCGATAGCGGCCGCGAAACCCATCCCGACGAAGCTGATCTGCTCGGCACGACGCACGTCGGCCAGTGCTGTCGCCGGGGCTTCGGCGAGTACGGCCCTGGCCTGTTCGATGGCCGGACGCAGATCCGCGCCCAGATGCCAGCGCAGGATCGCCAGCGCGGTGGTGGCGAAGCGGGTCTGCACCACCGATTGCTCGTCGACCTCGTCGATCAGAATCGGATCGCCCAGGTCGAGCACCGGGGTGCCCGGACTGCTGCAGATGACCGTGCGCGGAATCCGGGTCGGTATCGCCCGCATCGCATCGACCACCTCGGTGGTAGTGCCGGAGCGGCAGATGACGAGGTAGCGGTCGTAATCGCGACCGGCGCGGACCTCGCTCGCGGGCCAGGCATCGGTTATGCCCTGGCCCGAACTCTCGCGCAGTGCCGCGATGGCACGGGACATGAACAGCGAGGTGCCGCAACCGATAACGGCGACGCGCTCGCCCGGTTGGGGCAGTACGGCGCGGTGTTCGGCGGCGGTGGTCTCGGCGCGGACCCAGTCGTCGGGCTGGGTGGCGACTTCGGCGGCCAGATGAGTCACGGGGGTGGGGCGAGCGGAGATCGGCACCACAACAGAATCGCCCCGAATGATCGTTCATGTCAAATTTACGAGCGAATCAGTCACATATGATCATTCTTAGGTCTAGCCTATCCGTAGCGACTGCATGCAGGTCGCTCGAAAGGGCCAGCACAGTCGATTCGTTCGCTCCATCATCGGCGGTGCGGTAGCGCCCGGAGTGAAAATTTGAAAGGTTCAGCTCGTGAAAAGACCCCTCCACGGTGTCCTCGCGGGGATCGCGCTGGTCACCGGCCTCGCGCTCGCCGTCACGTCCTGCGGTTTCGGCTCCAAGGATTCGGCCGATTCCGACAAGACGATCAACTTCCTTGCTCCCACTTACAGCGACGGTGCCAATGGCACGAAGGCGCTATGGGACCACATCATCGACGACTTCCAGAAGCAGAACCCGGACTACAAGGTCAATCTGCAGATGGAGTCCTGGGAGTCGATCAACGATGTGGTGAAGACCAAACTGCAGTCCAAGTCCACCACCCCGGATCTGCTGAATATCGACGCCTACGCCAGCTTCGCCGGGGACGGCATGCTCTATCCGGTCTCCGAGGTCGTTTCCCCGAATGTGCTGTCCGACGTGCAGCCAGGCTTCGCCAAGAACGCCTCACTGAACGGCACGCAGTATGCGATGCCGCTGTTCGCCTCCACCCGCACCCTGTTCTATAACACCGACCTCTTCGCGAAGGCCGGGGTGAGCACGCCGCCCAAGACCTGGGCCGAGTTGACCGATGCCGCCAAGAAGATCCAGGCGCTCGGCGGCGGTGTCTCCGGCTACGGCTTGCCGCTGGGCAGTGAGGAATCGCAGGCCGAGACGTCGCTGTGGACCTTCGGTGCGGGCGGCAATTGGTCCGATGGCGACAAGATCACCGTGGATACCCCGCAGAATCTGGAGGGGGTCAAGGCCATGCGGGAGATCTTCGATGCCGGTGTCACCCAGCCGAATCCGGGTGCGACAAACCGCAAGGACGTCATCAATTCCTTCATCCAGGGCAAGATCGGGATGATCGAGGGCCTGCCGCCCACCATCGCCCAGATCGCCGATAAGAATCCGGGTCTGGAGTACGCCACCGCGCCTACGCCGACCAAGGACGGTGCGCCGGTCACGCTCGGCGTGGCCGATCACCTGATGGCCTTCAAGAAGGACGGCAAGAAGGCCGAGACGATCAAGAAGTTCCTCGACTTCTTCTACTCGGCGAATGTGTACTCGAACTTCGTCAAGAACGAGCACTTCATCCCGATCACCACCAGTGCCACCGCGGTGCTCGCCGACGATCCGGTGACCAAGGCCTTCGCGGCGACCCTGCCGGTGGCCAAGTTCTACCCGAGCAATAACCCGAACTGGGCTGCCGCGCAGGGTGCCATGCATCAGCAGATGGGCACCATCGCGCAGGGTGCGGACCCGGCTCAGGTGTTGCAGCGGATTCAGGAAGCAGCGAAATAACGTGGGGCGCCCAGCGGCCCGAGCGACGAGCCCGGAGGAGGTAGCACAGCGTGACCACAGAGGGCCCCGGGAGGGTCGCAAATTGAACGGAGCTACCCGGGTACTCGCGGGGAAGAATTCGACACTGCGGGCCGTCCCCTGGATCGGGCCGTCCCTGGTGCTGATCGCGGCCATCGTCGCGTTCCCGGTCGGCTATATGGTCTGGACCAGCACCCGGGACCTGAGCGCCTACGGGCAGGACCGCGGTCCCGCCGGACTGGCCAATTACCGAAACCTCTTCGATATCAGCGAATTGGGATCGGTATTGGCGCATACCGTGGTCTGGGTGGTCAGCGTCGTGCTGATCACCCTGGTGCTCTCGGCGGGGCTCGCGCAGTTCCTGAACAAGGATTTCCCGGGACGCACCCTGGTGCGCATGGCGATTCTGGTGCCGTGGGCGGCCTCGGTCGTGATGACGACGACCATCTTCTATTACATGCTCGATCCCGATGTCGGCATCGCCAACCGGTTCCTGGTCGATATCGGGCTACTGGACCGCGGCTACGGCTTCACCAAGCAGCCGACGCCAGCCTTTCTGGTGGCGATCGGTGTCGCGGTCTTCGTCTCGATCCCGTTCACCACCTACACGATTCTGGCTGGGCTGCAATCGATTCCGGCCGAGATCGATGAGGCGGGACGGGTGGACGGCGCCAGTGCGTGGCAGCGCTATCGGTACCTCACACTGCCGCAACTGCGTCCGGCGATTGCGGTGGCCACGATCATCAACATCATCAATGTGTTCAACTCGCTGCCCATTCTGCAGGTAATCACCGGCAGCATCGCGGGCTTCGGTGCGGATACGACAACGACATTGACGTTCAAGCTGATTCGACAGAATCAACAGCTCGATACCGCTGCCGCCATGAGCGTGTTGAACTTCGCGCTGATCGTGGTCATCATCGCGATCTATGTGAAGGTCATCAAGCCGACCCAGCAGGTGGACGCATGACGACACAGGCCGACATTCACATCGAAGGTGTGGAAATCCCGCCGGACACCACGGTTGCCGAGGCCCCGACCGGCCGATCTCGGCGGCGGCGATGGGAACTCACCGCGGTCGGGGTGGTGCTTGCCGTCATCTTCCTGACCCCGTTCGTGGTGATGGTGCTCGGCTCGCTGAAGAGCCGCGCCGAAATCCTGCGCATCCCGCCGACATATCTGCCCGAGACCTGGCATCCGGACAACTACGCCACCATGTGGGATACCCCGGAGACGCCGCTGCCGTACAACTTGGCGAGCACGATCATCATCTCGGTCTGCGCCACTTTGCTGGTGCTCTTCGTGGCCATCCCGGCCGCGTATTACACGGCGCGGCACAAGTTCCCGGGACGCGCGATATTCCTCGCGCTGGTGCTGGTCACCCAGATGTTGCAGCCGACGGTATTGGTCACCGGCCTGATCCGAGAGTTCTTCACCCTCGGCATCAATGACACCTGGCTGGCCATGATCCTGGTGAACGCCGCATTCAACCTCTCGTTCGCGGTGTGGATTCTGCACAGCTTCTTCGCCGCCATCCCGGTGGAGATCGAGGAGGCCGCGCAGCTCGACGGTCTGGGTCGCTGGCAGATCCTGATCCGGGTGAGTCTGCCGCTGGTCTGGCCGGGCATTGTCACCGCGACGATTTTCGTTGTGGTGGCCTGCTGGAACGAATTCGCGGCGAGCCTGGTGGTGCTGACCACCCCCGAGAATCAGCCGCTTTCGGTGGCGCTGACAAAGTTCGTCGGGCAGTACGACACGGCGTGGCAGTACGTCTTCGCGATCTCGACTGTTGGCATCGTTCCGGTGGTCATCCTGTTCGCGTTCATCGAGAAGCGACTGGTCGCGGGGCTTACCGCGGGCAGCGTCAAGTAAGTCGTTGCGATGTCCGTGGCCCGGGGTAGGCGCTTCCGACCGGTAGCATCGAATCCGTGGCACGGCAGGATGATCAACCCAAGGAGGGCCGCAGTTACGGCGGGCTGTCCAAGCAACAGCGGGTAGCCCAGCGGCAGGCACGACTCATCGATGCCGCGCTGGAATTATTCGGCACCCAGGGCTATGCGGCCACCTCGATCGAACGGCTGTGCGCCGTCGCGAATGTTTCCACGCGCAGTTTCTACGAGGATATGGGTAGTCGCGAGGCATTGTTGATCGCACTGGTCAATCGCATTACCTCGCATGCGGTCGAACGTGCGCTGGAAAGTATGGCAAAGACCGCAGGACAACCGCTTTCCACACGGGTAGTCGATGCTTTCCGCGCCTATCTCGAGGTGACTTGTGCCGATCATCGTTCGGCGCGAGTGTGTTATGTCGAAGTCGTCGGCGTCAGTTCGGCAGTGGAGGATTGGCGCAGGCAGCAGCGCCGCCTGCTCTCATCACTGCTGATCAGCGAGGCGGAGCGAGCCGTCGAGCGCGGCGAGACCAAGGCGCGGCGATTCGATCTGTTCGCACTCGCGGTGATCGGTGCGGTGAATTCACTGGCCCAGGAGTTGGTGCGGACCACACATCCCGACACCGAGGTGGCGCTGGATGAAATATGCGAGGAGATCGCGTATTTCGTGAATTCTGGACTTGCGTTGAACTGATCAGCGAACCAAAATGGTTTGGGCCCAACCGTTATAGTGAGAGCAATGGTGTTCGAGGGATTCGTCGAATTCGATATCGAGACCGCCGAGGGTCGCGTGCATGGGCGGCGTGGTGGTGACGGGCCGCCCGTCTTGTTACTGCACGGGATACCCGAGACACACCTCATGTGGCATAAGGTCGCGTCGCGGTTGGCCGAGCGGTTCACCATCGTGGCAACGGATCTGCGGGGATTCGGCGACAGCGCCTCGCCGCCGAGTCGGCCGGACCACAGTCCGCACAGCATGCGGGCCATCGCCGCCGAACAGGTCGAGGTGATGGCGAGCCTCGGCCATGATCGGTTCAGCGTGGTCGGTCATGATCGTGGCGCGAGTGCGCGTATCGCATGGCGCTGGATCATCCGGAAATCGTTACGCGTCTGGCGGTTCTGGATATCGTGCCGACCGCTGACAGCTTCCGTGCGGCGGATATGGACTTCAGCCTCGGATTCTGGGTGTGGTCCTTCCTCGCCGCACCGGCACCGATTCCGGAACGGCTCATTGTCGGTGATCCGGCGATTCTGGTGAATCATATGCTCGATAGCTGGGCCGAGGATCCCGGTGTTTTCTCGGATGAAATCCGTACGGAATACATCGCGAAATTCCGCGACCCGGATACCGTGCATGCGATTTGCGAGGAATATCGGGCCGCCGCGACCCTCGATTATGCGCATGACGAGGCTGACCGCGGGCAGCGGCGGATCGAATGTCCGCTGCTCGTATTGTGGAGTGCCACAGGCGCTGTCGGCAGTTGGCATAGGCCGCTGGAGGTATGGCGCCGCTGGGCGGACGATGTCCGTGGTGGTCCGCTCGACGTCGGACATTTCCTGCCGGAGGAAGCCCCGGAGCAGACCGCTCGCCACCTCCTGGCGTTCCTCTGACGCCTATCCGGGACTTCGAAGTCCCCGCCGCGCTAAACCACGTCCACTCGAACCCCGGCAGCTCGAATCGTCGCCACCGCGGCCGGATCCGCATCCGAATCCGTCACCAGCACATCGACCTGCTCGATCCCGCAGATCCGGGCCAGCGCTGAGCGCTCCAGTTTGTCCGCGGTGGCGACGACCGTCACCTGACCGGACCGCCGGACCATCTCGGTGGTCACCCCGGCTTCATCGATATGCCGACACTGCGCGCCGCCCTCGGCGGAAATCGCATTGACCCCGAGAATCAGTGCGTCCAAACGCAATTCGGCCAGTGCTCGCTCGGCCAACGGTCCATGCAACTCATAGGACTCCCGGCGCGCCACCCCGCCGAGCACGATTGTGCGCATATGTGGCCGCAACACCATCTCGCCCGCGATATTGAGCGCGTTGGTGACGATGGTCAGTGGGTCACCGGCGGCATTGGCTAAATCGGTTCGTCCGGCCAATGCGCGTGCCACGGCGGTCGTCGTTGTGCCACCGTTCATTCCGACTACCGCACTCGGTTCGATAAGTCCCGCAGCGTGTTCGGCGATCCGCTGCTTCGGCTCATCCGCGCCCTGCCGGTAGCGCGCGGGCAGGTCGTAGGCGACCGAAGTCGCGACCACACCGCCGTGTGTCCTGGTCGCCAACTGCTGTTCGGCGAGTGCGGTGAAGTCGCGGCGTACCGTCGCCGTGGAAACCCCGAGGCGTTCGGCGGCCTCCTCTACCGAAAGCCGCCCGGTGTCGGCGAGCAGTTCCAGCAGTCGGTTCCATCGCTGCGGCCGGTCCGTCGGTCCGGTCATGTCAAGCCTTCCCGTCCACGCGAGCGACCTGCTGGATTTCCACGCACGCGAACAATCTGAGCACAGGCACGTGCCGACCGTAGAGATTCGGCCGCCGTATTACCAAGTCGGACACCTTCATCACCGCGCCCGCAATCCATCGAGCACGAGATCGACCACCCGACGGACCGCGTCCGCATACGACTCACCGGGCCGGGTGTAGATCTGCAAGGTCATCAGCCCGGCCACCTCGCCGGGCTCGATATCGGCGCGCATAGCACCGGCCTGCTGCGCCTGCCTGGTCATCCGCGAGACCGATTCGACAATCCGCCCTCGCACCTCGTGCAACCGCGGATCGGCCTGTATCTCGGCGTGCAGATTCGGCTCGATCGCCGATGCGAGCGCCCCGACCCGTCGCTGCGCACATTCGTGCAGAAACCGCGCAAGCGCGGGCCACGCCGCATCCTCCTGCTCCAATGCGGTCGCCGCCATCTGCGCCAGTTCCGCGAGGTAGGACTGGGCAGTCTCGGCGATCAACGCATCCCGATCCGGGAAGTGCCGATACAGCGTGCCGACACCCACACCCGCCCGATCCGCGATCTCCTTCATCGGCACATCGACACCTTGCTCACGGAAGGTCACCAGCGTCGCGGCAATGATCTGATCCCGGTTGTTCCTGGCATCAGCCCTCTTCGGACCGGTCGTCGCCCTCACCTCCGAGTTCAAGTGGACGAAATCCTTCCGCTTACTGTACGCTCCCCATTAACCGGACGAAATTCGTCCACTTAATCGAAAGGTGTTGTCATGAACAAGACGGTTCTGATCTCCGGCGCGGGCATCGGCGGTGCGACCCTGGCGTACTGGCTGGCCGACCGCGGCTTCCAGGTCACGGTGGTCGAGCGGGCGACAGGCCAACGCTCGAGTGGCAATCCGGTCGACGTAAAAGGACCTGCCATCGATGTGGCCGAGCGCATGGGCATCATGCCGCACCTGCGCGCTGCGAATTCCGCTGTGTCCCAGATGAATTTCGTCAACGCGAGCGGCCGCCGCATCGCCGGGATGGATCTGAAGGCCTTCCAGGGATCGGCGGGCGACCGCGAGGTCGAGATCCCTCGAGCCGATCTCGCCGCGATCCTGCTCGACGCCAGCCGCGACAGCGCCGAATTCCTGTGGGGCGATACCATTACCGGCCTGACCCAGCACACCGACGGCGTCGATGTCACCTTCGAACATGCCGATCCGCGCCGCTTCGACTTCGTGATCGGCGCGGACGGCCTGCATTCGGTGGTGCGCCGCCTGACCTTCGGCGATGAATCCGAATTCGTCCGGCACATGGGCATCTACATCGCGACCATCCGAGTCGATGAGCCATTCGGCAGCGACCGCGAAGTCCTCATCTACAACACGCCGGGACGGGCACTGTCGGTGCACCCGACGAAGGGTCGCGCCCTCGCGGCATTCATGTTCCGGCACAAGGGGGTTCCCGGTTTCGACCATCGCGACATCGAACTGCACAAGCGCCTGGTCATCGAGGCCTTCACCGACCAGGGCTGGCGGGTTCCCGAATTGCTGGACCGCGTCCGCGACACCGACGACCTGTTCTTCGACGCCGTCAGCAAGGGTGAACTCCCGCGCTGGTCGCACGGACGCATCGCGCTGCTCGGTGACGCCGCATCCTGCGTCTCACTGTTCGGCGACGGCTCCACCCTCGCGATCGCCGGGGCGTACACGTTGGCGGAGGAACTGGCGGGCGCACCGGAGGACCACCAGGCCGCGTTCCAGCGCTACGAGACCCGGCACCGGGTGCTGGTCGACCCCAAACTCAATGGCGTGGCCACCGCGGCATCGATGCTCATACCGGCGACGAAGGCCGGAATCGCACTGCGCAATACCGCAACTCGCGTCCTTCCCGCTGTCACGGCACTGCGTGATCGGGCCAGGTGCGCCGCTTGAAAGGCGCCGTTCACCACTGGCGATACCGCCGCAAATTTCGGCATCCGCTCGCGGAGAACAGGCTCGGCGTTGTCCCTTCGCCTCCTCTGTTCAGAGGGTGGTAGGGAGCCCGAAGCCCGGGAAGAGGGTGGCGTCGAGGAAGACCGTGATTCGGTCGATGGCTTCGTCGCGGAGGGTGAGTAGGTGGATGGAATGTGCCTGGTAGGTGTCGTTTTGGTCGCGCCGGTAGTAGGCGATGGCGGGTTGGGTGTTGGCGGAGGTCGGGATTGCGCGCCAGAGGTCGGGGGTGGAACCACATCTGTCGGTGAAGAAGGCGACGACGTGGGCGCGGCCCGCGAACCAGAGGAGGGCGGGCGGCATTTCGAGGACTACATCGTCGCGCAGTAACTTGGCGAAAGAAGCCATGTCGGCGTTGCCGAAGGTGGTTACGTAGCGGTCGATCATCGCGCGTTCGTCCGGGCTCAACGATTCCGAGATGCGGTCGAGCATGGGGGCGTCTTTCTCCAATTGGGCGCGGGCGCGTTGCAGTGCGCTATTGACTGCGGCGGTGGAGGTTTCGAGTAGGTCGGCGACCTCGGCTGCGGACCAGGCGAGTACGTCGCGCAGGATCAAGACCGCGCGCTGTCGGGCGGGTAGGTACTGCAGGGCCGCGATGAATGCGAGGCGGATGCCGCTGCGGGCCGCGATCACGGTTGCCGGATCGTCGGACGCGGTGCCGAGTAGTGCGTCGGGAATCGGCTCCAGCCAAGGGATTTCGGGATGACGCTGCGGTTTGGTGACCAAGGTTTCGCTGGGCCCGACAAGTCCGGTGGGCAGCGCCCGCCTGCCGCGCTGTTCGAGCGCGGTCAGGCAGGCGTTGGTGGCGATCCGATACAGCCAAGTGCGCAGCGACGCGCGCTGTTCGTCATAACGGTCGGCCGAGCGCCAGGCCCGCAGCATCGTCTCCTGAACCAGATCCTCGGCGTCGTGAATCGAGCCGAGCATCCGATAGCAGTGCGCGAGCAGTTCGGGCCGGTAGGGCGCGGTGCGCGCCGCGAAATCCGCACTGACCGTCATGGGTGCACAACCTACCGAGGAATCTGTGGCGCTGGTCATGCCTTCACCCCCGTATCGGCCGCCAAGTCGGAGGCAACCCCGTCGCTCGGTGTGCCCGTAGGGTCGGCCGACATGGTGTTCGGTGCGGGCGTACCGGCCGGAATCAGCAGGCCGATCGCGGCGCCCAGGAGCGCAAGCAGGGCAGCGGTCCCGATGGCGGCGGCGAAACCGTCACTGAAGGCCCGAGCGCTGGCGAAGCCGCCTACGGCCGCGAAAACCGCTGCCGGAACCGCGATTCCAAAGGCGCCGCCAAGTTGGCGCAGAGTGTTGTAGGTGCCCGATGCCGCCCCGACGGCGGGCATCGGAACGGCGCGCAGTACCGCACTTTGTGCGGCGGGAATCGCCATCGACACGCCTATGCCGGAGACGACGAAGGGCGCGATCATCGCCGCGTACGGCAGGTCCGGCCCAGCGGTGAGAGCAATCCACCCGTAACCGACGGCCTGCATGAGCAAACCGGTGACAACCAACGGACGCTCACCGAACCGGTTGACCTGCTTGCCTGCGATTGGTGCCACCAGGAACAGGGTGACCGTCCACGGCGCCAACCGCAGTCCGGCGCCGAGCGGACCTTGCTGCTGCACGATCTGCAGGAACTGGGCGAAGAAGAACGCGCCACTGAAAATCGAGGCGGCCAGCAGGAAGCCGACCGCATTGCCCGCGGAGAAGGCCCGCGAGGCAAAGAAGCGCATGGGAATCAGCGGCGCGCTGACGCGCAGTTCCCAGCGCGCGAATCCGACTGAAGCCACCGCGCCCACCAGGAAGGCGAGCACGACTTCGATACTGGTCCAACCGGATTCATTGCCGCGAATCAGGCCCCAGACGATCCCGAAAGCGGCGACGCTCACCAATGCGATTCCGAGAAAGTCCAGTCTGCGCGCCTCGCCCATACTTTCGGCGAGCCGCGTGCGCACCAATGGAATCAGCACCGCACCGATCGGCAGGTTCAACCAGAAGATCCACTGCCAGGCCAGGCCCTGCACCACCGCACCGCCGACCAGCGGCCCTCCGAGGGTGGCCAATCCGGTTGCCGCCGCGAATAATCCGAGCGCCTTGGTCCGCTGCTCCGGCTGGAAAGCCGCCGAGAGCAAGGCAACCGCCACGGGCATGATGGCGGCGGCCCCGATGCCCTGTGCCGTCCGCGCGGCGATCAACAGACCCAGATTCGGTGCCAGCGCACATCCGGCCGACGCCGCACTGAAAAGTGCCAGCCCGCCGACGAGCACCCGCCGACGGCCGTAGCGGTCACCGAGCGCCGCGCCCGCCATCAACAGCACGGCGAAACTGAGGTTGTATGCGTTGATCGTCCATTCCAGCTCGCCGATCGATGCGTGCAGGTCGAGCTGGATCGCATGCATCGCGGTCGTGACGACCAGTGCGTCGAGCACGATCATCAGGCCCGCGAATGATGTCAGCGCCAGCACCCAGCGCTGCCCCGTGGTCATCTTCATTGCATTCCTCCGATGGGTTGTGCGGATACATACCGGCGCCGTGGCGCCGATTCATCGGAGGTTGGGAAAAAAGCTTCAGGAACGCGAAGGCACGAGATCAGCGACGACAGGGGCTTCGCGCAAGGTGCGCACCCAGACGGCGAAGCCCCACGCGACGAAGCCCGCATAGATCAGATACAGCGTCGCCGACGGGTAATAGCCCGCCTTCAACAGCAATGGCACGCCGACGAGATCGACGGCGATCCAGATCAGCCAGAATTCGGCGAGCCCGCGTGCCATCCCGTAGGTCGCCAGCACCGATCCGGTGAAGATCCACGCCTCCGCCCACGGCCCGTAGGAACCGATCAACGCGAACAATCGAGCGAATGCGGCCGTGCCGACCAACATCGCGGCCACCAGCACCAGCCGTTCGCGCCCACTGGCCCAGCGCGGTACGACACCGCGGTGTTCGAGTCCGGTTTCGGCACGAGCATGCCGATGCCAGCTCCACCAGCCGTACACGCTGACCGCGATGAACATCAGCTGACGCCCGGCTTGTCCGGCCATATTCAAATGCTGTGGAGTGTTGAAGATTCCGCCGACGAAAACGGTGAACAGCAGGGCATTGCCCGCGATCCCGATCGGCCAGGCCCACACCCGCCGCCGCATACCGCCGACCGCGGAGGCCAGACCGAAGCCATTGCCGATGATCTCGCGCCAGAGGATCTCCGAGCCCGCGATATGCAGCTTGGCGTCGAGCAGCGCGAAAAGTGGGTTCACCTCCGCTGTAACCCGAGCGGGTCGCTATCTCATCCCAACCTGCGGGTTCGACGCAGGCGGATCGGAAATCACGTAACGATTGCGCAATCTGGGGTGGCGATTCGCAATATCCGTGCAACGACCTGCTCCTAGTGTTTTGGTCATGACGGCGAGCGGTACCGAGGAGCCCACTGGCGGGACGGGCATCCACATCAGCGGTTTGACGAAGACATTCCGGGTCGGGCGGAAGACGGTGCAGGCGCTGGACGAGGTGGAGCTGCATACCGAACAGGGCGCGTTCTTATCCCTGCTCGGCCCATCGGGCTGCGGCAAGTCGACGGTGCTGCGCATCCTGGCCGGACTGGAGACACCGACCGCGGGTAAGGCGCTCATCGACGGTGAAACGCCCGCCCAACTGCGCAGCCGCCACGAACTCGGCATCGCCTTCCAGGATTCGGCGCTGCTGCCGTGGCGTTCGGTGGAATCCAATATCAAGCTGCCCCTGCAGGTCGCGGGCATTTCACCGGATCCGGGACTGATCGCGGATCTGGTCCGGCTGGTCGGCCTCGAGGGCTTCGAGAAGGCCAAACCGGCGCAGCTGTCCGGCGGTATGCGCCAACGTGTTTCGATTGCGCGCGCCCTGGTCGTCAAGCCGACCGTCCTACTGCTCGACGAGCCCTTCGGCGCACTCGACGATATGACCCGGCAGCGGCTGAATCTGGAATTGCTGCGGATCTGGACCGAGAAGCCCGCGACCACCCTCATGGTTACGCACGGCATCGCGGAGGCGGTGTTCCTCTCCGATGTGGTCGCGGTGATGAGTCCGCGGCCGGGCCGGGTGCTGGAACTGGTGAAGATCGATCTGCCGCGCCCGCGCACGCCCGAGATGATGCGCACGCCGGAATTCCACAAGTTGCACGACTACCTCTCCGAGCTGTTGTTCGGGAAGTCCGGCAAGGGCGGTGTCGCATGAGTGAGCGCAGCGAGCGAATGCTGAATACAGCCGAGCGAATCGTAGTGCGGTCGTGCACAACCGGAACGGTCCGTGAGGTGTGGGCATGAATGGCATTCGAGAGCCGCGGTCGCGTGACCTGACCAGATGCCTGGCCCACGCACGCCAGGGCTGGCAGCGGGTCAGGCATGATCGGCCGCGGCAGCCGGTGGTATGCCGCCGACGCCGCCGAGGGGGTGCGGCATGAAACGGATCGGTGGACTGATCGGCGTCTTGGGATTGGTCGCGATCTGGTGGCTGCTGGCGGCGCTGGAGGTCGCGGGCGGCACCATCCCCAGCCCGTGGACCGTTCTGCACAACATGTACACCGATGGCTGGGATCTGTACGGCCCCAACTTCCGGATCACTGCGCTGGGCGCGCTGAAGGGGTTCATCTGGGGTAATGCGTTGGCCATCGGTCTGGCATTCCTGATCGTGCTGATCCCGTGGATCGAACCGCTGGCCACCCAGCTCGCTATCCTCAGTTACTGCATCCCGCTGCTCGCGCTCGGGCCGATCATCCTGGTGGTCTTCGGCGGTCGCACCCCGACGGTATTCCTCGCGGCGATGTACTGCTTCTTCACCACCATGGTCGGCACGGTCACCGGACTGCGCTCGGCCGATGTCACGAGCCTCGACTTGATCCGCGCCTACGGCGGTGGTCGCTGGCAGCAGCTCTATCGGGTGCAGGCGATCGCGGCGCTGCCGAATATGTTCGCGGCGTTGAAGATTGCCGCCCCGTCGGCCGTGCTCGGTGCGATCATCGGCGAGTACCTCGGCGGGGTGGACAGCGGCATCGGTGTCGCACTGACCGCCGCGCAATCCGCCTATAACGTGCCGCGCACCTGGGGCATGGCACTGGCTGCCGCCGCACTCGCAGGGCTCGGCTACGCGATTGTCGCGATTGTCGCTCGATTGGTCACCCCGTGGACCGGCCAGGAGGCGAGATGAGCCGCGCACTAGCGCCGCGTCCAGATAGCTTGCTCGCCGACTGTAGTGATATGGCGGTCGAATACGGCGTGGGCGACCACCATTTGACTCCGCTCGGCGGAACTCCGCAGCGAGTTGGCGTACGTCGGGCAAAGCAGTGCGCGTTGGGCAAGACCGCGCGCGGCCCGTTTGGAGGAGTGCGATGACCGACGAACTCGTGCCGATGGACAACGTGACTGCCGCCGCGCCGCCACCCGTCGAGGCGAGCACGCGGCCCCAGCGCAGCGCCGCCGCCCTCGCCGTCCTCACCCGCATCGGCCGCTTCCTGTTCCCCCTGGTCACCGCGCTGCTGCTGATGCTGGTGATCTGGTACGTCTTCCTGAAGGCCTTCCCTCAAGTCGGCCCCCGAGTAGGCAAAACACCCAGCGATATCTGGAAGTACCTGTTCAACTCTTCCGGCGCACACACCGCACGCCAGGCGATCTTCGACGACCTGCAGATCACCCTGCGTGACGCCGCGATCGGTTTCGGCGTCGGCATGCTGGCGGCTCTCGTCGTCGCGGCGCTGTTCGTCTCGTTCTCGGTGGTCGAGCAGACATTCATGCCCGTGGCCATGCTCTTGCGTTCGGTGCCCCTGGTGGCGCTGACCCCGATCATCGTGCTGGTGTTCGGTCGCGGACTGGCCGGTGTGACGGTGCTCGCGGCGATCGTGGTGTTTTTCCCGGCACTGGTCATGATCATGGCCGGTTTGCGCAATGCACCGCGGCAAGCGATGGACCTGGTGGCCGCATACGGCGGCTCCCGCTGGACCGGGCTGCGCATGGTCGCCGTGCCCGCCGCCCTGCCCTCGGTCTTCGCGGCGGCGCGAATCTCGGTGCCCGGCGCGTTGATCGGCGCATTGCTCGGTGAATGGTTGGGTAGTGGAACCGGGTTGGGGGCCAGTCTGATTCGCGCTATCCCGACCTTCCAATACAGCAAGCTGTGGGCCTCGATCGTTATCGTGACCATTGTTTCGGTGCTGCTGTACGCGATCGTCGGCGTCATCGAGAATCTGGTACTGGCGCGCTTCGGGCCCGAAGCGGGCCGCCGCTGACCGGTCAGTTTTCGTAAAATCAGTGCTCGGAACGCCAAAGTAAAGAAATCGAAACGGAATCCCCCTAGATTCGGCCCATGAACCCCGTACAACGCTCTTCGTTCGGGCCGCACCTGAACCGGCGATCCCTGCTTCGTTACTCCGCGCTGGCCGGCGCAGCATTGGGCGGCGCGAGCCTGCTGGCCGCATGCGGCGATGATTCGAAAGACTCGTCGGGCGGGTCGGTGGCGGACGGATCCAAGTACGGTTCCGTCGCGATCCAGCTGTCCTGGCTCAAGAACATCGAATTCGCGGGCGAATACTTCGCCGATTCGAAGGGCTACTACAAGGAGGCCGGATTCGGTTCGGTGAATCTGATTGCCGGTGGTGCGGCGAGCACCTCGGTCGAGGCAGGCCTGGACACCGGCAAGGTCTGGCTCGGCACCTCGGCCCCGCAGACCACCGCCCCCGCGATCCTGGAGGGCCTACCCGCCAAGATCGTCGCGACCACCTATCAGAAGAACCCGTTCTGCA
The DNA here is from genome assembly GCF_044458825.1 of Nocardia sp. NPDC050412. Taxonomy (NCBI): domain Bacteria; kingdom Bacillati; phylum Actinomycetota; class Actinomycetes; order Mycobacteriales; family Nocardiaceae; genus Nocardia; species Nocardia sp. NPDC050412. The sequence continues at coordinate 142,415 of NZ_JBITIJ010000010.1, forward strand.
TCGTCAGCTCCGCCGCCAAGCCGATCAAGACCCCGCAGGATATGAAGGGCCGCAAGATCGGCGTCCAGGACACCAATCAGCTGATCTTCAACGCCCTGTTGAACGCCAACGGTATGAAGCCCAGCGATGTGACCATCGTGCCCGCGCAATACGATCCGACCCCGCTGGCCAACGGCGAGGTCGACGGCTGGGTCAGCTATGTGACCAATGAGCCGATCACGTTGACCGCCAAGGGATTTCAGAATGTCAATTTCCTCTTCGCGGACTACAACCTGCCGCTGGTGGCCGAGACCCTGACGGTCAAGCAGTCCACCATCGATAAGGAACGCGACAAGCTGAAGGCCTTCCTGATCGCCGAGATCAAGGGCTGGAAGGATGCGGTGGCGAATCCGGCCGAATCGGGGCGCCTGGCGGTCGAGGTGTACGGAAAGGATCAGAAACTCGATCTGAACGAACAGACTCAGGAGGCGACCGCGCAGAACGGCCTCGTCGTTTCCGCGGATTCGACCGCCAATGGTTTGCTGACCATGACTGATCAGTTGATCGAGCAGAATATCGCCGCACTGCGCAATGCCAAGATCGATATCAAGGCCGACCAGCTGTTCGACCTCTCGGTGCTGCGCGAGGTGTACGCGGAGAATCCTGGCCTGAAGTAGCGCTAAAGTGCCACCGGGGCGCTGGCCGGGAATTCCCTGAATTGCGGTTCGGCGCTCCGGTTTTCGGTGATCTGACGCCCGGCTCCGGAGCGGGCGACAAGCAGTTCGGCGGCGATCGAAACGGCGACTTCGGCGGCGGTGCGTGCCCCGATATCGAGACCGGCGGGGGAGTGCAGGCGGGCCAGAGTCGCGTCATCGAAACCGCCCGCCCTCAGATCCTCGATGCGTCTCAGGTGTGCGGACCAGGAGCCGTTGGCGGCGAGGTAACCCAGTTCGGGTAGCCGAAGTGCCACCGTGAGCAGTGGGATTTCGAACGTCGGATCGTGCCCGAGGACGACAATCGCCGTGCTGCCATCGATTTCGCCCGCCGCCGAGAGCGTATTCAGGTACCGGTGCGGCCAGTCGACGACCACCTCGGCGCCCGGGAAGGCTTCGGGTGTTGCGAAGGTGTCGCGGGAATCGCAGATCGTGACGCGGTAGCCGAGCAGTTTGGCCTGTACGGACAGTGCTGCGGCAAAGGCGTTGGCGCCGAAGATGATCAGCCGTGGCGGCGGCGGGAACGAGGCCACGAACACATCGGATTCGGGCAGCGCTACCAGTTCGGTCGCATGCCGCTGCGGGGTGATCAGATGCTGTCCGATCAGATCCGGATCCGGATTCCACACCACGGTGAACAGGCTAACCCTGCGGTGCGCGGCGATTTCGGCGGCTATGGAGGGGAATTCCGGAAAGTCCCGGCGTGAGAACGGCTCGACGAAAACATCGACCATGCCGCCGGAGTCCAATCCGGGCTCGCCCGGCGGGACACCGAGGCGGTGCAGTCCGCGTCGACCGCTGCGCGCGGCATCGGCGGCGGCCTCGATCACTGTCGACTCGACGCTGCCGCCGAGGAGCGAACCGTAGACCGCGCCATTGGCATCTACCAGGATCGATGTCCCGACCGGCAGCGGTCCGGAACCAACAGTTCGCACGACGGTGGCCAGTCCACCTGTTCGGCCCGAATGCCACACCCGCAATAGGTCGTCGACGATGTCCCGCATCTGTTCAGCTCCGCTCACGCGTGCGGCGTGGCCGGGAAGTCACGATCATCGCCTGTCGCCAAATCGTCGCACGTGACGCACACCATATCGTTATTACCGGCCAAATAGGTGCGCCCGCCGGAATCTCTAACGGCTGCCTGATACACCGAGGTCCAATGCTTGTGGGACATCACGACGGGATGCCCGGGTGTGGTGTGGAACACAGCCCGCGCCAAGCCGGTCGGTGCCGCGAAGGCCGCGGCGACGACTCGGGCGACCACATCGGCTCCGACGTCGGGGGTATCCACCGGCATGATCGCGACGTACTCGGCGGGCGTATGCGCGACGGCTCGCAAACCCGCCCGCAGTGAGGCCCCGAGGCCGGTCGCCCAGTCCGCTGCCCACACATGATCGACACCCTTGGGTAGATCGACCGCATCCGGTGACGGTCCGGTCGCGCCGAGCACCACGATCACCGGATCGCAGCCGCCGTCGCGCAGGGCCGCTAGCGCCGACCGCAGCCAGGCGCCGCCCTCGGCCAATGCCTTGGGCATCCCGTAGCGCGTCCCGGCGCCCGCGGCCAGGACGATGCCCGCGCAGACCGGTTCGGGTGATACAGCCATGAGCAGACGGTAGCCCGGCCGCGTAGCTGATGGGTTACGGAAAAGTGCTGTGACGTCGACGGCCGGACGCCGACGACACGCCGGAAGTGATCTATCCCTATTCGACTGGCGACCGGGTCGGTCGTATTCGATGCTGGTCCGATGACACACGACGGGTGGGGCCTCGCGGAATTCAACGCATTGCCCGAAGCGAAGGCGAATGCGGCCTTGCTCGTGTGTTGCGCTTCGCCGGAATGGGCGCGGGCTCTGGTCGCCGGACGGCCGTACGCGAATACTGATGCCGTATTCGATGCTGCCGACGCGGTGCTGGCGGAATTGTCGGAGGCGGAGGTCGATCGCGCACTCGACGGACATCCGCGTATCGGTGCCCGGCCCCATACTGCGGCATCCGCGCGGGAGCAGGCCGGGGTCGCCGGGGCCGAGGATGCCGTGCGGGTGCGGCTGGCCGAGGGCAATCTGGCCTATGAGGAGAAGTTCGGCCATATCTACCTGGTGTGCGCGACCGGTAAGTCCGGGGACGAGCTGCTGGAATTGCTCAGTGCCCGGCTCGGAAATGATCCGGAGACCGAAAGGCTGGTTATGCGAAGGGAATTGGCGAAGATCAATCGGATTCGGTTGGCGCGGCTGCTGGTCGGGGATGCCGAATGAGCACGCTTAGTACACATGTGCTCGATGCCGCCGCCGGCGCGCCGGCTGCCGGTATCGCAGTGGTGCTCTATCGGGACACCGAGGTGCTCGGTTCCGGAACAACCGATGACGACGGCCGGATCGCTTCCCTCGGTACTTCACTGCCACCCGAGACGTATCGGCTGGTGTTCGATACCGGCGCATACTTCGCCGAGCGGGAGATCGAATCGTTCTATCCGGAGATCTGCGTCACATTCGTCGTCATCGAAGAGCGGCACTACCACGTCCCATTGTTGTTGTCGCCCTTCGCCTTTTCCACCTACCGAGGGAGCTGAGCCGGCTATGGAGCTGACCGGACCGATCGTGCTGTCCGACAACCGGTATGGAAAGGCGGAGAACCGCATCGTCCGGATTTATCGGGACCAGCCGCGTCACGAGATCCGCGATGTGAACGTATCCACGGTGCTGCGTGGCGATTTCGCCAATGCGTATGTCGCCGGTGACCAGTCGAAGGTATTGCCCACCGATAGCCAGAAGCAGACCGCCTACGCGTACGCGAAAAAGCCTGGGCTGCAACCGATCGAAGACTATGCGCTAACGCTCGCCGCACATTTTGTCGACGAGATCGCACCGGTCGACAGCGCGCGCATCGAGGTCGAAGAGTATGCCTGGCAGCGCGTTACCGTCGACGGAAGCGAGCACGATCACACCTGGGTGCGGCAGGGGCCAGAGGTGCGGACCGCGACGGTCACGGTCGCGGGTAAGGGCGAGCGGCAGCAGGCCTGGGTGATCGGCGGGGTCAAGGATCTGGTGATCCTCAAGTCGACCGGCTCGGAATTCGCCGACTTCCTCACCGACGATTTTACCGTGCTCGCGCCGACGAGCGACCGGATGCTCGCGACATCCCTCGTCGCGCAGTGGCGATTCGCCGCCACGACCGACGTGGACTGGGATGCGGTGTACGCGGGCGTCCGGCAGCGGATGGTCGAGGTCTTCGCGACGCTGCATTCGAAGGCTATGCAGCAGACGCTCTTCGAAATGGGCAAGGCCGCACTCGAGGCCTTTCCGGTGCTCGCCGAAATCCGGCTGGCCGCGCCGAATAAGCATCATTTCGACTACGACCTCGCTCGATTCGGCATCGCGAACCACGGCGAGGTCTTTCACGCCGATGACCGGCCCTACGGGCTCATCCATGCCACTGTGCAGCGGGAAGATGCCCCGGAAGCCGGGCCCGCATGGCTACCGTAGGCACTATGACGACAACGACGGTCATCGACGGGTGCGCCGTGGCGACCGTCGATCCGAACGGCACCGAATACCGTCGCGGGTATGTGACAGTGCAGGGCAACCGGATCACCGCGGTCGGTGCGGGTGACGCGCCCGATCTCGGCGCGGACACGCACCGCATCGATGGCCGCGGCTGCCTGCTCACGCCGGGACTGGTGAACACCCATCACCATCTCTACCAGTGGGTCACTCGGGGTCTGGCCGCGGATAACACGCTGTTCGAATGGCTCACCACGCTCTATCCGATCTGGGCGGGTATCGATGAAGATGCGGTTCGCGTCGCCGCGACCGGTGCGCTCGCCGCGCTGGCCCGGACGGGCTGCACCACCTCCACCGACCATCACTACGTATTCCCGCGCGAAGGGGGCGACCTGCTCGGCGCGGAGATCGCCGCGGCCGCCGAGGTCGGCTTGCGATTCCATCCGACGCGCGGCTCGATGGATCTCGGGCAGAGTTCGGGTGGTTTGCCGCCCGACGAGGTGGTGGAGACCCTCGACGCCATTCTCGCCGCGAGCGCGGATGCCGTTGCCCGCTGGCATGATCCGTCATTCGACTCGATGCTGCGGATCGCACTCGCACCGTGTTCGCCGTTCTCGGTGACCACGGAGTTGCTGCGCGAATCCGCGGTACTGGCACGCGATCTCGGCGTACGCCTGCATACCCATCTGGCCGAGACGATCGATGAAGCGCAGTTCTGTGCGGATAAGTTCGGCTGCACACCCGCGCAGTACATGGAGCGACTCGGTTGGCTCGGCTCGGATGTCTGGTACGCACATGGCATCCACCTGGACGACGCTGCCATCGACACCATGGCGAAAACCGGTACCGGAGTGGCGCATTGCCCCACCTCGAATGCGCGGATCGGCGCGGGTACGGCGCGCACGGCGGATCTGGTCGCGGCGGGCGTGCCGGTCGGCCTCGGCGTGGACGGTGCGGCGAGCAATGAATCCAGTTCGATGATCGAGGAGCCGCGCAATGCGCTGCTCTATGCGAGGGCCAAGGGCGGACCGCGTGCGATCAGCACTCGAAAAGCGTTGGAGCTGGCCACTATCGGTGGTGCGCGGGTGCTGGGGCGAGAAGCCGAAATCGGGTCGATCGAACCGGGCAAGCTTGCCGATCTCGCCCTGTGGCGCCTCGATACACCCGCACACGCGGGCATCGATGACCCGGTGACCGCATTGATTCTCGGCTCGGCACCGCCACTGGCGGCATTGATCGTCAACGGGCGCATGGTCGTTCGAGATGGTGAGGTGCGCACGGTGGACGAGGCGAAGGTCGGCGGCGAGGTCGCGCGGGCGCAGGCGGCGCTCGTCGCGAAGGCGGGATAGCGCCGTCACGGCTGTCGCCTTCGTATCGAGCGAGCTTGATGCGCGCGGCGATCGGCGCTGCGCAGACACTACGACCAATACCCATCGGAGTTTGCTCGTCTGTTCCGAATATTGCTTAGCTGAGCAAGACGCACTAATGTTTTGCTTATGCAAGCAAGGAGTGGCTCAGGTAAGCGTGAGGCGCGGACCTTCACCGAGACCGCGCGCCGCGCGCAGATCGTGGAGGCCGCGATCGAGGTGATCGCCGAGGCCGGCTATCCGAATGCGTCGTTTGCGAAGATCGCCAACCAGGCGGGGCTGAGTAGTACCGGCATGATCTCCTACCACTTCGAGGGCAAAGATGATCTGATCCGCGAGGTGGCCACCGAGATCGTGCGCGTGAATACGGAATTCGTCGTCGCCAAGCTCGACGCCGAGTCCGGATATACCGCTCAATTACGCACCTGGTTCACGGCCAACCTGGCACTGCTCGGCGAGTACCCCCGACATCAGCGGGCGCTGGCAAGCATCATCGCCAACATCCGTCCCGACGACCCGCAGAAGTTCGGCCTGGTCGAGCATCTGGCCGAGATCACCCGTGCCGAGGAGCGGTGGATGCGAGAAGCGCAGCGGGCCGGCGCATTTCGCGACTTCGATCCCGCCATCATGGTGCTGGCCATCCGGGGCGCGCGGGAGGCGGCCATTACCCGAGCCGGCCTCGACCCCGACTTCGATACCGCGGCCTGCGCACGCGAACTGGCCGACCTATTCGATTACGCCACACGGAGGCAATCGTGATCACGTCCCGAGCCGAGATGAACCAGCAGCAGTCGATTGCGGCGGATCGCACGTCGCGACAGAAAAATGCCGCTGCGCGCCGCCTCGTCGCGCGACAATTGATCGTGGAACTGGTGCTGCCGATCGGCGGCTACTACGGCTTGCGTGCGGCGGGAGTGAATCCGTGGCTGGCGCTGATCGCGCCCGCCGCGCTCACCGTGCCATTCCTCACCTACCACGCGATCCGGCAGCGCCGCGTCGACACGGTGGCGCTGTTCACTCTCACCATGATCGTGGTGGGCGCGGTGATGTCGCTGGTGACCGGTGATCCCCGCACGCTGATGGTGCGTGACAGCTGGATCTTCGGCGTGCTAGGCCTGTGGATCTTGGCCACCCTGTTCACCCAGCAGCCCTTCATACGCACAACTTCCCGCGCGATCGTCACGGCGAAGATCGGCGAGGAGGGCTACCGGCAGTGGGATGCACGCTGGGATAACGACTCCCAATTCCGCCGCCAGCTGCGAGTGCTGACCGCGGTCTGGGGGTCAACCTTCTCTGGAGACGCACTGGTACGCGTTGTGCTCGCCTACACGCTCCCGATCGACTCGGTCCCGCTGGTGAGCAGCCTGCAATGGCTGGTAGTCCTTGCCGGGGTGTGGACCTTTCACACCGTCTACGTCACCAGGAAAGGACTGAAAGTCTGAGCTGGTGTATATGGTCGCACGCGGTATCCCGAGCTCGCAATGTGCCGAGAGTGCCTGTGCCACTGGAAATTTTGAGTCGTTGCTGATGTCACTGAAGTCGATACGTGTGTTTGCAGCCCGGTTTGGCTCTCGCTGCGCCGACCTCCACCAACCCGTATCCCGGCAGCGCCACGCGGATCCGGTTCGGCGCTCCGATGCCGCAACGCCTTGGTTTCTGCGACGGATCCAGTCGTGCGAGGGCTGTACCCGGATACACAACCCGATCGCCGGGCCCGGTCCGTCGTGTGCAGACCGGACCTGGCTGGTCTTCGGGGGCAAACGCGTATTCAGTGGGTCGGGCGAGTTGCCGTGGTTAAGACGAATGTCCTGATCAGACGGTATTGCTGGATACTGGAACTACAGACGTCGCGGACTGCGCGGTTCCGTGGGTAACGACCGCGCAACCTGGGACGGGTGTCGCGCAACATCGCGGCAACCCACGGCTTCTACTGTGGCGGTAGCGGTAGTGGAGCGAGGTGTGGTGTGGATCTGGACACGATTCGAGATGTGATTGTGGCGCGGGGGCGGGCCGACCTGGCTGTTGTGGGCGGGGGTTGTGCGGTGCTCGCCGGGGGGACGTTCTTGTTCTCGGAGCCGCAGCAGGAGCTGGATCGGCTGGTCGATATAGCCGCGCTCGGGTGGGCTGCTCTGACGGAGACGGGGGAGGGGTTGGAGATCGCGGCTACCTGCACGTTGGCGGAGTTCGCCGGGGCTGGGGTCGGGCGGGAGTTGGGGGTGGCGGTGTTGCGGGTGGAGTGGCCGGGGACGGCGTTGTTCGCGCGTGCGTGTCGGGCGTTGGTGGCCTCGCACAAGATATGGCGGACGGCGACGGTGGGCGGGAATGTGTGTTTGTCGTTGCCCGCCGGGGCGGTGTTGGGGGCGCTGGTGGCATTGGACGGCGTCGCGCTGGTGTGGTCGCCGGATGGCGATGATCGGCGGATTCCCTTGCGGGAGTTCGTGCTCGGGCCGGGACGCAATGTGCTCGGTCCCGGTGAGGTGTTGCGGTCGATCACCGTTCCGACTCGAAGTCTGCACGCGCGCACCGCATTCCGGAAGATCGCGCTGGCTCCGCTCGGTCGCTCCGGTGCGGTTGTGATGGGTCGGCGCGAGGCGGACGGCCGCTGCGCACTGACCATAACCGCGGCGACGACCCGCCCCATAGTGCTGGATTTCGATGCGACGCCTGGTGATGCGGAGGTGCGGGGTGCGGTAGCAGCCATCGACCCGACACTGTGGTTCGACGATCCGCACGGAGCACCGGACTGGCGTCGCCATGTCGCCGGTGTGCTCGCTCGCGAGGTCGCGGCCGAGCTACGCACCGAAGCCGGTGATGGGCAATGAGATTCGAGGTCGATGGTCGCTTGGTGCAGGCCGAACCTCGTCCGGGGCAATGCCTGCGTACGCTGTTGCGCGAACACGGCCATTTCGCGGTGAAAAAAGGTTGTGATGCGGGCGATTGCGGTGCGTGCACCGTGCAACTGGACGGTGTGCCGGTGCACTCGTGCATCATTCCCGCCTATCGTGCCGCGGACCGCTCCATCACCACCGCTTCCGGCCTCGGTACCGCCGAAGAGCCGCACCCCGTCCAGCAGCGGTTCGTGGACTCGGCGGCCTTCCAATGCGGTTTCTGCACCGCGGGCATGGTGGTCACCGCCGCGGGTCTCGGCTGCGGTGGCCGGAGCGCCCCGGATCCCGAGGCACTGCCAGAGCTCATGAAGGGAAATCTCTGTCGCTGCACCGGATATAGCACGATTGCCGATGCCCTGGGCGCTGCTTCCCCCTCGGATCCTGATGGCGTATCGGCGCATGGTGCGGACGCGACCATATACCTGAACCCTGCTGCTCGGCACGTCTCATCGGAGGAGGCCACTGGACGAGCGGGCACCGGTGTCGGCGCGCCCGCCGGACCTCGAATTGTCACGGGTGCAGAACCCTTCACCTTCGACGTCAGCCCCGAGGGCGAGGACGCACCTCCGACGGCCCCGCTACATATCGCCGTCCTGCCGAGCCCGCACCCCCACGCGCGAATCGTCTCCATCGACACCTCGGCCGCCGAAAACCTGCCGGGCGTGTATGCGGTGCTCACCTACGCGGACGCCCCCGATCTCGCCTTTTCCACCGCACGCCACGAACTGCGAGTCGACGATCCGGATGACACCTATGTGCTGGATCGCACGGTGCGATTCATCGGACAGCGGGTCGCCGCCGTGGTGGCGCAGAGCCTGGATATCGCCCGCGCAGGTTGCCGAGCACTACAGGTCGAATACGAAATCCTGCCGGCGGTATTCGATCCGGCCGATGCATTGCTTTCGGACGCGCCGAAACTGCATGCCGATAAACCGGATTCGGCTCGTATCGCCGATCCAGAACGCAATCTGATCGCCGAGATCAACGGTGCGGTCGGTGACGTCGAGGCGGGCCTCGCCGCGGCGGCACAGGTGGTCAGTGGTGTCTGGCACTCCCCGCGGGCCCAGCACGTACATCTGGAAACCCACGGCGGTATCGGCTGGTTGGACGCGGACGGCAGGCTGGTCATCCGCTGCAGCACACAGGTCCCGTTCCTGGTGCGCGACGAGGTGTGCCAGATATTCGGGCTACCGCGTGACCGGGTGCGCGTATTCGCCAAGCGCGTGGGCGGTGGATTCGGCGCCAAACAGGAGATGCTGGCCGAGGACCTGATAGCGCTGGCGGTACTGCGCACCGGTCGTCCCGTGCAATACGAATTCACCCGCTCCGATGAATTCACCAGCGCCACTTGCCGTCATCCGATGCGGGTGGCGGTCACCGCGGGCGCGAATGCCGACGGCGTGCTGACCGCACTGTCGATCGACGTGCTCGCCGATGCCGGTGCCTACGGCAATCACAGTGCGGGCGTGCTGTTCCACGGCGTCGGCGAATCCATCGAGGTCTACCGTTGCGCCAATAAGCGCGTCGAGGCGAAGACGGTCTACACCAACAACATTCCCTCCGGCGCATTCCGCGGCTACGGCCTCGGCCAGATCATCTTCGGCGTCGAATCGGCCATGGATGAACTGGCGCGCGCGCTCGATATCGACCCGTTCGAATTCCGCCGCCGCAATGTCATCGTCCCCGGCGACGCATTCGTCGGCGCGGAAGTGGGCGACAGCGATCTGGACTTCGGCAGCTACGGCCTCGATCAATGCCTCGACCTCGCCGAACGATCCTTGCTGCGCGGCAATGGTGTTCGCGCTCCCGGTCCGCAATGGCGCGTAGGTACCGGTATGGCGCTGGCCATGATCGCCACCATCCCACCGCGCGGCCACCGCTCCGAGGCAACCGTCGCCTTGCTCCCCGACGGACGCTACGAACTCCGGGTCGGCACAGTCGAATTCGGCAACGGCACCACAACAGTGCACGCCCAACTCGCGGCAACGGCACTGCACACCGACATGCGCCGCATTGTGATCCGGCAATCGGACACCGATGTCGTCGGCCACGACACCGGCGCCTTCGGATCCACCGGCATCACCGTCGCGGGCAAGGCCTCCTATGCCGCAGCCGTGGCATTGCGCGAGCACATCCTGGTCCGGGCCGCCAAGCTGACCGGTCGCGCCGAAGCGGAGTGCGTCCTGGTTGCCGATGGCGTCCGCTGCGGCGATCGACTGATCGGCGCCACCGAGCTCCTGGCCGACGGCGAGTTGTCCGGACACGGCGAACACGCGGGCAGCCCGCGATCGGTCAGCTTCAATGTGCAGGCATTCCGGGTCGCCGTGCAGCCCGAGACCGGGTTGGTGCGCATCCTGCAATCCGTCCAGGCCGCCGACGCGGGCACGGTGCTCAATCCGGTGCAATGCCGCGGCCAGGTGGTCGGCGGCGTGGCGCAAGCCATCGGCACCGCGCTCTACGAGGACATGCGCTGCGCGCAAGGCGAGGTAACCACGCGGACGCTGCGGCACTATCACATCCCGCAGTTCGCCGATCTGCCGCACACCGAGGTCTACTTCGCCGAAACCGCCGATGACCTGGGCCCGCTCGGCGCCAAGTCGATGAGCGAATCCCCGTACAACCCGGTCGCCCCCGCCTTGGCGAATGCCATCCGCGATGCTGTCGGGGTACGACAGACCGGTTTGCCGATGACGGCGGACCGGATCTGGCGCGCCCTTCAGGAAGGAGACCAGGGGTGAGCACTCAGCGACGTGAGCGTCAGGCCCGGAGGAGGCAGCGTGCGTAACCACCCGGGTCCGGGAAACACAGCGCCGGCGAGCGGCGCAAATTCGACACGGCTACCCGAGAACGTCCGCGCTCGCATCGACGCGATGCTCGACACGGTCGACGCCGAGTTGCGGACCCGGTATCCGGGCTCCGACGGCCGGGTCCAGCCGATCCACACCGCCTACGTCCCCGCCGACCGGGCCACGGCCACGACCCCCGTCGAATGGGGTGCGGCGGCGATAGAACTGCTCGATCGCCACCATGATCTGCTCGCCGGAATCGACGGCACAGCCGCGCTGCCCGCCGTGCGCAGCCAACTCGAGCAGCGGCCGATCCAGGATCTGCGCATCGACTTCGAAGACGGTTACGGATTCCGCGCCGACGCCGAGGAGGACCAGGCCGCCACCGATGCCGGCGCGACACTCGCCGCGTGGGCGCAGCAACCCGGTGGGCCGACCAGCTTCGGCATCCGGATGAAGGGCTTGGCGGGTATCGAACGCACTCGCGCCCTGCGCACCCTCGAGCTGGTCTTGGATGCCGCGGGCGGTGTGCCGCGGGGTTTCGTCTTCACCGTCCCGAAAATCCGTGCGGCGCACCAGGCTGCGGCGCTGGTCACCCTGTGTGACGGACTCGAGCGCGGCTGCGGGCTCGATGCGGGCACCCTGCGATTCGAACTGCAGATCGAGAGCCCGCAGGCGATTATCGCCGCCGACGGCAGCGTCCCGGTCGCCAAGATGCTTCGCATGTCCGAAGGCCGTTGCAGTGCTTTGCATTTCGGCACCTATGACTACACCGCAGCGTGCGGTATCGCCGCACCCGATCAGGCGCTCGACCATCCGACGGCGGACTACGCGAAGTCGATCATGCAGGTGGCCGCGGCCCAGACGGGTGTGTGGATCTGTGACGGCTCCACCCAGATCGTGCCGGACCGCGATCCGGAATCCGCACTGCGCAACCATCATCGGCTTGTCGGCCGGGCGCTGCGCCTGGGTTACTACCAGGGCTGGGACATGCATCCGGGCCACCTGATCACCCGCTGGCTGGCCACCTACGAATTCTTCCGTCGCGCCATCGACGTCGCGGTGCCACGTCTGGTCGCCTACCTCGACCGGCGCTGCGGCGGCGTCATGGACGAGCCCGCCACCGCGGAAGCCTTGGCGGCCACCGTTTTACGCGGCCTGAACTGCGGCGCACGCACCGCCGATGAGCTGCGCGCGCTCGCACCGGTACTGACTCCCGGGGTGCTGCGGGCACTCGTCGCGCGCGAGCCGATTCCGCAGGAGACGCTGTGAACTACGCAGGAGGTGTAATGAGTGGAGCATCGCGTAGCGATTCCGTGGACGGTGATCGGCGGGCGACGGGTGGGCCCGACGCCGCAGTTTTCACGCTGCTGCCCGACCTTGCCGTCCGGGCGCTCGGCGGCTCGGTCATCTGGGCCAACGACGAATTCTTCGCCGAGAAAGAGAATTTGATCAATCCGGGACCGTCGGAATACCGACCGTCGACCTTCGGACACAAGGGCCAGATCTACGACGGCTGGGAAACCCGCAGGCACCGCGGCCGCCCCGGCGACGATTGCGCCATCGTGCGGCTGGGCGTACCCGGCGTGATCCGCGGCATCGTGGTGGACACCGCCTGGTTCAAGGGCAACTATCCGCCCGCGGTTTCGCTCTCAGCACTCGAGATCGACGGCTATCCATCCGCGGAAACCATCGCCGAGCGCGACGACTGGGTGACCCTGATCGACCGGGCCCCGGTAACCGGTGACAGCCGCAATCCATTCTCGATCGAGAACGAAAACCGTTGGACCCATGTGAAACTCACCATGCACCCGGACGGCGGCGTCGCCCGGCTGCGCGTGCACGGTGCGGGCAGGCCCGACCCGAATCTGCTCGGCCTTGGCCCACTGGACCTGGCCGCCCTGGAAAACGGCGCCCTGGTCCTCGACTGTTCCAACCGCTTCTACAGTTCGCCGAACCAACTGCTCTACCCGGGTCTCGCGCGAAAAATGGGTGACGGCTGGGAAACCGCCCGCCGCCGCGACGACAACAACGACTGGGTGCGGATCCGGCTGGCCGGACCCGGCCTCATCCGCCTCGCGGAGATCGATACGTCGTACTTCCTCGGTAATAGCCCAGGTTCGGCCCGACTCACCGGCCGCACCACCGACGGCACCGAACTCGAATTGCTCCCGCGCACCGAACTGCTGCCCGATACCAGGCACCGCTTCGTGATTGCGCCGATGGCGGCCTCGGTGGAGGAGGTCCGACTGGATATATACCCGGACGGCGGGCTCGCACGGCTGCGCCTCTACGGCGAACTCGGGGGCTGAGTGGCATGGGTGAACGAGATTTCGTCGGCTACGGCGCGACGCCACCGGATCCGCAGTGGCCCGATGGTTCGAAGATCGCGGTCCAGTTCGTCCTCAATTACGAAGAGGGCGCGGAGCACAATGTGCTCGACGGCGATCCGCATTCGGAGACTTTTCTCTCGGAAATGACTCCCGCGCAAGCGTTTCCGAATCGCCACATGAGCATGGAATCGCTCTACGAATACGGCTCTCGCGCCGGACTGTGGCGCGTACTGCGCGTCTTCGAACGCCGCGACCTACCGCTGACCATCTTCGCCGTCGCCCACGCTATGCAGCGAAATCCGGAGGCGGTGGCGGCCTTTCAGGAACTCGGTCACGAAATCGCCAGTCACGGCCTGCGCTGGCAGTCCTACCAACTCACCGACCGCGACATCGAGCGCGAGCATATGGCCGAGGCCGTGCGCATCCTCACCGAACTAACCGGCGCGGCCCCGCTCGGTTGGTACACCGGCCGCGATTCACCGCACACCAGGGAACTGGTGGTCGAACACGGCGGTTTCGTCTACGACTCGGACTCCTACGCCGACGATCTCCCGTACTGGGTCACCGTGCGTGGCAGGAACCACCTGGTCGTCCCGTACACCCTCGACACCAACGACATGCGCTTCGCCTCACCCGCGGGCTTCCCGAGCGGCGAACAATTCTTCGCCCACCTCCGCGACGCCTTCGATGTGCTCTATCGCGAAGGCGCGGAGGGCAGTCCGAAGATGCTGTCGATCGGTCTGCACTGTCGTCTGGTCGGCCGTCCGGCTCGCATAGCCGCCCTCGAGCACTTCCTCGACCATGTCCAGTCTCATAACGATGTCTGGATCACCCGACGCATCGATATCGCCGAACACTGGCACCGTACCCACCAACCGATCAGCCGCGACTAGCGGCAGCGAGTGCGCCCGACAACCGCGCAAATTCCGCGGTGATGACACCGAAGGCGGTTACGGATAGGTCGTTCGGATCGCGTCAGGCAAACTGATTGCGGACGAACGACAGCGAATTCGCCAATGACGCGTTGACCGTCCCGTCGTGATCGTAGGGGTAGACGTAGAACGTGACCGGCTGCTGATTGGCCGCGAGCACTGCGGCGAACCGCAGTGTCTGCGGGGCGATCACATCCGTATCGAGCAGGCCCTGGCCCAGGAACAGTGGCTTGTCGTAACCGGATTCGGGCAGGCCCATATACCCGGATAACAGTCCGTGCAGGTTCGGAATCTGTGCGAGCGGCCGTGCGAACAGGTCGCCGACCAGCACGTCGTTCGCGCCCAGCGCGTCGGCCAGCGGGGTGACGCACATCTCGCGGGCCCGGCCGAGCCATTCGCGGCCGGAGTCGGTCAGGACGGACTCGATGTCAAGCTGCGGATAGGTCGTGCGCAACCCGTTCAGGATGTAGAGCAGGTACGCGGTGCTGTGGTGGTTCAACTCGACAGCTGGCACCTGCGGCCCGAGCAGCTGCAGTATGTCTTCGATATACGCGGGTACGCCGGTGCCCACCGCGCCGCGGTAATCGAGTTCCGGTCCGCCGAATTCGGTCGCGTACCGGGCGGTGAACACGGCCGCACCGCCGCCCTGTGACTGCCCGACGACCATCCACCTCTTCGCCAGCGACGAGTACTGTCTGGTCGCGGCCTTGACCGCGTCGACGACATTGTGTGCTTCCACGCGTCCATCGAGGTAGGGATGGTCGCCCGGCGTACCGAGTCCGGCATAGTCCGCGGCCACGATCGCGTATCCCTGTCGCAGCCAGGTCCCCAGATACGCCCAGTCCCGTTCGACCGCGCTGGGTCCGGCGATGCTGTAGGCGCAGTTGTCGCCGAGCCCGACGGTGCCGTGCGCCCACGCGATCACCGGCCAGCCACCCTCGGGTGCCTCCCCGGGCGGGAAATAGACCGCGGCGCTGGCCACCGTCGGCGCATCGTTCGTGGTGGTCGTCGCATACAAGATGCGGCTGGAATCCACCGACCCGGGCAGCGTCGCCACCGCGGCCAGCGGCGCGACGGATTCCACCGTGCTCGGATCGGCGCTCGCCGCGGGCGACTGCACGCCAAGGCCACATACGACGGCAACGGCGAGCCACAGTTTCCGCATAAAAAGCTCCTCTCGGACGCTGAGCGTCTCTCCCCGATGGACTCGGTCCGTCAATCGAACCATCGCGCCCATCTCGAGGTGGCGGGGACCACACAGACGCTTGTGAAGGTGCTCACAACCCGGAATGCCGAGCGCGTCGGATGGCGGGCCGGGGAGCGATCGCAAACAGTACGAGCGTTACGCTAAAACCGCACGTCAGAGCTACCGGCGGGTAGGTTGCATGCTTGCAATTCGCAGGCAAATTTCGCAAGGTTAGCAAAGGCCGGTCGAAACCTAGCTCCGATTCACACTTGCAACAGGTAGACGGCTATTTCCTGGTGTGCAATCGTGTGGAAGTACACCCCATTGGCCTAGCAAGCCTGCAAATTGCCGCCACAGCAGTTCGAGCGATGCTCGACCGTGGGGCACCGAAACGAAGAAGTGGAGTCAGAGATGTCGAACGCCGGCACCCCGAAGACCGCTGCGGAGATCCAGCAGGATTGGGACACCAACCCGCGCTGGAAGGGCATCACCCGCAACTACACCGCCGAGCAGGTGTCGAAGCTGCAGGGCACCGTCGTCGAAGAGGCCACCCTCGCCCGTCGTGGCTCGGAGATCCTCTGGGATCTGGTCAACAACGAGGACTACATCAACTCCCTCGGTGCCCTCACCGGTAACCAGGCGGTTCAGCAGGTCCGTGCCGGCCTGAAGGCCATCTACCTGTCCGGTTGGCAGGTCGCCGGCGACGCGAACCTGTCCGGCCACACCTACCCGGACCAGTCGCTGTACCCGGCCAACTCGGTTCCGTCCGTGGTCCGCCGCATCAACAACGCGTTGCTGCGCGCCGACGAGATCGCCAAGGTCGAGGGCGACACCTCCGTCTCCAACTGGCTGGCCCCGATCGTCGCCGACGCCGAGGCCGGCTTCGGTGGCGCGCTGAACGCCTACGAACTGCAGAAGGCCATGATCGCCGCCGGTGCCGCCGGTGTGCACTGGGAAGACCAGCTGGCCTCCGAGAAGAAGTGTGGCCACCTGGGCGGCAAGGTGCTGATCCCGACCCAGCAGCACATCCGCACCCTGACCTCCGCGCGTCTGGCCGCCGACGTCGCCGACGTGCCGTCGGTGATCATCGCCCGCACCGACGCCGAGGCCGCCACCCTGATCACCTCGGACGTGGACGAGCGCGACCGTGAGTTCCTGGACGGCACCCGCACCGCCGAGGGCTTCTTCGGTGTGAAGAACGGCATCGAGCCCTGCATCGCGCGCGCCAAGGCCTACGCCCCCTACGCCGACCTCATCTGGATGGAGACCGGCGTGCCGGACCTCGAGGTCGCCCGCAAGTTCGCCGAGTCCGTCCGCAGCGAGTTCCCGGACCAGCTGCTGGCCTACAACTGCTCGCCGTCCTTCAACTGGAAGGCCCACCTGGACGACGCGACCATCGCGAAGTTCCAGCGTGAGCTCGGCGCGATGGGCTTCAAGTTCCAGTTCATCACCCTGGCCGGCTTCCACTCGCTCAACTACGGCATGTTCGACCTGGCCCACGGCTACGCCCGCGAGGGCATGACCGCCTTCGTCGACCTGCAGGAGCGCGAGTTCAAGGCCGCCGCCGAGCGTGGCTTCACCGCCATCAAGCACCAGCGTGAGGTCGGTGCCGGCTACTTCGACACCATCGCCACCACCGTGGACCCGAACACCTCGACGGCGGCCCTGAAGGGTTCCACCGAAGAGGGCCAGTTCCACTGATACATGGCGGCGCTCCGCGCCGCGTGTTCGCGGCCCCCAAGGCTCGCTTCCGAGCACTCGAGACTCGCGCCTTCGGCGCATGCGCTTCGAGTACTCGGAAGCGAGCCGGCCGCGAACGGGCTCGTCGGGCTCGCCCCGTACGGGGGTACGGAAGCCCTCGACGTCGCCACACCGTGTTTGCACAGGGAATTGAGGTTCCCAACGTGAATACCGCTAATCCTCTACTCCAGTAGGGGTGTACCGCCCTCCCGGCTGAACAGCCCCAGCCGGGAGGGCATCCCTATACCTTGGACCATCGAAGGCCGACTCTTATCGGAGCACCCTTCGTCATCAGCCACCCGACAGCCAGACAAAAACAGCAGGAGCGGGACGTGAGCAGCGAGAAGATTCAGCGCGTCGGCATCATCGGTGCCGGACAGATGGGTGCCGGAATCGCGGAAGTGTGTGCGCGGGCGCATATCGATGTGCTCGTCTACGAACAGACCCGGGAGCTAGCCGCCGCGGGCCGCGCTCGCATCCTGCGCTCGCTGGATCGCGGCGTGAGTAGCGGCAAGATCACCGAGCGCGAGCGCGAACAGGCCGCATGGCGGCTGCGGTTCACCTCCGACCTCGGCGATTTCGCCGACCGCCAGCTGGTGGTCGAGGCGGTGCTCGAGGACGAGAAGGTGAAGACCGCCATCTTCGCCGAACTCGACAAGGTCGTCACCGATCCGGACGCCGTGCTGGCCTCCAACACCTCCTCCATCCCGATCATGAAGATCGCCGTCGCCACCGCCAACC
The DNA here is from genome assembly GCF_044458825.1 of Nocardia sp. NPDC050412. Lineage (NCBI taxonomy): Bacteria > Bacillati > Actinomycetota > Actinomycetes > Mycobacteriales > Nocardiaceae > Nocardia > Nocardia sp. NPDC050412. Next base: position 160,579 of record NZ_JBITIJ010000010.1, read on the forward strand.
CGGAGCGCGTGGTCGGCATGCACTTCTTCAACCCGGTGCCGGTGCTGCCGCTGGTCGAGCTGGTCACCACGTTGAAGACCAGCGCGGCCGTGTCCGCGCGGGCCGAAGCCTTCGCCGGCGAGGTGCTCGGCAAGCAGGTCGTGCGCTCGGCCGACCGCTCCGGCTTCGTGGTGAACGCGCTGCTGGTTCCGTACCTGCTCTCGGCCATCCGGATGGTCGAATCCGGCTTCGCCACCAAGGAAGACGTCGACAAGGCGATGGTGCTCGGCTGCGCCCACCCGATGGGTCCGCTGGCGCTCACCGACCTGGTCGGCCTCGACACCGTGAAATCCATTGCCGACTCCATGTACCAGGAGTTCAAGGAGCCGCTGTACTCGGCGCCGCCGCTGCTGATGCGCATGGTCGAGGCCGGTCTACTCGGCAAGAAGACCGGCGCAGGTTTCTACCAGTACAAGGTCTGATAACGCGTCGCTTCTGGTCTGATACCGCGGTGGTGGCGCCACTCGGACGCGAGACACCAGGGGGCCGCGAACACGCCGCGCCGCAGGCGCGGCCAATCAACACAGCAAGGGAGTGCCCCGCTCATGGTGAACGTTCAGGACGGTTACGGATCCAGCATTCTCGGCTACCCGAGGATCGGGCCGCACCGGGAACTCAAGCGGGCCCTCGAGGGCTATTGGCGTGGTGGGGTTTCGCGCGACGAACTGCTCGCGGTCGGGCGCGATATCCAGGAGCGGCAGTACAACGGGTTGGCCGCCACCGGGCTGACCCAGGTGCCGGGCAACACCTTCTCCTTCTACGACCACATTCTCGACAATGCGCTGCTGTTCGGTGCGGTGCCCGCGCGGTTCAAGCCCTACCAGGACGAGTTGCATCCGCTGGACTTCTACTTCCTGATGGCGCGCGGTCGGCCGGATCTGCCGCCGCTGGAGCTGGTGCGGTTCTTCGGTACGAATTACCACTACCGCCAGCCCGAGCTCGACGAGAACACCGAATTCTCGCTGCACCCAGAGGCTTTGCTCGACGAATGGGATCGCGCCAAGGCCGGTGATATCGAGTTGCGTCCGGTGGTGGTCGGCCCGGTGTCGCTGCTGCTGCTGTCCAAGGCGGGCCATATCCCCGGTGAGGCAGGCGGTTTCGACACGCTGAGCCTGTTGGACAAGCTGCTTCCGGTGTACGAGGAGCTGTTCGAGATCCTCGCCAAGCGCGGGTCCACCTGTGTGCAGTTGGACGAGCCGTGCTTCACCAGTGAGCGCACGCCTGCGGAACTCGCCGCGTTCGAGCGTGCCTACCAACGACTTTCGACCTCTGCCCTGCGTCCGCGCATGCTCGTCACCGGGCAATACGGTGATTTCGGTGAGGCGCTGCGCATCCTGGCCGAGACCAATGTCGAGGCCATCGGACTGGATCTGGCCAGTTATCGGATCCAGCCGGAAGAGCTCGCCGAGATTCCCGGCATTCGGCGTAAGCGCCTGTACGCGGGCGTGATCAGCGGTCACAATGTCTGGCGCGCGGATCGTTATGTGACGCTGGAATACCTCAACGAGCTGGCCAAGGTGTGCCCCGATCTGGTGGTGTCCACCGGCACGACACTGCTGCATGTGCCCTATGACGTGCTCGCCGAATACGAAATCGAGGGCAATGTCGCCGACCGCCTCGCCTTCGCGCGACAGAAGGTGGGCGAGGTGGTTTCGCTCGCCAAGGCGCTCACCGAGGGACCGTCGGACAAGTGGCGCAAGCGGCCGACCGAGGTGCATTTCAAGCAGAAACACGCGGTGCGGCAACGGGTTTACGCGATCACGCCCGGCATGCGCTCGCGCGAACCGTACGAGGTGCGCCGCGAAGCTCAGCAGCGCAAGCTGAATCTGCCGCCGGTGCCCGCGACCACACTGGGTTCCTTCCCGCAGACGAACAAGATTCGTCAGGCGCGCTACGACCTGGGCGAGGGCAAACTGTCCTACGACGAATACCGCAAGAAGATCGAGGCCGAGATCGAGGCCACGATCCGCCTGCAGGAGGACATCGGCCTGGATGTGCTCGTGCACGGTGAGCATGAGCGCAACGACATGATCCAGTACTTCGCCGAGCTGCTCGACGGCTTCGCGACCACCCACTTCGGCTGGGTGCAGGTGTACGGATCCCGTTGTGTGCGACCGCCGATCATCTACGGTGACGTGTCGCGGCCCGCGCCGATGTCGGTCGAGTGGATCAGCTATGCCCAGTCGTTGACCGATAAGCCGGTCAAGGGCATGGTGACCGGTCCGGTCACTATGATCGCGCGTTCGTTCGTGCGCCAGGATCAGCCGCTGTACGAGACCGCCGATCAGGTCGCGCTTGCCATTCGCGATGAGGTCGTGGATCTGGAACGGGCCGGGATTTCGATCATCCAGGTCGACGAGCCCGCCATTCGCGAGCTGCTACCCATGCGACCGCACGGGCGCGCCGAATATCTGCGGTGGGCGGTCGCGGCGTTCCGCCTGGCCACCTCCGGCGTCAAGCCGGAGACCCAGATTCATACGCATATCGGTTATTCCGGTCGCACCGAGGTGGTCGACGCGATCGAGGAACTCGACGCCGATGTCACCGCGATCGTCGCGACCCGCTCGATCGAATGGGTGCTCAAGGCGCTCAAGGAAGATTCCGTATCGGGTCACGGCCTGAGTCACGGCGTCGGTCCCGGTGTCTACGAGAGCCGTTCGGCGCGGATCCCGGATATCGATGAGCTCGACGAATTGCTTACGGCCGCGGCCGAAGCCATCAGTCCGGAACGCCTGTGGGCGAATCCGGACGGCGGTCTGAAGACCCGGCACTACTGGCAGCTCGAGCCCTCGCTGCGCAATATGGTCGCGGCCGCTCGCCGCGTTCGCCGGCGGGCCGCGCCGACGGAGTAATACCGAAGACGAAGGCCGCCGCCATGTCTCGGACGTGGCGGCGGTCTTTTGCGGCTCGGTGATGAATGCCATATCAAATCGGTACAGTGCGTACTGTATCGTTGAGATATGGCTGAGCAGACATGGCCCGAGTCGTTGCCGGTGGCCCAGGTTCGAATTGCCAGGCCCACCGATCGATTGGTAGAGGTCGTGCGGTTCTACGTCGAGGGGTTGGGACTGCGCGAGCTCTACCGATTCGAAAATCACGCGGGCTACGACGGTGTGATGCTCGGATTGCCGGGCACCGGATATCACCTGGAATTCACCACCCACGTGGACGGCAGTCCCGGCGATGCGCCGAGCGCGGAAAACCTGCTGGTGCTCTACTTTTCGACCGAAACCCAGATGTACGACGTCGCACAGCGCCTCGGTGAATTCGGCGTGCAGCCGGTCCCAGCCGAGAATCCGTACTGGGCGGCCAACGGCGGCTTGACCTTTCCGGATCCGGACGGTTGGCGAGTCGTCCTGATGCCGCGTCCAGTGTTCTGATGCCGGGACGCGCCCGCGAAGACCGCATAGATACCGCGGTGCTCGCCGCGACTCGAGAGCTGTTGGACGAGAACGGCTATGCCGAACTGTCCATCGGCCAGGTCGCGGCCAGAGCCGGACTGCACCGCCCGGCGATCTACCGCCGCTGGCCCTCGAAACGTCACCTCGTTGTCGATGTCGTCGCCGACCTATTGGGACTGCGACCAACTCCGAACACCGGCGACCTGCGCGCCGATCTGACCATCGCAATGCGCAATCTGGTTGCCGCACTACGCGATACCTCGCTGAACCACGTCCTTCCCGCCCTGGTGGCGGATCTCGCCAACGACCCGGAACTACGCGCGCATTTCCTTGCAACGGTATTCGAACCACGCAGACGAACTACCGCGATCGCCCTGGAGTCGGCCATCCACCGAGGTGATATCGATCCGGGTGCCGACCTCGATTTCGTCCTCGACGCGGTCGCCGCCCCGATCTACTACCGCGCCCTCTTCGGCCATCTACCGCTGAACGAAACCCTCGCCGACCAGTCGGTCGATGCCGTGCTGCGCGCTATCGCTCGCTGACCCAGCCGAGTCTGCGCCGGAATCGGCGGGCGACTGTCGGTGTTGATCTGATGGGCCGGGCAGCTCGTCTACCAACCGGGCACCGGTGTACAGGGCGCGCGGTGAATCGACAGGGTGCCCGGCGTGCCGCTGTCAAGACACGGATCGAGAGCCAACGCCATGCCTTTGAGAGAAACAGTCGGTGAGAGCAAGGGCCTTCGGCTCGGTATCGCACCGCATGGGTTATGGCCCGAGAACGCCGACGACCTCGACGATGTCGTCGAAACCGCTCGTACCGCAGAGCAATTGGCCTTCGATCATATTGTCGCAGGCAGCCATGTGCTGGCTGGTGAGCTGGGTGTCACGCATGAGCCGCTGATCATGCTGTCGGCCATCGCCGGCGCGACCTCGCGCATCGGCATCGCGACCAGCGTGCTGATCCTGCCGCTGTACAACCCGGTCGTGCTGGCCCATCAGACCGCGACACTCGACCGACTGTCGCGCGGGCGGTTTGCGCTCGGCGTCGGAATCGGTTGGGACCGTGCGGAATTCGATGCCGTGGGAGTGCCATTCAAGGAACGCGGCAAGCTCACAGGCGAGCATCTGGAAGTGCTGGCCGCGTTGTGGCGAGGTGAGGCCGAGCCGCGGCTCGGTATCGCGCCGCGCACGGCCGGTGGACCACCAGTTTGGTCGGCGGAAGCAGCGATGCCGCACTGCGCAGAGCCGTGCGCTTCGGCAGCGCATGGCACGGTCCGGTCGCCGATCCGGCCGAGCTGCGGCGAATCCACAACCGGCTCACCGAGCTCGCCGAAGCATCCGCCATCGAGCGGCAGCCGCTGCGACTGACTTCGGTCGCCTTCGTGGTCCCACCCGGATTCACCGCCATCGGCCGCGATCCAGGACGGTTGCTCGGTGGCGGGCAGCCGACGGCCGCAAGCATCGTCGACGAACTCGGTGCCCTCCACGAAGCCGGACTGCACGCCTGCTCGATCTGGCTGCCGGTGCCCGGTCCCGCATTCGCCGAGGCCATGGCCTGGGTGGCCCAGGAAGTGCTGTCGCAACTCGACGAGCGCTGACCACTGCTGGTCAGTGACTGAGTGTGGCCACGACGAGCATGAATATCGCGCCGGTGACGGTGCAGGCCAGGGTCAGTCGGGACGGGTGTTCGGCGTGGGCCTCGGGGAGGATGTCAGCGGTGGCGAGGTAGAGCAGGAAACCGGCGAAGTAGCCGAGGTAGAGGCCCACGGTTGCGGCCGGAACCCGGATGACGGTGCCGATCACCGCACCGACTACCGGGGCGATGGCGTCCAACGTGAGCAGGATCAGCGCGCGTCGGTGGGCGCTGCCGTACAGCGTGGTGATGGTGAAAGTGTTGAAGCCATCGGCGAAGTCGTGACAGATGACGGCGATGGCGACCGCGATACCGACGGTGGCTCCGGCTTGGAAGCCCAAACCGATACCGAGACCGTCGAGGGTGCTGTGGAAGATCAGCCCCGCCGCGGCGAGCAGGCCGACGGATTCGAAACCGTGCTTGTGTGAACCGAATTCGCCTTCATGGCCGGTGTGGATGGCGACCGCGCGCTCGATGATGTGGATGGTGACAAAACCAACGACGGTGGCGATGAGCGCCGCCGGGACACCGAGCACGATCTCCCCTGATTGCTCCAAAGCCTCCGGTAGCAGGTCGAAGAACACCACACCCAACATGACACCCGCCGCCAGTCCCAGCACCAGATGTTTGCGGTCGCCGATCCGCACCGCAACCAGCCCGCCGACCAAGGTCGAGCACATCGATACCAGCGCGAGCAGAATCGCCATCGGTCCAGCATCGGTCACTCGTCGCCGAGGCGATGCGATATTCGCGCAGTAAGTTCGCTACCTGTTCGCGAAGCCAGCGGCACGACGCATTGGCAGCGGCCGCCATTTCGGGCGCGCAGAGCGTGGATGTGGCCGAGCGGATCAACGCGTGAGCGGGCTACGGCGCACAGAGGGGTGAGCGAGCGACGTTTCGCGCCCAGCGGGACCACCCGGAAGCACGCATAGACAACGGTGCGGCGGTCAAGTACCGCTCTCAGCTGGGAGCAGTGCGCCGAAAGTGCGCAGACCTGCGGTGATATCGGCAGCGGTGGGGGCGTTTTCCGGGTCGACCAGGTGTTGGATCAGCAGCCCGCCGATCATGGTTTGCAGGACGGCGCCTACTTGCGGGTTCTGCCCACCGAAGAAGTCGGATAGTTCGGTGCGCGCCCGTTCCTGGGCGGCACCCAGTTCGGCGCGCAGTTCGGGGGAGTGCAGTGCCTGGGCCAGACTTTCGCCATTGGCGGTCCAAAGGGCGTGATCCTCGGTGAACGAGGTGATCAGCTGCTGTAAGAAGTCCTGCAGTCGCGCGACCGGATCCGCGGTGTCGCGGGCGGGGAGTGAATCGAGAATCCGCTGGACCGCATCCGCGCTCGATTCCATCATCGCCTGATTGAGCAGCTTGTCGCGGGTGCCGAAGTGGTAGTTGATGGCGGCCAGGTTGGTGCCGGAGGCGGCCACGATATCCCGCACGGTGGTGCGCGCGTATCCGCGTTCGGCCAGGCACTGCTTGGCCGCGGCGAGCAGATCTTCTCGGGTTCCCACCTCATCAGCGTGGCATACATCTGTTTATGACACACGTTTCAAACAATTGTTTGTGACAAGCGTTTGAAACAACTGTATGTTGAGGGCGTAGCCTGCTCCACCACACAGAAGTACGAGACGACCAATGACCGCACAGCGACCGCTTTCTCCGTTCGAACTCACCTACTTCGGCTCCGAAACCCGACTCGGCAGCGTGCCGACCGGCGGTATGCCGCTGTTCATCGGTTCCACCGTGCACGGCCTGCTGGATGTCGAGATCCTGCGCCGAGTGCTCGACGAACTGACGGCCGACCACCCACTGCTGCGCAGCAAGCCGGTGGCCGATGCCGACGGAACCTTGTATTTCCGCCGGGACGACGCCTACCGGCCCCGCCTCGAGATAGCCGAGGGCGGTGAAGCCGAGTACCTGAATCTGGTGAACGGACCACGGGATTGGCGCGACGGCCTGTTCCGCGCCCATCTACTCCGCGACGGTGAGCGCGATCAGATCGTCCTGGTCATCCATCACGGAATCGCCGATGGCAGGTCGGCTTTCGCGCTACTCGCGCAGATGTGGCAGCGCTACACCGCGCATGCGACGGGAACCGCGCTGCCACAGGCGGATGCCGATCAGGGGTTGCCCGAGGGCATCGATATCCAACTTGCCGAGGTGGTTTCGGATGCGGAGGTAGCCGGGGCGCTCGACGGGGTCCTCGCGGCGGCCTCGATGATGGGTCCGGAATCGGCTCCGCGCACCTTGCCGATCGACGGTGACGGGATCGGCGACGATCCGCTGGGCCGATTCGCGGTGCAGCGAATCGAACTGGATACCAAGGAAACCCAGATCCTGATCGACGCCGCTCGCGCGCGCGGGCTTTCGATCAACAGCCTGCTCAGCGGCGCCGCACTCGTCGCATTCCGTTCCCAGCTCGAACCTATGCGGGGAAAGCTCCCGGTATTCTGTGGCCACGCGGTGGACGTGCGATCCGAGCTGAATCCACCGCTGCCCGCGCACGCGATGCTGAATTGTGCGTCCGGTGTTGGCACCTTCGCGCTCGTCGCCGAGAACGCGAGCCCGATCGATATCGCACACGAGGTGGCCGCGGGCATGGCGACCGCATTGGAGCAGCGCGAAGCCCCAATATTTTTGCTCGCCTCACAGCGCGTCCAGGATGCGGCAATTGCCGCGATCTTCGCGGCCCCGCCGACCGTCGCCATCTCCAATATCGGTCGTCTGCCCGCACATTCGACGCCAGCCGGTATCCGCCACATTCGCGACGACGTCTACGCCATGGGCCCCGGCATGCCGCCGAAGCTCACCGCCTTCACCATCGGCGGGCGCCTGACCATCCAGGTCGAGTACGACACCGCCCAGCACAGCCGCGCCCAAATGGGCAAGGTCAGCTTGGCGCTGATCGACGCACTGCAGGGCATTCGCGCCGAATGATCACTCCAGTGACCGACCGCTTCCGCTGAGGCGAATAGTCAACTGGCGCATCCATTTCCGTTGTTTCTTCGGCGGCTGCTCGGTCTTTTCGGTATCGCTGTCCGTTTCGACCTCATAACGGCGGATATAGGCGCCCGCGAACGCCTGCACCGTCGCGGTGACCGGAATCGCCAGCAGCGCACCGGTCGGCCCGAGTATCGCCGCACCCGCAATGACCGCGCCGAATGCCACGGCCGGATGCATATCCAGCGTGGTCGCGGTGATTCTCGGTTGCAGCACATAGTTTTCGAACTGCTGGTACACCACGATGAAGCCCAGAATCCACAGCGCGGTGGACGGACCGTGCACCAGTGCGACGAGTACCGGCAGCGCACCGGCGAGATAGGTGCCGACGGTCGGAATGAACTGGGAGACAACGCCGACCCACAGCGCTAGCGCGAATGCGGAAGGCACATCGAGGATGCGCAGCGCGGCATAGTGCGCGATCGTCGAGCACAGCGCGAGCAGCCCGCGCGAATAGATATAGCCGCCGGTCTTGTCGACGGCGATATCCCAGGCGCGCAACACATGTCGCTGGTGGCGCGGCGGCAGCAACGAGCAGACCGCATTGCGGAAGCGCGGTCCGTCGGCGGCGAAGTAGTAGGTGAACAACAGCACGCCGAGGGACTGGAAGATGGCCCCGACCGCGGCGGTGCCGACACCCCAGGCATTACCGGCCAGCCCGACCAGATAGCGGTCGATGGTGGAACTCCACTCACCAAGATACTTCCGCAGATCATTGCCGGACAGATTCGTCTTGAAGTTGCGATTGGCCCAGTCGACGGCCTGATCCGCGTTTTCGGGCGCGTTCTTGACAAGGGTGGTGACCTGGTCGACCAGTAGCGCGCCGAGCGTCCACACGAATGCGACGGTGCCGACGGCCAACACCAGGAACACCACCCCGGTCGCCAACCCGCGCCGAACCCCGCGCGCGGCAAGCCAATTCACCGCTGGCTCGATGGCAAAGGCAAGGAACAGCGAAACCAGCAGCACCAGTAGGAAACCCTGCAATTTCTGCAGAATCCAGAAGCCGCACACCAGCCCGGCCACCGTCGCCGCCGCGAGCAGGAATGCTCGCAACAGCCACGGCGGCGGCCCCGCGGTCACATCGGCGATGACCACCGCCGTTTCGGCGGGTGGGGATTGCTCTTCATCCGCAGACACATCGCCAAGCTAGCGAACCGGCGACGAATCGGCGCAACGACACGGACTAGATCGTCGAGGCGTCGATCACGAACCGGTACCGCACATCGCTGGCGACGACCCGGTCGTATGCGCCATCGATCTCATCGGCCGAGATCAGCTCGATCTCCGCACCGATTCCGTGGTTGACGCAGAAGTCCAGCATCTCCTGGGTCTGCGCGATACCACCGATCATCGACCCTGCCAGCGCCCGCCGGTATCCGGCGATGGTGAAAGGCTTGACGCTCAACGGCTTCTCGGGCATACCGAGGATCACCAGGGTGCCGTCCAGCCTCAGCAGGCGCAGGTAGCTGTCGATCGGCAGATCGGCCGAGACGGTATTGAGGATCAGATCGAAGTGGTTGCGCAGATCGCGGAAGGTTTGCTTATCGCCGGTCGCGTAGTAGTGGTGCGCGCCGAAGCGTTTGCCGTCGTCCTGCTTGCTGAGCGAATGACTCAGCACGGTGACCTCGGCCCCCATCGCCGCGGCGATCTTCACCCCGACGTGTCCGAGTCCACCCATGCCGATGATCGCGACCCGCTTACCCGGCCCCGCATTCCAGTGCCGCAGCGGGGAGAACACCGTGATACCCGCGCAAAGCAGCGGCGCCGCGACATCGAGTCCGATGCCCTCCGGAATCGACAGTACGAAGTTCTCGGTCACCACGACCTGGCTCGAATAGCCGCCCATTGTGTACCCACCCGGCTGGATGGATGCGTCCACCTGGGTGTTGTAGGTCATGGTGGCGCCGTTTTCGCAGTACTGCTCCTCATTGGCCAGACAGGGACCGCAAACGCCGCAGGAATCGACCATGCAGCCGACGCCGACGCGATCGCCGACCCGATGCTTGGTCACCTCCGGACCGACCGCGGCGACAATGCCCGCGATCTCGTGTCCGGGGACGCACGGGTATTTGGCGCCGCCCCATTCATCGCGGGCGGTGTGGATATCGGAATGGCAGATGCCCGCGTATTCGACATCTATCAGCACATCGCGTCGTCCGAGCTCGCGCCGCTCGATCGTGAGCTTCTCGAAATGCCCATCGGGCGTGGACATCGCATACGCAGCAGCAACGCTCATGCCCGCGCCTCACTGGTGCTCGGCTTCGGCATGCGCGGTGGGCGCCGCGTCATAATTCGCTCACTGCGTTCGCTCATGCGTACATGCCTACCGCCGCAGCGGAGGTTTGCCAAACGCGCCGCCGAATATTGATCTCCGGCCACAATGGAATTGGTCAAGGGCCCAGCCGGAGGCGGGAGAGCGGCATGGACGACGAGCGGCACCGCGCGCCCGAGCGGCAGCGAGAAGGTGGCGGGCGCGCGTTGGCGCTGATCGCGGCCTTCCTGCTCGCCGTGGCCGCGTTCTTCGGCTTCCGCGGTGAACTGCCCGACTGGTCGTCGACCTCTGGTGCGGACAACTCCCCGCCCGCCCTACTCGAGCCGCTGCCGCCGCTGGATCCGGTGGCGGTCGCCCAGGCCGTGGAACCGGCGCTGGTGAATATCAGCACGTCCTCACGGCCGTTCGGACTCGGTGCGGCCGGATCCGGGATCGTGCTCACCGCCGACGGACAGGTGCTGACCAGCCATCATGTGGTCAAGGGCGCCGAAACCGTGACGGTCACCGATGTCGGCAACGGCGCCGTCTACGACGCGAAGGTGCTCGGCTACGACGGCGGTGCCGATATCGCGCTGCTGGAGCTCAGCGGCGCCACCGATCTGACAATCGCGCGCATCGGCCGCTCCGCCGAGCTGCGCGTGCACGAGGACGTGCTCGCCATCGGCAATGCGGGCGGTGCGGGTGGCACGCCGACCTCGATCCAGGGCAATGTCACCGATCTGAACAGCTCGATCGTCGCGCTGAATTCCTCCGATCTGACCCGCAAAGCGCTGACCGGGATGGTGGAGATCGCGGCACCGGTCACCGCCGGACAGTCCGGCGGTGCGCTCGCCGATCCCGATGGCACGGTGGTCGGGGTGATCACCGCCGCCTCCGGCGAGACCTCACGCGAGGTCGGGCGCACCCCTAACGGCTATGCGGTGCCGATCGACACCGCGATGCGGGTGGTGGGCCAGATTCGTTCCGGCACGCCCACCGAAACCGTGCACATCGGGCCGACCGCGACGCTCGGTGTACTGATCTCCGACGCGAAACCGAGTGGGGCACGGATCGATGTCGCACTGTACGGGTTGCCGGCTCGCGCCGCCGGGCTCATCGATGGCGATGTGATCACCTCGATCGACGACCGTGACATCACAACCGCGACGGCGTTGCGGGCCGCGATCAATGTGCACAAACCCGCTGACACCGTGCAGTTGGGTGTCCTCGGTGTCGGCGGAGTGCAGCGCAAGATCACCGTGGTGCTCGCGCTGGGCACACCGAACTAGACCAGCGACAGCCAGTAATCCTGGAACTTCAGGAAGATCAGCAGCAGCACCACGGCGTAGAACACCGCGACGAAGGTCCAGCGCCACTCGACGACGATCCGCATCGGCCCCTGCGCACCAGCCCATAGCTGTTCGGTGGCCACCGCGAGCAGCGGCGTGATGATCGCCCACACCACCATGCAGTACGGGCACAGCGCGCCGATCCGGTACAGGCTCTGGAAGATCAGCCAGCAGATGAAGATCGTGCCGAGCACGGTGCCCACCCACAGCCCGCCCCAGATCCAGCGCGGGAAGCGCACATTGGCGACGGCGAGCACCGCGAGGGTGACGACCACCGAGAAGCCGACGATGCCGATGATCGGATTGGGAAATCCGAATCTGGCGGCCTGTTCGGTGGTCATTACGCTGCCGCAGGACAGGATCGGGTTGATGCTGCACGAGGGCCGGTAGCTCGGATCGGTGAACAGCTTGAACCGCTCGATGGTCAACGTGACCGAGGCGAGCCAGCCGGCCAGCCCGCCGATCAGCAGCACCCAGGCGGACCTGGATGTCGCGGTGTTCACTGGCCCGCGGCGGCGGCGATCGCGGGTGCGAGGCCGCCGGGAACCATCAGTTCCTGGCTGGACTGGAGCTGTTTGCCATTGACGAAGACCGTCGGGGTGGATTTGATTCCGCTGGTCAGCATGTCCTTGGTCTTGGCCCCGATGTACTTGTTGTAGCTGTCGTCCATGATGCACTGCCCGACCGAATCGGGAAGGCCGAGGCCCTTCGCGATGGTGATCAGCTGGTCATCGCTCAGCCCCGCGCTGCCCTCGGCGGGCTGCTGCTCGTACATGGTGGACAACCAGCCGAGGTACTTCGACGGATCCGCCTCGGCGACGCAGTAGGCCGCATTGGCCGCGCGCGAGGAGTACTTCGTAGTGGAGGCCTTGTCCAGGAACGAAATGATGTTGTATTCGACGATGGCCGTGCCCTTGTCGACGGCATCCTTGATGACCTGCGCGTTGGCGGCTTCGAAGGCCTTGCAGGCCGGGCACTGCAGGTCGGCGACGACACGGACGGTCACCTTCGCGTCCGGCTTGCCGATGCGGACCGCACCGTTATCGGTGATGGTCGCGGCGGCCCCATTGGGCAGCTGGCTCGCGGTGGCGGCGATGGACGGGGTGGCACCGAGATCGTTCTTGTCGGCGTTCTTCACCGCGATACCGATGCCGATCGCCGCGATGAGCCCGACCAGCACAACGGCCACGCCCACCTGGATGAGGATCTTGCGGTTGCGGTCGGCGCGCTCCGCCGCCGCGAGCGGATTCGTTTTACCACCCGGTTTTTTGCTCACCGTGCGTTCACCACGCCTTTCGCTTGCCTGCCGGTTTCCTGCCGCCACGATGGTAGATCCGGAACACCCCCGGGGCGTGGACGGGCACGGCCACATCATCCGTGGTCAACCTGAGAGGAACCTTGGTCAGACCCGGGTGAGCCTGCGCTGCTGATCCTCGACATCGAATAGGGCCGGCGGCCAGTCGAGTTTCAGCCCCGCCAGCGCATCGATGAGCAGTTCGGTGACCGCGAGGCGGGTGAACCACTTGTGATCGGACGGAATCACATGCCATGGGGCGTAGTCGGTCGAGGTGCGGTCCAGCACCACCTGGTAGGCCTCCTGATAGGCAGGCCAGTAGCCGCGTTCGTCGATATCGGCGGGATTGAACTTCCAATATTTATCCGGTCGGTTCAGCCGTTCGCGCAGCCGCTTCTTCTGTTCGTCGAGCGAGACGAACATGGCGACCTTCACCAGCGTGGTGCCCTGGTCGACCAGTTCCCGCTCGAAGACGTTGATCTCGTCGTAGCGCGGTTCCCAGACCTGCGGCGGCACCAGATTATGCACCCGCACGACCAGCACATCCTCATAGTGCGAGCGGTCGAAGACGCCGAGTTGGCCGGCACGCGGCAGGGCCTTGCGGATGCGCCACAGGAAGTGGTTGCTCTTCTCCTCCTCGGTCGGGACGCCGAAGGAGGCATGGTCGACGCCCTGCGGATCGACCGAACCGATCACGTGGCGGACGATGCCGCCCTTGCCCGCGGTATCCATCCCCTGCAGCACCAGCAGCACGCTGCGGGTATCGCCGGAACGGCCGTTGGCATAAAGCTTCTCCTGCAGATCCGACAGCACGGTGGTGCGTTCGGCGAGCAGCTTCTGGCCCTGCCTCTTGTCACCATTGAATCCGGGCGTACCGGAGGCGTCGAGATCAGCGATGCGCAAGCCATCGGCCCGCAGGGCCTCACTGGGCGGCAGAGACCATTTCTTCGCCATCGATGTATCTTATGGCTGTATTCGTGGCCGCGCCTTCGGCGCGAACGGGTCGCTCGCAAGATTCGCTCCGTTCGGGTGCGCGGATGCTGCGACGTGGCGACTGCCAGTGCCTGGCGACGGTCAGCTGACCTGGGCCAAGCGGAGCAGCTGAGCGGCGAAATCCTCGTCGGTGACCGGGGTCAGGGTCAGCTCGTGCGAGGTGCTGAGCAGATAGCGTCCGTCGCCGGTGAAATCGAGCCAGCTGCGGTGCCGGGTGGGCGGCGACATCGGGTTTTCCGGTTCCACGGTCACGGTGATGAAGCCGCGACCGTCCACCGGTTTTCGCAGGGCCTGGCGGAACCGGGCCGCGCGGCGATGGCCATTGGTGGCGCTGTCGCCTTCGTCGGAATTCAATACCGCGTCCTGCGGCTCCCGCATGGGCGCTAGCTTGCCCGGCTCGGCTGGACCGATGATCTCGACCAGATTTTTGCCGAGGTTGCGGGCGTGGGACATGCGCACCGTCACCTTGTCGATATCGGCGATCAGAATGCCCGCGTGGTTGTGCACCACCGCTGCGAAAACAAGGATCCGCTTGGCCCCCGACTCACCGGAGATGGTGATGGTGGTGGCGTCGGTGCGCGCGCACAGCATGAGTGCGGCGGCCAGATCGGCATCGGCCTGGCGAGCGAAACGCTGGGGTAGTCGCAGTGCGGCGTACTCGGATTCGGTGCGGACGGTGGCGGCGGGCGCCAGATTGACCGGGTAGGGGCGGCGGTCCAGACTCGTTTCGTTCTCCCAGACATGCGTGAATTCGTCCGGGGTGAATACCCATTTCACCGTGTGCCCCCGGGATCCGCCCGCGCGATCTGTGGTCCATCGGGTGGCGGGGTGAATCGGGGGACACGGTCGCCGGAGGTGGGCATGATCGGGGTGTAGACATAGGTCATCGTGTCCTGGACATCGGCCTGCGCCGTAGCAGCGGCCATGTCGTGGTCCATCCTGCGTTGTCCGCCGTGGATCGCCTCGGCGGCCGGATCTTCCAGAGCACGATACTGCGGCGGCGGTGGAATCGCCGCTCGGATGGCCTGTGCCGCATCGGAATTGAGCTCCATCAGGCGCTCTACCGCGCGGCAGATATCGTGCGCCTCGGTGCCGGCGCGGACGAATTCGCGGGTGGCGCGCAGTGCGGCATCGGCGGAACGACCAGACCAGTGCGCGAATTCGCGATTTGTGGCATCGGAGAAAGCCTGGAATGCCTCGGCGACCGCGGTGGCATTGGCGCGCCAGGCATCGGCGACCCGGCCGAGAGCCGCGGGATCGATGACCTCGTGCACCAGATCCCAGATCTCCTGGTGCGTAAAGGCGCCGAACAGTTCGCGCTCGGGTGCGTAGGGGGGATCGGTTCCGCCGCTGGCCGATCGGGCGGAGGCGGCGACGGCGCGCTGCTGGACCCGGATGGCGTCGGCGGCTGCCCTGGTGACGGAATCGGCCATGGGTCAGTGGTTTCCGTCGGCCTGTTCGCCGCGCGGCGACTCCAGGTAGTCGGTGATCAGCTGTAGCGCGGCGCGGTTCGCGGCCTCGGCATCCTCGAAACGTTTGCCCGCGGCCAGATAGGCGGCCTTGTACAGCAGGGCGGTCTCCTGGAATGCGGTGACGGTGTCGAGGAATTGAGTGCCCTTGTCGCCGAAGCCTTTTGCCAGGCCGTGGCCCGTCGGCAGATTGGGGAAGCCCGATACATCGGTGACGAGATGTCCGGTGGCCGTGGCTTTTTGTAGATCCTCGACGAGCTTGTCGCATGCGGCGGCAAGGTTTTCGGCGACATCCTCGGCCAATTCGAAGGGGGCGCCGCCGCTGGTTCCGGTGGCTGCGGCATACAACTGTCTGGCCATCCGCTGACCGGTATCCGGTACCGCCATCTGGGTCGCCCCCTCACGTTCGGTCCACCCACCGTTGCGGGCACTTTACCGCCCCCACCCACCGCCCCGTAACGCCTTATCCCCATCCCCCAACCAACCCTCCGCCGTAATGTGCCCCCTCACATACGTTCTGGGCATGTCGCACACCTTGGTGCTTGGGGTGCAGCGTGTCGTGCGGTGAGTCGGTGTGCGAGGTGTAGCGAAGGTGTGCGGGATGCGCGGAGGTGTGGGTCAGGTGGGGCGGGCGGCGCTCAGGTATTGGAGGGAGCGGTGGATCTGTTGGTCGATGTCGGTGAGGCCGTGTTCGGCAAAGAGTTCGGGGAAGGTGTCGGTGTCGAAGACGCGTAGACCGGCCCAGCCGGCGACGATTTGGCTGGCGCGGCTGAAGGGCGGGTCCCAACGGTGGCTGGTCGTGATGGCGATGCGGCCGCCAGGGGCGAGGACGCGGATCATTTCGCGGGTTGCCGCAATCGGATCGGGGATCAAATAGAGCGCGCCGAAGCAGCAGACGGCGTCGAAGGTGCCCTCGGCGAAGGGCAGGGTGCGGGCGTCACCGCGGAGGTAGCCGACGCGCGGGCCAGCGTTATCGGCGACGGCGCGGGCGAGCATCGGTGCGGAGTAGTCCAGACCGATGGCGTAGCCGTCTCCGTCGAGGGCATTGCTCAGGTAGCGAGTGAAGTTGCCTGGGCCGCAAGCGATATCGAGTACCTTCTGCGACCCGTCGAGGCGCAGGGTGGTGACGGCGTCGCGGCGGTCGGCGGTGGTGCTGCGTCCGCTCGCCAGATAGAACAGTGCAGGCCGCCAAGCCTTTTCGTAGATCGCGGCGAGGGCGGGGGCGTTCATGGTGCGTCGAGCCAGGTTCACCGCACCGACCTCGGGTCGGCTGGTAGCGGTGCGGTGACCCGTCTATGACGCTCGACTGGTCCGGATCTCATTTGTGCTCCTCGTCGTTGGGGAGTTCCGATCACGCGATCGAAGTGTCCGCATCTCGAGCTCTCGCATAACCTCCCGGTTCGGGTGCGGTGTGTCGCGCGGCGAGTCGATGTGCGAGATCTGCCGACGGTCTGCCACGTACGCGGAGGGTATGTGAGGCGGCGGCTGGTCGGGCGACGCGGATGGCAGTTAGGTGCGCTCGACCTCGATGGTCATGCCCGTGGCGCGCAACCGCTCGGTGAGCGCGTCGCCCATCGCGGATGCGGGGGTGAGGATGCCTGCCAATTCGGGCTGCTTCGCACCGTCGAATGCCAGGCACAGTCCGGCCTGTCCGAGCATAACGGCGGTGGCCTGGTAGCCGGGATCGCCGGTGCCGGAGAAGGTCGCCACGTATTTCCCGCCCGAAGACGTGCGCGCGTAGGTCTTCATGCTGAACCAGCCACTGGTGCGCGCCTGTTCGCTCGGTCCGGTGCCGGGCTTGGGCACGATCCGGTCGAGTAGCTTGCGGCCCACCGAGACTCGCGACAGCACCGCACCGGCGGCCATCGTCGCCACGATGCCGCCTGCCATACTGGCGGCCACCAGCGGTGCCGCGGCAGACTTGCCCGCGTTCATCACCTCGCGGTAGCGGAAGTTCTTGCCGTAGACCCAGCCGAGCAGGCCATTGGTGCGGCGCACGATCTTGGTGTTGTGCGCGGCCATGACGAAGGTGCCGACCCATCCGTCCAGGCTTGGATCGATGCTGCTTGCCCGCTGCAGCGCCTGGTCGGTTTGACGGCCGACATCGGGTTCCATCGACTTATCCGGGCTGAGCGAATACGGGTGGCTCATCACCGAACCCTTGGCCGGATCGGCCGCGATGGCCTCCATCATGGCCCGGCCGGAGTCGATGGTGCCCCCGCTCACGCCGCCCTTCAGCGATGCGATCAGCGTGGTGTCCTCGAGCTCGCCGGTGTTGTCCGCGACCGTGCGCTTGTACAGCTGGTACACGCTCAGATCCGACGGAATCGAGTCGTAGCCACAGGAATTCACGATCTTTGCGCCGGTCTCCACCGCCTGCTCGTGATACCCGTCGATCGCGTCCCGGATGAACAGCGGTTCACCGGTGAGGTCGGCATAGTGGGTCCCGGCCTTCGCGCACGCGGCCACCAGCGGCAGGCCGTAGCGCAGGTACGGGCCCACAGTGGTCACCACGACCGCGGCTCGCGCGGCCAGTTCGTCCAGAGCGGCCTGGTCGGTCGAATCGGCGACCACCAGACCCCAATTCGCGGCGGCCGGGCCGAGTTCGTCACGGACCGTGGTCAATTTGTCGAGCGAGCGACCCGCCAATGCGATGCGCGCCTCAGCAGGCGCCGCGCCGAGTAGATACTCCGCGGTGAGCTTGCCGACGAAACCCGTTGCGCCGAAGAGCACTAGGTCGAATTCTCGGTTGTCTGCCATGATCTTCCGTTCGATAGCCGCTGTGGTGGATTATTTGGTGCCGGAACCGCGCGGGGTCGGCTTCTTCGCCCGCGTCCGCGGTTTCTTGGTCGGCGTCGGCTTGCGCTCGATCAACCACTCCCGATGCGCCTTACCCAAATCGGTGACCGGTTCCTCGTCGTAGAGCCATTCGCGGGCGATCTTGTGCCAGTTCGCGGTGCATTCGAGTTGGCCGAGCATGCCGAAGGTGAGGAAGTCGGCGCGCCGGGAGAACAGGTGCTCCGGCGGCAGATTCTGTTGCTTCATCCCGGCGAATTCACTGGCCCGCGGATCGACAGCGAGCAGAAACGCACCGCTTGCCAGCTCCGGGGTAATGGTCAGTTCCTCGTCGGTCAGACACCATTCCGAGGCCGCGAGCACATATTCCAGGCATTCCTCGGCGCCGATCTCGTCCGGCGAATCGATCACGCCGCGCTCGATCATCAACTGCCGCAGGTCTTCGGCCCGATCCTCGGCCGCCGCGCGCAGACAGATCGTCTCGAACCGCACATGTCCGGGATCCATCCGATTGAACAGGCCGAAGTCGAGGAAGCCGACCCGGCCGTCGTTGGCCAGCAACACATTTCCCGGATGTGGGTCGCCACAGAATTCGTTGAAGCTGAACAGCGAACCGACATAGAAGCGGTAGATGATCTCGCCCATTCGATTGCGTTCGGTCGCGGGCAGCTGCCGGATCTCCTCGAATCCCTTGCCCGCCACATATTCACTGACCAGCACGCGCGTCGTACTGAGTTCGGGCAGCGACCGCGGCACCATGATGAACGGATGTCCGGCGTAGAGCTCGGCGATCTGGAGTTGGGTATCGGCCTCGGCGTGATAGTCGAGTTCGCTCTCCATATTCAGCCGCAACTCGTCGAGTACGGCGGGCGTCACCCATGGCATCGCCGATTGCAGTATGCGCCGGAACATGGCCAGATTCTTGAGATCGGCGCGCACCGCCGCATCGATGCCCGGGTACTGCACCTTCACCGCGACCTGACGTCCGTCGTGCAGCCGCCCCAGATACACCTGCCCGATCGAGGCCGCGGCAATGGGCTCGGGCTGGAATTCGGCGAATACCGCGTCCAGCCGCTGCCCGAAGTCCTCCTCGATCACCTGTCGCATCGATTCGAACGAGACCGTCGGCGCGGCGTTGCGCAGCACAGCGAGTCGTTTCTGGAAGCGTTCCCGATGGCTCTCCGGTACCAGATCCAGATCGAGCACCGACATCATCTGGCCGAGCTTCATGGCCACGCCCTTCATGGTCCCGAGGACCGTGACCACCTGCTCGGTGGTGCGGATCATGGACTCCTCGGCCATCTTCGCGCGTACGGCCTCCGACCTGCCCCGCATGGATAGGCGTGTGCGCTGGGTTCGGATTACCGAACTGGCTGCCACCGCACCCAGCTTGGTGCCACGAGCAAGCCGAGAAGTCGGCACTTGCTTCGCCATCGAGGTACCTCCATTGGTGCCAGCGGTCGGCGCGACGGGCGCGCAGGCGGTAGCTTGCGTAACCACGTAGCGACCCGCGCAGACCGCCATCAGGCAGAGCGCGGTGACGTGGGACACCCGCGTACCGCTGGGCTTCAGAGTAGCCAACCTCGCGGCGGTGTCGAGACCGCCGTCACTATTTCAGCTAGCGCCCCAGCTAGCGGCCTGTTAGCGCGCGAAGTCGGGCGATTGATCAGTTGGCGATCACGAGCTAGCGCTCAGGCGCCGGTCTGCGGCGGGTCCGGCAGGATGTGCGGCTGTGCGTTGAAGATCGCACGGGAGCCGCCAGCGCGCGCCATGCCCTCGATGGCACTCCAGGCCATCATGGTCAGGTAGTCGATGACTTCCTCGCGCGACATCGCCTTATCCGTGGTCCACCAGTGTGTTGCCAACTGGATGCCGCCGACCAGCACATACGACCACAGCAGCGCGCCCTCGGTCGCGAAGCCGTGCTCGGCGCCGCGATCAATGATGACCGTGGTGACGACCTCGGCGAAGAGTTTCTCGAATTCGGCCAGCGAGGACTGATCGGTCGAGCCGTTGCCCATGATGAACCGGTAGACCTCCGGGTCCTCGTCGACCGTGCCGACGTAGGCGGCCAGGGCCGAACGGACCAGGTGGTACTCGTCCGCGTCGAGGCTGATCGCCTCGTACACCCGCGGCATCAGGGTGCTCTCGATGAACCGCTGCATGGTCGCGTGGACCAGGTCGTTCTTATCCGAGAAGTACCGGTAGAGCACGGTTTTCGAGACGCCGATCTCCGCGGCGATCTCGTCCATGCCCGCATTGCTGCCTCGCGTGCGAATAGCCGCGAGGGTGCCATCGACCAGCTCTTCGCGGCGGTCGATCTTGTGCTGCCGCCATCGGCGCTTGCGACCGTCCGTCCGGCCGGTGCGCACCGCCGCCGGTCGTTCGGCAAGCTCGCCGACATCGACAAGGTCATCGGTGGACAGCGTGAGCTCCCTCGTTTGTATGGGTTCGTGGACCACCAGCTTAGGTCCAGGCAACGACCGACATGCGCGTTTGGGTGTGGGTTGCGACAGGTTGCACATAATCGGGCCATTCGGCGTCGGTTGCGTGTCGCTCGAGATCGGCCGGGAGCTCGGTCGGTGACACACAGCAGAATGGATGTCATGGAGAAAGCTCCCGGCAACACGGCGGCGCGAGCGACGGGCCCGGAGGCGGTAGCGGAGCGTAACCACGAAGGGCCCCGCGAACGCCGCCAATCCAGTACAGCGGTGCTGGATACGCCCAGGTCCGCAGCACCGACCAGTTTCGCGGCCTTCGTCGACGAGGCGGGTAAGCGTCGCGATCTGTTCAAGATGAAGGCCCTGGCCACCGGGTTTTTGGCGTTCGCGACGGCGATCTATCTGTTCTGCCGCTGGTTGGAATCGCGCGGGGCGGGTGATGATTGGGTCGGTTACCTGCGGGCCGCGTCCGAGGCGGGCATGGTCGGCGCACTCGCCGACTGGTTCGCCGTGACCGCGCTGTTTCGCCATCCGCTCGGCCTGCCGATCCCGCATACCGCGATCATCAGGAAGAAGAAGGATCAGCTCGGTGCCAGTCTCGGCGCCTTCGTCGGCTCGAATTTCCTTGCTCCGGATGTGGTCTCGGCGAAGGTGAATTCGGCGCAGGTCTCCTGGCGGGTGGGGCGCTGGATGGCCGATCCCGGACATGCGGGCCGGGTGGCGCAGGAGAGTTCGACCATTCTGCGCGCGGTGGTCGGGGTGCTGCGGGACGAGGATGTCGAGCAGGTGATCGACAACACCATCGTCAAGCGGATCGCCGAACCGCTGTGGGGTCCGCCGATCGGTCGGGTGCTTGCTGAGCTGCTCGCCGACAATCGGCAGTTGCCGCTGCTCGACATGCTTGCCGAGCGTGCGCACCAGTGGGCGCTCGGTTCGCAGGAAACGATCGACCGGATCGTTTTGCGGGACGCACCGCAATGGGCTCCGAAATTCGTAAACATTCTGCTTTCAGAAAGGATCTATCGAGAACTGGTCGAGTTCACCTGGAAGGTGCGGTCGAATCCGGAACACGAGGTGCGGCTCGCGGCGAATCGGTTCCTCGAGGAATTCGCCTACGACCTGCAGCACGACGACGCCATGATCAAAAAGGCCGAGCGGATCAAGGCGCAGATCATGGGTCGCGAGGAGATCACCGGCATGGCCGAGGCGACCTGGCGCGCGGCCAAGCGGCTGATCCTGGAATCGGCCGACGATCCGAACTCCACGTTGCGGCGCAAGGTCGCCGAGAATGTGCAGCAGCTCGGGGAGCGGCTGCGCGACGATGCCGAGATGCGTGCCAAAGTCGACGATTGGATCGACCGCGGCGCGCGGTATCTGGTGGAAAACTATGCCGGGGAGATCACCACTCTGGTCACCGATACGGTTGCCAGGTGGGATGCCGAGGAAGCTAGCAAGAAGATCGAATTGCAGGTTGGGCGTGATCTGCAATTCATTCGCATCAATGGCACCGTCGTAGGATCGCTGGCAGGGCTGGTGATCTACACGATTTCGCATTTGATGTTCGGCGGCTGACCGCCGCGGCGTGAGTTCAGGCCCGGAGGCAGCAGCCTGCGTAACCATGGCGAACTGGGTGGAGCGCGCTGTTACCGGAACGGTGCTAACAGTGTGCTTGCAATAGCTAGCACCCTGCCTTAGAATTGGATACGTACAACCGCCAGAAGGTGAGTGATGGCAGACCAGCCCGAAGGTTCCGCCGAGTACACCGACGATTCGCAGGAGAGATCCAGCGGTGTCGGCGAAAAGGCGGCGCGTGTGGCCAACGCGGCACACGACATCGGAGGTTTCATCAGGGCACAGCGAGAAGCCGCGCAAGTCTCGTTGCGTCAGCTCGCCACGCTGGCGGGAGTGAGCAATCCGTACCTCAGCCAGATCGAGCGCGGATTGCGTAATCCGTCCGCTGAAGTACTCGCGCAGATCGCAAAGGCACTGCGGGTCTCTTCGGAGGTGTTGTACGTACGGGCTGGCTATCTCGAGCAACGGCCGCACAGTCCGGTCCGGGATGCCCTGCTTGCCGATACGTCGATCAGCGAGCGGCAGAAGCAGGTGCTGCTGGAAATCTATGAATCGTTTCGCCGGGAAAACGGAGGAAGCGAGCCAGGGGGGAACGAGTGGGACAGCGACGTTCCGAGCACATCACCAACTCCGCCACGCCAGGAGAGCGAAGAATGACCGAAAACGCAACCATCAAGCCACTGTTCGCAACCGTCGGTGCCGGTGATGCCGTGTACACCGCGGTTGTCGACGCCGTCAGCCAGGTGCGTGAGCGCGCCGCCACCGCCGATGTCAGCGGTCGCGTCGAAGAGGCGCGCGAGCGGTTCGCCAACGTACCCGCCGATGTCCGGGCCCAGTTCGAGACGCTGCGCGAGCGGCTGTCCGGACTGCCCTCGGAGTTGCCGGAGGACCTCGCCGAGTTGCGCGAGAAGTTCACCCCGGAGGAGCTGAAGGCGCTCGCCGAGAAGTACTACACCCAGGTGCTCGACATCTACGCGGATCTGGCTGTGCGCGGCGAGGAGACCGTCGAGCGGCTGCGCGCCAACCACCTGGTCGAGGATCAGATCGAGCGCGTCGAGACGCTGTACAAGGATGCGGCCAGCCGCGCCGAGGATGCCCTCGCCAAGGTCAACGAGTTGATCGGCCGTCCGGTCAAGGAAGAAGACGAGGCCGAGGTCGAGCCGGTCGTCGAGGCCGAGGTCATCGATGTGACCACCGAGACCGCGCCCGCCACCGACGGCGCCGCCGCCAAGAAGGCTCCGGCCAAGAAGGCGCCCGCCGCCAAGAAGGCTCCGGCCAAGAAGGCGGCCCCCAAGAAGGCCTGACGCCCTTACCTTCTCCACGCCGACGGCCCCGCACACCCGACGTGTGCGGGGTCGTTGCTTCTATGATGGGCTGGTGGACACAGCGCACGGATTGGCCAGCTGGATCTTGTACGGGCTGCGGCTCTTGGCGCTCGGCGCGACGATTTTCGCGCTCATCCACGCCATCCGCCAGCGTCCCGACGCCTTCACCGCGGTCGACAAGCTGACCAAACCGATCTGGATCGCGATCCTCGGTGCCGCGCTGTTGTTCCTGCTGCTGTCGCTGAGCGTCACGAGTTTGCTTGCGCTGGTGTCGATTATCGCGACCGGCGTGTACCTGGCCGATGTGCGGCCGAAGGTGGACGAGGTTCAGCGCGGGCCGCGCTGGTAGTAGTGCGCTCGGTTGAGCTGTCGGGGGAGTGCGGCGCTCGCGGTTGGCTGCGTCGTGCTCGGCACGTCCGCCAACTACTCCCCGGAACGAATGATCTCTTCGATATTGCGCTCAGCCAGCGCACAGATCGTCAACGAGGGGTTCACTGTTCCGGTGCTGCCGGGCAAAGCCGCCCCGTCCATCACGTACAGGCCTCGATAACCACATACCCGACCGTACGGGTCCGTCGCGCGTCCGATCACCGCGCCGCCCAACGGATGTGAGGTGAATGAGGCGTCCGCCTCCAAGGCCGGTTGGGCGATGGACGGGCATTGGCAGGTCGCCTTGTTGTTGACTTCCCGCGCTCGCGCCAGGTAGTCGGTGGCACCGTTTGCTGGCCACTGCAGCTCGACGCTCCCGTCGGTCGGGTTGTAGACGAAACGGCCGCGGGTGTCGTCGAGCACAATGCCCAGCGACGCGACGATACCGATGTCGAAGGGCGTCGTGCCGGGGACGAACCAGTTCTCCAGCGACACGGGTGCGCCCGCCTCGTCCAGAATCCGGCTCGCGGACGGCGTGCCCTGCGTACCGACCTCGAGCGAGTTCGCAGGCCGCGCCAAGGCGACGTCGCCGTTGCTGCCCCAGCCTTCGCCGATATGCTCGTTCAGGTTCGGCAGCGCTCCGGTTTCCCGCGCGCATACCAGCAGCTCGGAGGTGCCGATGGAGCCCGCGGCGAGGAACAGCTTGTCGCAGGTCAGTGTTCGTATGCGGAGCACCTCGCCGGTAGGTGCGAGTTTGGTCACGGTGACGGTATAGCGACCCGACGCTCCCGGTTCCTTGGCGACGGCGTCCACGCGATGGCCGGGATAGATCTGGGCGCAGCCGGTGTCCTCGGCATAGCGCAGGTAGTTCTGGCTCAGATCGAACTTCGCGCCGTTGGAATTGCCGAGGTTCGAACAGCCGACCGTCGCCGACGGCATCGATCGTCCGGTCAGCTCGTCGCGGATGACGTCCCAATTCCAACTGCCGCCGATGCGCTGCGGCGTGTAGCCGGCCGCGCGGACCTGCTCGTCCCAGGCCCGCGAGTGGGTGAACGCGAAAGAGTCGTAGATATCGTTCGGTATCGAGCTCAGCCGCAACGTATTTCGGACCCTGGGGTAGTAGACGTCGTGCATCTCGCGGTAGTCGACCACACCCTGGAACACGCTGTCGAAGAACCGCTGCTCCGGCTCGATCATCACTCCGGTGAACACCACCGAACCACCGCCCACGCATGCACCGTGCCACACGTCGATACCCGGATAACTGGAAACGTCGAGGACCCCGCCGAACGGATCGATTTGCACCGGGATCTTGTTCACGCCGGTAAAGGTGGCGCGGTGCCAGAAGCCGCGGCCATCCGGAATCGTGTCGGTGGCGAAGATGTTGCGCCACGGATCACTGGGCCAGCGCGACCCCCGCTCGAGCACCGCGACCTGGGTCCCCGACTGCGCCAGACGCAGGGCGGTGATCGACGCCCCGAATCCCGATCCGATGACGATCGCAGGCACATGATCGGCCGGGTCCGGCAGCGGCGCGAAGATCTCCGGCACCAGCGTGCGGTACACCGACGATCTCGGGCTCGGGCTGTAGTCATCGGCCCGCGCCGCAAGCGTGCTTCCACTCGCAAAACCCAGCATCGTCGCCAGGCCAGCGCCCTTGACGAAACCGCGCCTGTCCATGGTGCCTCTCACCCGATCCGAAAGTTGCTCCAGCAGCCGATAGCTCCAGTCCGTCCATAGCGGCTATCTATCATATGAAAAGGGGGAGTCGGAGGTGACAACATGTGGATACGCGTATGGATCCGGTGGCTGATGATGCATGGCGTGCCACGGTTCTACCTCCTGTGGGCGGCGCGTCGGGGCGATCCCCTCGGACAGATCGCGGTCGGTCCGGATCGTTTGCTCGGCTCGTCGCAGTACATCGAGGAGATCCGCCAGCGAGGCCGGATGCCCAAGGTGTCGGGTTTGCGCGTGACCGCGGACTACGAATTGTGCCGACTCATCCTGCGAGACCGTCGCTTCAGCGTTGTCACGCCCAACCATTCGGCCTTGCCGAAGCCCATCCGCTGGGTGATGACCAAAACGGATCCTGGACTTCCCAACCTCGCGGAGCCACCCTCGATGCTGGTGACCGATCCGCCCGACCACACCCGGTACCGACGCCTGGTCGGGCAGGCGTTCACCCCGAAGGCGATCGCCAAACTACGGGAGCGGGTTGTCGAAGTGACCGATGACCTGCTCGACCGCCTGGAATCGGAGCCGCGACCGGATCTGATCGTCAACTTTTCCGCACAGTTGCCGGTCGCGATCATCGCCGAGATTCTCGGGTTGCCCGCGCATATGCATTCGACCCTGCTGAAGTGGGGAGATTCCGGTGCACCGCTGCTCGAACGCGGCCTGAGCTGGAGCACCTACCGCCACGCCATCGACGACTTGGCCGAGGTGCAGCGGTACTTCGACCAACACCTCGATGGACTCACCACCCAGCCGGGCGAAGATGTGCTCAGCATGCTGGTGAAGGGTGGTGAGCTGACTCGCCGCGAGCAGATGGCCAATGCGGCGCTGCTGCTGGACGCCGGATTCTTGACGACGGTGAATATGCTCGGCAACGGAATCGCCCTGCTGACAAGCCATCGTGACCAGCTGGAACTGCTGGCGGCGCGGCCGGAGCTGTGGCCACGCGCGGTCGAGGAAATCCTGCGCTACGACGGACCGGTGCGGATGACGGGCCGAGTCACGAACTGTGAGGTTCACATCGCCGATCAGCGCGTCGAATCCGGATCCCTGGTCCTGCTGTCGTTGGCGGGCGCAAACTACGACCCCGCCGTCTTCCCCGATCCCGAACGATTCGATGTGACCAGGGCCAACGCCGCGGATCATCTCGCGTTCGGCAGCGGGTTGCATGGTTGCCTGGGCGCCACGCTGGCCCGATTGGAGGGCTCCATCGCGCTGCGAGCCCTCTTCGAGCGGTACCCGGATCTGTCTCTGGACGGTCCGCCGATACCGCATCCCCTGCGCAATCTGCACGCCTACCGCTCCATGCCCGTCAAACTGAGTGCTTGAGCCGGTCGCGGCTGAGGTTGGGGATGGCCGTATTGAGCGCTCGCGGTCTGCGCGCGGTGGTCGGCTAGTCGGGAGATTGGGCTCTCGGCCCCAGAGGTAGCTGGGCGACGGGTGCTGGGCGGGAATTCGGTGGGTGGCGGGTGCTGGGCGGGAAAATTCGGCAGCTGGCGGACGCCGGGCGCGCGAATTCGGTGGGCGGCGGGTGCTGGTCGGAGATTCGGCTGGGCGGCGGGAATGGATTTTCGATCGACTTGGAGAGATCTGGTCGGAGGAACGGAGATTCGATTCGAGTGTGGTCCGCAGGTGGGCGCAATGGTTGGTTCGTGCTGGTGACGGCAGGTTTGAACCTTCGAGCGGTTGGGCGGATGGGCCCGGATTTGTGATCGGTCACAAGGATGGGCGGGGAGAAGTGGGGATAACTTTTGGGGTGCTTGCACTAGCAAGCACGGCGGTTTGCGTTTAGTGTATCGGGGAGTAACACAAAGGAGTGTCCGATGCGTGCAATGCCGCCTGCGCTGGTGGACTTCCCTGGTCGGGTCCGGGGGTTGCTTCACACACACCGCGCCAACCTGCGGTCGCGTACCTATGCGACCGCGGCCTTCAATCCGCCGACCGGGCCGTATGAGGTCGTTCCGGTGGTCACTCGGGATGGTGCGCGTTTGCGCGTACACGTCTACGGACCGGCCGATGCGCAGACGATCGTGCTGGTACACGGCTGGACCTGCGCCATCGAATACTGGAATGCGCAGATCAACGAGTTTGCCGATCAGTACCGCGTAGTCGTCTACGACGTGCGCGGTCACGGCGAGAGCGAACTCGGCTCCAGCCCTCTGACCACCGATCTGCTCGCCGACGATCTGGCCACTGTGCTCGATGCCACACTGCGCCCGGGCGAGCGGGCGGTTGTGGTCGGCCACAGCCTCGGCGGCATGACCCTGCAGGCCTGGGCCGGACGTTATCCGGACCGAGTCGCGAAGCAGGCATGCGCAGTACTGTTGACCAACACTGCGCCGGGGCGACTGATCGCCGAGACGACCGTCCTCCCGTTCCTCAATGCCCCACTCCCGTTGCTGAATTGGCGAATCGCGCTGCCGTACGCCCTCGGCCGCCTCGGCCTCGGCGCCGCGCTCGTCTTCCCGCCGATCGCCCCGGTGAAGTGGGCGTTCGCCCGACAGATCATGAGCTCGCGCTCCACCGGCGACGTAGTCGACTACAGCCTGGCGGTCGTCCGCTCCTGCCCCGCCCGCGTCCGTGCGAAATTCGGAATCCTGCTCGCCGAACTGGATCTCGGCGAATCGGCCCGCAACCTCGTCGTACCGACCACAATCCTGGCCGGCGAATTCGACGATATGACCCCGCCGGTACACGCCGAGCGAATCGCCGAAATGCTCAGGGAGACAGGCAGCCTGGTCAAGTACGAGGTGCTCCCGCAGGGACATCTGGGAAACACCGAGATGTACGAGCGGTTCAACGAGGAACTGGTTCTGATCCTCGATTCGATGCGTCAGCTCGCCAAAGCAGCCGGGTAAGGGGTCAGGAGAAGACCACGGTTCGGCGGCCGTGGACCAGGACGCGGCCCTCGAGGTGCCAGCGAAGGCCGCGGGCCAGGACTACGCGTTCGATATCGCGGCCCTGGCGGACCATATCGCGGACTTCGTCAGCATGGTCGATGCGGATCACGTCTTGTTCGATGATGGGACCCGCGTCGAGTTCGGCGGTGACGTAGTGACAGGTCGCCCCGATCAGTTTGACGCCGCGAGCGAAGGCCTGATGGTAGGGCCGGGCGCCGACGAACGAGGGCAGGAAGCTGTGATGGATATTGATCGCCTTGCCTGCCCAGTGTTCGCACAGTTCGGCGGGCAGCACCTGCATGAAGCGGGCCAAGACGACGGCGTGCGGGTCGTGGGCGTCGACCAGGGCGCGGACTTCCTCGAAGGCGGGGCCGCGTTCGGCCGGATCCTTCGGGAAGGGCACGTGGTGGAACTTCACGCCGTGCGCCTCGGTCATCCCAGCGAGGTCCGGGTGATTGCCGATCACCGCTTCGATGGTGGCAGGCAGTTCACCGCTCGCGGCACGACCGAGCAGATCGTGCAGGCAGTGGCCGTCTTTGCTGACCAGTAGTACGGCTCGGCGACGCTCACCGGAGTCCAGCAGTTGCCACTCTGTCTCCGTGCCGAAGTCGGCCGCGACTCCGGCGAACCGGTCGCGCAGTTCGGCGATGCCGAACGGCACCGTCGACGCCTTGATCGCCTGACGGGTGAAGAACCAGCCGATATCCGGATCGGAGTGATAACCCGCCTCCACAATGGACCCCCCGAACTCCGCGATGAAGGAGGTGATCCTGGCGATGATGCCGGGACGGTCCGGGCACCCGAGGGTGAGCACGTAGCGTCGGTCGTCCGAGGCAGGTGGAGCGGAACTCATGGGCTCATCCTCCCAGGTCGAGTATGTGCAATTCGCACCACCTGCGGGACCAGGTGTTGAGCGACCTCGCCGCCGAGAAAGCGCTCTTGGCGGGCCGCTGTCGGTGTTTGCCTCCACCGAGACATGCTGATCTTGAAATCGTCGGCCCCGACCCGTGCCCGGAAAACCCGCAGCGACCCACCTACAACTCGTAAAACGGCTCCGCATAACGGAATTCACCAGTGATCTGCGAGTCATACGCCGACAGCGTGCGCACCTGGAAGTGGGAAACCCAGGCCGGTTCGTTCGGCGTTATGCCGAGGCGGGCGGCGGGCAGGAAGCCGAACTGGGGGTAGTAGTCGAGGTGGCCGAGCAGGCCGATCAGGGGTTCGTCGAGGGCGTCGGCGGCGCCGAGAGCGGCGTGCATCAGGGCCGCGCCGACGCCATTGCCCTGATGTTCGGCCAGGACGCCGATCGGGCCGAGGGCGAGCACCGGGAACGGGCCGACACCCGCTCGGGTGAGGCAGACGTGGCCGATGACGGTGTCGTGTTCCACCGCGACCATCGATAGGGTGGGGATCCAGCCGGAGTCGCTGCGCAACCGGGTGACGAGGTCGACCTCGGGTGGGTCTTCGGTGAGTGCGGCCGTCTCCCGGTCGTTATCGGCGTTCGCGTACTGCGGTCCGAAGGCGCTGCGGTGGACGGCCGCGATCGCGGCGGCATCGTCGGCGCGTTCGCGACGGATCAGCACGGTGTCTTCTCCTCCTGAACGATTGGGCCATCCGCAACTGCGCAACACCTCGGCCGTGCAGTCGCAAGCGCTGTCTAGCTCCACCGACACTATCGAGTGTGCGCGATGTGTCGGAGGCACGCAACGGAATTCGCCACCGGTGTGCCAGACTCTCACCTTGTGGCAAATTCCGCGTCGCTGACCAGGGCCGAAGTGGCGGCCATGATCGATCACACGCTACTGGCGCCGGAGGCGACGGCCGCGGAGGTGGACGCGTTGGTCGCGCAAGCACGCGAACTCGGCGTCTACGCGATCTGCGTATCGCCGTCCATGCTGCCGATTCGGGCATCCGGCGTGGTGGTCGCCACAGTCGCCGGATTCCCTTCTGGAAAGCACCATTCGCTCGTCAAGGGCGCCGAGGCGCGCCTCGCGGTCGAGCAGGGTGCGGCCGAGGTCGACATGGTGATCGATGTCGGAGCCGCGCGCGCAGGCGATTACAGCGCGGTGCTGTCCGATATCGTGACGGTGCGTGAGGCTATGGGGGATCGCGCGGTGCTCAAGGTGATCATCGAATCGGCGGCGCTGTCCGATGCCGCGATCGTCGAGGTCTGCCGCGCCGCCGAACGTGCCGGCGCCGATTTCGTGAAGACCTCCACGGGATTCCACCCCTCCGGTGGTGCCAGCGTGCACGCGGTCCAGTTGATGGCCGAGACCGTCGGCGGACGTCTCGGTGTGAAGGCCAGCGGTGGCATCCGCACCTGCGAGGCCGCCGCCGAACTGATCGCTGCGGGCGCGACTCGTCTCGGA
Source organism: Nocardia sp. NPDC050412 (assembly GCF_044458825.1). Lineage (NCBI taxonomy): Bacteria > Bacillati > Actinomycetota > Actinomycetes > Mycobacteriales > Nocardiaceae > Nocardia > Nocardia sp. NPDC050412. Next base: position 191,516 of record NZ_JBITIJ010000010.1, read on the forward strand.
CTGTCGAAATCCCGTGCGGTGCTGGAGGGTTTCCCGGCCTGATGCCGAACGCGTCGTCGAAGCATGCCGAGCGTGTGGGCTAATTCCTCTGTTGATTGCGATATCTCGGTCGGATCGCGTATGCCGCTGGTTCGACCGCGACGACGACCGCCACCGCGGGCGGTCGTCGCGGGCTTGATCCGCTCGTGCCCCTGCTGCGCACCGTCGGCAACCCAGACCTGCGTTGCTGGCGGACCTGGGTACAGCAAACGTGACTGATGACGCGGCGGCGGTCGGTCGAACCGGATGGAACCGAGGCCTGGGTCGGGCGTTGCATGGCGGATCCGACTACGGACCCCGGGGATTCGACAACCCAGCTATGGAAATGCCTACCTAGAACGCGTTTTCACCGACCGAAAGTCCGCTGCACCGCGCGGCCCGATGAGCCGCCTCAGCAGCTGACATTGCCGTTATTCTGCGCGGCGGGCAGTTCGGTGCGCCCACCGGCCAGCTTCACCACGACGCCGTTATCGGTGACCTTGACATCGGTGGCCTTCAGGCCCAGCGGGTAGCTCTGCAGACTCTGCGTGAACACTTCGACGATGCCCGACACCACATCGGTCGGTATCCCCATGCCGAGCAGCGCCGCCGACTTCGTCTCGATCTGCACGGTGCCGTCCTTGATCTCCGGCTTCACCTGCAGCTGCGCGAGTCCGCCGAGCACATCCAGGGTCAGCATCCCGGTCGACGATGCGGACGACACGCCGCTGACCAGGCCGCCGAGCGTCTCCCGGATGCCGTCGTTGCCCCAGGTGACGTCGGCTGAGGAGCTGCCGATGGTGCCGCCGCTGCCATTATCGCTGATCTCGACGTCGTTGAACTTGGCGTGCACCACCATGCCGACGGCCGGACCGAACTTGGAATCGTCGCTGTTCACCTTCAAGTGATCGACCTTCCCGTCGATCCAGGTGATCAGCATCGGCTTGGCTCCGAAGCTCACATCGATCTTCGAACCCATATCCTTCTCGAACTGTGTGCTGATGCACCGCGAAACCTGGTAGCGCGCGTATGCCTCCCCGCCGACCAGCACGGTAGCGAGCAGAATTGTGACCACGACGAGCGCGATCACGAGTGCCCGCCGGTTGACCGCCCGGGGCGGTGGGCTCTGCGTTCCTGTGTTCATGGGTCGCTCGTTGGGCTGGCTCATGCGCTCGATTCTTCCCGACCTTTCTGTGCTCGCTATGAGGGCGCTGTGAGGGGTTCGATTGTGACATGCGACACAGAATTCGAGCGTAGCCTGGTCGACATGGCTGGCGATGCGGCGGGCCGTGCACTCGATTCCGCCGAGCACGGGTGGCGTGTGCTGCGGCGATTGGCTGGGCGCCATGCCGGGTTCTTTACTACCAGGCAGGTGCTGCGCGCCGGATGTGAGGCGCGTGTTCGCGTCGGTCTGGGCGACGGCTCGGTGTCGCGAGCCGGGGTCGGGATTTTGCGGTTGGCCGAGTGGCCCACCGGCCCCCTCGACGAATACGCCATGTGGGCGGCCTGGTTCGACGGGGCCGCCGCGGTATCGCATCAGAGTGCTGCGGAGTTGCATGGACTCGGTCGACTACGGCCGCGATTCCTGCATTTGTCGGTCGGTTCCGGACGACCGCCGGTCACCCCGCGACTGGTGGTGCTGCGCCGCCCGCTGATTCCGGCCGATCTCGAATCCGCGGGCGCATTTCTGGTGACCACGCCGGTGCGCACGGTGCTCGATCTGGCCGAGGCCGATATCGGGCAATCCGCATTGGATGAGGTGGTCGGCGATGCGGTTGCCATCCATCGCTGCGATAGCGACGAAATCCGGTCCGCGAGTGTGCGACTACCGCCGCGTGCGGCGGCACGGGTGCGCCGGGCCCTCACCGCTGTGTGATCGGCGCGGTGAAGTCGCGAATGATCCGATTCGGCTATCAATTCGGTCGATCTCCGGTTTTGCCCGGCGCGCAATCATGGCAGGGTGACTGACCATGGGGACGGTAGGTCAGGGCAAGTGGGATCTCGTCTTTCCGTCCGGACCGCCCGAGCGCATCGGCGATATGTTCGCCACCGCCGTGGTCGCCGATGCGGTGCGCAGATATGACGCCGACCTCGCACAACAGGTCGAAACCTGCCGTGACTGGCGCTGCGGCTACCGCGGCATCTTCCGTGGCCTGACCGCGCTGGCCGCGAGCTCGCCCGCGGTGTCGGTGGGGACCGCGACCGACGGTTTGCGGGCCGCACGCCAGCTGCTGCGTTTCGTGACCGGGCACACGATCGCACCGCTGCACAGCGTCGACATCGATGCGATCGCCACACCCGATGGACTCCAAACCGGTCGGATCGACGGTACTGCGAAACCTGCCCCCAGACTCGAAATCCCGTTCCGTGGAGAACTATTGGCCGAAGAGGCGCTGTGGCAGCAGCTGACCGACTGGCGTCGCCGCGGCATAATCGAGCCTGCCTTCGCAGCGGCGGTGGAGCGGGTGATCGATCATCCGGAGTGGTTGTCGCTGCCCGGTTTTCGAGTGATCGTGACCGGGGCGGCGGCCGAACTCGGTCCGCTACGGCCGCTATTGCACTGGGGCGCTGACGTTCTCGCGATAGACCTACCCGGAGCGCAGCGATGGCGCGAGATTTCGGACCTCGCGAAGGCGGGAGCGGGTCGGCTGCGCTACCCCGTCACGGCGGGACCCGGCGCGGATATCACCAGGCAGTTCCCGGCATTGGTGCACTGGATCCGCGCCCAGTTCGACCGCGACGCCCGCCCGGTATTCGGCCTGTACGCGAATGGTCCCGGACCGCAAGGGGTTCGACTGGCCGCGGCCATGGATGTCCTCGTCGAGGATCTGCTCGAGCACCGCGATGACGCCGCCATCGCATACCTCGGTTCGCCGACCGACTGCTACGCCGTGCCCGAGGACGTCATCGCGGACGCTCACGCCCGTCTGCGCGAGCGCGGCGTCGGCCCGCACCTGTTGCGCGTGCTCACCGCATCAGCCCTGTACCGGCCCAACTACCGCACCACGAACCCCGACCACCTCGGCGCGACCTGGAGCGTCGCCGACACACTGCTCTCCGCCGAGGGGCCGAATCACGCACTGGCCCAACGCCTCCTGCGCTGGCGCACGGTCCTCGCGCACACCGCGGGCCGCACGGTCTCATGTGTCGTCGCACCACCCGCCATGACGAAATCCCTCCGCGCCCAACGCTCCCTCGCCGCCTCCTACCGCGGCGCCCGGCACTTCGGCATCGAAGTCTTCGACCCCGACACCGCCCGAACTCTGCTGGCGGCCAAGCTCGTTGCCGATCTCTCCGCCCCACCCGAAGCCGACTCGAACCCCGAGAACATATTCGTGGCCGGTGCCGCCCACGGCGGCCTCTGGCGTCAGCCCTTCGAGCCGACCTCGATCCTCCCGCTCGCGGCGCTGACCGGCTATTTCCGCACGCTCCTCGGCCGTCCCTGACGACCGAGGCCGATCGCCGCCGGGTCTTCTCGGGCGCGCGTCGCCGACCGAGAAGCCCCCGCCACCAGTGCGACCTGATCTTGATCTAAGGCGTTGGGTTGGGGGCGACGACGGGCCAGGGGACCGAGAGCACACAGTCGCGCATGCGGCGGCGATAGGTGCGGACCGGGTAACCCTCCTGGCGGAGGGTCTCGGCCGCTGCACGCCAGCGCACTCGGGGGCCGAAGGGGGCGAGCGGCGCGGCACGAGCCCACGCGCGATCAGCGGCCGTCAGCAGCGCGTGGATCGGTTCGCCGGGAACGTTGCGGTGGATCAACACCTTCGGCAGGCGCTCGGCGATATCGGACGGACGTTCGACCGTGAACGGATCCCACGCCAGGGTGAGCGAGAGCGGTCCGGATCGATCCAACAGCACCCAAGCGCAACGTTTGCCCAGCTCATCGCAGGTGCCGTCGACGAGTAAACCGGCCGGATCCATCCCGGACAGAATGGTGGCCCACGCATCGGGAACGGCCGGCTCCGGATATTGGCGCAGCACATTGAACGCGCGCACCAGCACCGGCCGTAGTCCGGCCAATTCGAAGCCGCCGCGCGCGAAGGTGACGCCGTCGCGGGCGGGCACCACACGTTCCGGATCGATCTCGAGCCCGACCACCCGCACGTCCGCGCGGACGGTGCGCAGGCGGGCCGCCAACTCCAGCGTGGTCCACGGACTCGCCCCATAGCCGAGGTCGACGACCAGTGGATCGGCCGCATCGCGCAGTCGACCGGTGACCAACTCGTCGTGGATCAGCCAGCGGTCGCTACGTCGTAATCGATTGACACCAGTGGTGCCCCTGGTGATGGTGCCGACCGGCCTCAGCGGGTCGGGTTTTGCTCTTCCAGCCACTTCACGGTCTGCTCGGCCTCGCCGCGGAACAGGTCGACCAGGTTGACCAGCATCAGCTGTTCGAGTCGCGGGCCGACCATCGGGATGAACACCTTGGCCTCGGAGGAGAATCGCATGGTGCAGCCGGTGTCGGTGGGGAACAGGCGAATGGTGCCGCCGAGGCTGCCCGGCCCGGCCGGAATGGAGGCCGAGAACTTGCCGACCGACTCGTTCTCGTCGAACGGTCCCCAGCTCTCCTTGCGGGTGATGACCATATCTTTGCGCATGACCGCCTGCGCGATCTCCGGCAGCATGTCGCGCGGCAGGATGTGGTTCAGCACGACATCGATACCCGAGTCGCTGACATCGAGGCTCGCGACTTCGTTACCGGGCGCTATTTTCGACATCTCCGCGCACCGGTCTTCCCAGTACTCCCGGGTCGACATCGCCGCGTACAGCTCCTTGGTGGTGTGCAGCGGGAAGCGGGCTGAATAGTCCAGTCGGCGAGCCATGAGGGTGTACGTTACCGGGACCGCATGCCGCCGCATCGCTCGGCGGTGGGTCTGGGGATTCGCCACAACTCCACACTCACGCCACGCGGAATCAGCACATCGTGTTCACTGCCCTGCCGACCAACCTCAGTGCTTGCCGACCCAGTTGTTCGTGAATTCTTCCTCGTTGGCCAGCAGTTCGGTCAACCGCTCGGCGATCGCGGCCTCGATCTTTCCGCCGAACAGCGGAATCTTCACCTCGATGGTGCCCTTGGTCTGTGCCACCGAACCGGAGCCGTCGGCCGTGAGCTCGATTGTCCCGTGGACCTCGGCGGGCGCACCCTCGACCCGCGCGGTGAAGGTGGCCGAATCGCCGGTCCAGCGCTCGGTGCGCGGGATGATCAGATCGCCGGGCCGCACCGCGGTGATCGCCGGCGGCAGCAGTTCGGCGGCGATGATCTGCGCCATCTCGACAATGACCTGGTCGCCGTTGGCGGTGACCGAATCCAGCCGGGCTTTATCGCCACCCACCTCGGCGATGCGGTCCTTCCAGTACTGCTCATCGGCGAAGGCCGCGCGTACGGCGGCAACCGGAGACGAGTAGTGAGCCGTGTACGCCAGGGGTGTAGCCATGGTCGAACAGGCTACCGTCTGGGGCGTGCGAACTTCACGGGTGGTGTCGGCGGACCAGCTGCGCGAGCTGCTGGTCGATAGCGGTGCGCGGCTGCGCGAATCGGTGCGGCTGGCCGAGCTGACTACATTGCGGGTCGGCGGTCCGGCCACGGTCGCGGAGTGCGCGACGACCGAAGCGCTGATCGCGACGGTCCGGACGCTGGACACCGCGGGCATTCCACTACTGCTGCTCGCGGGCGGATCCAACCTGCTCGTCGGCGACGACGGCTTCGACGGTGTGGTGGTCCTGGTGCGCAACGAGACGGTCGAGATCGGCGCGGACAGTGTGGTTGCCGAAGCAGGTGCGAACTGGGACGCGGTGGTCGCGGCCACCATCGAGGCCGGTCTCGGGGGGCTGGAATGCCTGTCGGGCATTCCCGGATCCGCCGGCGCGACGCCGGTACAGAACGTCGGTGCGTACGGCGTGGAGGTCGAGAGCCTGCTGCGCCGGGTGCGCCTGCTGGACCGCGCGAGCGGTGAGATCCGCTGGGTCGAACCGGCCGAACTCGGCTTCGGCTACCGCACCAGCGCCCTCAAGCATCGCGATACCGCCGTGGTGCTCGAGGTGGACTTCGCACTCAATCCCGACGGCTCGAGCGCACCGTTGCGCTACGGCGAACTCGCGAACGCACTCGGCGCGGACAATGGTGACTCCCGTCCCGCCGACCAAGTCCGGGCGGCGGTGCTGAAGCTGCGCGCGGGCAAGGGCATGGTCCTCGACCCCGCCGATAACGACACCTGGAGCGCGGGCTCGTTCTTCACCAATCCGGTCGTTGCGAACCATCGGGTCGAGCAAGTGAAGGCTGCGATCACCGCCCATGTGGGCGATGTCACGATCCCGACCTATCCGGCTTCCGACGGCGTCAAATTCTCCGCGGGCTGGCTCATCGAACGGGCGGGTTTCGCCAAGGGTTTTCCGGGCCCGGACGCCCCGGCCCGGCTGTCTACGAAACATACGCTGGCCTTGACCAACCGCGGCAGCGCGACCGCCGCCGATCTGGTCGCACTGGCCCGTACGGTCCGCGACGGTGTAGCCGAGCGATTCGGGATCCGGCTGGAACCTGAGCCGGTACCCATCGGGGTGGCTCTCTAAACGGTGAAACGGACACCACACTCTTCGCTGGCCGGGCACCCGGTTTTCGCCGCGTAAATTCGATGAAGTGAGCCATCGCCCAGTCATTCACAGACCGGCCGCCGCCGTCTCCGCCGTGCTGCTCGTGGTAGTCGCGCTGATGGCCGGATGCACGTCCGACAAAGGTGGTAAGAGTGACTCCGCCGAAGACAACGCCCCCGTCGCGAAGGTCACGCTGACACCTGCCGCCGACGCCAAGAACGTCAATCCGACCGCACCGATCTCGGTCACCGTCACCGACGGCACCATCGACCAGATCGCGCTGACCAATGCCAACGGCAAGCAGGTCGCCGGCGAACTCGCCGCGGACAAGCACAGCTACCGGACCACCGAACCGCTCGGCTACGACGCCGAATACACCTGGTCCGGCACCGCAGTAGGCCCCGACCACAGGCCGGCCCCGATCGAGGGCACCTTCACCACCCTGGCGCCGAAGAACACCTTCCCCGCGACGCTCAATATCGCCGATAACCAGGAAGTCGGCATCGCCGCGCCGATCATCTTGCAGTTCAAGGGATCTGTGCAGAACAAGGCCGCCGTGGAGAAGGCGCTCACGGTCACCACCAACCCGCCGACCGAGGGCGCCTGGGCCTGGTTCCCGGACGACAACGGCGGCTCGCGCGTGCATTGGCGGCCGAAGGACTACTGGGCGCCCGGCACCACCGTGCACGTCACGGCCAAGCTCTACGGCCTGGATCTCGGCGGCGGAAACTACGGATATTCGGATCTCACTTCGGATTTCCGCATCGGCCGCAGCCAGATCGTCAAGGCCAACGCACCGAGCCATCGCATGCAGGTCGTTCGCGACGGACAGATCATCTTGGACTTCGCGGTCAGCTATGGCCAGGGCAATGAAGCGCGCAACGTCACCCGTTCCGGTGTGCACGTCGTCACCGAGAAGTACGAAGACTTCATGATGTCGAATCCGCCGTTCTACACCAACGTTCGCGAACGCTGGGCCGTACGCATCTCGAATAACGGCGAATTCATTCACGCCAACCCGGAATCCCTTTCGGCACAGGGCTCTTCGAATGTCACCAACGGCTGCATCAACCTGTCGCCGACCGATGCGCAGGCCTTCTTTCCGACCGCCCTCTACGGCGATCCGGTCGAGGTAACCGGCACATCGATCGCGCTGTCGGCCGCCGACGGCGATCTCTACGACTGGACCATCGATTGGAATACCTGGACGGGGCTGTCGGCATTGCAGGGCGAGCCCAAGAATCCGGTATCCGCGACACCCGTGCCGCCGCTGCCGGCCGGTGGTCGCTGAGCTAGGCAAACCCAGCGCGACATGCGACGATCGGTCAGGTGACCAGCAAACCAGCCACGGAGGACCACCTACGCGAGCTCGCGCGCCTGCGTCGCATCCGTGACCGGATCGACCGGGAATACGACCAACCGCTCGATGTCGAGCGGCTGGCTCGCGACGAGCACATATCGGCCGGTCACCTGAGCCGCCAGTTCAAGCTCGCCTACGGCGAGTCGCCGTACTCCTACCTGATGACGCGGCGCATCGAGCGCGCGATGTCGTTGTTGCGGCGCGGCGATCTCAGCGTGACCGAGGTCTGTTTCGCGGTCGGCTGCCAGTCGCTGGGAACCTTCAGTACGCGGTTCACCGAGCTGGTCGGGATACCGCCCAGCGCCTACCGGGAGCAGGCCGAACACGCCACGGTGGACCTGCCGACGCTGGTCGTCAAAAGGGTGACCAGACCGATCAGGAATCGAGAAGCGCGGGTCACCTAGCAGCAATTAGCGTGAAAGCCATGGACATCATCATTCAAGCGAGCTTCCTTCCACAGGACGACCCGGAGGCCGCCCTCACCTTCTACCGCGACGCCCTCGGCTTCGAGCTGCGCAAAGACGTCGGATTCAACGGAATGCGCTGGCTCACCGTCGGCCCGGTCGACCAGCCCGGCACATCCATTGTCCTGCACCCACCGGCCGCCGATCCGGGCATCACCGATGAGGAGCGCCGCACCATCGCCGAGATGATGGCCAAGGGCACCTACGCCAGCATCCTGTTGGCTACCAAGGATGTCGACGCTACCTTCGAGAAGGTGCAGGCCACCAATGCCGAGGTCGTCCAGGAGCCGACCGATCAGCCATACGGGGTCCGCGACTGCGCCTTCCGTGATCCCGCCGGAAATATGGTCCGTATCCAGCAGTTGAGCTGAGTGCGATCGCTGCGCTCGACGCCGGTGACTACCGCGGGTCACCGGCGTCGAGCCAACGGCAAGCCACTTGCCACGACTCCCGCCGTAGAAGAACCGAAACGCACTGCTCGAAGCTGATTAGATCGAGCTAGTGGACTCCGACGGAGACCGCGCAGGCGGCCCGCGCAACCAGATGGAGAACCGATCGGCATGGCCAAGAAGACGGACACGCAACCCCACGCTGCCGACAGCCACGATCTGATCCGCGTGCTCGGCGCACGCGTGAACAACCTCAAAGACATCAGCATCGAAATCCCGAAGCGCCGGCTGACGGTGTTCACCGGTGTATCCGGCTCGGGCAAGAGTTCGCTGGTATTCGATACCATCGCCGCCGAATCGCAGCGGTTGATCAACGAGACCTACAGCAGCTTCGTGCAGGGCTTCATGCCCACACTTGCGCGGCCCGAGGTCGACGTGCTCGACGGGCTGACCACCGCGATCATCGTCGACCAGCAGCGCATGGGCGTCGATCCGCGCTCCACGGTCGGCACCGCCACCGACGCCAATGCCATGCTGCGCATCCTGTTCAGCCGACTCGGCAAGCCGCATATCGGCTCGCCGCAGGCGTTCTCCTTCAATGTCGCTTCGATCAGCGGCGCGGGTGCGGTCGCGATCGAGCGCGCCGGGAAGACGGTGAAGGAGCGCCGCAGCTTCAGCATCACCGGCGGTATGTGTCCGCGCTGTGAGGGCCGTGGTTCGGTCAACGACATCGACCTGACCCAGCTGTACGACGATACGAAATCGCTGAACGAGGGCGCGCTCACCATCCCCGGCTACAGCATGGACGGCTGGTTCGGCCGCATCTTCACCGGTTGCGGCTTCTTCGATCCGGATAAGCCGATCAAGAAGTACAACAAGCGCGAACTCAACGATCTGCTCTACAAGGAACCGACCAAGATCAAGGTCGACGGCATCAACCTGACCTATGAGGGCCTGATCCCGCGGATCCGCAAGTCGATGCTGTCCAAGGACGTCGACGCGCTGCAGCCGCATATCCGCGCGTTCGTGGAGCGGGCGGTCACCTTCCAGACCTGCCCCGAATGCGATGGCACCCGGCTCAGCGAGTTGGCGCGATCGTCGAAGATCAAGGGCATCAGCATCGCTGACGCCTGCGCTATGCAGATCAGCGATCTGGCCGAATGGGTCAGCGGGCTGAAGGAACCGTCGGTGGCGCCGCTACTGACCTCGCTGCGGCATACCCTCGACTCGTTCGTGGAGATCGGGCTCGGCTACCTCTCGCTGGAACGGCCCGCGGGCACGCTGTCGGGCGGTGAGGCGCAACGCGTCAAGATGATCCGCCACCTCGGCTCCTCGCTCACCGACGTCACCTACGTATTCGACGAGCCCACCGCGGGCCTGCACCCGCATGACATCCAGCGGATGAACGAACTGCTGCTGCGGCTGCGGGACAAGGGCAATACGGTGCTTGTGGTCGAGCACAAGCCGGAGACGATCGTCATCGCCGACCACATCGTCGACCTGGGTCCCGGTGCCGGTACCGGCGGCGGCACCGTCTGCTTCGAGGGCAGCGTCGATGGGCTGCGCGGCAGCGGCACCATTACCGGCCGCCACTTCGACGATCGGGCCGCGCTGAAGGAGACGGTGCGAAAGCCCGACGGCGCGTTGGAGATTCGCGGGGCATCGACGAACAACCTGCGTGATGTCGATGTAGACATTCCGCTCGGTGTGCTCGCCGTCATCACCGGTGTCGCTGGCTCGGGTAAGAGTTCACTTGTGCACGGTTCCATTCCGGCTGGCGCGGCTCGACTCGATGGCCGCTCCGCAAGCTCCGCGGACGTGGTGTCGGTCGATCAGGGCCAGATCCGCGGCTCTCGGCGGAGCAACCCGGCGACCTACACCGGACTGCTGGACCCGATCCGCAAGGCCTTCGCGAAGGAAAACGGTGTCAAGCCGGCGCTTTTCAGTGCCAACTCCGAGGGCGCATGCCCCAACTGCAATGGCGCGGGCGTCATCTACACCGACCTGGCGGTCATGGCCGGTGTGGCGACCACCTGTGAGGTGTGCGAGGGCAAGCGGTTCCAGGCCGCGGTGCTCGAGTACCACCTCGGTGGCCGCGATATCAGCGAGGTGCTCGCGATGTCGGTGGCTGAGGCGCAGGAGTTCTTCAGCGACGGCCCGGCGCGTACACCGGCCGCGGAGAAGATTCTCGACCGGCTCGCCGATGTCGGGCTCGGCTACCTCACCCTCGGCCAGCCGCTCACCACGCTGTCCGGCGGCGAGCGGCAGCGGCTCAAGCTGGCCACTCATATGACGGAGAAGGGTGGCGTCTACGTCCTCGACGAGCCGACGACCGGCCTGCACCTCGCCGATGTCGAACAGTTGCTCGGCCTGCTCGATCGGTTGGTCGACTCCGGTAAGTCGGTGATCGTCATCGAGCATCACCAGGCGGTGATGGCGCACGCCGACTGGATTATCGACCTCGGTCCCGGCGCCGGCCACGACGGCGGCAAGATCGTCTTCGAGGGCACGCCCGCCGACCTGGTCGCCGAGCGTGCCACCCTCACCGGCGAACATCTGGCGGCATACGTCGGCGCATGAACGAGAATCGCCCCCGCTCGGACGAACCGTGCGGGGGCGAAACGCGGGGCGATTACCGCGCGTTCTCCTTGACGAGCGAACCGTCCTTACCGAACGATTCGGCATCGACGACCGAATCCTTCTGCTGCTTGGCGAGCAGATCGCGAATCTCGATGAGCAATTCGATCTCGCTCGGCTCGGCCACCTTGGCGGTGCCGAAGCGGTTCTTCAGCGTCTTCATCGGCACCATCAGCACGAAGTACAGCACCCCGGCGACCAGCATGAAGTCGATGAGCGCGGTGATGATCGGCCCGATCGCGATGAAGGTGGCCGGCTTACCGGAGACCAGCTGAACTCCGAGCCCCAGCTCATTGGTCTTACCCAACACCGCGAGCAGCGGATTGATGATTCCCTTTGTCACTGCCGTCACCACTGCGGTGAACGAGGTCCCCATGACGACCGCGACGGCGAGATCGATGACATTCCCGCGCATCAGGAAATCTTTGAAACCCTTGAGCATGAGCCGAGCTACTCCAATCTGGTTAAATGCTTGTCCGCCTCCCCGCGCCTTTGCCCGGTGGTGCCACCCGAGTTCACATCCGGGCCGGCGGTCTTGTGTCAGCTGGGTTCGGGCGTACCCGGTGAGTTACTTGCGAGGCCGATTCGATCAGCCGCGGCGAGCGAAGCGTCCGGGACCGGCCTGATCACGGGGTTTGACGATGATCTGGTCCAGATTCACATGTGACGGTCGCGACGCCACGAACCCGATGATCTCCGCGATATCCTGCGCGACCAGCGGATCGATACCCTCGTACACCTTGGCGGCACGCTCCTCGTCCCCGGCGAAACGCACCAGCGAGAACTCGGTTTCCACTGCGCCGGGCGCGATTTCGCTGAGCCGCACCGGCTGGCCGAGCAGTTCGCCGCGCAATGTGCGGTGCAGTACGGCCTGTGCGTGCTTGGCCGAAGTGTAGCCGGATCCGTTGTCATAGGCCTCGAAGGCGGCGACCGAGGTGATGGTGACGATGAGCCCGTCACCCGAGGCGATCAGCTTCGGCAGCAACGCCTTGGTCACCCGCAGCGTGCCGAGCACATTGGTTTCCCACATCCAGCGCCAGTCGTCCAGATCCGCCTCGGTCACCGGGGCCAGCCCCTTCGCACCGCCCGCATTGTTGACCAGCACATCGGCGTTCTCGATCGCATCAGTGAAGGCGCATACGGAATCTTCCGAGGTCACATCGAGTTCGAGTGCGGTACCGCCGATTTCGTCGGCGAGGCGCCGCAGCCGATCGAGCCTGCGCGCGCCGACGACCACGTGATAGCCCTGTTTGGCGAGTTCCCGGGCGGTGGCTTCGCCGATTCCCGAGCTGGCTCCAGTGACGACGGCAGTGCGAATGCTCATGGTCCCGATCCTAAGTGCAGAAAATTTGCCGAAGACCGCGGCCGCGTGGAACGCATGAGCTGATTACGTGGGTAGCTCGCCGGGTACGTCCAGCAGCCGATCGGCCACTGACCGCCGGTCCGCGACGGGCCGTCCGCGGCACCTACGACGGGCAAAAGTCCGCCGGAGGCGGACTAGCCTCGGTGGCATGGCTATTCGGGAAGCGGTCAGTGCGGACGGAACGAGCATCGTCTATCGGGGCAGTGGCCCGGCCGACGGCAGGCCGCTGGTGCTGGTGCACGGCTGGTCGGCCAATCTGCAGTGCTGGGGCGCGGCCGCGGACGAACTGGCCGAGCGCTTCCGGGTACTCGCCGTCGACCTGCGCGGCCACGGCTACTCCGGCGCCCCGGCGACCGGCTACGACGATCCGAAGAATTGGGCCGCCGATATCGCCGCGGTGCTCGCCGCCGAGGGCGTCGACTCGGGTGCGGTGCTGCTCGGCTGGTCCTACGGCGGCATCGTGATCAGCGACTATCTGACCACCTACGGCACCGGCGCGGTCGCGGGCGTCATCTACTCGGGTTCGATGGCCAATATCGGCCGCGCACCCGGTGCGGAGACCGGTTCGGCCATGCAGGAGGCCATTCCCGGCGTTTTCGAGGAGAGTGCGGGTCGTGCGTTGCGCGCATTCGGTGCTTTCGGCAATGCCAACACCGGACCGGGTCCGGATAAGGGCGTCGATGCGCAGCGCATCTTCGGCGCGAGCCTCGGCACGCCGCCTCGGGTGCGCAAGGCGCTGTTCTACCGGACCGTCGACAACACCGAAACGCTACGTGCCCTGGACATTCCGGTGCTGGTCCTGCACGGAACCAAGGATCCGGTCGTGCCGATCGAGAATGGTCGCTACATCCTCGACGCGGTGCCCGATGGCCGCGGCTCGTTCTGGGAGGACGCCCAGCACGGGCTGTTCATCGAGGATCGCGCCCGCTTCATCGCCGAGGTCAGCGCGTTCATCGACGGTCTGAACTAGACGTCCGAAATTCGCTGGCGCCGCACGCTCGGCTCCAGCAGACTTGTCGTATCTCGGCGGATAGCGAACCGCGCGTGAGAACTCTCACGAAACTGCTGTGACGACTGTCACTTGGCCCGGTTACGGCGTCTGAGTTGGGCAATTCAACGTGCACTATGGATGGTGTGAGTCAACGCCCGGACCTACGGCCGAATCGGATCGCCGTGTTATCGGTGCACACCTCACCACTTGCTCAACCGGGCACCGGTGATGCGGGCGGCATGAACGTCTATGTGCTGCAAACCGCCATTCAGCTGGCCCGACGCGGCACCGAGGTCGAGATTTTCACCCGGGCCACCTCCTCGAACGTACCGCCGGTACAGGAGGCGGCCCCGGGGGTCCTGGTGCGCAATGTGGTGGCGGGCCCGTTCGAGGGGCTGGACAAGCACGACCTGCCGACCCAGCTGTGCCCGTTCACCGCCGAGGTGCTGCGTCAAGAGGCCAGACACCTGCCCGGTCACTACGACCTCGTCCATTCGCACTATTGGCTCTCCGGTCAGGTCGGCTGGCTGGCGCGCGATCGCTGGCGGGTGCCGCTGGTGCACACCGCGCATACCTTGGCGGCGGTGAAGAACGCGGCGCTGGCCGAGGGCGACTGCCCCGAACCCGCGACCCGCGAGATCGGCGAAAAGCAGGTGATCGCCGAGGCCGATCGGATGGTCGCCAATACCGCGGAGGAGGCGCGCCAGCTCATCGAGTTGTACGGCGCCGATGCCGAGCGCATCGATGTGGTGCCGCCCGGCGCTGATCTGACTCGCTACTGTCCCGGTGAAAAGGCCGCGGCCCGAGCCGAATTGGGTCTGGCCACCGACGAACGGATCGTCGCGTTCATCGGCCGCATCCAGCCGCTCAAGGCCCCGGATGTGCTGGTCCGCGCGGCCGCGGAATTGCTCTACCGCGACCCGTCGCGCAAGCTGCGGGTGCTCATTGTCGGCGGCCCGTCGGGCACTGGACTGGAGCGCCCCGATGCACTGATCGAACTCGCCGCCGCACTCGGCATCGCTGAGCATGTCACCTTCCTGCCGCCGCAGCCGCCGGACCGCCTGGTGCAGGTGTATCGGGCCGCCGACCTGGTCGCGGTGCCCAGCTACAACGAATCCTTCGGCCTGGTCGCCATCGAAGCGCAGGCCAGCGGCACCCCGGTGCTCGCGGCCGATGTGGGCGGGCTCGGCACCGCCGTGCGGCACGGTGAGACCGGCCTGCTCGTGCCCGGACATCGGACTCCGGACTGGGCCGATGCCCTCGGCCACCTGCTCGATGACGGTGAGCGCCTACGTCGGATGGGTATGCGCGCGGTCGAGCATGCCGGGCATTTCTCCTGGGAGCACACCGCGGACGGACTGCTCGCCAGTTATTCGGCGGCGTTGGCCGATTTTCGTGCGCTGCGCGCCGGTCTCGGTGCGGGCCGGCGCAAGGTCTTCGAGGCCGCGCGGGCGGAACTGCCGGGCGAACGCGCTAGCCTCCCGGGAGAACTCAGTGCTGTTCTCCTCGGCGAGATCAGTCAGGCCAGATCGCGGGCGCTGTGGCGGCGCCGGACGGGAGCGCACCGATGAGCACGGAAGCCGCGACCGCACAGCTGATCGACGAAACGCTGCGCGAGCGCGAGATCGAGTACACCCATCCAAGCCAGGAGACCTTCGTCGTCATCCTGCCCGGTGAGCGCAAACTGAAGACCACCGTGATGCTCACCGTCGGCAAGCACGGACTGCGGATCGAATCGTTCGTCTGCCGCAAGCCCGACGAGAACTTCGAGGGCGTCTACAAATTCCTGCTGCGCCGCAACCGCCGCCTCTACGCCGTGGCCTACACCCTGGACCGGGTCGGCGATATCTACCTGGTCGGCCGCTTGGCCACCCATGCCGTCACCTCCGACGAACTGGATCGGATCTTCGGCCAGATCCTCGAGGCCGTCGAGGCCGACTTCAACGTCCTGCTGGAACTCGGCTTCGCCGAATCCATTCGCCGGGAATGGAAGTGGCGCGTATCGCGCGGGGAATCCCTGCAGAACCTGCGCGCCTTCGAGCATCTGGTCGAGGCCGCCGACCAGCCCTGAATCCGACCGCGACGGTAGTCATATGGGTGCTGTCGAGTGCCATTCGAGCCGCCACACCTGACTACCGTCGATATGTCGCGTGCTCATGGTCCGCGCAGTCCCGGGAATACCGCGCCGGTGTGGGCGCGGTGGGCGACAATCGCGCTGTGGCGCATACGCTCGTGTGGGCCGCATAGCACGGAAGGTCGCACGGCGATGATGGTTCTTGCTCTGGATATCGGTGCGACGAAATTCGCTGCCGGGGTGGTCTACGGGGGCCGGAAGGTGCGCGATGTGCGGCGGGTCGATGTGCCACGCGAATCGGTGTGGGCCGGGTGCCGCGCCCTGCTGCTGGAAGTGGCCGGTGACGCGACGGTTTCGGCGATCGGGATCGGCTCGGCCGGGCCGGTCGATGTGCGGACCGGTGTCACCAGGCCGCTGAACATTCCGGAATGGAAGCCGGGCTTTCCGATCGTCGCCGAGGTGCAGCGGCTGTTCCCTTCCGCCGCAGTGCGGTTCGCCATCGACGGTGCCTGCCTTGCGCTGGCCGAACATCACCTCGGCGCGCTGCGCGGCATTCCGAACGGCCTGGCCATGACGGTTTCCTCGGGCATCGGCGGCGGCATCATCGCAGACGGTCGGGTGGTGCTCGGGCGCACCGGCAATGCCGGACACGTCGGCCACATCGTGGTGCCGGGTTGGGATGTGCCGTGTGAATGCGGCGGCGTCGGCTGCGTCGAGGCGATTGCCAGCGGCATGTCATCGGTGCGCTGGGCACGCGAACAGGGTTGGCGTGGCGAGACCGGTGCCGCGCTGGCGAAGGCAGCACACACCGGCAATGAGATCGCACTCGCCGCGCTGCATCGGGCCGGAACCGCACTCGGCACGGCCATCGCCTCCGCAGCCTCGACGCTCGATATAGATCGGGTGGTGATCGGCGGCGGCTTCGCGCAATCGGGCGAACCACTGTGGCAACCGCTGCGTGCGGCCGTGACCCGGCACGTCGGCTTGGACTTCCTGCGCGAGCTGCGGGTGGTGCCGTCGCGAATCACCAATGGCGCCACCCTGGTTGGCGCGGGCGTGCTCGCCGCGGGCCACGATACGGCCGATGCCATCTCCTGAGCAGTGGGAACGGATGCGAGCCCGGTTCGCGTACATGCCAGAATGGCCTGCATGACGTACACCCTCGTGTTGCTGCGCCACGGCGAGAGCGAATGGAATGCCATGAACCTTTTCACCGGCTGGGTGGATGTGCACCTGACCGATAAGGGCATCGCCGAGGGCAAGCGCGCCGGGGAACTGCTGGCCGAACACGGCATCCTGCCGGATATCGTCTACACCTCGGTGCTGCGTCGCGCGATCAGCACCGCGAATATCGCACTGGACGCCGCCGACCGGCACTGGATCCCGGTCGTGCGCGACTGGCGCCTCAACGAGCGCCACTACGGTGATCTGCAGGGCAAGAACAAGGCGCAGGTCCGCGACCAGTACGGCGACGAGCAGTTCATGCTGTGGCGGCGCAGCTACGACACCCCGCCGCCGCCCATCGACCCGGCCAATGAGTACAGCCAGGAGAGCGACCCGCGCTACGACGGCATCGACGTCCCCAAGACCGAATGTCTGCTCGATGTGGTGAACCGGATGGTCCCGTACTGGGAGTCGACCATCTCCAAGGACCTGCTCTCGGGCAAGACCGTTCTCGTTGCGGCACACGGCAATTCGCTGCGTGCTTTGGTCAAGCACCTGGATCGGATCTCCGATGACGATATCGCCGGGCTGAATATCCCCACCGGTATCCCGCTGCGCTACGAGTTGGACGAGAACCTGCGCCCGGTTCGTCCGCGCGAATATCTCGACCCTGAAGCCGCCGCGGCGGGTGCCGCGGCCGTCGCCAGCCAGGGCGGTAAATAAGCACTCAGATCGATAGGATCACGCGCCGCGACCGGGTTTCGGTCGCGGCGCGTTGCTGTTTCGACGGTGACACGCGGTTTGCCCCGATTGGAAATGGAACTGGGGCGCGAGTCGTGATCGGTTAGCTGCGCCTGTCTGGGTTAGTGTGAATTCTGCAGGTGGGCCTGAATTTTTTCAGGCTTGTGCAGGCGTTATGCGGTGTTGGTTGCTATATGTGAACCGACATTCGACTCATAATTCGGGTAACCCCGAGTTCGAACCTACTCGTCGGTATGTAAGCTCTGGTCGTTCGACCAGTCCGAGAGGCGGATCACCCCTGATGCAGACAATGTTGCGTGCCACAGTGGCGGCAGTCGCCACGGCGGTGCTCATTCCATTCGTCACCCAGAGCGCGATCGCCGCGCCGGAGCCGTCCGGTCCCGACGGGGGCGCGGCCGGCGCCGCCTGGGTCGCGGCCGAGGACGGTCCCCAGCAGTACCCGAATGTGAATATCCAGTGGGATGTCCCGATCACCATGAGCGACGGCACCGTCCTCCAGGGCAACGTGTACCGCCCGGCGGATTCTGCGGGGCGTCCGATCGACACCTCGACGCCCACCGTGGTCAATCTGACTCCGTACACCAAACTGGTCTCGAATATCGCCGACAGCGCCATGTCCATCCCTGGCCTGTCCGACGCTCTGATCGAACTGTTCCGACAGATCGACCTCAGCGGCACCCCACTATCCGGCGTCACCGATCTGACCAAATCCTTCGGCGGCGGCGAACTGCGCAACTTCGCGGTCGACCGTCAGCTCATCAAGAGCGGTTACACCCAGGTCGTCGTCGATGTGCGTGGCACCGGTTTCTCCCAGGGCACCTGGGACATGTTGCGCCAGCGCGAACAGCAGGACACCTACGAGGTGATCGACTGGGTCGCGAGTCAGCCGTGGTCCAACGGCCGCATCGGCATGAACGGCCTGTCGTATTCGGGCATCAACCAGCTCCAGGTGGCCGCGATGCGACCGCCCGCCCTGAAGGCGATCTTCCCTGTCGTGCCGGGCAGCGACCTGGTCAACGATGTGCTCGCACCTGGCGGCGGATTCGGCTTCAACTTCATTCCGCTGTGGCTGACCGCCATCAACGGCCTCAAGCTCGTACCGGATGTCGCATCGATACTCAACGGACAGTTCGATATGAAGTGGCTCGCGGATCGCGCGAAGGATCCGTTCACCTTCATGGATGTGCTGCTCAACGTCTACAGCACCACCCGGATCGAGGACCTGGACCCGCGTGCCAAGGAACTGCTGACCGGTTCGTCGACATCGCGCGCGGCTTGGCTCGGCGATCCGAGCAAGATTCAGGTGCCCACCTTCGTCACCGGTGGCTGGCACGATCTGTTCACCTACTCGGAATCCAAGATCTACAACGAAATTCCGCTGCCCGCGGGCCAGAAACAGCTGCTGATGGGCAATACCTACCACGTCAGCTCCGGCAATGAATACGGTAAGCCCGGCCTGCCGCCGCGTCTGGACGTGCTGCAGCGTGCCTGGTTCGACAAGTGGCTCAAGGGAATCGACAACGGTATCGATCAGTACGGCCCGATCACGCTGCGCCAGCAGGGCGGCGGCTGGATCACCACCGACTTGTTCGCCGATCCGCAGACCGGATCCCGAGATGCCGAATATCGCCGGATGTATCTGTCCGCCAACCGAAGTGGCACCGCGAACAGCCGGTACGACGGATCGTTGCTCGCCGCGGCGAGCCCGGACCCGGCGCGGCTCACGGTCGCGCCAGGCCTGACTACCCTGTGCTCCAACGACGCAGCGCAGGGTAGCGCGGGTTTCCTCTCGATCATCGATGGCTGTGCCAAGGACTCCCGGATCGCGGAGCTGAACGGGCTGACCTTCACCAGCGACCCGGTCGTCGAGCCGACAATCATCTCCGGCCGAATCGCCGCGCACCTCAATACTGTTCAGGATGCGACTGACGGCTACTGGGTGGTCACGGTGAACGATGTCGCTCCGGACGGTCAGTCCACCGTGCTGTCCTCGGGCCAGTTGATGGCGTCGCTGCGTCAGGTCGACGAGCCGAACAGCACCCGTTCCGCCAGCGGCGATTACACCGACCCGCGTGCCTACACATCGCTCGACCTGCGTCAGCCGACCGTGCCGGGGGAGGAGACGACCCTCGATATCGCTCTGCCCGCCACCGAGGCGATTCTGCAGCCGGGCCATCGCCTGCGCGTGGATGTCTTCGCGGGCAACTTTCCCAAGGGCCTGCCGGTACTGCCGATGCTGATCGATACGGGTCTGAAACCGCAGCACATCCAGTTGGATCCGGACCGGGCGAGCTTCGTCAACGTTCCGGTGCAGGGCAGGCCGGGATGGTGAAACTGACCTGACAACAGAGTTGAGCTATCCGCTCGGGTAGCGGCGCCTCTTCGGCTTTATCCGAATGCGCCCGAGTTTCGCGAATAACCAGTGCGGACGAACGCGGGCTGATAAGCCGAATCCGGCCCGAGCGTGCACCTCTCGCGCATTCATGCTCGAATCCGCGGGGTATGGGCGATTGGTGCACGCTCGGACCGTTCTCACGGGCTAGTCGGCCACGGCGAACGCCGCGTCCAATGGCGGGAAGATCGCGCGGGCGTCCGCGCCGGAGAACCAGAGACCGACGGTGAATACCGAGGTGGCCTCCAGGTATTTGGCCCGATGCAGGCCGCCCGCCGAAATCGGTTGGAGTGCCAGATCTTCCGCCAGCGCCGCGACCTGTTCGACGGCGGAAGCATCGTCACCGCAGATCGGTACCGCCAGCCTGCGGTCCTCGAAGACACGAGTTTCCGATTCCCAGACCTCGGCCGCGCAGACGTTGAACGCTTTCACCACATGCGCCTCGGGAACCGTCGCCGCGATGCGAGCGGCGACCGCGTCCTCGGACAGCACGAATGCCGGAACTCCTGCCGGCGCGGCCTCGTCCGGCAGGAACGCATTGGTGCAGTCGATCACAGTCCGCCCGGCGAGTTTTCCGCCGATCTCACCCAGTACTTCGTCAAGGGCGCTTACCGGTAGCGCCAGCAGCACGACCGCCCCGAATTCGGCGGCCGCGCCGACGCTTCCGGCTCGCGCTCCGTGCCCGATGGTTGCCGCCAGCGCGTCCGCGCGGGAACGAGCGCCGATGAGGACCTCGTGCCCGGCTGCGGCCCAGCCGCCGCCGAGTGCCTTCGCCATCGCGCCCGCCCCGATGATTCCGATTCGCATATCAACTCCTGATTCGGGATGTATACGGCACTGACGCTAGAGATTTCGATAGGCACCCGAAGGTGCGCAATGACGATGGCAGGCTGGTCTCATGACGGTCGAACATGCCGAACCAGTGGAATTCGCGCCCTATGGCGACTACGAGGCCGACTGTCCGGCCCGCCTCGGCGTCGACCTGTTCGGTAACCGCTGGCTCGCGGTCATCGTCTACATGTTGCGCGAAGGCCCGATGCGCCCCGGTGACCTGCGCACCGCCATCGGCGGCATCAGCCAGAAGATGCTCACGCAAACGCTGCGCCGGATGGAAACCATGACGCTCATCGAGCGCCACCGCTACGCCGAGGCGCCGCCGCGCGTCGAATACGAACTGACCGAAGCCGGACGCGATCTGCTCATTACGATCTATTCCCTCGGCGAATGGGCCGACCGCCACGGCGACTCGGTGCGCTCGGCAATGTCGGATTCCGACGAGTGAAAACGATCCGGACGCCATCGCGCGAACAACGCGTAAACAAGCGGCTAACGGGCCTGGAAGTGCCCATGACCTGCGTGAAACTTCGCGTACCCCGAGTTGGGTTGTCGGTTGGCGACCGTACGATTCAAGTGTGAGTGTTCCGCAGGCCGTACTGCTGGCAGTTCTCGCGGCTGTCGTCGGCCTGGCAGTCGGCGGGCTACTGATCCCGTTCATGAACGCCAGGCAGGCCGCCCGCAGGCAGGCAGATTCCGGTCTCACCATGTCGCAGGTGCTCGACCTGATCGTGCTCGCCTCCGAGAGCGGAATCGCGGTCGTCGACGAATACCGCGATGTGGTGCTGGTCAATCCGCGCGCCGAGGAACTAGGCCTGGTCCGCAACCGGCTGCTCGACGAACGCGCCTGGGCCGCGGTGGAGAAAGTGCTCGCCACCGGCGAATCCACCGAATTCGATCTCACCGCCAAGAACCCGATGCCCGGCCGCAGCCGGATCGCGGTGCGGGGGGTAGCCAGACAGTTATCGCGCGAAGAGACCAGTTTCACCGTGCTGTTCGCCGACGACGATTCCGAACAGGCCCGCATGGAGGCGACCCGCCGGGACTTCGTCGCCAATGTCAGCCACGAACTCAAGACCCCCGTCGGCGCGATGAGCCTGCTGGCCGAGGCCATGCTGGAATCCGCCGAGGACCCCGAGGCCGTCCGGCACTTCGGTCAGCGCGTACTCGGTGAATCCCGGCGCCTGGGCAAGATGGTCACCGAATTGATCGCGCTGTCGCGACTACAGGGCGCGGAAAAGCTACCCGAGCTAGAGGTGGTCGAC
Organism: Nocardia sp. NPDC050412; assembly: GCF_044458825.1. Taxonomy (NCBI): domain Bacteria; kingdom Bacillati; phylum Actinomycetota; class Actinomycetes; order Mycobacteriales; family Nocardiaceae; genus Nocardia; species Nocardia sp. NPDC050412. The sequence continues at coordinate 213,820 of NZ_JBITIJ010000010.1, forward strand.
GTCGACACCGTGGTCATGCAGGCGGTCGACCGCTCCCGCACCGCCGCCGAGGCCGCGGGCATCACCGTCAGCACCGATCGCCCGAGCGGACTCGAGGTGCTCGGCGATGAAACCCTGCTCGTCACCGCATTGTCCAACCTGGTGGAGAACGCCATCGCGTACTCACCCGCCGGTTCCCACGTCTCGGTGAGCCGCTCACTGCGCGGCGATCACGTCGCGATGGCGGTGACCGATCGCGGCATCGGCATCGCCAAGGAAGACCAGGAGCGGGTCTTCGAACGGTTCTTCCGATCCGATAAGGCGCGCTCGCGCGCCACCGGTGGTACCGGCCTCGGCCTGGCTATCGTCAAGCATGTGGCGGCCAACCACAACGGTGAGATCACCCTGTGGAGCAAGCTCGGCACCGGATCGACGTTCACCCTGCGAATACCTGCCCACCATGAAACCGGCGGCGAAGAAGAAGTCGACGGTCCCGCGGTGAGCATGAGAGAAACACACCCGCGCCCCTCGGGGCCGGGCAGACCCAATGGTGTGGAGGCACGCAGATGACGAGTGTTCTGATCGTCGAAGATGAGGAGTCGCTGGCCGATCCGCTTGCGTTCCTGCTGCGCAAGGAGGGCTTCGACGTCACGGTCGTCGGTGACGGACCATCCGCGCTCGCCGAATTCGACCGCTCCGGCGCCGATATCGTACTGCTCGACCTGATGCTGCCCGGTATGAGCGGCACCGATGTGTGCAAACAGCTGCGCACCCGCAGCGGCGTCCCGGTGATCATGGTCACCGCGCGTGACAGCGAGATCGACAAGGTGGTGGGCCTGGAGCTCGGCGCCGACGACTACGTCACCAAGCCGTACTCGGCGCGCGAACTGATCGCCCGCATCCGTGCCGTGCTGCGCCGCGGCGCGGGCGATGAACTGGACGGCGGCAATGAGAGCGGTGTGCTCGAGGCCGGTCCGGTCCGGATGGATGTCGACCGCCACACCGTGCACGTCAACGGCAGGCAGGTCACCCTGCCATTGAAGGAATTCGATCTGCTCGAATATCTGCTGCGCAATTCCGGGCGAGTGCTCACCCGGGGCCAGCTGATCGACCGGGTCTGGGGCGCCGACTATGTCGGCGACACCAAGACCCTCGACGTGCACGTCAAGCGATTGCGCTCGAAGATCGAGGGCGATCCGGCCAAGCCGGAGCATCTGGTCACCGTCCGCGGCCTCGGCTACAAGCTCGAGGCCTGACCGCCTCCCCGAATATTCGCAGACGCCGAGGCCCCGACAACCTCGGCGTCTGCTGCGTGCGTCCGAGAATCAGGGCAGGTAGACCCAGGTGGGGCCGAGGCCGGGGAGGTCGTTCTTGTGCAGGGTGATCCAGCCGAGGTCGTCTTCCTGCATGCAGTCGTAGACGTCGCCCGCGCTGGTGCCGCGGCAGGCGATGGTGCGGGTGACGCCGTAGGGGCTCATGATCAGGTTCTTGCCGTTCGCCTGGGCGTTGATCGCCTCGGGGGTATTGGCGGGCAGGAAGTCGGCGGTGAAATCGGCGTATTTGGCCGGGTCGCCATTGGGCTCGGCATGCGCGGCACCGGTCAGCGCGGCGGTGGCGCCGAGCGCGATGGCGGTCAGGGTCAGGGCTTTTTTCAACATGACCGCACATCCAACCGCATCCGAGTAAAGCCTGCATGGCGGGCAGGTGAATCACCCCAGATAGGTCACCCCAGATAGGTCCCCCAGATAGGTCACCCCAGATAGGTCACGCCGACTGGTCTGTGACGTGGTCGTCGGATCTCATTCGATTTGCATGCACGGTCGCGGGATGGATCGCGATGAGGCCGAGTCCCTCGCGGCGTTTGCAGTGTCTGGCCAGCTCTTCGTAGGCGGGTGCGCCGAGTAATTCCTTCAGTTCGGGAGCGTAGGACTGCCACACCGGACGGGTGCCGACGTGGGCGTCGGGGGAGCCTGAGCAGTACCAATCCAGGTCCTCGCCGCCGGGTCCCCAGCCGCGCCGGTCGTATTCGGTGATGGTGGTCTTCAGGATTTGCGCGCCGTCCGGGCGTTCCACCCAGTCCTGGGTGCGCCGGATCGGCAGCTGCCAGCACACGTCCGGCTTCACCTCGAGCGGCTCGATGCCCTTGCGCAGCGCCATGGTGTGCAGCGCGCAGCCGACGCCGCCCTCGAAGCCTGGGCGGTTGAGGAAAATGCAGGCGCCGTCGAAGCGGCGGGTGCGCAGCGCGGGCTCGTCCTCCAGTTCGTCGAGCTCGAGATAGCCCTTCTTGGTGATCTTGCCGTCGGCGTCGGTCGCCTCATCCATCAGCTGCCAGTCGCTCGGTGTGAGCATTTTCACAGCATTGGTCAATCGTTTGCGGTCGTCCTTGTCGGAGAGGAACGCGCCGTGCGAGCAGCAGCCGTCATCGGGGCGGTCGCTCAGAATTCCCTGACACGCCGGAGTTCCGAAAACGCACGTCCAGCGCGACAGCAACCAGGTCAAATCCGCGACGATCACATGCTCGTCGTTTGCTGGATCCACGAACTCGATCCATTCACGGGGAAAGTCGAGATCGACCTCCGGTGCCGGATCGATCTTTCCCGCTGGTCGGGGCCTCTTGGAGCCGCTGTTCGTTGCGCCTACCGTCACACTTCAGGACGCTAACAGTTCAGTCGCCTGGGCTAAAGGGCCGGATCACCCAGTACCGTATTCATGTGCGGCTTGGGGTACTCGATGTCGGAAGCAATACCGTCCACCTGCTAGTGGTGGACGCCCATCGCGGTGGTCACCCGATGCCGATGAGCTCGACAAAGGCCACCCTCCGGCTATCGGAGAATATCGATTCCGACGGCTGCATCACCGTCCAGGGGGCCGAACGGCTGATCGCGACGGTGGCCGAATTCGCCAGCATCGCCGAGACTTCCCGCTGCGTGGAGCTGATGCCGTTCGCGACCTCCGCGCTGCGTGAGGCCGCGAACTCCGATGAGGTACTCGCCAGGGTCCGCGCCGAAACGGGTGTCGAACTGCAGGTGCTCTCCGGTGTCGACGAGGCCCGGCTGACCTTCCTCGCCGTGCGCCGCTGGTACGGCTGGAGCGCGGGGCGGATCCTCAATCTCGATATCGGCGGCGGCTCACTGGAAATGACCAACGGCGGCGACGAGGAACCCGATCTCGCGGTCTCGCTGCAACTCGGTGCCGGACGGTTGACCAGAGAGTGGCTGCGTGAGGATCCGCCGGGTAAGCGCCGCGTCGCGGTGCTGCGCGATTGGCTCGACGCGGAGCTCGTCGCACCGGCGAAAGAGCTGCTGGAGACCGGAAAACCGGATCTGGCGGTCGGTACCTCGAAGACGTTTCGGTCGCTTGCCCGGTTGACCGGAGCGGCACCTTCTTCGGCCGGGTTGCGGGTGCGCCGTACACTCACCAGCTCAGGTCTGCGCCAACTGATTGCCTTCATCTCGAGAATGACGGCGGCGGACCGTGCAGAATTGGAAGGCGTAAGTTCTGATCGGTCACAGCAATTGGTGGCTGGCGCATTGGTCGCGGAGGCGAGTATGCGGGCACTATCGCTGGATACCCTCGAGATTTGTCCGTGGGCACTGCGCGAGGGGCTGATCCTGCGCAAACTGGATACCGATATGAACGGCGGACCGAGAGCTACGGCTTTGCCGGGTGTCGTTGTGGAAACGAGCGGTAAGCCGGTGCCCGGCGGTGGTCTATCGGGCCCGATGGAAACGGTGTCGTCATGAGTGAGGATTCCAAGCAGCTCTCGGTTGCCGAGCTGCTGGCACGCAATGGCCAGCAGGGCGCATCCGCCGGTGGCGGCGGACGGCGGCGGCGCAGTGGTCGCGGCATCTCGGTGGCCGAGCTGACCGGTGATCTGCCCGCCATTCCGGCCGGCGGTGGCGGTGGCCATTCGGCGCACGCCGCACCCGAGGACGACGAACCGGCGTACGAGCCAGTCGCGTACGAAGCCAATGGGTACGAAGCCAACGGGTACGAGGCGAACGGGTACGAGGCGAACGGGTACGACGCGTCGGGTTACCAACCTTCCGGCTTCCAGTCGGGCGGGTACGCGTCCGGTTTCGAAACGCCTGCGCAGGAACCCACTTCGTATGCCGCGCCGGATCCGGCGCCCTACGCCGCACCCGACTTGCCCAACTACTCGCCGATGTCGGGGCCGATCACCCGGTACGACCCACTCTCGGCCTACGCCCCTGCGGAAGCACCGGCCGATCCGCTGCCCCCGCCGGGATATTCGAGCCGAGTCATGCCTGGACGGGAGATGCCGGATTCGTCGTCGCGGCATGCCGCGCCCGCGGAGCCGCTGTCCACGCCGATATCGGATCTGTACGCTCCGGCTCCCGATCCGTACACCCCGGCTCCCGATCCGTACACCCCGGCTCCCGATCCGTACGCGCGGGACCCGCTGGCCGATGGGGCGGTCGGCTCGGGAAGCACCGGCCGCCGACATCGGCACGCCGAACCGGCGGAGGAGACCACCGATGTACGGCCGCTGCGCGATCTCGGCCGAAACATGGGCGCCCCGCCCGAAAGCCCGCCGAACGGATCGAGATCCGGCGGTCGGGCCGCCCGGCGACGCGCGGCGGAGGCAGCCGAAGCCGAGGCCAACAACGCCGGACCATCGACCGCTCCATGGTCGCCGTCCACCAATGGCTTCACACCGGAATCCGCGCCGCTGCCGATATCCCCGCTGCCGGACGGTCCGTCGCGCGGAGGTCATCCCGAGCCGCCGGATCAGCGAAGATCCGCACGGCGCGATGGTCCGCCCGACCGCGCTCTGCCCGCCTGGTCGGCGCGAAGAAACGTAGCGCCCAATAACAGTGCGCCCGAATCAGAGAGCGTCCCAACTGCCGGGTGGTCACTGGCCAGTCAGGATCAGCAGCTCGTCTCCGGCCAGACCGTGGCGGGCGACCTGCTGCGCGACGAGGTCGAGCGCGCCGAGGCCCAGCGGGCGAACGGGCGCGCCGCGGAGCGCAACGGGCGTGGCCGACGCGGCAGATCAAAGCCCGTCGAGCCGGATGATGTGTACGACGGTCTAACCGATGTGTATGAACCGTTCCCGACCGGCGATGTCCTCGACGACGACGAGGATTTCGACGGTGACGATGTCGATTCGGAACATTCGTTCGCCTCCCGCTTGTCCCCGAGACGCGCTCGCTCGCGGATCGCACGCAAGTCCGAGTACGACGCCAATCGCCGACAGTGGATGATTCTGGGCGGTCAGAGCACCGGCGCAGCGGTCGCCGGAATGTTGCTGTTCAAGGGCTTCGAGCGCATGTGGGAAATGCTGCCCTGGGTGGCGCTGTGCTTGGCGATGATCGTGATCTTGGGCTTGGTGGCACTGGTGCGAATACTGCGGCGCACCGATGACATTCTCAGCACGGTGATAGCCGTCGTTGTCGGCATCTTCGTCACCCTGGGACCGCTAGCCTTTCTACTCAGTACGAACTGAGCAGGGAGCGGTTGTGGGGAACATCGGGCAGGCGGACGACACCAGAACGGCGAGCGCGGCCACGGGGCGCGCTCCAGATCCCGACGTGCGCACCGAACCCCATTCGCCGGTCGAAGCGGCCGGTGGATCCGGCGGTCAGCAGATCCTCGTCGGTCTCTCGACGGCCTCGGTATATCCGCAGAACACCGAGTCGGCCTTCCGGTACGCGGCCGAAATCGGTTACGACGGTATCGAATTGATGGTCTGGGCCGAACCGGCCAGCCAGAGCATCGCCGCGGTTCAGGCCTATTCCCGCAAATACGGTGTGCCGGTACTGGCGATTCACGCACCGTGCCTGCTGATCTCCCAGCGGGTGTGGGGTTCGGATCCGGTGGCCAAACTCGAGCGCAGTGTGCGCACCGCTGAGGCGCTCGGTGCGGGCACCGTGGTGGTGCATCCGCCGTTCCGCTGGCAGCGCAGATATTCGCAGGGCTTCGCCGATCAGGTGGCCGAGTTGGAGGAGCACAGCCACGTCATCGTCGCGGTGGAGAATATGTTCCCCATGCGCGCGGACACTCTCTTCGGCCGCAAAACCGGCTCGGCGAAGCGGCTGGAGCGCCGTGGCGGACCCGGTCCCGGCCTGACCGCGTTCAGTCCGTCCTACGATCCGACCGATACCGGATTCCGGCACTACACCCTCGATATCTCACATACCGCGACCGCGGGCGCCGATCCGCTGGCGCTGGCCGCGCGGATGGGCCAGGGCCTCGCGCACCTGCATCTCGCCGACGGCTGCGGCGCGGCGCACGACGAGCATCTGGTGCCGGGCGAGGGCACCCAGCCCTGTGTCGAACTGTGCGCGGCACTGCTGCGGTCGGGTTTCGCCGGTCATGCGGTCGCCGAGATCAATACCCAGAACGCGCGCACCACCCAGGGCCGTACGGACATGCTGAACCGCACGCTGGAGTTCGCCAGGACGCACCTCAACGCATCCGCTCCGGCTCCCACGCACGCCAACCAGGTGTGATGCCGCACCTATCTACCGGCAGAGGGGAATTCCGACCGCGAATCGCTTCGTTCTACGCTGTACGAACGCCGCGTCTCGCCGATGCGGCCGACCGACGACAGGAGTGACGATGCCGGAGCTGACCGCCGAACTCGAGCAGGCCATCACGACGGACGCACCCTTCAGCCGGGTGTGCACACTGACCGAACTGCTGTCGGCCAACCCGGATAGCGGCCGCTACCTGGGCATCATCGACAAAATCTGGACCATCGGGCCGAAGGTGCACGGCGGCACCATGGTCGCGGCCAGCGCCGCCGCGGCCACCCGCTGGCTGCGCGCCTCCGATCCGGCCCTGGTTGGCATGGCGCCCATCGCGGCGAGCTCCGATTTCCTCGGCGCGCCCGAGCCGGGAGAGGTCGAGTACGAGGTGCACATCCGCAAGGTCGGTCGTCAGATCTGCCTGGTCGATGTGAACCTGGTCCAGAGTGGGCGCACGCTGGTGCGTACCGCGTTCACCTTCGGCCATCTCGACGATGCCGACCCGATCTACGCGCAGCAGCACGCTGATATGCCGATCGAACCGCCCGCCGACGCCATCGGTTACCGGGATTCGTCGATGGGCAAGATCGTCCATGTGGCGCGCGGTGCCGAACTGTTCATCGATCGGGAGTGGGCCCGATTCCTCGACGGCGCGAAAGGTGAACCGCGTCTGCGTCTTTGGATGCGTCCGTTCGAGGGCGACCAGCGGGATGCGGATATCGCCATGTACTTCGCGATCATGGCCGCCGATATGAGCCCGCCGGTCCCGCAGAATCTCGGCCAGTTCGGTTGGGCCCCGACGGTTCAGATGACCACCTACCTGCGCCGCCGCCCGGCCCCCGGCTGGCTGCGGATCATCGCGACCAGCCACCAGGTCGGCGCGCGCATGTTCGACGAAGACCAGCTGATTCTCGACTCCACCGGCGCGGTTGTCGCACAGAGCCGTCAGCTCGCGCTGGTGCCGCAGCAGCGCTAGGACCGGTTCCCCAGCGCCCTGCCGATATTGCCGCGCGATTAGCCTTAGCGCTATGACGAGAGTTGCGGTGATCGGTGGCGGTCGCATCGGGGAGGCGTTGATCGCCGGATTGCTCGAATCCGGACGGGCGGCGAAGGATTTGGTCGTCGTCGAGACACATGCCGATCGGGCCGAACTCATCGGCGATCGCTTCGGCGTGCGGGTCACCGATTCGATCGCGGACGCGATCGTCGGTGCGGATGTCCTGGTCATTGCCGTCAAGCCGGGTGATGTGGATACGGTCCTGACCCAGCTCGGCAAGGCCGAACTCGACGCCGACCGCGATCAGATCCTGGTGTCGCTGGCGGCGGGTGTGCCGACGGCGCGACTGGAGAACAAGCTGCCCGCCGGCTTCCCGGTGGTGCGGGTGATGCCGAATACCCCGATGCTGGTCGGCCAGGGCATGAGTGTGCTCGCACCGGGCCGCTACGCCCGCTCGGAACAGCTGGCCCAGGTGACCGAGCTGCTCGCCGCGGTCGGCAAGGTGGCAACTGTGACCGAGGCGCAGATGGATGCGGTGACCGCGGTCTCGGGTTCCGGACCCGCGTACTTCTTCCTGGTGGTCGAGGCCATGATCGACGCCGCTGTCGGACTCGGCCTGACCCGCGACGTCGCCACCGAGCTCGTCGTGCAGACCATGCTCGGCTCGGCCGCCCTGCTCGAGAGCTCCGGACAGACCGCCGCCGAGCTGCGTGCCGCGGTGACTTCGCCGGCGGGTACGACCGCCGCCGCGGTGCGTGAATTGGAGCGTGGCGGGGTGCGCTCGGCCTTCCTCGAGGCATTGCATGCGGCGAAGCACCGATCCGCGGAACAGGGTGCCAATGACGGGGCTGGCGGCAGCGCTTCCTGAGCGATCTTGGACGGGCGTTCATCAAACATCGTGCGTCTACAGGGTGACCGGTCGGTTCCCAGCGTGTAAACCGGATTTCTCACACCCGTCGCAGTAATCCCACTGGTCCCGCTAAGCTTCAAGGAGCACGTGCGTGTCTGTTCCGCCGGTGGGGAAGCTGGCGGCGCGGACGTGCCGGAGGTCAGTGGTGCGATGATGTCTAACAAGATGTCTGCAAATAGTTCAGGGACGTCGCCAGGAAGTTCCGGACCATCGAGTGGCCGGGCTGGTTCCCGGACCCAAGGCGGTTCGGCGAATCCGTCGCAGTCAGTGCTCGGAGGAGGTACTCAGTTCCTCACCGTCGCCGAGGTTGCCAATCTCATGCGGGTATCCAAGATGACGGTCTATCGGCTGGTGCACTCGGGTGAGTTGCCCGCCGTGCGGGTCGGTCGCTCGTTCCGGGTGCATGCCAAGGCGGTGCACGACTATTTGGAGACGTCCTACTTCGACGCTGGATGAGGCGGTTTCATCAGCTTGACGGTGTCCCGGTAGGATGAATCCTCGGTTCGTGTGCGCCTGCCGGCGGCACCGCTTTGTGGTGTCCGGTGCCAGCTGGCGGCGCGGACGCTGAAATAGGCGTACGTGATTGGCGTGCGCGCCGAGTAGAGAGAACGCGAGGACAACCCTATGGGTTCTGTGATCAAGAAGCGCCGCAAGCGCATGTCGAAGAAGAAGCACCGCAAGCTGCTTCGCCGCACGCGTGTTCAGCGGCGCAAACTCGGCAAGTGAGTAGCTGCGCATTAGCTGAGAGGCCCGTCACCGATTGGTGGCGGGCTTTTCTTTTTGAAACAGCGAATTTTGAAATTTGCTCATGTATCAGGTGACTGAAGTCATCGTTAGAAGCTGGTTAATACCCTCTGCGCATCGCAGTCGACCGGTTACTCTGGTACCGCAGTAAACAGAATTGGGGGCTGTCACAGTTGGGATCCGGTGCGGTGGGTTCTGAGATACGGGATGGACATACACCCAAAGTGGTTATGGTGACCGGTGCCAGCCGATTCTTCGGCGGCAACGTGGTCGCCCGTTTGACCCAGGATCAGAACATCGAACGCATCCTGGCCGTCGACACCATGACCCCGAGTCGTGAGCTGCAACGGCGCATGGGCCGCGCCGAATTCGTCCGCGCCGATATTCGAAATCCTTTGATTCGCAAGGTAATCGGCGGCAATGAGGTCGACACCGTTGTACACGTCGCGATGCTCACGCATCCGCCGGCCGGCGGCGGCCGGGCGGTGATGAAGGATCTCAACGTCCTCGGCGCGATGCAGCTACTCGCGGTCTGTCAGAAATCGCCTTCGGTGCGGCGCGTGGTGGTGCGCTCGACGTCTGCGGTCTACGGATGCAGTGCGAAGGATCCCGCCAAATTCACCGAAGAAATGAGCGCGCGAACCCCACCGAGTGGTTGGTTTGCTCGCGACATGATCGAAATCGAAGGATTCGTCCGCGGACTCGCTCGGCGCCGTCCCGATATAGCCGCTTCCATTTTGCGTTTGGCGCCCATTGTCGGCCCGCGATTGGCCCGCCGCGGTGTGCAGTATCTGCGTTCACCGGTCGCGCCGACGGTCCTCGGCCGCGATGCCAGGCTGCAGTTGCTGCATGAGGAGGACGCCATCGCCGCGATGGCCCATGCGGCGCGGCAGGCGCCCGGCGGCACCTACAACATCGCCGGGGACGGCGCACTGGTGCTATCGCAGGCGATCCGGCGTGCGGGGCGGATCGAGCTGCCGATCCCGTGGTCGGTCTTCCGCACCGCGGGCCGCGCGATCATGGGCCCGATCATGCGTGATTTCACGAGTGAGCAGATCGACTATTTCCATTTCGGCTGTGGCCTCGACACCACCCGCATGCGCACCGAACTCGAGTTCGTCCCGCGCTGGACGACGGTGCAGGCATTCGACGACTTCATTGGGGGCGCAGCGTCGCGGCCCGTCATCGATCCAGCGTGGATCGATGCCGCAGAACATAAACTGCTCGGCCTGCTCGGGGCCGGTACGGGAGCACATACATGAATGACGTAGCGAAAGTCATCCAACTCCACGATCTGAATATCGAAACGCGCCAGCGGACCACGCCGCGGCGCTGGCCGGAGCCGCTGACCGGCGAGGTCACGCCCAGCCCGGTGGTGACGTCGCTGACCGAACGTCTCGCGGCCGCCGAACCCCCGCCGCCGCGTTCGGTGTCGGATATGCTGCGCGGCGCCATCGGCAAGCAGATCCGCAGCACTGCGGATTTCGCGCGCCGTCGGCTCACCGGCGACTATCAGATCGACGAATTCGGATTCGACGAACATCTGCTCGAATCGTTGATCCTGCCCGCGCTGCGGCCGCTCTCGGATTACTGGTTCCGGGTGCAGGTCAACGGGATCGAGAATATTCCGGAAGCCGGTGGTGCGCTGATCGTCGCCAACCACGCGGGCACCATCCCGCTCGACGGGCTGATGCTGCAACTGGCGATCCATGACCGGCATCCGAAGGAACGCGCGCTGCGCCTGCTAGCCGCCGATCTCGTCTTCGAGACGCCGGTGCTCGGCGTGCTCGCCCGCAAGGCCGGACACACCCTGGCCTGCCATCCGGACGCCGAAAGGCTTCTGCGCGCAGGGGAATTGACCGGGGTATTTCCCGAGGGCTTCAAGGGCGTCGGTAAGCAGTTCACCGATCGCTATAAGCTGCAGCGCTTCGGTCGTGGCGGATTCGTCGCGGCGGCGGTGCGCACCGGCACGCCGATCATTCCGTGCTCGATCGTCGGTTCGGAGGAGATCTATCCGAAGCTGGCCGATATCAAGCCGCTGGCCCGGCTGCTCAATCTGCCCTACTTCCCGGTGACGCCGCTGTTCCCGCATCTGGGTCCGCTCGGTGCGCTGCCGCTGCCGTCGAAGTGGTACATCGAATTCGGCGAGCCGATCGCGACCACCGGCTATGAGGCCGAGGACGCGGACGATCCGATGACCATGTTCGAGGTCACCGACCAGGTCCGCGAAACCATTCAGCAGACCCTCTACAAGCTGCTCACCAAGCGCCGCAACCCGTTCACGGGCTAGTGCTCGCGGCGCCGGGTGACCGCCGCGGCGACCGCACCGCCGGCGGCGCCGAGTGCCAGCGCGGTCGGCACGCCGATCTTGGCTGCCTTGCGTCCGGTACGGAAATCGCGGATCTCCCAGCCGCGATTCTTGGCTACCTCGCGTAGGTCCGAATCCGGATTGATCGCTACCGCGGTGCCGACCAGCGACAGCATCGGCACATCGTTGTGGCTGTCGGAGTAGGCCGTACAACGCTTGAGGTTCAAGCCTTCTCGGATCGCCAGCGTACGCACCGCATGCGCCTTACCGAGTCCGTGCAGGATGTCGCCGACCAGTCGCCCGGTGAACTTTCCGTCCACGCTCTCGGCGACCGTACCGAGCGCACCGGTCAGCCCGAGTCGCTTCGCGATGACCTGCGCCAGCTCGACCGGCGTCGCGGTTACCAGCCAGACCTGCTGTCCGGCGTCCAGATGCATCTGTGCCAAAGCCCTTGTGCCGGGCCAGATCTTGTCGGCGATGATCTCGTCGTAGATCTCCTCGCCGAGGGCGGCGAGCTCGGCGGTGGGACGGCCCGCGATGAATGCCAGCGCCTTCTCCCGGCCCGCGGCCATATCGGTGCTGTTCTCCTTGCCGGTGACCCGGAATTTCACCTGCTTCCAGGCGACGTCCACCAGATCGGAGGTCTTGAAGTATTTGCGCGCGGCCAAGCCGCGGGCGAAATGCACGATCGACGCGCCCTGCACCATGGTGTTGTCGACATCGAAAAATGCCGCCGCGGTCAGATCCCGCGGCACCTCGGGCCCGGTGGCCTCGATATCGGCTTCGGCGAGTTCGGCATCGTGCAGCGACAGCGCCGCCTCGGCACTGGCCTCACCGGCCAGATTGGCCCGCAGCTCTTCCTCGCTCGGGCCGAACGGGCTGCGAGAGATGCGCGCGAGCTGGTCCTGCAGACCCTGGCCGAGCCGACCCTGATTCCACCGCACCGGAAACTCACCGAATCGTCCCGCGATGAAACCTGCCCTTGCCACCTTCGATTGTTCCGGCACCAGTACCTCCGCCCGTCGCGCGAACCACAACCACATTAGCTGGCCGCGGTGACAGTTAAGGCACTACCGCGCGCTCCGATCGGGGCGTGGCGAGGGGATTTAATATCGGCCATGACCAATCCCACACATTCGGTGACGCTGTTGACGAGATCGGGCTGCGGGCTCTGCGTCACCGCGCTCGAGCAACTCCGGGCGATCTGCGCCGATTTCGATATCGAGCCGTCCACCGTCGATGTCGACGAAGCCGCCGCAACCGTCCCTGGCCTGCGCGCGGAGTACGGCGACCGGCTTCCCGTGGTGCTTTTGGACGGCCGTGAGCACAGCTATTTCGATGTCGACGAGCCCCGATTGCGGGCCGACTTGACTCGCTGAGGGATTGCTGATCCGGCCCGATTCCGCCGCGATGCTGGTCGCGGCGGAAAATGAGGCCAAATTCACCGACTTTGTGAAGGGCTGCACAAGCGGTTACGGTGGTGGCACGCGACCCGCTCGCCGAGGCTGCGGATCCACCGCGTAATGAACCCAGCATTCCGAATACTTCGACCATGGCACCGGACCGCCCCGAGCCCGAGGTCGAACGACGAACCGGACCTCGCCGGAGGCCGGAACGAGGAGCCGACGACGTGACAGAGCAGCATGAGGCGCCGAGTGGCGTCTCCGGCAGGGCTCTGCAGAAGGACATCCCCCAGGCCACCGTGGCGCGGTTGGCCACCTATCTCCGGGTCTTGGCCATGTTGGCCGACGACGGTGTTGCCATCGTATCGAGTGAGGAACTGGCTGTCGCGGCGGGTGTCAATTCGGCCAAATTGCGCAAGGACCTTTCCTTCCTCGGCCCCAACGGTGTTCGGGGTGTCGGCTATGACGTCGCCAAGTTGCGCACCAGGATCGAAGATGTGCTCGGGCTGTCACAGGGACATCGGGTGGTACTGGTCGGCGCCGGAAATCTGGGCCGCGCCCTGGTGGGCTACGGCGGATTCCGGCGCCGCGGTTTCACCGTGGTCGGCATGTTCGACAACCATCCCGAGGTGATCGGCCGCTCTGTCGCTGGTCTGGTGGTGCGCGATGTCGCCGATCTGGCCCCGGCCATCGATGCGTTGAAGCCGACCATCGGCGTGCTCACGGTGCCCGACGCCGCGGCACAGGATGTCTGCGATCTGCTGGTCGCCTCCGGGCTGCAATCGATTCTGAGCTTTGCCCCGTGTGAGCTGACCGCACCGGAGACGGTGGAGGTGCGCCGGGTCGATCTGGCGGTCGAGTTGCAGATGCTGTCTTTCGAGACCGCACGCAATGCGCCGCCGCTGCCCGAGGTCGCGCACGCCGTTTCCGGTCGCATCGCCCACCGCGCGCCCGCGCACACCGCTGCCGGACATCCGGCACTCAAGCACTCGACGACCTCGCATTCGGCAACGGAGCCATCCAGCAAGGGATCGGTGGTTACACCATGAGAGAGCGCAGCGAACGAATCCTGTGCCAGCGCGCCATGCGCATGACGGAGCCGAGCGCCGGCGAGGCGCGGTCATGAGCATTCTTTTAGTCGGGATTTCGCATCGCAGCGCGCCCGTCTCGATTCTGGAGAAGGTCGCGATCACCGACGCGGACCGGCCGAAACTGATCGATCGAATGCTCGCCTCCAGTCATGTCTCCGAGGCGATGATCGTCTCCACCTGCAACCGCGTCGAGGTCTACGCCGTGGTGGACGCCTTCCACGGCGGTCTCGCCGAGGTCGGCGAACTGCTGACCAAACATTCCGGCCTGCCGCTGCCGGATCTGACCAAGCACGCCTACGTCCGCTACAGCGAGGCCGCCGCCGAACACCTGTTCGCGGTCGCCAGCGGCCTGGATTCGATGGTGATCGGCGAGCAGCAGGTGCTCAGCCAGATCCGCGGCGCCTACGCTTCCGCCGATGCCCAGCAGGCGGTCGGGCGAACCATGCACGAACTCGCACAGCACGCGCTGCGCGTCGGCAAGCGGGTGCATTCGGAGACCGGTATCGACCGGGCCGGCGCTTCGGTGGTTTCGGTCGCCCTGGATCGATCGCAGCAGGTGCTCGGCCCGCTCGCCGGGCAGACCGCCGTGGTGCTCGGGGCCGGGGCAATGGGCGGACTCGCCGTCGCGCATCTGTCGCGGGCGGGCATCGGGCGCATCATCGTGGTGAATCGCACGTCGGCCCGGGCCAAGCGGCTGGCAGCGACCGCGCGCAGTCACGGTGTCGAGGCACATTCGATGGAACTGTCGCGCCTGACCGAGGCCATGGCGGCCGCGGACGTCGTGATCACCTGCACCGGCGCGGTCGGCGCGGTGGTGACGCTGGCCGACACCCATCGCGCACTCGCCGAACGTGAGCGCGCCAGCCAGGTGGAACGGCCGTTGGTGTTCTGCGATCTCGGTCTGCCGCGCGATGTCGAACACGCCGTCGCCGGACTGCCTGGCGTCTCAGTCATCGATATCGAGACGTTGCAGCGCGATCCGGCGGCCGGTGCGGCCGCCGACGATACCGTCGCCGCCCGCTCGATCGTCGCCGACGAACTCGCGAAATATCTTGCGGGCCAGCGCATGGCGGAGGTCACCCCGACCGTCGCCGCCTTGCGGCAGCGCGCGGCCGAGGTGGTCGAGGCCGAATTGCTGCGCCTGGATTCCCGACTGCCCGGACTGGCCGATCCGGAACGTGACGAGGTGGCGCGCACCGTGCGTCGCGTGGTGGACAAGTTGCTCCACGCGCCGACGGTGCGCGTAAAACAGTTGGCCTCCACCCCGGGCGGCGATACCTACGCCGAGGCGCTGCGGGAACTGTTCGAGCTCAAACCCGGTGCGGCGCAAGCGGTTGCGGCTCCTATGGAGCTCAGTTCGATCAGCGACGAGCACACCGCGATTCGCTTCCTCGGCGATGTTTCGGTCGACCCGCAAGCGATCGTCGACGGCAGCGAGATCGCATTGGCCGACGACTTCACCGCCGGACACCGCGGCGAAGAACAGGGGCAGACGGCATGACAGTCGTGCAGGAAGAGGCAAACGTGACCGCAGGCAGCATTCGCGTGCCGTGGCGGATCGGCACCAGAGGCAGTTTGCTCGCCCTCACCCAGGCGGGCACCATCCGCGACAACCTGATCGCGGCCGGACACGATGCGGAGCTGGTGGTCGTCAAGACCCCGGGCGATCTGTCCTCGGATCCGGTGCAGCAAATCGGTGTCGGCGTGTTCACCTCGGCACTGCGCGACGAACTGGCCGCCGGGAATATCGATATCGCGGTGCATTCGTACAAAGACCTGCCGACCGCCCAGGATCCGCGTTTCACCATCGCCGCCATCCCGCCGCGCGAGGATCCGCGTGACGCACTGGTCGCGCGCGACGGTCTAGTGCTCGGCGAACTCCCCGCCGGTGCCCAGGTCGGCACCTCGGCGCCGCGCCGCGTGGCCCAGTTGCGTGCCCTCGGACTCGGCTTGGACATCGTGCCGCTGCGCGGCAATCTCGACACCCGGCTGCGCAAGGTCAGCGAAGGGGAGTTGGACGCGGTCGTGGTGGCCAGGGCCGGACTGGCCAGAATCGGTCGGCTCGACGTGGTCACCGAGGCGCTCGAGCCGGTGCAGATGTTGCCTGCGCCCGCACAGGGTGCGTTGGCGGTCGAATGCCGCAGCGATGACAGCGGACTGATCAAGGCGCTGACTGAACTCGACGACGCCGCGACCCGTGCGTCTGTCATTGCCGAACGGTCGCTGCTGGCCGAACTGGAGGCCGGTTGCACCGCGCCGATCGGCGCGATCGCCGAGGTCGTCGAATCGCTCGACGATGACGGCAGAATTGTCGACGAACTCTCGTTGCGCGGTTGCGCGGCGGCCGTCGACGGCTCCGATGTATTGCGAGCCTCCGTGGTCGGCGCTCCGGAGCGCGCCGCGGAGCTCGGCCGTGAGTTGGCCCGGGAACTGCTCGATCTGGGCGCTCGCGAGTTGCTCAGCACGCCGGAATCAGCGGTTAGTCCGCCCACTGACTTTTCCAATTCCAGCCCAATGGAGAACAACCAATGAGCGAGCGCAGCGAGCGAATCAACAGCACAGCGCCCCCGGCGATGTCCGTGCCGAGCGCTAGCGAGGTACGGGCATGAACCGAGCACACAAGAAGCATCCGGGTCGGATCCTGTTTGTCGGGTCGGGGCCCGGCGACGCGGCACTGCTGACAGTGCGTGCGCGCGAGGTGCTGGGGCGGGCGACATTGGCCTTCACCGATCCCGATGTCGACAAGGGCGTGCTCGCCCTGATCGGTATCGCGGTCGAACCGAGCGAGGACGGTGAGCGTCCGGTGGACGTGCGGCCCGCGCTCGGCGACCCCGCCGAGGTAGCCAAGACGCTGATCGCCGAGGCCCGCAGTGGGCACGATGTGGTCCGTGTCGTCGCGGGCGACCCGCTGACGACCGATTCGGTGATCGCCGAGGTCAATGCGGTGACGCGCTCGCATATGGTTTTCGAGGTGCTGCCGGGCCTGCCCAATGGTTCCGCCGTGCCCAGCTTCGCCGGTATCGCGCTCGGCTCCGGACACACCGAGGCCGATGTACGCGGTGAGGTCGACTGGGCCGCACTGGCCGCCGCGCCCGGCCCGCTGGTGCTGTCGGCGACCTCGGGTCATCTGGCCGAAACCGCGAGTGCGCTGGTCGAACACGGTATGGCGCCGCAGACCCCGGTCGCGGTGACGGTGCGTGGCACCACCCGCCAGCAGCGCACCATCGAGGCC
This sequence comes from Nocardia sp. NPDC050412, assembly GCF_044458825.1. Taxonomy (NCBI): domain Bacteria; kingdom Bacillati; phylum Actinomycetota; class Actinomycetes; order Mycobacteriales; family Nocardiaceae; genus Nocardia; species Nocardia sp. NPDC050412. The sequence goes on from NZ_JBITIJ010000010.1 coordinate 230,978, forward strand.
ACCCTGGCCACGCTCAACAGCGCGGCCTCCGAATTGGTCGGCCCGCTGGTGGTGACCATCGGCAAGGTGGTCGCGCAGCGGTCGAAGATGTCGTGGTGGGAGTCGCGGGCGCTGTACGGCTGGACCGTGCTGGTGCCGCGCACCAAGGATCAGGCCGCCGAGATGAGCGAGCGGCTGGTCACCCACGGCGCCATTCCGATGGAGGTGCCGACCATCGCGGTCGAGCCGCCGCGCAGCCCGGCGCAGATGGAGCGCGCGGTCAAGGGCTTGGTCGACGGCCGCTACCAGTGGGTGGTGTTCACCTCCACCAATGCGGTGCGCGCGGTCTGGGAGAAGTTCGCCGAATTCGGTCTGGACGCACGGGCCTTCTCCGGTGTGAAGATCGCCTGCGTCGGCGAAGCCACCGCGGACAAGGTGCGCTCGTTCGGCATCAACCCGGAGCTGGTGCCGAGCGGCGAACAGTCCTCCGAGGGGCTACTCGCCGACTTCCCGCCCTACGACGATGTTTTCGACCCGGTGAACCGAGTCCTGTTGCCGCGCGCGGACATTGCCACCGAAACCCTGGCCGAAGGTCTGCGCGACCGCGGCTGGGAAATCGATGACGTAACTGCCTACCGCACCGTGCGCGCCTCGCCGCCGCCCGCCGAGACCCGCGAGATGATCAAGACCGGTGGCTTCGACGCGGTGTTGTTCACCTCGTCCTCCACGGTCCGCAATTTGGTCGGTATCGCGGGTAAGCCCCACGCGCGCACCATCGTTGCGTGCATCGGCCCGAAGACCGCCGAGACGGCCATCGAATTCGGCTTGCGCGTGGATGTGCAGCCGGAGGTCGCCCAGGTCGGTCCGCTGGTCGAGGCGTTGGCCGAGCATGCGGCTCGACTGCGCGCCGAGGGGCTGCTGCCCCCGCCGCGCAAGAAGAGCCGCCGCAGCCGCTGAATATCCGTTGCCTACCCGGTTGTGCGGCGAAGGCAGGCCTTTCGAGCGACCTGCAAGCAATCGCTAGCTGACCGTTTCGAGCGACCTGCAAGCAATCGCTAGCTGACCGTTTCGAGCGACCTGCAAGCAATCGCTAGCGGTGTGGCCCTTCGCCGCACAACCGGAGCTGCCGCAACCGTTGAGCTCCGTTGATCAGCGGCTGTAGCGCATCAGGGTCCGCACCAACCGGCAGGTGGTGTCGGACGGCGGGCGGATATCGATGAGTTCGGCTGTGCGCCGGATCCTTTCGTTGCTGGCTTGGCTCGGCAGGTAGATCCCGGAGTCGAGCAGGGCGATGGTCAGCCGCATGGCCTTGAGCCGCCGATTGTGCGAGATGTACCACTTGCGCGGCCGCCCGGTGGGCAGTGGCCGCTTCTGCAGCGGAACATAGGGCCGATCGATAACCTTCGACTTCGGTGCGGTGTTGGGCACGGTGGCGTCCTCCCGTCGCGATCGGGAACCCGGAGCGATTCCCTCGAACACACCTTCGATTTTACTCCTGCCCACCGACAAAAACGCCCGCCCACAAGGGCTTTCGCACGCTACTGCCGACTGTGCGGTGATCCGCGAATCCCGCGTTCCAGCCGGAACAACCGGGGACGCGGTGCCCGGCTGTGAGACGGGATGCTCGGTGCGCGTGATTTGTTGGCGGGTGCGTGTTCAGACATCATCCGCCCCTCGCACCGCACTCTTCGAGCGCCGGTACATCACCCCGCAGCAGGCCCGGGAATGCGCACCGATCCGAGACCGTCGTGCGGTGCGCCACCGTTACCGATCCGGCCGCAACGGCCGCGGCAGAACCGCCGGACGAGCCACCAGAGCTGCGCGGGATTCCACAGGTTCCGGGTGATGTGGCCGGCGACCGCCGGGGGCTCGCGGTGTCGCGCAGCGGGCTTATCGAATCTTCGAGACATCCTTCACGGGGATGATGTGGTGTCCTCCGATCGGCCGAAAGGTCGGGCCGGTAGGAGGAAGTGGCCCGCGCCACCCGCCGAGATGATCGGTGCATGCATACGGAATCGACACCGGATACCGAATCCACTGGGGGACAGAGTCGTTCACGCCGGGCGTTCATGGGACTCGCGGCCGCCGGTGCGGGTGCCGCCGCGGTTGCGACGGCCGTTGTGGTGCCGCCGTACCTGCGCGATCCGCCGACCGATCCGCTTCCGACGGCGGCTTCGAGTGGGCGCTTCGCCGGGAAGGTGGTGCTGGTGACCGGCGGTACATCCGGTATCGGCGAGGCCGCGGTGCGAGCCTTCGCCGCCGAGGGCGCGTCCGTGGTGTTCTGCGGTCGCCGCGAACAGCTCGGCAAACAGGTCGCCGAATCCATCGGCGGCGCAGCACACTACGTGCGCGCTGACGTTCGCGTTCGGGCTGATATCGAACAACTGGTCGCCGAGGTGGAGCGCCGGTTCGGTCGCCTGGATGTGGCATTGAACAATGCGGGGATCAGAATCGAGGGCGCGGCCGAGGAACTGCCGATCGAGCAGTGGGACGACGTCCTCGACACCAATCTGCGCGGAGTCTTCCTCTCGGTGAAATACGAGGTACCGCTATTGGAGCGCTCGGGCGGCGGGGTGATCCTGTGCACGACCTCGAAATCATTGATGGCCGATGCGCCGGCCTACTCGGCGAGTAAGGCCGGGATCGAGGGGATGGTCGGCTCGATGGCCCAGCAGTACGGCCCGCGCGGTATCCGGGTCAATGCGATCGCGCCGGGTACCACCGATACCGCGTTGATCCGCCCGGCCGGCCTGCCGGATGCGATGTGGTTGGTGTTCAAGGACGCGTGGGGTCCACTGAATGTCTCCGCGCTGGGCCGAATGGCCGAGCCTGCGGAGATCGCTCGCGCGATCCTGGCACTATGCGGCGACGACCTCGGATATATGGCGGGGTCGACCGTATTGGTCGGCGGCGGTCCGTTCGGCGGCGGAAAGATGCAGATGCCGCCGGGGTTCCCGGCCCGCTGATCCGTCGGCGCACCCGCCGCCTGCGACTCGCATTCGGACCGGGCGTATCGTGCGGTTTATGACCGGATTGGACCGCCCGCGGCGGTTGCGCCGTACCCCCGCCCTGCGTCGTCTCGTGGCCGAAACAACTCTCGAGCCACGGCAATTGGTGCTGCCGATGTTCGTCGCCGACGGACTGGAGGAGCCGCGCGAGATCGGCTCCATGCCCGGCGTGCTGCAGCATTCGATGGATTCCCTGCGCAAGGCGGCGGTCGAGGCGGTCACCGCCGGTGTGGGCGGGCTCATGCTCTTCGGTGTGCCGCTGCCCGAGGACAAGGACGCCACCGGCAGCAAGGCCAGCGATCCCGACGGCGTTCTCAACCGGGGTCTGCGCGCGCTCGCGGACGAGGTCGGCGATTCGACGGTGGTCATGGCCGATACCTGTCTGGACGAATTCACCGATCACGGGCACTGCGGCGTGCTGTCGGCGGACGGTGCCGTCGACAACGACGCCACCCTGCACCGCTACGTGGAGATGGCCCTCGCACAGGCCGAAGCCGGTGCGGATCTGCTCGGTACCAGCGGCATGATGGACGGTCAGGTCGGCGCGATCCGGCGCGGACTGGACGCGGTCGGGCGCACCGATACCGGCATCCTCGCCTACGCGGCGAAGTACGCATCGGCCTTCTACGGTCCGTTCCGCGAGGCGGTCGCGTCCTCGCTGGAAGGGGATCGGCGCAGTTATCAGCAGGATCCGGCGAACCGCCGCGAGGCTATCCGGGAGCTGCAACTGGATCTGGCCGAAGGCGCGGACATCGTGATGGTCAAGCCCGCGATGTCGTATCTGGACATCCTGCGCGATGTCGCCGACCAATCGACGGTGCCGGTGGCCGCGTATCAAATCTCGGGCGAATACGCGATGATCACCGCCGCCGCCCAGCGCGGCTGGATCGACCGCCGCGCCGCCATCCTGGAATCGTTGATCGGCATCCGCCGGGCCGGCGCGGATATGGTGCTCACCTACTGGGCGACCGAGGCCGCGCACTGGCTGTCGTGACGAATCCGCCCAGACCCGAGGCCCCGGAGTCGGAGTCCGGCAGTCCGAAGTCGTTGGAGTCGTCGAGTTCGGAGTCGGCATCGCAGTCATCCTCCGAGCCGGGTGGATCCGATTCGCCGGACCGCGAGTCGGGCGGGGCGGAGTCGCGCGGGTCGAGTCCGCGAGGAGCCGATACTCAGGGACCGAATCCTGCCGAGCCCCTGCCGGAGGGCGTGCATCCAGCTGCGGCGCATCCGCCCGGCCCGATTCCGCCCGGACTGCATCCGCAGGGCGCGATTCCGCCGGGGGAGTATGCACCGATGCCGTACCCGCTTGGGATGTATCCACCGGGGCCGCACCCGCGTGGACCAATTGTCGGACCGCCGCGGCCGCGGCCCGAACCGCCGGAGGACATTCGGACGGCGCGGCAATTGTGGTGGGGCGTAATTGGATTCGGCCTTCTGCAGATGATCGGGTCGGTCGTTGCGGCGTTTCAGCAGCGCAAGGATTTCGCACAGAAGATGTACGACCAGGTACACGTCGGCGATCCGAATTTCACGATGGCCAATGCCGAGCTAATGGTCTCGTTGGCCTTTGTTGTCGCTGTGGTGATCGGGTTGGCCCTGGCCGCATTCGCTTTGCTGTTCGTGCACCAGTTCGTGCGCGGAAAGCTGTGGGCGCGCACGCTTTTGACCGCTGTCGGCGTCTGGCTCGTACTGGTCGCGGTGGGCACGCTGTTCGCGCTGGAAGCGGTGACCGGGGCGGCCTCGCTGCTGGCCGGTGGTGCGGCAATCGTGCAGGGCGTGCTGGCGGCGGGTGCGGTGTATTTGAGTCACCGTCCGGACTCGACTGCCTACTTCCAGCTGAATCGCAGGTGACCCGCGGCTGGAGCGGTCGCGAGTTTGTCAAGAAATCGGCAGCATGTATCGTGAGGGTTGTCACAGAGGACATGGGAACCGGAAGTCACTTGTTGCGCGTTGTCTTACGTTTTGTAAGTACGTCGACCAGATGGCTCCGGGAGATCGGAGGCATCGATGCGAGTGGTGATCCAACAGCCGCAGAGCATTCGACGAGATCTGCTCGTGCTGAGCCTGCTGATCTTGTTCGCGTTGGTCACCGTCGCCGTGCTGCTGTTGCCCGGCGCGGTCGGCTGATCAGGAGTCGGGTGTCGATTTCCGTCGCCGTGCTCGGCGCGACCGGGAGCATGGTGTGACGGCTTCTGGGGATGGCGCGACCATCTTGTTCGCCGAACCGGGCGCGCGCTGGCGTTCGGTGGCCTACGGGCCGTTGTTGTGCCTGATCGTGCTGATTCTGGAATTGGTGACCGCTGACCAGGTGCACTGGTTCGCCCTCATCTTCTGTGCCGCGCTGATCGCGGGTTTTGTTGTCCTGCAGGTGATCGCGGGACAGCGGCATGTGAGCGTCGAGCTGACCCCCAGCACGCTGCGCGAGGGCACTGAGACCCTACCGCTGGCGACCATCGACGCGGTGCTGCCCGAGCGGGACGAGGACTCCTGGGATGATGAGGACTGGGAATCGGCGCGTTCGCTCGGCGAGCTGAGCGGAGTGCCGCGCCGGCGCAAGGGCATCGGGCTGCGGCTCGTCGGTGGTGAACTGGTGCAGGCGTGGGCGAAGGATCATCGCGGTCTGCGGGCCGCGCTCACCGAAGCGCTCGGCGGGACCGAAGATCTGTCCACGCGGACCGAGGAAATCGAAGACAGCGAGAACGGAGCGGATCGTTGACGCGCTTGATCGCGATCGGTGACCGGATGCTTGCGGCATTGGTCGAATTGACGCTCGCGCTCGGGTGTGCGGTTCTCGCGGTGGTGAGCTGGCGCAACGGGCTGATCACCACCACCTTCGCGCCGTCGGGGGACGTGCCCGGCTTCGACTCCACCCGCTACGGCGCTCCGTGGCTGGTGCTGGCCGCTTTCCTGGTAATGGTGGCCGGTGTGCTCGCGATCGATGCCGTCGCCCGCACGGTGCGTGCCGCGCGTTCGCGCTGAACCAGGGCAATCACCGGCGATCCACATCGCCGCACCAGTTCGGTCGTGAATTTCGCGGGAAAATCGCAGGCATGATGCCCACAATCCCGTCGTTTTCGCTGCTGAACCTGCTTCCGGTCCCGTTGGCCTGTCTGCTGACAACCGGCTTCGCCTTGTTCTGCGTCGGCGCCACCGCGTAGCGCCGTATCACGCTCGGGCGCAACGGCCGATCCGGGACGTGCCCTGGCGCATCCGCCGCGACTGCACTACCGTGCAAGTGCCGCGCCGCGAGGTGCAACGGTCGGCATTCAGTGAATACTGTTGTGGCCGTTACGCTTTCGGCCGGTATCCGAATTGTGTCGACTGGGAGAAATGCTTGTGATTCGTTTTGCCGGGAAAGTGTGCGCTGCGGTCGTCGCGACGGCCGCGATCGGTGCGGCGCCCGCATGGGCCGCGCCGGGACTGCCCCTGGAGCCCGCCGCCCAGACCGACACTCAGACCGAGGTGTCCCAACCCGCGCCGATCTTCGTGCCCGATTCCGGTTCGGCGGGTGTGTACAACAACTTCATGTGCCAGCTGCACACCATTTCGGCCTCGGCGCCGTGCATGTATACCTAGTCCCAGCTCTGATAAATGTCCAGCGCGCGGCCGTCCCTGGTGCCCGGCGCGTTGACATACAGGGTGACGGTGCCGTCCGGATGGCTGGCCGCCTCCATGATGACCTGGCGCAATGAGGCGTGTACTCCGCCGTTCTCGTCGCGGTAGATCTCGGTGTCACTCTTGAGTCCGGCACCGATCCGGTTCAGCGGCACCACCATGGTGACCAGCGCGGGCAGTGGTCCGTCGCTGAGGGCCGCGGTCTCCGCGTGATTCAGATGCAGCCCGACCCGGTCGGGCTGGCTGACCGGATCCGCGGCGGCTGCGGTCCCGGCGCCGAAGGTGACGGTGGCGAGCGCGGTGAAGAGCGTGGCGCTGATGACGGCGAACCGCATTGGACCCTCCCGATGGGCTAGATGGTGCGACGACGCACCGAGATTACGCATCAGTAATCGGTCAGTGACCGATATCGGCCGCAACCATGATCGGCGTGTTGCGCCGAAGAGGCTGCGGTGCGTGCGGTCTGCGTCACTCGACTACACCCTGTCGTCGACTCGTTCCAATCGGGCTGAGACACTGGATGTCGTGAGTTCTTCTCCGCGCGTGACCAGGGCATCGGTGCCGGTCTCGGCTCAGCTCTTCGACCGGGCCGCTTCGGTGATTCCGGGTGGTGTGAATTCGCCGGTGCGGGCCTTCAAGTCCGTCGGCGGCACACCGCGATTCATCGCATCGGCCAAGGGCTACACGCTCATCGATGTCGACGGCAACGAATACGTCGACCTGGTGTGTTCTTGGGGGCCGATGATTCTCGGCCACGCGCATCCCGAGGTGGTCGCGGCGGTGCAGCGTGCGGCCGTCGGCGGACTGTCCTTCGGTGCGCCGACCGAAGCCGAGATCGAGCTCGCCGAGCTGATCGCCGAACGGATGGCGCCGGTGGACCGGGTCCGCTTGGTCAACTCCGGCACCGAGGCGACCATGAGCGCGGTCCGGCTGGCCCGCGGCTACACCGGCCGCTCCAAGATCATCAAGTTTTCGGGTTGCTATCACGGCCATGTGGACGCGCTGCTCGCCGATGCCGGCTCCGGTGTCGCAACGCTCGGCCTGCCGACCTCGCCCGGGGTTACCGGCGCGCAGGCGGGCGACACCATCGTGCTGCCGTACAACGACATCGAGGCCGTTGCCGCCGCCTTCGCCGCGCATCCGGGCGAAATCGCCTGCGTGATCACCGAGGCGGCGGCGGGCAATATGGGTGCGGTCGCGCCGCTGCCCGGTTTCAACGAGGGCCTGCGCAAGCTGACCGCCGATGATGGCGCGCTGCTGATCATGGACGAGGTGATGACCGGATTCCGGGTGAGCCGGTCCGGCTGGTTCGGCCGCGACGGTGTCGCCGGTGACCTCTACACCTTCGGCAAGGTGATGAGCGGTGGTCTACCTGCTGCCGCATTCGGCGGGCGCGCCGAGATCATGAATCACCTTGCGCCGCTTGGTCCGGTGTATCAGGCGGGCACCCTCTCCGGTAACCCGGTCGCGGTCGCCGCTGGGCTCGCCTCGCTGCGTGCGGCCGATGACGCGGTGTACGCGGCACTCGATCGCAATGCCGAGCGACTGGGCGGCTTGTTCACCGAGGCACTCGGTGCCGCAGGGGTCGAGCATCAGGTCCAGTTCGCGGGCAATATGGTGAGCGTGTTCTTCGCCGACCGTCCGGTCACCGACTACGCCACTGCCAAAGCCAGCCAGACCTGGCGTTTCCCCGCCTTCTTCCACGCACTGCTCGACGGCGGTGTGTACGCGCCGCCGAGCGCGTTCGAGGCATGGTTCGTCTCCGCGGCGCTCGACGAGGACGCATTCGACCGTATCGCCGCCGCCCTGCCCGCCGCCGCACATGCGGCCGCGGCCGCCACCCCCGAAGGATCCCGCGCGTGAGTTCCGACCAGCCAGATTCAGAAATGCGCGAACTACCAGATACCTCTGTCGACAGCGCGGAAGCCGCCGTTGTCGCCGACGAGTCCGATGCCGCTGCGCCCGAGCAGTCCAGCGCCATTGACGAATCGGGCATTGTCGCGCAGCCCGGCGACGCTGCCGCATCCGGTGTCACCGCCGAGGCCGTCGGCCAGCCTGATTCCGACGAGACCGAGGAGTCTGTCGCCGTCGCGTCGCCGCGTACCTCCGGCACCGTCACCCGTCCGCGCGGCGAGGAGTCGGTCGATGACGATTCGGTCGAGACCATCGTGCATGTGCTGCGGCACGGCGAGGTGCACAACCCGAAGGGCATTCTCTACGGTCGCCTGCCCGGGTTCAGTCTGTCGGTCACCGGTCGGTCGCAGGCCGGTGCGGTCGCGCGGTCGCTGGCCGATCACGACATCGCGCTGGTGATCGCCTCGCCGCTGCAGCGTGCGCAAGAGACCGCCGAGCCGATCGCGCGTCAGCACGGGCTACTGGTTCGCACCGACGAGAATCTGATCGAGGCCGGTAATACCTTCGAGGGCCTGCGGGTTTCGGTCGGCGATGGTGCGCTGCGCAAGCCGAGGCACTGGTGGAAGCTGCGCGATCCGTTCACCCCGTCCTGGGGCGAGCCGTATCTGCAGATCGCGCACCGCATGCTGGCCGCGGTCAATAAGGCCAGGGTCGAGGCGGCTGGACACGAGGCGGTGCTGGTTTCGCATCAGCTGCCGGTCTGGACGCTGCGGCGGTTCCTGCAGGGCCAGCGGCTCTGGCACGATCCGCGGCACCGGCAGTGCTCGCTCGCCTCGCTGACCTCGCTGGTCTACCAGGGCGACACCCTCGTCGACATCGTCTACTCCGAGCCCGCTGGCGGTTCGGATCCCACGGTGCACGGCGCATGAGAACTTCTTCCCGGCCGTCGGCCCGGCGTTCGGCGCCGGTCCTGCTCGCGTGCGTGGCCCTGATGGCCGCGCTCGCGGGTTGTTCGACCGGGAAGGATGCGGTGGCCTCCGGCGGTACGTTCGAATTCGTCTCGCCCGGCGGCAGAACCGATATTTTCTACGATCCGCCCGCCGCGCGTGGCACCATCGGCAAGCTCGCCGGGCCGGATCTGATGACCTCGGGTAAGACCACCTCGGTCGCCGACTTCCCGGACAAGGTGGTCGTGCTCAATCTGTGGGGGCAGTGGTGCGGGCCGTGCCGTGCCGAGGCGCCCGCGCTCGACAAGGTCTACGAGGCAACCAAGGACAGGGGCGTCGTTTTCCTCGGCATCAATGTCCGTGATTTCCAGCAGGACAAGGCGCAGGACTTCGTCGTCGACAACAAGGTCGGTTATCCGTCCGTCTACGACCCGTCCATGCGCACCCTGCTCGCGCTCGGCGGTAACTTCCCGACCAGTGTCATTCCCACCACGTTGGTGCTGGACCGGCAACATCGGGTCGCCGCTGTCTTCCTCCGCTCGCTCTTGGCGGAAGACCTCCAACCAATTGTCGAACGCATTGCGGCGGAAGGTTCGCAGTGATTCGTTCGGCCCACGCCGTAATTACGTCCCGCTCAGTAGCGAGCGGTAGGAAGGTGCAATCGTGAATCGCGATCGCCGTACTCGTAGCCCGCGTGCCTGTCGCCCGCGGCAGGCCGCCCGTCTCGTCCGCGGTGTCTGGACGGTCGATGACCGGTGGGTCGGCGTTTCCGCCGTACCGCGCAGCGCCGCAGCCGATTCCATGATGGACTTCGCACCGGAACCCGCGCCGGTGCCCGAGCGAGCTGATCGACCCCCGGTGGAGTCCGACTGATGGTGCTTGCCGCAGTAGGTGATTCGTTCCAGCAGACGGCGGCGACGGGGCCGCTGTTATTGGCGCTCGGTGCGTGCGTACTGGCCGGACTGGTCTCGTTCGCCTCGCCGTGTGTGGTGCCGCTGGTACCGGGTTACCTGTCCTATCTGGCCGGGCTGGTCGGCGCCGAAGCGCCGCCCGCCACCGCTGCGCAGACCAAAGGTCTTGGCGGCAAAGCGGTTTCGGTGGATCGGGCTGCGGCACGTACGGATCGAATCCGAGTGGCCGGTGCGGCCGGACTGTTCGTGGCGGGCTTCACCGTGGTGTTCGTGCTCGCCACCGCAACGGTTTTCGGTGTCATCCAGACCTTGAACGTGAATCGTGAACTGCTGCAACGGGTCGGTGGTGTGGTCACCATCCTGATGGGTCTGGTGTTCATCGGCCTGGTCCCCGCGTTGCAGCGCGATACCCGGATGGAGCCGCGCAGGCTCACGAGCATTCTGGGCGCTCCGCTGCTCGGCGCGGTTTTCGCGCTCGGTTGGACACCGTGTCTCGGGCCGACGCTGTCCGGAGTGATGGCGGTTTCGGCCGGGACCGAGGGCACGACGGCCGTGCGCGGGGTTGCGCTGATCGTCGCCTACTGTCTCGGCCTCGGACTGCCGTTCGTGATCCTGGCCTTCGGGTCGGCGAGCGCGTTGCGCGGCGTCGGTTGGCTGCGGCGCAATTCGCGCACCATTCAGATCATCGGGGGCATATTGCTCGTCGCGGTCGGGATCGCGCTGGTCACCGGGGCGTGGGACCAATTCGTCGCCTGGGTGCGCGACGCATTCGTTTCCGAGGTGACGCTGCCGATATGACCGTGCTCGACAAACCCGAGGCGCCGGTGACGCCGCCGCGTCAGTCGCTACCGGGTCGCGCGTGGGCGCTCGTGCGCAATGGCTGGCGTGGGCTCACCAGTATGCGCACCGCGCTGGTATTGCTGTTCCTGCTGGCCTTGGGTGCGATTCCGGGTGCCCTGCTGCCGCAGCGAAATCTCAACGAGGGCAAGGTCGATCAATACATCGCCGACCGGCCGACGCTCGGGCCGTGGATGGACCGGTTCCAGCTGTTCGACGTGTTCTCCAGCTTTTGGTTCACGGCAATCTATGCGCTGCTGTTCATTTCGCTCGTCGGCTGTATTCTGCCGCGCTGCCTGGACCACTATCGCGCACTGCGCACCCCGCCGGTTCGGGTGCCGCGCAACCTGTCTCGGCTGCCGCATCACTACTCCGAGACGATCGACGGCACCCCGGACGTCGTGCTCGAGCATGCGCGAAAGGGACTGCGCGGCTGGCGGACCGAGGTGCGCGAAGGTACTCGAGAAGGCGAGATCACCCTCTCCGCGGAGAAGGGGTACACCCGCGAACTCGGCAACCTGGTCTTCCACCTGGCCCTGGTCGGGCTACTCGTCGCCATCGCGGTCGGCAAGCTGTTCGGTTATGAGGGCAGCGTGATCGTCATCGCGAACAACGGGCCCGGCTTCTGTACCACTTCGCCCGCCGTCTTCGACTCGTTCAAGGCGGGCAATATCAACGACGGCACCGGTATGGCGCCGCTGTGCGTGCGGGTCAAGGACTTCAAGGCCGACTACCTGCAGAACGGGCAGGCCGAGATGTTCACCTCGCATATCGAATATCAGGCCGGGGGCGATCTGCAGAGCGATACCTGGCGTGATACGCAGATCCAGGTGAATCATCCGCTGCGCGTCGCGGGGGACCGGTTGTATCTGCAGGGCCACGGTTTCGCGCCGACATTCACGGTCACCTTCCCGAACGGGCAAACCCGCACCGAATCCGTGCAATGGCGGCCCGACAATGCGCAGACCTTCCTGTCCAGTGGTGTGCTGCGGATCGATCCGCCCGGCGGCATGTACGCGACCGACGAAGAGCGCCGCAAGAACCAGATCGCCATCGAGGGCCTGTTCGCGCCGACCGCGCTACTGCACGGCAGCCTGCTCACCTCGTCGTTCCCGACCATGGACGATCCGGCCGTCGCGGTGGACATCTATCGCGGCGATACCGGTCTCGATACCGGTAAGCCGCAGTCGCTGTTCGCGCTGGATCCGGAGCAGGTCAAGCAGGGGCGACTGACCAAGGAGGCGAGGGTCAACCTGCGTCCCGGCGAGTCGGCGACGCTGCCCAATGGCACCAAGGTCACCTTCAACGGCGCGCAGGAATACGTGAATCTGCAGGTATCGCACGATCCGGCGCAGCAGTGGGTGCTGGTGAGCGCGCTGGCCATGATGGCCGGGCTGCTGGTGTCGCTGCTGGTGAAGCGGCGGCGCATTTGGATCCGTGGCTACCCGGCCGAGGACGAAGCAGGTACCGTGGACCAACGACGCACCGTAGTAGAGATGGGCGGGCTCGCCAGAACCGATCAGGCGGGCTGGGGCAGCGAATTCGATCGCCTGCGCAAGCGCCTGCTCGGTGACCGATCCGCCACAGGAGAGTGACCATGCCGATCGACGAGACCATCGCCCAGTACAGCGATCTCGCCTTCAAATCGGCGATCGTCGTGTACGCGCTGGTGCTGGTGCTGCTGATCGTGCAGTACGCGGCGGCGCGCACGCAGAAGGTCGTCGCGCGTGAACTGGTGACCGCGGGCGGCGGCTCCGATCGTCCCGCCGGACCCGGCCGGGTCGAGACGCCGCAAGCCAAGCCGTTCGCCGAACGCGCTGGCAATATGGCGTTCTCGGTACTGTTCGTCGCGATCGCCCTGCATGTGACCTCGATCGTGTTGCGCGGCTTCGCGACCCACCGCTTCCCGCTCGGCAATATGTACGAATTCGTCACCATGGCGACCGCTGCGGCCGCCGTGGTCGGCATGGTGTTCCTGCGCGAACAGCGTTACCGCTCGATGTGGGTATTCCTGCTCGTCCCGATCCTGATCCTGCTGTTCCTGGCCGGCACTGTGCTCTACGCCGACGCGGCACCCGTTGTGCCCGCACTGAAGTCGTTCTGGCTGCCCGTGCATGTCACCATCGTCAGCATCGGCAGCGGCGTCTTCCTGGTCTCCGGCATCGCCAGCCTGCTGTTCCTCTATCGCCTGCGTCAGCCCGAAGGCGCCGAATCCGACAACATCCTGGGCACCATCGCCCGCCGCCTCCCCGACGCCCGCACCCTCGACCGCCTCGCCTACAAAACCACCATCATCGGCTTCCCCCTCTTCGGCGCCGGCGTAATCCTCGGCGCCATCTGGGCCGAAGCCGCCTGGGGCCGCTTCTGGGGCTGGGACCCCAAGGAAACCTGCTCCTTCATAGCCTGGGTATTGTACGCCGCCTACCTCCACGCCCGCGCCACATCAGGTTGGCGCGACACCAAGGCCGCATACATCAATATCGCGGGGTTCGTCGCGATGCTGTTCAACCTTTTCATCATCAACATCGTGATCAGTGGGTTGCACTCATATGCCGGGCTGAACTGAGGATCGAAATAAGTGCTCTGAGCTGCTGATTAACGATTGTCGGCGGAGTTGGCGGCCGACGTGGTCGGCGTCTCGGTACGCAGTGAGTACGCAGTAGATTGCAGCCGGTCCCGTAGTACGCCAGCGACCGCTGTTCGCGTGGATTCGTCGGCGTCCGGCCAAAGGTGCGCGTAGTAGCGCAATGTTGTCACGGCGCTTCCGTGGCGAACTCGGGTCTGAACCGTCTTGATGTCGGCGCCCTGGCTGAACAGCAGGGAGGCGTAGTAATGGCGGAGGTCCTGGAAGCTGCCCCTTCCGGCAGTCCGGGTATCTCATCCTTGATACCGCGCAGGTTCCACCCGATTACCCAGGGCGACACCGGCTTGCACAGTTCGTCGCACACGAGGTTGGTGCCGGATCGAGCGGCGGATGTCTCGAGCATGTCGACCAGCTCGGCGGGAATCGGCAAGGGGTTGTAGCTGGCCTTCGTCTCGAGTGGCTTGTCCGGCCACTGTCGTTGCGGGTAGACCATGGCGCCGTCGAAGTCGACATCGTCGAAGCGGAAACCGGCCGCTTCTGCGATCCGAAGCCCGACGAATGCGCCGAGCAAGATCGCGGTTCGCAGGTGCTGGGGCATTGAATCGTGAAGTGCCCAGACCTGTTGGGTCGTCGCGACATAGACCTTCTGCTGTCCGGCCCGCGGTGATGTCCGACGCGAGCAGGGGTTCCGAGCCAAGAGCCCGTCATGTACAGCCTCGCCGAGGATCTGTGACACCGCTCTCCTGAAGCGAGTGTCGCAGTTTCGAACCCCACCGAGGACAGCGTTGATGCATAGGCATCAATGCTCGGCGTCGAAAGACTGCGGACCATCGCGCGCGGTAATGCGGCATGTCGGCTCATCTAGGTGGGAGGATTACGGGCCATGTGGATCTCGACGCTCGCCGCCGAAGCTGCCAACGATCCCGGGAGAGGACCCGTTGTCCTCTGGATCGCTGCCTCTGCGGGTGGATACGTATCGGCGATCGCCGGGCTGATCGCTGCGTGGATATCCGAGAAGACTGCCGCCTCTGGAGGGATGCCGGGCCGCCCTGAAGTACCTGCGGTCGCCACAGAGGCCATCAACGCTCCCGACGCAATACAGGAGGCCCTCGAAGAAGCATCGAACGATCTCGCGAACTACAGAGTCCGCTCGATACTCATGCTCCACAGGCTGGCCGACCTGATGTTGATACTTGCAATCACAGCTGCGATCGCGGGGCCGCTGACTGGATTTGCGCTAGGTAGCTACTTGGCAGGCGGAATCATCGGCGGCATTGTCGCACCCGCGTACACCGCGCATCGTCGGCTGGAGAAGGCAGCGGCACGCCGCGAAGCATCAGTCGACGCAGCTGATCGGGGCAAGCATGAATCTGGCATGCGAAACGTAGAGCTTCAACGGAAACAGTGGGAATTGGAGACGGAAAAGCGACTGTTTAATTTGGAGTGGGAGCAGAACCGGGCAGAGCAACAGGGCGCATGAGTAGGAGCGTGCGTCCCCGCTCTGCAATGTGGGGTGGCGGTTGATCCATAGGCATCAAACCGCCGCGCGGTCCACCAGTCGGGCGCGACGAACGCACGGCAATACGCGATGATGACAAATGAACTCCCTGGTGCAGCAATTGATCTCAGCAATTACTGCTTTACCAGGAGTTCACTCGAATCTCGAGCGTCACACGCTCACTCAGAAGCACCAGACGGCACTGCCGAGGGGGATACACCACGTCGCTGATCCGAATGATCCGTCGACCGGAGCTATGGTGGACGATGGAGGCGCCGCGGTCGAATCGGCAGTGGCTGCGGGCGCCGCGAGGACGAGCAGGGGCGCGGCCATAACAGTCGCGGCTAGGGTTTTGACGATTTTGCTAGACATTTTGCTTCCTTACAACGAGCTTTATGATGTCCGCGTAGTGGGCCGCGCTGCCGAGCTACCCGGACTGGGGCTGCGAGTGCGATACGTGCCGAATCGACTTTGCGACACGCGATTCGCTACTTGGTGACGTACATGATGCATTCCCGATAGGGACGTCAGGCTGGCAGCTACAGCATCGACCGAACCCGAGACGTCATTCGGTACCGCGGAACGCGTCAACAACAGCTTACCGCTGGCTACCAGACGATTCGGCCGCACGAGAACATTTAGAAGCTAACTTTTCTGTTTGAGTCAGCGTCTGAGAACTGTGTCAGGTGTGGGCGGGCCGGCGTGACATGACGGCGATCATGGCGATGTAGACGATGGCTTCGTGGTGGTCGAGTGTAAGGGGCTTGGCGCGCGCGTTACTCGAGCATCCCCGGCTCGCGGTCGGGAGGTAACCGCCGGGAGCGGCAAGAAATCGGGAATCCGTGGGGTGCAGGGGCTTCCGGTGTTGTCGTGCGCCCGGCGATAGCTACAAGCGGTGGACGCAGACTACGAATTGGCGTTGTTGGTACACGATTCCGCGGTCGCTGGAGGAGCAGACGTTCACGTTTGTGGTGTTTTGTTTGATGTCCATGACGCGGACGGCGTTGGGGACGCCTTTGGTGTTGCACTCGAGGCGCTTCGGGTTGTCTTTGTTCGGGTCCATGCAGCCGCCGATTACCCAGTCGATGTCCAGGCAGAGGGCGGCGCGGTTGACGCCGCGCAGGGTGTCGTTGAGGGCGCGGTCGGCGTCGGTGGGGCAAGCGGCGTTTTCGGCCGCCTTGTCGATGACCTTGTAGTTGGAGGTCGCGCTGCCGCAGGCGGACTTGCCGAGCGTCGGGTTGTCGCCGCTGCCGCCGATCTCGATGCAGTCACCGACGTCGATCTTCAGGCCGCCCGCGATCTTGTCGAAGGTGCTGCGGATGGCGGAGGTGGTCGGCGGGGCCTCGGGAGTGGTCAGCGGTAGCTCGGGGAACGGTTCCGGCGAGGTGGTCGGCGCGAGGTCGTTCTGAGCTGCGGGCGACGGGCTGCTCGCGGTGGACTTGTCGTTGCTCAGCGACATCGCCGCCACGGCCACTACGGCCGCGGCCAGCGCGGTTACAGCTATGAAGACCGTCAAGGTGAGACCCGCACGGACACGTTGACGCGACACCTGTGACGTCCTCCAGGGCTGTTCGAACTCGCGCGCCGAGATACGAAGTTGAAAGTTGCAATGGTGAGAGATCACGTCATGCCTACACCATCAGATGCGTGCGCGTCGAGTCACCCATTTTTGAGGATAAAAAGGATACTTGTGTGAAATGATCATAGGTCGGATGCTGGGGTAACAATCGAATAACGATGGCTGTCAGGGGTTCCCAAATGCCGTGCGGGGCAACAAGCTACGTGGCGCTAGACGCGTCAACCGGCTACCGGGGCCGGTGCTTGTCAGAAGGAAACCTTGATGAAGTTCGGCACGTTCGCCGTCACCCTCGTGTCCATCGCCGCCGTGGGAATCGCAGCGGGAACCGCGAATGCGAAGCCAGCGGAAGTTGCCAAAGAGGTGTCGGCCTCCGGCGTCGAGCAGGGAATCGGTTACCACACGGTGGCTTCCGAAATCTCGGATGGGCACCGGGACCGCGTCCTCACCACCGAGGTCGACAGCGGCAAGTTCGAACTCGCCGACAACGGCACCAAGGTCCTGCTGAAGTCCGATGCCGGCGCTGTGGTGACGGAAGTCCCCTTGACCTACGAGCTCTCCGGCACCAAGGTCGCGGTCGACCAGACGATCTCCGATAACGGCCGAACCCTCGCTCTCACGCCGAAATTGAGCGCCAAGAACATCGGCGAGATGCAGCCGGTCAATTCCATGGCCCGCCTGACCGACGAAATCAACAAGAACATCGTCGGCGTGGTCCTCGGCGGCGTTCTCGGCCTCGTCATCGGCGCCATCGTCGGCGTGTTCTTCTTCAGCATCATCACCGGCCCGATCGGCGCCGTAATCGGCGCGATCGCCGGCGGCTACATCATGGGCGGGCAGTCGTTCATGGACGCCCTGATGGCCGTCATCAACGGCGAGCCGTGATCGTTTGAGCAGTCGAACGGCACGCTGAGGAATACGACGGCGGCCTTCGCTGACTCGAGTTTCGGCGACCTCGTCGGCTTATTGACCGAGGAGGATCTGCGGCCGGTCGTACTTCGCTTGGTTGCCGGCCGCGTCGGTCGGCCGCGGATCGAGAAACAACACCCGAGCCTCGGAGGCATCTCTCGTTCGCGTGGGCTGTCGAGGCCGAACCCGACTTCTCGTCCACGTGCCAGGAAGTGCGTTGGCGCGACCGCGGTGGTCGTGAGTGATCATTTGCGATACCAGCCCGCTGGTGGCTGGTTGCGAAACGGTAGAAACCGATTTGCGGCGCATGGGCGCGATTCAGCATTGGCGCAGAAAAACAAACCGCGCGGGCAGTATGCGTTGCGCGACTGAAGGATTCGCGTCTGCCTACCGGAAACGCCCGGCGAACCGGGCGTACCCTACTCAGCGCTCGGCAGACCCGTCACCATCACGATGCTGGCGCGAAATGCGCCAGAGGAATTCGGGGTCGTCATCGGGCCCCATGATGCGCTTGCGCTGCGGCGAACGCGTGGGCGGTCCGGCTGTCTTCTCGGGGCCGAACGCCTTCCAGCACAACACCGCGACTGCCACAACTGCGATGAGTGCCAACAGGTACGTCACGTCGCTCACCTCCTGCTAACGAGGGTAGTCGCGTGCGTAGCCTTCGAACACCGCAGACACGAAATTGGTGGGTGCGGGCCCCTAGACAGGGATATCGAACTCACAGCTACGGGCCCGCGGACCATGATCAGCGCGCGGTGGCCTCGGTGGTCAGCGACTCGAGCAGCTGGAGTACTTCGGATTCGCGGAACCGACGGTGCCCACCCGGTGTGCGCAGCGATCCCAGGCGCCCGGCGTGCGCCCAGCGGGTGACGGTCTTCGGATCGACGTGGAACATGGCGGCCACTTGGCCCGGTGTCAGCAGGGTGTCCTGGCCGCCGACGGTGATCGCAGTCATAGCAAACCTCTCCGTTCTCGACAGTTCCCTCATCAGATGGCGCCATCGTTGCACTGCAACCCCTAGGTACTCGAACCACCTACAGTTGGTAAAGGGGAAGTAATAGACAAAACGGATACGCGCCCTGGCCTCGACGGCAGGTAGCGCCGAGGGTGGGCCATAGCTTCGCATAGGCTGGACGGCGTGAGTGAGGCAACTCCACCGAAGGGTGAACCCGAACAGCAAACCACTGGCATCAGCGCGCGGCTGGCCCGCAACCTGGCGCTGTACACGCTTGCCAGGCTCGGTCTGGTCGTGGTCATCACCGCCGCGATCGTCGGCGTCGCCAGGCTCGTCTCGGTGGAGATCCCACTGGTGGTCGCCGCCCTGTTCGCGTTGAT
Organism: Nocardia sp. NPDC050412; assembly: GCF_044458825.1. NCBI lineage: Bacteria > Bacillati > Actinomycetota > Actinomycetes > Mycobacteriales > Nocardiaceae > Nocardia > Nocardia sp. NPDC050412. The sequence goes on from NZ_JBITIJ010000010.1 coordinate 250,034, forward strand.
CATCGCGATGCCGCTGTCGCTGACGCTGTTCAAGAAGTTGCGCGCTCGGGTCAACGAGGACATCGCGGTCGTCGATGCGAAGCGCCGCCAGGATAAGGCGCAGCTGCGCGCCCGGCTTCGGGGTGACGACGACCCGCCCGGGACGGACTCGTGAAGTACTGCGATCGCAGTGCGCCACGCGCCTGGGTCGACAATGCCGTGCGGCTCATCGAGGCCGATACGCAGCGCAGCGCCGACACCCACCTGATCCGGTACCCGCTGCCCGCCTCATGGCGGGTCCAGCTGTATCTGAAGGACGAGTCGACCCACATCACCGGCAGCCTCAAGCACCGGCTGGCGCGGTCGCTGTTCCTGTACGCGATCTGCAACGGCTGGGTCACCGAGGGCGCCACGGTGGTCGAGGCGTCCTCCGGTTCGACCGCGGTCAGCGAGGCGTATTTCGCCAAATTGCTCGGCCTGGATTTCGTCGCGGTGATGCCCGCGAGCACCTCGCCGCAGAAGATCGAGTTGATCGAAGCCCAAGGCGGCCGTTGTCATTTCGTACAGCGACCACCGGATATGTACACCGAGGCGGCGCGTCTTGCCGCCGAATGCGGTGGCCACTTCATGGATCAGTTCACCCATGCCGAGCGCGCCACCGACTGGCGCGGCAATAACAACATCGCCGAATCCATCTTCCAGCAAATGGAATTGGAGGCGCATCCGGTGCCGGACTGGATCGTGGTCGGTGCGGGTACCGGCGGCACCAGCGCCACCATCGGTCGCTACATTCGCTATCACCGCTACCCGTCGAAACTGGCCGTGGTCGACCCGGAGAACTCCGCGTTCTACGGCGGCTACGAAACCGCTGACGCCGGTTATCAGACCGGAATGCCCTCGCGCATAGAGGGAATCGGCCGCCCGCGGGTCGAGCCGTCGTTCATCGGTCAGGTGGTGGATCGGATGATCGAGGTGCCCGATGCCGCATCGGTCGCCACTGCCCGCCTCGCGAGTCGGGTAATCGGCCGCCGCGTAGGCGGTTCCACCGGAACCAATCTGTGGGGTGCGTTCGCACTCATCGCCGAAATGATCTCCGCCGGTCGTTCGGGCAGTGTGGTCACCCTGCTCTGTGACGGCGGAGATCGTTATGCCGGAACATATTTCGATGACGCATGGGTCCAGGCGCAGGACATGAACCTCACCGAACCCGCCGCGATCCTGGACAAGTTCGCCGCGACCGGAATCTGGTCCGGCTAGCAAGCGATACCGCAACCCCGGCCGCAGTGCCGGGGTTTTCTTTCGGCGAACATCGTCAATTTTCGTTGACAACTCCGGAGTTCGTCAATCAAAATTGACGACATGACTGAAGCGACCACACTGGCGGCCGCCGCAGGCAGTCCCGACCCCAAGGTCGGGCTGCGCGCGGTGCTCGCACTGCGTCGGCTGCTCGAACGGCTCGAAGCGATTCAGGTGACCAATGCCCGCGAACAGGGCTGGTCCTGGCAGGCGATCGCGGAGGCGCTCGAGGTCAGTAAGCAGGCGGTCCACCAGAAATACAACCGGAGAGGCGGGAACCGCTGATGTTCGAACGGTTCAGCAGGTCGGCGCGGACGGTGATCGTCATCGCCCAGGAAGACGCGCGCGAACTGCGCGCACCCAGGATCGAGGTGGAGCATGTGCTACTCGGTCTGTTGTCACAGGGCGAAGCGGAATTGAAGACACTGCTCGAGGAGGCGGCCGGGCTAACCCACCGAGACGTGCTGGAAAGCCTCGGCCAACAGGCCAAAGGCCAGCCGCTCGGTGCGGAGGACGCCGAGGCGCTGCGCTCGATCGGCATCGATCTGGATGCGGTGCGCGAGAGTTTGGAGGCCACCTTCGGCGAGGATGCGCTGGAACGGGCCGTGCCCGAGGAGCGGTCCCGATTCGGCCGCGGCCGCGATCGGAACTGGGGGCACATTCCGTTCACCAGGGACGCCAAGAAGGTATTGGAGTTGGGACTGCGCGAAGCCCTGGCCCGCAAGGACAGGTCCATCGAATCCGGGCATCTGCTGCTAGGCATTCTGCGCGCGCCCAATGCGACCACAACCCGCATCCTGGGCGGTCCGAAGGTGATCGACGCCCTCCGACCGAAGGTGCACGCGCTGCTCGACCGTGCGGCGTGAGAGGTCGGGCATGTGCGCGCCACCCCATTCGCGCTTTGGGGCAGCACATGCCCGCCGGTCGGGCCTAGCATCAAGCCATGCAGCTTCTGATTCGCTTGATTATCAACGCCGTTGCCATCTGGCTGGCGGCAGCCTGGGTCGACAAGATCGAGATTTGGAGTCCCGAGGACAAGGGCAATGGCGGCAAAGTCATTGTCATCCTGGCCGTCGCCGTGGTCTTCACCGTGGTGAATGCCCTGGTCAAGCCGATCGTGAAACTTCTATCGCTACCGCTGGTCATCGTCACCCTCGGCCTGTTTCTGCTGGTGATCAACGCGCTGATGTTGTGGCTCACCGCGAAGATCACCGAGACCACCGACTACGGCCTACGTATCGACGGCTTCTGGGCAGCGGTGTGGGGCGGGATCATTGTCGCGGTGGTCAACTGGATCCTCGGCGTCCTGGTTCCGGACGGCGACGACTAGCAGCTTCCTGGCGCGCTCACGGCTCGCTCGAAGGCGGAATGGGTCCGAGCGTGCATTCTTTGCGCGAACTAGGCGGAAATCGCCGAATTCGGCCGGAAAGTGCATGCTCGGCTCCGCCGGCGCCAACCGGGTGCCGCGCTTCGCGGTCCCTAACCCACGATACCCAGCGCCAACGCGGTAACCGCCGACCACACCAACAGCGCCAACCCCGAATCACGCAGCGCCGGAATCAATTCCAGCCCGCCCTTACCGGAGCGCACCGGTGCGTTGGCGCGCACTGCCAGCGGCACGGCGACCAGTCCGACCAGTGCCCACGGCGTGCGGACGACCAACAGCAGCGTCGCGATGAACGGCACCGCGAGCAGCGCCAAGTGCAGCGTGCGAGTCCGCGGATCGCCGAGTTTGACCGCGAGGGTGACTTTCCCGGATTCGGTATCGGTCGGAATGTCACGCAGATTATTGGCGACCAGCACCGCGCTGGAGAATGCCCCGACGCCGATCGCGAGCACCAGGCCCGCCCATTCGATCCGCTCGGCCTGGACGAATTCGGTACCGAGCACACCGATCAGACCGAAGAAGACGAAGACCGCCAACTCACCGAACCCGCTGTAGCCATACGGCTTGCTGCCGCCGGTGTAGAACCAGGCACCGGCCAGGCATGCCGCGCCGACCAGCAGCAACCACCACGCCGTCGCGATGACCAGCACCAGCCCGAAGATCGCGCCGATGGCCAGGCTGATGATCGCGGCATTCTTGACCGCGGCGGGCGAGGCGAGCTTCTGCCCGACCAGCCGCAGCGGACCGACCCGCACGTCATCTGTTCCGCGGATACCGTCGGAATAGTCGTTGGCGTAATTCACCCCGATGATCAGGGCCAGCGAAACCAGCAGCGCGAGAACGGCTTTCCACCACACCGCGCCTTCGATGGAGGCGGCGGCGCCGGTTCCGGCAAGAACAGGGGCGATCGCGTTCGGCAGGGTACGGGGCCGTGCGCCCTCGATCCATTGCGCTGCAGTAGCCATATTCGCAGCCTAATGCGCGGCCGCGGTTCGGTCCGCTCGGGCGGTTCAGTTGGCTTCGGCGGCGGTCTTCAGTCGGTCGAGGCCCTTCTCGAAGTCCTTGCCGATCATATTGTCGATCGGGAACACCTTTCCGATCACGCCCATCAGGCCCTTGTGCTGGCCTCTCATCCGCCAGACCACCTCGGTGCGGGGTTCTCCTCCTTCGAGGGCCGAGACCGGGTTCAGCTCGAAGGTCGTCTTGTTGGTGGCCTTGAACGGCTTCTCGAAGGCCAGCCGGATATCTATTTCCCGGTCGTCGCTGGAGGTGATCTCCATGCTGCCGCGACCGGCCTTGCGGTTGCCGTCCCAGGCGTACTGGGCGCCGACTCCAGCGTCCGGCCCGGAGTACTTCCGCTGCAGTTGCGGATCGACGTCCTCCCACGGCGACCACTTGGTCCACTCGTGGAAGTTATCGATCAGCCCATGAATGCGCGCGGGCTCGGCCGTGATCACAGCCTGCCGAACGATTTCGAACTCAGCCATGCGCACAGCGTAAGCGCCTTACCGGTCCGAACAGGGGCGAAAAACCATGTCAGCCTGGCAGACAGTATTCGATTTCGGCACTCCCGGGTCCCTTAATGGGCCCGCCCGTCTCCCACCGCCACCCTCGACGGACGGCCTGGCGGCCGACTGTTCTTGCCGTTGCGCTACCGCCTCCGGGCCCGTCGCTCGCGCCGGGGCTCGCATACGATAACCACGGAATGTTTCCCGATCAGAGCGGCCCGAACGGCCGAAGTCAAACCCTGACGACGCCCGCAGGCGAATCGGTCGTAGTGGCCCTGCTGGGCGAAATCGCGCTACGCCGAGACGGCACGCTCGCAGCGCTCCCCGGCGCACGGTCGCGACTGCTGCTCGCCGCGCTGGCCCTGTGTCCCGGCCGCAGCCGCAGCGCCCAGGCGCTGATCGATGAGGTGTGGGGTGAGCAGCCGCCGCGCGCGCCGATGAACGCGCTGCACACCCAGGTGTCGCGGCTGCGCTCGGCGCTACCGGATGCGGCCCTGGAGATCGGCCCGGCGGGCTACCGCCTGAGGCTGACCGCCGATCAGGTCGATTTGACCCTCGTGGACGACTTGGTGCACGCGGCCCGCGTCAAACAAGCCGACGGTGACCACGCCGGATGTCTCGAGGTGCTGACCCAGGCCAGATCGCTCTGGCGCGGCGAGCCCGGTGCCGACTTACCCGCGGGCGACCTCGCCGACGAACTGCGCACAGCGGCCGCGCGCCGGTGGTCCGAACTGGAGGCGATCGAGGTCGCCGCCCGGGTCGCCACCGGTGATCTCGACGGCGCGGTGGCCATCACCCGCCGCACCGCGGTCGCAAAGCCACTCGACGAGGCCGCGCACGCCACCTTGATGCGGCTGCTCGCCGCGGCCGGGCGGCCGAACGAAGCCCTCGATGTCTTCGCATCGATGCGCGGGCGGCTGGTCGAAGAACTCGGCGCGGATCCGGGCCCGGCGCTGGTGGAACTCAATACCGCGATCCTGCGCGGTGATCCGGTGCCCGGATTCGCATCGCGGGCCGATCATGGTGGGGCCGTGCCGAAGCCGACGCCCGCTACGAATTCGGCCACATCGGGTGATCCGACGATATCGGTCGCGGTAGGTGATTCGGTCGCGCGGTATTCCGCCGGGCGGGACTCGGTGTCACTGGATTCGATTGGACGAGTTTCCGATTCGGCCGTTGCCGCACCGCCGAGTACCCTCGCCGCGATCGGACTGCGCGCGGCCCCCAATGCGCTGCTCGGACGTGCCGCCGATCTGGACGCACTCGAGCAACTGCTGCACCGCTCCCGAGTGACGACCGTCCTCGGCCCCGGCGGCACCGGAAAGACCAGGGTGGCCAACGAATTGGGTGCTCGGGTCGCGCGCAGCGAATCCGTGGTGCTGGTGGAGCTGGCGTCGGTACGGGCCGATACGGCCGCCGACGCCGACCCACGCGCCGATATCGAAGCCGCGATCAGCACGACCCTCGGCCTCGGCGAGATCGTCCGGGAGACGGCATGGCGGCGCTCCACCGGCTACAGCGATGCCGGTCGGCGATTGCGAGATGCGCTCGCGGCCCGTCCGACGCTGTTGATATTGGATAACTGTGAGCATCTGATCGACGCGGTCGCCGAAGTGGTCGCCGATCTGGTCGGCAGCTGCGACCAGCTCAGTGTCCTTACCACAAGCCGAGCACCACTGGCGATCACCGCGGAAACGGTCTATCCGCTGGCGCCCTTGGCAATCGACGCGGCCGGATCACCGGCCACCGACCTGTTCATGGCCAGAGCGCGTGCGGTGCGGCCGACCGTGCGCCTGGATCCCGAAGTGGTGGCCCGGCTGTGCGGCACGCTGGACGGCCTGCCGCTGGCCATCGAACTCGCGGCCGCCCGTGTGCGGACCATGAGCGTCGAGGAAATCGAGACCCGCCTGGAACACCGATTCGCCTTGCTGCGCAGCGGAGATCGCTCCTCGCCGGAACGGCACCGCACCTTGCACGCCGTCATCGCGTGGAGCTGGAATCTGCTCGAAGCGCCGCAACAGATCGCCTTGCGCAGGCTGTGCCGCTTTCCGGCCGGATTCACCCTCGATGCAGCCGAAGTGGTGGCGGGTGGCCCGGATGTCGACGATGTGACCACGGCCGTGGACGGACTGGTCAGCCAATCGCTGCTCACCGTCCTGGACGACGACGAGGGCCTGATCGGAACCCGCTACCGAATGCTGGAAACGGTGCGCGAATTCGGTGAGGAACAGCTCGCACTGACCGGGTCCGATGCTGCGGCAGGCATTTCGGATGCGGTCGACGAGCGTCCGGTGGTGATGGATCGCATGTCGCGCTGGGCCCGTGACTATTCGATCGCCACGGTGCACCGTTATCTCTCCGACGAGCAGGTGGCCACGGTGCTCTCGGCCGGTGCGGAGCTCGACAACCTTGTCACGGTGCTGCGATATGCGTTGGAGCGCAGGGACGCCCGCACGGTGTACCGAGTGTTCCCGATCGCCGGCACGCTATGGGTAATGCGCGGCGCGCACATGGAGCTGAGCAGTTGGGCGCGCCGGATTCTCCCCCTGGCACCTGAACCCGGTCCGGTGCGCGGTACGGTCGCGGATCTGCAGATGCTCGCGCACTTGCAGATCGGTATGCACATGTTGTACCTGAACAGCGGTCTGCGTCAGGTGGCGACCACGCGGGCACGGATCCGTCGATTGCTCAGCACTGCAATAGATCTCAATAGTGGAGCGCGTTTTCTCGGCGTCATGGCCTGCGGGGATATCTCGGGCTCGGATTCGCCGAGGCTGTTCGCGGACGGCGCCCGGTCGCCGGACCCGCTGGTGCGCGCCGCAGCGGTGTTCATGCGCGCGAATGTCCGGGAAAACTCCGGCCATGTCTACGGTTCCACCCGGGACGCGAAAGCCGCCCTGCAGCTGATCGAGGGAAGCGATGTCTGGGGGACGGCCATGGTCACCCAGCATCTCGGGCAGCTCGCCGGACAGACCGCACACTATGCCGATGCGGTGGTGTACTACCGCCGGGCCGCGGAACTGTTGCGGGAGTTGCGCGCACACGAGGAAGCCGTGGAGATGCGCAGCTATCTCGCGGTGTCGTTGATCGGCGCGGGTCGGCTCGACGAGGCGCGGCGGGAATTGGGCTTCGCGCTCGGCGCCGCAGATGGTGATCCGGCGCACGGTACCGCGATCGACGATCCGCACATCCGACGCAACCACCGCCTGGCGCCGGTTGTCATCGGAATGGCGGAACTCGAACTTGCCGAGGGCGATACCGACGCCGGGCTGCGCCATTATCGGCGGGCACTGGACCTGTACGGCTGGCCCGATGACGAACCAATGCCCGGCCCGGGCATCCTGATGACCGCGAGCGGCGCCGTGGACGCATACGTGCTGCACGGGCGGGCGGCGGAGGCCGACGATATCGCGCGCACGCTGATTCGCCTCGCGACGGGCCGACTCGGGCAGTTCTACGACCTGCCACAGATCGGCGCGGTCGGCAACGCGGTCGGAACATTTTATCTCGCGGTCGGACGCGATTCGAAGATCGGCTTGGAGTTGCTTTCGCTGGCCACCAAGGTGACGGCGCGACAGGACAATCCGTCGGCCCAATTGCGACATCACGCGGCACTGCACCGAACAACGGTGGGGGACGGGCGCTTCGACGAAGCACTGACCCGGGCCGCCGGCATGCGTCGGCGGCAAGCGGCGGCCAGGATCCTCGACCTTCTACAGGAACTGTCGTGCGACAACGAAAATCGCGGTGGGTGACTCACCCACCGCGACTTCCGGGAATCATGCTCGGCGCATGTACGCCTTGATGCTCAGCGGTGCGAAGATCGCGATCACGATCACCGAGCCGATCAGCGACCAGGCCAGATCGCTGCCGTAGACATTGCCGTTCATCAGCGCTCGGGCCGCATTCACCATGTAGTACACGGGATTCACGTGATTGAGCCCCTGCATCCATCCCGGCATGGTGCTCACCTGAGCGAACGCGCCGGACATGAAGGTCAGCGGGAACATCACCATCATCGAAATGCCCTGCACGCCCGCGGCACTCTTACCGGTGACACCGACCAGCGCCCAGATCCAGCTCACCGCGAACGAGCAGACCACGATGACCAGACCGGCCACCACGACACCGGCGACACCGCCCTCGGGCCGGTAGCCGATGGCCAGGCCGACCACGATGGTCAGCGTCGTCGCCAGCGCGTAGCGCACCATATCGGCGATCAACGCACCCGCCAGCACCGAAATGCGGGCGATGGGCAGGGATTTGAACCGGTCGAAGACGCCCTTGTCCATATCCTCGCGCAACTGGGTGCCGGTGACGACCGAGGTCAGGATCACGGTCTGCACCAGAATGCCGGGAATCAGGACCGGCAGATAGTTCGAAACGCTCCCGCCGATCGCCCCGCCGAAGATGTAGGCGAACAGCGCGGTGAACAGGATCGGCTGAATCGTCACATCGAACAGTTGCTCGGGATTGTGCTTGATTTTCAAGATGCCCCGATAGGCCATGGTGAGCGAGGTCGACATGGTCTGTTGCAGGCTGATCTTATTGCTGACCTCGGGAATCGAGGTCGCTGCCGCATGCCGCGCGGTGGTGCTTTCGGCGGTGATGGTCGTCATGCCGCGCTCCGTTCCGAATCGTTGTCGTCGGCCGGGTGGCCGGTGATGGTGAGGAAGACCTCGTCGAGGCTGGGTTTGGTGACGGTGATCTCGTCGATCTCGATCTCCCACTCGCGCAGGCGGATCAGCAGGTCGGCGGTCATGCCCGCGTCCGCGAGCGGCGCGGTGAGCCGTCCGGCCTCCGGCGTGATCTGGGCGTCGACGCCGAGGAAGTCACCGACAACCCGGCGGGCTTCCTCGAGCTGGGCCCGGTCGACCAGCGTCAGATGCAGTGAAGAGCCGCCGACCGAGGATTTGAGTTCGTCGGCGGTGCCATCGGCGATCACCTTGCCGTGGTCGATGACGGCGATCCGGTCGGCGAGCTGATCGGCCTCGTCCAGGTATTGCGTGGTGAGCAACACCGTCGCGCCCTCCCGGACCAAGCGGCGGATGGTCTCCCACATCTGGGCGCGGGTGCGCGGATCGAGTCCGGTGGTCGGCTCGTCCAGGAACAGCAGCGGTGGTGTCGCGATCAGGCTGGCGGCCAGATCGAGACGGCGTCGCATGCCGCCGGAGAAGTTCTTCAGCGGCTTATTCGCCGCCTCGGTGAGGTCGAACTCCTCCAGCAGTTCGACCGACTTGCGCCTGGCATCGACGCGGCTGAGGCCGAGCAGGCGGGAGAAGATGATCAGATTTTCGGTGGCGCTGAGATCCTCGTCGACCGAGGCGTACTGCCCGGTGACGCCGACCAGGGACCGGACGGCCGTCGGTTCCGCGACGACGTCACGGCCGAAGATGCGGGCGCTGCCGCCGTCAGGGCGCAGCAGGGTGGCCAACATGCGGATGGTCGTGGTCTTGCCCGCGCCGTTCGGTCCGAGCACGCCGTAGACCGAGCCCTGCGGAACCGCCAGGCTCACACCGTCGACGGCGCGCTGTTCCCCGAACACCTTGACCAGGCTGTCCGCCTCGACGGCGAGCGCTGAAGTGGGTGTGTAAGAAGTCATGCCCAAGACTTTGCGGCCCGTGTCTTGCACTGTCCTTGCACCGCGGTGTCACCGCACTCTTGCACCCGCTTGCATGTTCGCGCGCCCCAACAACATCGAGGACCTATCGCGAGCCTGCTCGGACGAGGTACCGGCCGCACGCGGGCCATCCTGGCCGTGTGCGTCGCGCGGCTGCGAGTCTGTTGGGCGTTTCCGCGCTCGTCAGCCTTGTACGGTGCCCGACTCGAGCCGTTGATGTCGATCGTCGACAGCAGCGGTCGCTACGGATTCGGCCGCGGGCCCCGGCCTCAGTGCGCCGATTCCGCGAGGAGATGCTCACGGAGCCTGGCTCGGTCCGGCTTGCCCGGTCCGCGCAGCGGGAGCTCGTCGAGGATTGCCAGCTCGCGCGGTGCGGCGATGGAATCGAGTTCGCGCACGACGTGATCGCGCAGTTCCTCGAGAGTCGGGCTGGCGCCGGGGGCGGGAACCACCGCGACCGCGACCCGCTGGCCGAGCCGATCGTCTGGTAGGCCGAGCACCACGCATTCGCTGATGCCGGGATGGGTGATCAGCACGGCCTCGACGACCTGCGGGACGACGAGCAGTCCACCGGTCATGATCGCCTCGTCGAGACGTCCGGTGATGCTGAGCACGCCGTTCTCATAAGTGCCCGCGTCTTCGGTGCGGAACCAGCCGGGTTCGGCGAACGCCGGATGGTCCGGATGGCCGCGATAGCCTTTGGCGATCATCGCGCCGCCGAGCAGCACGCGGCCGTCCTCGATGCGAATCTCGGTGCCCTCCAGCGGAACTCCGTCGTACACACAGCCGCCGCAGGTTTCGCTCATGCCGTAGGTGCGAACGACGTTGATACCGGCGGCTTTCGCGCGCTCGTAGACCGGTGCAGGGGTGGCCGCGCCGCCGACCAGCACGCCGTCCAACTGGGCAAGTGCCGCCGCGGCGGTGGGCGCCTCCAGCGACTTGATGAGCTGGGTCGGTACCAACGCGGTGTAGCGGCGTTCACCGCGCATACCGGAAATCGCGCCGGCCAGCGCCTCGGGTAGGAAGCCACCGGAAACGTCCAGCACACTGGGTTCGGTACCGGCCAGAATGCTGCGCAGCAGTACCTGAATGCCCGCGATGTGATGGGTCGGCAGGGCGAGCAGCCAGGTGCCGGGACCACCGAGTCGATCGTGTGTCGCGGTCCCGCTGGCCCGCAGCGCGGCTGAACTGAGCATGGCGCCCTTCGGCACGCCGGTGGTGCCGGAGGTGGTCACCACCAGCGCGACCTCGTCATCGATCAGTTCGCCGGGTGTGAGTGCGTCGCTCAGTCGCCGGGCCTCCCGACGGTCGCTGGTCGGTATCGGCAACCACGCGGGGCCGTTGCCCTCCAACACTTCTCGCAGATGCGGCATGACATCGCCCAGTCCCGATCCGGTCGGCATCGGCAGCGTCCGCAGGGTGCGGCTCATGCCCGCGCCTCGCTAGCGCTCGGCACGGTCATGCCCGAAGGCGCTGCGCTGTTGATTCGCTCGCTGGGCTCGCTCATGGATTTCGCCCCCGTCATGCGCGACCGCACCTCGCTGGTGCTCGGCGCCGTCGTGCGCAGGCGCGCTGTGTTCATGGTTCGCTCGCTGCGCTCCCTCACGAGTCTGATCGTGTCATGTCAACGTGACCGCACGCGGCAGGGGTCGGTTTGCTGGGGCGGCGCGCTGGAGGTTCGGCCGCGTCAGGGGAGGAGAAGGCAGGTACGCCGGACATCGAGACTGCGATTCACTCGGAGGACGGTACTCAGCGGTGGTCGCCCGGACGTCGGCGGTCGAGCGGCCATGTGTGGGTTATCGTCCTCGTCGGTGTCGGCATTGGCAACTCGAGCCGCCCCGCCCGTGCCACCGTTGCCGTCGTGATCAGTCCGGTGACCAGCGCGAATCACGTCGGATCGGATGCTCGGCGGGAACTTCGACCAAAACGATCGGCACCCCGTCCGGATCGCGCACCCACATTTCGATCAGTCCCCACGGCTCCTGCACCGGCTCCCGCTCGATGCGAATCCCCTTCAGCGCGAGCTCTGCCGCCGCGTCCGAAATGTCGCGAACCTGCAGCCAGAGCGCACCTTCGAAGGTGGTCGATTTGCCGGATCCGCCGTGCGCGGCGACCTCGATCAGCGACTGTCCAGCGAAGAAAACCGTGCCGCCCGGATACTCGCGTGCGATCGCCAATCCGAGTCCGTCGCGGTAGAACGCGAGGGTCGCCTGGTAGTCGGCGGGCCGCAGAATGACCCGGCTGCTGAGGATGTCCATCAGAAGTACCAGGGGTAGGGGGTCCAGTCCGGCTCGCGCTTTTCCAGGAAGGCGTCGCGACCCTCGATCGCCTCATCGGTCATATAGGCCATCCGGGTGGCCTCGCCCGCGAAGAGCTGCTGACCCACCAGACCGTCGTCGAGCAGATTGAACGCGTACTTCAACATGCGCTGGGCCTGTGGGGATTTGCCGTTGATATCGGCGCTCCACTCCAGCGCGACGTTTTCCAGTTCGGCGTGATCGACGACCTTGTTCACCGCGCCCATCTGATGCATTTCCTCGGCGGTATAGGGACGACCGAGGAAGAAGATTTCCCGCGCGAATTTCTGGCCCACCATTTTCGCCAGATACGCGCTGCCGTAACCGCCGTCGAAGCTGCCGACATCGGCGTCGGTCTGCTTGAACCTGGCGTGCTCGCGGCTGGCCAGGGTCAGATCGCAGACCACGTGCAGACTGTGCCCGCCGCCCGCGGCCCAGCCGTTGACCAGCGCGATGACCACCTTCGGCATGAACCGGATCAGCCGCTGCACCTCGAGGATGTGCAGGCGGCCCGCACGCGCCTGGTCGACGGTGTCCGCGGTCTCGCCCTCGGCGTACTGGTAGCCGCTGCGGCCGCGAATGCGCTGGTCACCACCCGAGCAGAAGGCCCAGCCGCCGTCCTTGGGGCTGGGGCCGTTGCCGGTGATCAGCACGGCGCCGACGTCCGGGGTCATCCTGGCGTGATCGAGCGCGCGGTAGAGCTCATCGACCGTATGGGGGCGGAACGCATTGCGAACCTCCGGCCGATCGAAGGCCACCCGGACGGTGCCCTGCTCGATATGCCGGTGATAGGTGATGTCGGTTAGGTTCTCGAATCCCGGAACGGGCCGCCACAGCTTCGGATTGAACGTCACCCCTGTGATTATTGCCCCCACCGATGTTTCGGATGCCAGCGACTTCCATGCGAACTTCTATGGTGTCGATTCCATTACTCGGCGGTACGACTTGACGGTGTATAACAACGCGATACCGTGCAAGCATGACTTCAGCATCGCGGAGCGATTCGATGAGGGGCGGCGGTCGGGCGACGGGAGGGCGTCCGGCAGTTCCAGAGCGCGCCGGCGGGCGGTCCGGTCCGCGCATCGACGACAGCGCGGTGGACGAATCCCGGTACGAAAGCCACGGCGGCTTCCCCAAGGTCTCCCGCGCGCGAGTCGGCGCCAACTTCGGCCCGCTCGTCGAGGCCCTGCGCACGCTGCAGGATCTGGCCGTCTGCGTGGACGCCCCCGACGAGATCTACGGCGAGGCGCTCGACCGCACCCGCGAACTCATCGATCTGCTCGAGCCGCATCGCGCACCCGAACTCCAGGGCCCGGCGGGCCGCGCGGTCGAATTGCCCGGGCGCGGCAGCCTTTTGCTGCTGCCGTGGCAAGTGGTCGAAGCGGGACCAGACGGCATCGTGATGACCGGTGAATTCCGTCGCTTCCATCTCGGCGGCAACGGCGCCGCACACGGTGGCGTGCTCCCGCTGCTGTTCGACGATCTGCTCGGCATGATCGTGCACTACGCGGGGCGACCGATCAGCCGCACCGCCTATCTGCACGTGAACTACCGCAAGATCACCCCGTTGCAGACGCCGCTGACCGTGCGGGGTCGCGTCGATCGCATCGAAGGGCGCAAAACCTTCATCACCGCCGAATTGGTCGATGAGCAGGGCAATTTCCTCGCGGATTGTGAAGGACTGATGGTCCAGTTGCTGCCGTGGCAGCCGTAGGCGAGGGCGGACTTCGTCCGGCGGCGCCTCATTAGCGGATGAGTACCGTGTGACTCCGCGCACCAGTGCGTATAGTGACGTGCGCTCGTTCATCGACATTGATCCCGGAGGAACCTGAAAGTGGTTGCAGCACTGTCTGAATCCCTGCTCGACGACGCAAAGCGCACGGCCTTCCTTGCCGATGCCAAGGAGGTTCTGGATGCCGAGGTGTCGGACAAGGGTGGTGCGTCGGGCCTGGCCGTCAAGGGTGGCTACGCGGCGGTCAAGAAGATCAGCCCGTCCATCGTGCCGGACGCGCTGGAGTCCTTGGCCCCCAAGCTCGTAGCGCAACTGGAGCCGTTCTGGCAGGAATACACGGCGAGCGGGTCCGGCAAGTTCGCCGACCTGCTGGTCGCCAAGTCGGATGAGGTCGCCGAGGCTCTGCTCTCGGTGACCGACGCGCGCGCCGCGGCCTCCACGCGCCCGGCGCTGCAGAAGGTCTACTCCTCCATGCGTTCCTCGGCCAAGAAGAACGTCATCGAGGCCCTGCCGCGGCTGGGCGACCTCGTACAGCGGCACGCCTGAGCTGTGTCTGATGGCCGCGCCTTCGGCGCGGCGGGTTCGCGGCCCCCTGGTGTCTCGCGTCCGAGTCGTCGAGACTCGCGCCTGCGGCGCATGCGCTTCGACGACTCGGACGCGAGACGGGCCGCGAACGGTCGCTCGTAACACCCG